>DATENC010000010.1:0-5082 GCA_035275265.1 Burkholderiales bacterium | reverse complement strand
CTGCACGTCTCGCAGCACCGGCCGATTACCCTCGGCAAGCGAGAGCATCTCCTTCTTGGGCACCCCGAAACCCATTCCCATCCAGATCCAGTGTTCGGCGTGGGCCTTTTCGACGCGAATGTTGTCGATCAGAAACGAGCGCGACTCATCGTCCTCCACCTTGATGAGAGCCTCGGCAAGAAATTTCGGAAACGCATGGATAAAAGGATAGATTTGTAGAATCCAGCCGCGCATCTCGGAAATCGACAGCCGCGTGGAGGCCACGCCCTCCGCCCATTCTCCCGCCAACAGCTCCTCCCAGTAGGGCTTGACATAACCATGCAACGAATCTACCCACTGCGGATGGGAAGACAATATTCTTGCTGGACTCATGAATTTTCCTTAAGTTATTGAATAGCTGATAAAAACGGAACTGTATCGATTTCGCCTCATACTCGGGCCTGCGGAAACAGCTTAGGGATACGGACCGCCGCAGTGAATCGGGGAATTCCTCGGCAGACGGCAGGAAATTCCTTTGGTCGGATCAAGGTATTTCCTTGGCGACGCGACGAAACGCCCGTCGTGGCGCATCTTGCGGGCCGCGCGGCGAACAAGCCGTACGGTGGACTACTTGTCCAGCGTGACCAAACCGGTGCGGATGGTAAAGCGCACCAGGCCCGCGATATCGTGAATGTCGAGGCGCTCCATCAATTGGATACGGTGGGCTTCGACGGTCTTGGCGCTAAGACCGAGGCGGAAGGCGATCTCTTTGGTGTTATGGCCCTGGGCGACAAGCGTGAGGATTTCGCGCTGGCGTGGCGTCAGCGAAGCAACCGGATCCGCGGATGCGGCCTCGCGTACAAAACCCTCGGCCACCTGTTTCGACACGCCAGGGCTCAGATACACGTCGCCTCTCATCACCACGTTCAACGCCAGCTCGAGCTCGACGGTCGCAGCATCCTTGAGAAGGTATCCGGATGCGCCGTCGCGCAATGCTCGCATTACGTACTGCTTCTCCGAGTGCATCGAGAGCATGACTACGCGCAGATCCGGGAACTCACGCTTTGCCGTCGCCATTGCCTCGATGCCGCTCATGCGCTTCATGTCGATGTCCATGAGCGCCACGTCCGGCCGGTGTTGACGGAGGAGTTCGAGCACCTCATCGCCGTCTTCGGCCTCGGCAACGACTTCGCAGCCCGCCATATTGTCCAGCAGTGCCCGCACGCCTGCACGCATCAACGTGTGGTCATCTGCCAGCAGCACGCGGGTTTTTTTCATCGATTGTCTAACGTCCGTTGCGCCAGCGCAGCGGAAACGCGGCCCGAACTGCGGTGCCGTCCCGGCTCGAGGTGCTGATTTCGAACCAACCGCCGACCAACGCGGCACGTTCCTTCATCGACACCAGGCCGAGACTTGCCCGCCGCGCCGGCCGCAGCCTCACCTCCTCCGGATCGAATCCGCGGCCGTCGTCACGCACCACCAGCTCGAGTTCATCGCCAACAATGCCCAACCGCACTTCCACCATCTTCGCCTGGGCGTGGCGCGCCACGTTGGTGAGTGCTTCTTGGGCTATGCGAAAACAGGCGGTCTCGATTTCCGTCGCCAGACGTCCGGGCAGCGGGTCGGCGACAATTGCGGTCTGCCATCCGGCGCTCTGTTCCCGGCGCTGCAGAGTCCACTCCAGCGCGGCCGCGAGGCCGAGATCGTCGAGTAACGGCGGTCGCAGGTCGAGCGACATATCACGTACCTGCTTGAGCGTGTCGTCGGCGATCCCGATGCAATCTTCCAGCAGGACCTCCGAGTCGTGCCCGTGCAGCCGCCCGGCCTGCTGCAACTTGATTTTCACCAGCGACAGCGCCTGTCCGATCTCATCGTGCAACTCGCGCGCTATCTCGCGTCGCTCTTCTTCCTGAGCTTCGATCAGACGCGTTGACAGCGCCTGCAGCTGCTGCCTTGCTTCGAGTATTGCCGTTTCCGCGAGCCTGCGACGCGCTTCCTGCTCGAATCGGTCCAGCGCAAACGCGATGTTGCCCGCCAGTTCGCTCAGTAGTTGCATGCGTTCGTCGTCAAAATAGCCTACCTCGCTGGCATAAAGGCCGAATCCACCGAAGGGCTCGCCATCAAGCAACAGCGGCAGCGCAGCCGTGGAGCGAAATTCCCGTGCCCGTATGCGCTCGTGCACGGTAGCGAACCTCCGATCGGCCAAAATGTCATTGCAAACACTTGGCTGGCCGTCGCGTGCGGCCGTCGCCATCGGCCCGCGTCCGCCTGGCTGGCGCGCGTCGAGCGGCACCTCGGCCCGCTCGACGGCACTGCTCCCGGCACCGAAATGAGCCACCGGCCTGACCATTTCGCTTTCGGCGTCCACCAATCCCACCCAGGCATATTTGAAGCCGCCACGCGCCACTGCGATGCGGCAGATATCGCGGAACAGTTCGTCGCGCCCCTGTGCACGTGCCAGAGCTTCGTTGCTCTCCGAAAGTGCCGCGTAGAAATTTGTTAGTGCATGGGCGCGCTGCTCGGCGGCCAGACGCGCACGCCGTTCCCGCGCCTCCGCGATTGCCCGCCGCACCACCGGGCCAAGGCGCGTCAGGTTGGTCTTGACTACATAGTCGGTGGCGCCGCGCCTGAGCGACTCGACAGCCGTTTCCTCGCCTATGGTTCCGGACACGAAGACAAAAGGCGTGTCGGGAGCGCGGTTACAAGCAAGCTCGAGTGCCCGCATTCCGCCGAAACCCGGAATCGAGAAATCCGACATGATGAGGTCAGGTTCGAACTCGGAGAGCCCTGCAAGAAACGCAGATTCGGACTGCACCCGATGCACGTCGAAGTTCAGGCCGGCACGCCTGAGTTCGCGCATTTGCAGTTCGGCGTCGGTTTCGACATCCTCGACCAGAAGTATTTTGAGCGCGTGGTCCATGGCTATGGTTGCTGTGCCCCACGATTCCAGTTCACTGCTTCGCCTTGCGCTGTCGGCCGAACAAACGCGCCCCGGCAATACCCCACGGCTTGCGAAGGAATTCAAGGCTGCTATTCCATCAGCATTGTCGTTGTGTAGGAAAAACACGCACAACCGCATCCGGCCCGACGTGCCGCTTCCCGTGAGCGTAACACGCGCAGCCGTGAAACCATTTTTCGGCGCTGCGAACCTCAGAAAATAGTTATCGAGAATCGACCCATCGCCGTGCCACTGCGGAATATTCAGTGTCGGTGGCGCAGTTGCCTCTCGCGGATGCCGATCCGGACTTGGCAAAAGAAAAAGCCAGCTCGACGCCGGCCTTCCGTGTTGGTAGGCGGTGCGAGATTCGAACTCGCGACCAACGGATTAAAAGTCCGCTGCTCTACCGACTGAGCTAACCGCCCAAAAAAAGAGCGCGCATTGTACCGGCAGCGAAGTTTGTGCGTCAAACAGAAATGTCCGGAAAACCGCTTGGATTCTTGTTCCGCGAGTGTTCAGTTTTCCTGAAGCAGGCGCCATTGAACTTTCATGGTGACGGTCGCGCCGCCGATGATCGAGAAGAAAACGAGAAACGAGCCAACCGCGAGCGTGGATAGGCCAGTTATGCCTTGGCCGATGGTGCAACCCATCGCCGTGACACCGCCGAAACCCATCAGGATGCCGCCGATGATGTGATTGCGGGCATCGCCTGCGGAAGCGAAGCTCTCCCATCGGAAGTTTCTGGTGAGAATTGCGTAGGCGAACGATCCGAGCAGCGTGCCGGCTACGACAGCGACGCCGAAACTGAGTTTCGAGGACCTGTCAGTCCAGAACTGCAGCCACTCGAGCGTATTGGCAACTGGACCGACATAGGTCAGCGATTCCGGGCGGGCCGTCCTGGAGCCGAGGTAGACCTCCTGCAGCGTATCCGGATCTTCGGCAATGCAGCCGATATGCCCGGTTGCGTACCAGCCGGCGACGATCACCAGCCCTATCACCAAGCCCCCGACTACCTGTTCGCGCGTGGCGCGGAACGACCGTTCCTTGAAGACGAAGAGAGTCAGGGGAACTACGATCAACGCAGTTATCCATGGCTGCAAACCGTGCCGGCCCACGCCGAGCCGTGTGGCAACGACCCATGGCAGATCTTGGCCCTGGTCGAAATTTATGGCTACTGCGCTCAACGCGTCCACGCGCGCCGGCGCGAACAGGCCATGCAGAGTCATGTCCGCGGAAATAGCGAGGAACACCAGAACCACCAATGACTTGAGATTTCCGCCTCCAACCCGGACGACGCTGCGGCTACCGCAGCCGGAGGCCAGCGTCATACCGATCCCGAACAGGAATCCGCCGACGATGTAGGCGATCCACGGGCACCGTGCGGCCGGATAGGCGGAGCGCGACAGATCCACCATTCCTGCCCAATCAAGCGCGTTGGCTCCGGCAACCGCAACCGCAATAGCGAGCAGCCACATGCGCATGCGGCCCCAGTCGCCGACATTGACGACGTCAGCCACCGCACCCATGGTGCAGAAATTGACCTTGTGAGCAACCGCACCGAACACCAATCCGAGGACAAATCCAAGGGCAACGACCAGGCTTGCAAGGTGGGCGAAGTTTTCCATCGACTCGATCAGCGGGTCCGGAGGCTTGCTTCCAAGTCACTCTCCAGCGCCAGAGAATGAAGGCCGGGCGCGATGGGATGCAGACAGCTATTTGAGCTTGCCGAGACGCGCCTTGGCTTTGTCTGCAGGTTCGGTACTCGGATACCTGGCGATCAGTTCCTCAAAGGTCTTCCTGGCGGCAGCATTATCACCCAGGCTGGTTTCGGCGGTGCCAATGATCAACAGCGCGTCCGGCACCTTCACGCTGTCTGGGTAGTAGCCGAGCAGACGGCGCTGCGCTTCGATAGCAGCCCGGTAGTCGTGCAGATGAAAATATGATTCGCCAATCCAGTATTGCGCGTTGGGCGCCAGCTGGTGCTTCGGAAAAGTCTTGAGAAACCCGTCAAAGCCGCGGATCGCGCCCTGATAGTCGTTGATGCGATAGTTGCTGTAGGCATTGTCATAGGCACGCTGGATCGCCGCCTGATCCACTGCAGAAAGGTTGGCAGGCGGCAGCGACGATTGCGCCGCCGCCACGCTCGTCGCGGGCGCAACCGCCGG
>DATENC010000009.1:0-2581 GCA_035275265.1 Burkholderiales bacterium | reverse complement strand
CGGCCCGCACGAAGCCGGACGTGATCGGCTTGGCCCGCGTCCAACAGCGCCGAGAATTCGGCACTGCTCAACTCTTCGCCGGCGTGACTGCGCGCAAGAAGTTCCCCATCAGACACAAGCCGCAGAATCGCCTTCGCAAGGTGTTCGTGATCGCCGAGATGCTCGGACGCAACCAGGGACCCGACAGATCGCGGTTGCTCGCGGCATCGGCCAAGAACATGGAGGCGGTATCCAATGCCACCCGGTCCTGGCGCGATCGAGGACGATCGCTCGCCGATATCTTCAACGGCGATCTCCAGCACAAGCTTGGCGGTTTCTGCACGCATCTGCTGTGCCGTCCTCGGTTTCCACCGAGCGAGGACATAGGTGACGCGAGCGCGAGCTCCAACCGCGTAGCGGGTGACATCGCCTTCGCGTGCCCACTCTGTTTCAGCGCCGTCAGAACTCCGCAACGCGAACATCGGATAGTCATTCATACCGCCCCAGAACACCCGGGCGACCTCACCATTGACTTCCTCACGGGGTACGACGCCGCGGCCGACGTTTGACCACCACTCTTCGGATCCGATCGGCCCGTGATCCGTCGCTAGCCCCTCGTCAGACTCGGCGGATCTCCGACGGATCGCCTCCAGGCGAGGAATGTCATCGCGAATGCGGTAGAGGATTTCCATGTGCTCGCAGGACGCTCAACCGCTTATTAGGCAGACGGCGCGGCGGATCGAGTTTGACAGTATCCGGATCATGGCGAACGACATGGGTCACAGCCAACGACGGACACGCGCTCGGTACCGCGCGTAGTCGTCTCCGCACTTGTCTGCAAGCACCGCCTCTTCATGAGGGATGATCAGCACCAATGCCATGCCGAGGTACATCGGCTTCCGACTGATCCGAAACGGACCCGCTACTACCAACGAGCGTGATTCCCGAAACGGCCTGATTGTCGTTCCCTCCGACTTGAAAAGCCGCACGGCCGAGAGCCCCACACTAAGACCAACGAGCACGGGCACCGCGCCCGCGAACCTCCATGGACTTCGGAGCCAAGTCGGCCCAGGCATGGTCATGTGAAGAAGGACCATCGCCGTGACATGCAACACGAGGTAAACCGGCGGAATGATGCGTCGCGGTCCTGAGACCATTCGTCCCCCACCGATGCGAGCGCCGAAACCTCGTTCTGCCTAACGTTGGAGCTCAGCGGCGGCCCGAACGCGCCGTCCGCTGCAGCGACTTGTTAAGTGGAATACGCTGGGCCACCTACGCCAGCAACCACCACCGTTTTAAGGATTGCCGATTCCCGGTCGGTTGCTAACGCTAAGAGCTCGAGGTCAGCGCGATAGGCAGCGAACTGTTCCTGACCCGGGAAGCTGACAAGATGTATCTCAAACGGGATATCGGGCGAATTCTCGTGCCCCGTGCGAATCACCTTTTCAATGGAGCCGCCATACTTCCTCATGATTCGGGCCGCCTTTCGCTCATAGGCTTCGAATTCAGCAACGGCGCCTGAGCGGACCCACAGACTTACGACCCGATAGATTGGACTCTGCACTCAAATCTCCAAGCTACCTAACGCCGCGGTTCAGCGGCGGCGCGCAGCGCCGTCCGCTAGACCCGGCTGTTCGGCGGTCATCGCTGCGCACGCCGCTGCAAAGCAGGTAGACAGCTCCTCCCCGGTCCTGACGCACATACCGAGGTCTTGCAGCAGTCCGTCGCGAAGCCCATAGATCCAACCATGAACCGCCACTGCCTGGCCACGAACCCAGGCATCGCGCACGACCGTCGTTCGGCTGACATTCGCCACCTGTTCGATTACGTTGAGCGCGCAGAGGCGGTGGTGCTGCTCGACCTCGCTGGTCAAGCGGTCGAGGTGTGCCCGGTGCTTACTCTGCACGTCCTGGATGTGGCGAAGCCAGTTGTCGATCAGCCCAAGTTTCTCGTCGCGCAGGGCGGCCAATACTCCACCGCACCCGTAATGCCCGCAAACGATGATGTGCTCGACGCGGAGAACATCCACGGCGAACTGGATTGTGGAGAGACAGTTCAGGTCGGTGTGAACAACCAGGTTGGCGACGTTGCGATGCACGAACATCTCTCCGGGCAGCAAGCCGACGATCTGGTTGGCCGGCACACGACTATCCGAGCAGCCGATCCAGAGGTAGCGTGGCGCCTGCTGGCGCGATAACCGCGCAAAGAACTCGGGATCGTGCCGGGTCATTTCGGTTGCCCACGCCCGGTTCTGCGAGAACAGGTGGCTCAGAATACCCATGTTGGCTCCTGATGAGCTGCCGTCGAACGCCCCCGATAACCCCCGGCGGCTGAGCAACGCGAAGCCGGCGTCGGGTTCATCGGTAAGTTCGACGCTGGAATGTCATCGCTCTCAGTCGAGTCGAAACATGCACGCACCGTGAAACACGGCCGCAATCTCGACGACGTCATAATTCAGGCTGTTCAGGCAAGGCGATAGATCTCGATCGGCTCGTCGCGGCCCTTCACCTGCACCGCCCCCAACGCCTCGGCGCCGTGATCGCCCTCGCCGGTTTCGCGCAACACCTCGGCCGAGACGAGGAGCTGCGAACCGTAGTCCTTG
>DATENC010000008.1:0-214139 GCA_035275265.1 Burkholderiales bacterium | reverse complement strand
TCAACGTCCCCGCGCAGCGTGATCTGGCGCTGGATGCCATCGTTCGGCAGCCGCGTCGCAAGGTCGCCAAGCAGGTTGCCTTCAATCCGCAACACCAGGCTTCTCGCTTCGTCCTGAGTAAGCGTGCCATCGCGGAACTGGATCTCGCGCACACCTCGCTCGACGAGGTTGTCGACCCCGTTTATCAGGGACTGAACATCGATGGTGCCATCGGCAAGGCGCGGCACGCCGAGTTGAGTTTCGGCACTACGCTGGTCCTGCCAGTGGGTGTGGGTCTCCCCATGCAGGTCGGCCACACCCGCCCGCGCTATGCCCGCTCCGGTCGCGGCGACGGCGAGGGAAACGGCCGCGATCGCTATGATGCGTTTCCTGGACATGACTATCTCCTTGTGCAATAGAGCCGGACCAGTTTATGCAGCATCATGTGACGTTTTCCACTTTCACATGACGGATGGGATGAGCCGAAAGGACCCCTGTCGACGATGGCATTTTCGCCCGCAAATGCGAACGATTGCTCAAATGAGCGTCGATTTACGGCTTTCACCTCTTCCGCCCGGCTTCCGTCGTGTATCTCGCGGCCCCGAGGGTGTCCTGACCAGGCCGAGCGCACCGCCGATGCATGAAATCGAAGGAGACATGGAATGACTCGACTGAAGGTTTGGCCCCGCGGCCTCCTTGCCGTACTTATGGTTGGTACCACTGCGACGCTTGCTGAGGGCCTGACCGTCGGCACTGGCGTGGACTACTCGAGCGGCGATTACGGTGAACCAGAAAAAACGGAAGTCTGGTATGTGCCAGTCACCGGCAAGTACGAGACCGGGCTCTGGACCTTCAGGCTAGCCGTTCCGTTTATTCGCATCACCGGGCCTGGCAACGTCATCGGTGCCGGCGAAGGCCAGGTCACGATCCCCGGCGCTGGGACGGCGGTACGCACCGAATCCGGTCTGGGTGACATCGTTGGCGGCGCGTTTTACAACCTTATCGATGAGCGCGATTCGACGTTCGGCCTCGATGTCGGCGCGAAAGTGAAGCTGGGCACGGGCGACAACGACAAAGGGCTGGGCACTGGCGAGAACGATTATTCCGTACAGGTGGATGTTTTCAAGCCGATAGGGGTGATCGACGCGTTCGGCTCGCTCGGCTATCGCCTGTACGGCGATCCGCCAGGTCTAGACCTTCACAACGTGTTTTATGGTTCCGTTGGGGGCTCGTATCGCGTGTCGAGCGAGACGAGTGTGGGGCTCGCCTACGACTTCCGTCCGAGCATCACCTCTACGGGCAGCCGCATCAGCGAAGTGACGGCATTCATGTCGCAACGTCTGTCGCGCGAGTTGAAGCTGCAGGCGTACGGCTTGGCAGGCTTCAGTGACGGCAGCCCCGATTTCGGAATCGGGGTGATGTTCAACTACAGCTACTAGTAGCTAATGTCGGACGTGGGCGTGTGCAGTCCAATCCACGTCGCCGCAAACAACCACGGGCTTGCGCTGCACGGTCGTCGCCACCGAGAAAGTCACGCAGCGGGTATGTCCGCTGAGCGAGCAGTACTGCCGCGTAACCTGAGCGACTTCCGGTTCGTTGCGCGCGCGGCTGAAAAAGTCGCGTCGTGACCAGTCCGCGTCGGCATGCGTGATCAGCGCGTTGAAATCCACGCCCTGCGCTGCGGGAGGATGGCGAGAATATACGTCGGTGCCGACCTGCTTGCCGTCAGCGTCGAGCATGTAACAGCGGATCGCACCCGGTAGCGCGAGGAATGCGCTGCATGCGACCTCGAAGTCGTCGCCTGATTTCACCAGGGCAGCAATGCGCTGGATTGCCGAGATAAACGGCCGCCGCTCGTCGCGGTAACGGCTGATCTCGGCGGGAGAGGCGCGTGGCAGTTTCCTGATCTCCGATGAGTGCAGGGGTTCATCCTGCAGCGACGCACGTGCCGCCGTTTCCTTGGTCCGGCTGGGGGCGCGCTTCTTGTACGTGTTCCACAGCGCGTCCAACAAGGAGTCCGGGGTGGAATACCCGCCGACATCGTTGTGGGGAGACCCGAAATAGAAACCGGTGGCGAAGTCCGCATCGGAGTCGATTGCCATAAGCGCCTCCATTTCGGTTTCGATGCCTTCCATGACGACCAGCGTTCCCATTTCGTGAAGCAGTGAGACCGCGCGCGGCAGCGCCTGCCGGGCTCGCTGGTCCCCGGTGGCGTCGACGATTACCGAACGTCCCATCTTCACCACTGCCGGCGCCGTGTGCCACACCGTGTCGAGGTTTGAGTTGTCAACGCCGAAATCGTCCACCGAGATCAGGCAACCGAGCTTCCTGTAGCGATCCAGCGGCGCGCTGAGCCTTTCGTCCTGCAATACGGAACCGGGAATGTCGATCGCAAGGCTGCCTCTGGGCACCTCGTAGTGCCGCACCAGCTCGGCGATGAAATCCGTCGTGTGCTCCGAGTCCAGGAACACTTCGGGATGCAAATTGACGAACAGCAGTCCTTGCGGCGGCTTGCGTGTGAAGAAATTGTGGACGTGGGTAGTGATGGACAGCAGATCCAACAGGGAGGTCTCGGAATAGTTCACCACCGGGCCGAACAGCGACTCGGCGGACACCGGCTTGCCTTGGGAATCGGTGCCGCGCACGCTGGCATCGAAGCCGATCGCACGCTTGTGCGGCAGGCTGAAGATCGGCTGAAAGGCGGTTCCGAGCTCCAATTCCTTGAACCATCCCGATGCTCTACCCGATTTCTCGGCGAGCATGCTCTGGATGAAACCCAGCGTGTACCCGTACGTGGGAGCATTCATCAAAACGTCCTTTCTCTGATTCAACCTCACGACGGCAAGGAAGTCGGTGCGGGGCGACCTGCAGGATCTATTATGCGGTATCGACATGCAATTGCGATATTGCGGCCCAGCCGGGATTCAGATACACCACGAACCTTCCAACACCGTTGCTGACCGCCGCGGTGTTTCGAAATTCTCATCGGGCTGCCCTTGAATACCAGACGAACTGGTCGCATCGAGTCCATCGTTTTTTGGAGGCAGATCGGCGGGAACGGAGTTGCTGCGCCGCAACGGCCAAAAACTGCACCCAAACACGTGTGGTTCTTCGCATTCGGGGATGCTGAATCAGCGCGTCCCCGATACTATGTCGCCTCTGAATCGAGTGCGCACTGGATGCAAAGACGGCGCCGCCGCGGGCGGTCAAGAAACGAATCGAAGGGGGATGGCAATGGAACACGAAACTTTCGGATTTGTCGGGGTCGGAAGAATGGGGTCGCTCATGTCCGCCCGGCTCCTGAACGCCGGTCATCGGCTGTGCATATTCGATACCGATGAGAAGGCCGTCGCTGCGATCGAAAAGGCCGGTGCGCAAAGGGCCGGCTCAGCGGCCGAAGTAGCCAGCAAGGCGCAGACCGTATTCCTCAGCCTTCCCAATCCGGAGATCGTGCAGAACGTGGCGCTGGGCCGCGGCGGCGTGATCGAGGGAACGCGCGTAAAGCGCGTCGCCGATTTTTCCACCATCGGCCCGCGCACCGCGGGCATCGTCGCGCGGGCGCTGGCCGAGCGCAACATCACCTATGTGGATGCACCGGTCAGCGGCGGCCTCAAGGGCGCGCGCGAAGGCACGCTCGCAGTCATGGTGTCGTGTCCGAAGAACGTGTACGCGGAACTGGAAGCGGTACTCAAGACCTTTGGCAAGCCGTTTCATCTTGGCGAGGTCGCCGGACAAGCGCAGACCATGAAGCTCGCCAACAATCTGTTGGCCGCCGCCGCCATCGCCGTATCGTCCGAGGCCATGGTGATGGGCGTGAAGGCCGGGCTGGATCCGAAGATGATGCTCGACATCCTGAATGCCGGTACCGGCCGCAACAGCGCGACAGTGGACAAGTTTCCGCGCGCGATCCTGCCGGGCACCTTCGATTTCGGCTTCGCCACCGGCTTGTCGTACAAGGACGTGCGCCTCTGCATTGACGAGGCGGAGTCGCTCGGAGTACCGATGGTAGTCGGCGCCGCCGTGCGCCAGATGCTGGCGGTGACCAACGCGGTGTACGGCGCCGACTCGGATTTCACCTCGATATGCAGGGTGGTCGAATCCTGGGCCGGCGTCGCAGTGCGCAGCAAGTAACGGGGGAACGCCATGGTAACGGTACATTCAGTGAAACAGGGGGCAATGACCCACGCCGGAGAGCCGCTCGCGATGCGCATCGCGCACTCGGTCGTCTCGATGGGGTTGAACGATCTGCCGGCAGAAGTGACCGACAAGGTGAAACTCTGCTTGTTCGATCTCATTGGCTGCGCCCTCGAGTCGCGCGATTTGCCATGGAGCCGACAGGCGGTGACGTTGGCGGAGGGAACGGGCGGCGTCGCTACGGTGATCGGATCATCGCGGGCTGCGTCCCACGGCGATGCCGCGTTCGCGAACGCGGTAATGGGTCACGGCCTGGTGCGCGAGGACATGCACTCCGGCAGCATCAGCCACCTCGGCATCGTGGTGCTGCCCACGCTTCTGGCGCTTTCCGAGTTACGCCATGTTCGCGGGCGCAACTTCATCGGCGCCGCAGTGGTCGGCTACGAGGTCGGCGGACAGATTGGCCGCGCCATAATGGATGCCGAAGTGGCGCGCATCCACCGTCCCACCGGAATCACCGGGCCGGTGGCTGCTGCTGCCGCAGGGGCGCGTCTGCTGGCCTTGAGTACCGACGCGGTAAGCACCGCGATAGCGCTCGGCGCCAATACTACGGTCGGTTTCAACCAGTGGGCGCACACCGGCGGAAGCGAAATGTTCTTCCATGCCGGCTATGCCGCTCGTGACGCGGTGACCGCGGCGTGTTTGGCCGAACTGGGCGCGTTTGCGTCGCCCTCCGCGCTCGATGGCGAAGCCGGCATGTTCGCGGCGATGGGAAAGCGTTCGGCGGCGGAGAGCGTCGCGCTGTTCCAAGGCCCGCCAGAAATACTATCCGTCTATCACAAACCGGTGCCCGCCTGTAACTTCGCGCAGACCGCCAGCCAGGCCGCGCTCGCGATTGCCCGCGAATACAAACCCGCACCGGAGCGTATCGCCGCCATCACGGTGCGGGTGCCGCGTGCCGGTGCCCTCTACCCGGGTTGCGACCACGCTGGGCCGTTCGAGCATGTCCTGCAGGCGAAGATGAGCATCCAGTACAACGTCGCCGCCGCGCTCATCGAAGGCGGCGTGACCGAGCGGAACTTCAAGCGGTTGCGGGACCCGGATTTGCATCGGTTGATCGACGTCATGAATCTGCAAATAGACGACGCCATGACCAAGGCGTATCCGGAAAAACAGGGCGGCGAAGTGGAAGTTCGCGAGACCGGCGGCGCCACCCACCGCATACGTCTGGAGGATGTCGTCAATGCGACCGCAAGCGACGTGCGCGCAAGGTTCCGGACAGCGGCCGAAATGGTGCTTGGCGCCACGCGTACGCGCGAGATCGAGTCCTTCATTGACGAATTGGAAGTCCGCAAGGACGTCGCGTTGCTCTGCGCGCTTCTGCGCGCCCCCGTCGCGTGAAGAACAGACCCACCTCATCCGCCGGGCGCGCGAACACGTTCGCGACGAAGTCGCTCGTTTGCGGGCAGCGCGCCATGCTCCGCCTCCCGCCCCAGATCGCTTCCCGAACACCGTGTCGGCGGAGTTCCTCCCCCGAGCGGAGAAGGTGCGCTGCGCGGGCTCTTGAACTTTCACCCTCTCCGCCCTCAAGGGGGGAGAGGGCCGGGGAGAGGTGGGTGGTGTGAACGCAGCGCAGTTGCTGGAAAATTTCCTGCAGGCGCTGACCGCGGGCCTGCTGACCGGCGCCATCTACGGCCTGATGTGCGTGGGCCTCAGCGTGATCTTCGGCGTCATGCGCGTCATCAATTTTGCCCAGGGCGACTTCATGATGCTCGGCATGTACGTCGCCTACTACGCATTCGGCCTGTTAGGGGCACATGCGCTGTTCGGCACGGCGATGGGTCCGTACATCGCGGCGCTGCTTGCCGGGCCAGTGATTTTCGTAGCCGGCGTCATCGTGCACAAGTTGCTGGTGAGCCGGGTCACCGGCATCCGAGGCAGCGCACTCGAATCAGAAGGGCACTACGCGCAGCTGATCCTCACACTCGGCGTGGCATTGGTCCTGCAAAACGGCGGATTGTACGTGTTCGGCTCGACGCCAGTCTCGATTGCGACGCCGCTCTCGTCGAGCGCGTGGGCCCTCGGGCCGTTTTACGGCGATGCCACCATATTCGTCAACCAGGGGCAGACGGTCGCCGCGGTAATCGCGGTGTTGGCGGTGCTCGGATTCGTGTTGTTCATTGCGAGGTCACGGTTGGGCAAGTCACTGCGCGCGGCGGCCGACAATCCCGAGGCGGCGATCTACATGGGCATAGACGTCGATCGGGCGCACCGCCTCGCTTTCGGTTTCGGCGTGGCCTTGACCGCGGTCGGCGGCGGGCTTCTCGCTTCTGGCGGTCCGTTCCAGCCGTACGTAGGTCTCGAGTACGTGATCGTCATGTACGCCGGGGTCGTGCTCGGCGGACTGGGCAGCGTGTCGGGCGCCTTTTTCGGCGGGCTGACGATCGGCATGGTCCAGCAACTCTCGACGCTGTTTCTGCCCAATCAATTGCAGAACACCGCGATCTTCGTGGTGTTTCTGATCATTGTGCTGCTGCGGCCGCAGGGCCTGTTCGGCAGGGCAGCACGCAGGACATGAGTGCGCAGGTCTGAAAATGATCGGGACCAACCTGCGCCGCCAGGCGCTTCTCATCGCAGCCTTCGGCATCGTCTATGCCGTGGCGACGGCGTTCGCGGAAAACTCCTACTACCAGTTGATCATGACGGTGGTGCCGGTGTGGGCCGTAATGGGGTTGGCGTGGAATGCCTTGAGCGGCTACAGCGGTCTCGTGTCGTTCGGTCATGCGGCGTTCTTCGGGCTCGGTGCGTACTCGCTCGCGCTGGCGCAGATTTACTGGGGACTGTCGCCCTGGTTGGGGATTCCGCTCGCGGGAGTGGTGGGTGCGCTGGCCGGGCTGGTGGTCGGATTTCCCACCTTTCGGCTGCGCGGCCATTACTTCGCGCTGGCGATGCTCGCATATCCGCTGGCGCTGTTGTACGTGTTCGAGTGGCTGGGCTACCAGGAGCTCACGTTGCCGATGCAGCGCGAAGCGCCGCTAAGGTACATGCAGTTCGAGGATCATCGAATCTACGCGTGGATCGCGCTGGCGCTGATGATCGGCGCTATGGCGCTTACCAGCCTGCTCGAGCGCTCACGCTTTGGCATGTCGCTGCTCGCGATCAAGCAGGACGAGGCAGCCGCCGAGGCTGCCGGGATCAGGACACTGGCGTGGAAACTCAAGGCGATTACGCTGAGCGGTGCGATGGCCGGCACGATCGGTGGCTTCTACGCCGTAGTGCTGCTGGTGGTGACGCCGCCCGCAGTGTTCGGCATGCTGGTGTCGGCGCAGGCGCTGATTGTCGCCATGTTCGGCGGCGTGGGAACGCTGTGGGGACCTGTCATCGGCGCGGTGATCCTTGTGCCGCTGAGCGAGCTGCTGCATGCGAAGCTGGGTAACGTCATACCCGGCATACAAGGCGTGGTATACGGGATTGCCATCGTTGCCGTGATCCTCATAGCGCCCGAGGGCGTGTTCTGGAAAGTGAACGACCTGATGCTGCGTCGTCGCGCGGGCGGAAATCTTGATCAGCCACCCTCCGCCGGCGCCGTGTCAGCAGTCGTGTCGGAACTGCCGCGCCGTGAGAAAAGCGGCACGGTCGTGTTCGAAGTGCGCAACGTTTCGAAAGCATTCGGTGGACTCCAGGCGGTGCGCGATGTGAGCATGAAGGTCGTGAACGGAGAAATTCTCGGCATAATCGGGCCAAACGGCGCTGGCAAGACTACCTTCTTCAATCTGTTGAACGGTTTCATCCGTCCCGACCAGGGGCAGATCCTGATGGAAGGCAAGAACATCGTAGGCGCACGTCCGTACGAAATCTGTGCGGCGGGAGTCGGCCGTACGTTTCAAGTAGTCAGGCCGTTCCGGCGCATGACGGTGCTGGAGAATGTTGTGGTCGGCGCCTATGTGCACGCGGCGTCGGACCGGGAAGCCCGCGCAAATGCCGAAGCTGCACTTGCCCAAGTCGGGCTCGAACGCGACGCACAGCTTCTGGCCGGCAGCTTGTCGAACAAAAAGTTGCGCCTGTTGGAGCTTGGCCGCGCGCTCGCCGGCAAACCGAAAGTGCTGCTGCTCGACGAAACGCTTGCGGGGCTGGGCGGCAACGAGGTCGAGGAGGTGATCGCGCTGGTGCGCCGGCTTGCCGCGCGCGGGGTCACCATCGTAATCATCGAACACACGATGCAGGCGATGGTGCGCCTGGTGGACCGTTTCGTGGTGCTCAACGACGGCGCGGTACTCGCCGAAGGGCAACCTGCCGACATCACCAGGAATCCGGCGGTGATCGACGCGTACCTCGGAAAACGCTGGAGGGTTGCCAATGCTTGAGATCGAGGCCCTCGGCGCAGGCTACGGTGCCGTGCCGGTGCTGAACGGTGTCACCATAAGAGTGGGTACCGGCGAATTCGTCGCGATCGTCGGCCCCAATGGTGCCGGCAAGACCACGTTGTTCAAAACCATTTCGGGTATCGTGCCACCGATGTCCGGCACCATCCGCTTCGACGGCGGCGATCTGCTGGCGGTCGCACCGTCCGCGCGGCCGCACCTGGGCATTGCCCATGTTCCCGAAGGGAGGCAGGTATTTCCGTCGCTGACGGTGCTGGAGAATCTCGAGATGGGTGCCGCCACCGAAGCGGGCCGCCGCAACTGGGCCGAGAACCTGGAAAAGGTTTATACGTGGTTTCCGGTGCTGGCGGAACGCGCAAAGACCCAGGCCGGGGCGTTGTCCGGCGGGCAGCAGCAGATGCTCGCAATCGCGAGGGGGCTGGCGTCGTCGCCTAAACTGCTCATGCTGGACGAGCCGTCACTGGGATTGGCGCCGACAATTGCCGATGAAATCTTCGAACGCATCGTCGCCATTCATGCCGGCTCCGGGCTCACCGTGCTGATGGTGGAGCAACGGGTCGCAGAGGCCTTGCACTTCGCCAGCCGCGGTTATGTTCTCGAGGCCGGGCGCGTGGTCCTCGAGGGCGGCCATGATGACCTGAAAAGCAACGACCGTATCAGGCAGGCGTATCTTGGAATGTAACGAAGCCCGTTTTCCCGGCATTCGAACAAGAACGGAGGAGGATTTGATGTACAAGTTGAAAATCAAGATGCTCGGAAAGCAGGCGGTCCGCGCGCTGTTTGCCGTGGCGATGGCCGCCGTCGCGGTTGCCGCGACCGCGCAGACAAAGGAAGTCGAGGTCGGGCTGATCGCGCCGATGTCGGGGCCCTATGCCCGGCAGGGACAGGTGATGAAGATGGCCGCCGACATGGCGATCGAAACCATCAACCAGCAAGGCGGCATCAAGTCCATGG
Source organism: Burkholderiales bacterium (assembly GCA_035275265.1). Taxonomy (GTDB): domain Bacteria; phylum Pseudomonadota; class Gammaproteobacteria; order Burkholderiales; family JACQAP01; genus JACQAP01. The sequence goes on along the minus strand of DATENC010000008.1, from coordinate 204,690 downwards.
GCGGGGCGAAACTCAAGCTCTCGGTGTTCGACGCGGGCGATTCGGTCGAAAGGGCGAAGAATGCGGCGCAGCGCATGGTGGCCAATTCGCCCAACCTGGTCGTCGCGACCGGCGCGTATCTGAGTTCCTTCACCTTGGCGGTCACCGAAGTCACCGAGCGGGCCGAGTTGCCATTGATCACGTTCTCGTATTCGGACCTGATCACATCGCGGGGGTTCAAATACGTGTTCCAGACTTCCGCCACTGGCGTGCAGCAGGCGGAGGGGTCGCTGCCGGCACTGATGGAAATGGCCGAGAAGGCTTCCGGCAAGCGGCCGCAGACCATCGGCATTGTCATGGACAACACCGCCGCGTCGGTTTCTTTCGTAAAACCGATGCGCGACCACCAGTTTGCAAAACTCGGACTGAAACTGGTGGTCGATGAGACCTTCACGCCGCCGCTGGCAAACGCCACGCCGTTGATCCAGAAAGTGCGCTCGGCACGGCCTGACATCCTCATCCTGCTGCCCACCGTGATTTCGGACGCGAAACTGCTGCTGGAAAAAATGAACGAATTCGGGTTAGGGCGCGGCAAACTGCCGACGATTGCCAATGGCGCAGCGATTCTCGATCCGGACCTGCGCAACAACATGAATATCGAGCAGTTGGAAGGCGTCATGGCAGTGGTTGCCAACTGGACCACCAGCGCGCAGAAGGCCTTCGTTGCCGAGGTAAAGGCCAAGACCAACGAGCCGTGGCCGACGCAGCATTTCGTGACGACTTATGGCGACATCCTGATCTTCAAGGCAGCCCTCGAAGCCGCAGGAAAGGCCGACCGGCAGGCGGTCGCCCAAGCGCTGCGTACCATGAACCTGAGCGGCGGAGCGTCAACCTTTTTTCCCGGCAACGGCAGGCTGAGGTTCGAAGAGAGTGGACGACGTGCGGACGCGAGCCTGCTGATCGTGCAATGGCAGAAGGGCGTGCCGATCACCGTCTATCCGCCCAAGGATGCCCTCGCCGGCCCGGTCTGGCCTACGCAGTAACGCCTCATCCCCCGCCTTCTCCCCAGAGCGGAGAAGGTGCGCTGCACGGGCTTTGGGTCACACACCTTCTCCGCCCGCGTTCGGGGGAAGAGGAATGGGGTGAGGTGGAGTCCTCCGTGGCTAAATTTTGAATTAATGGAACCAAAAGGAGAAGAGCATGAACGATGAATTGTTCGAAACTGGTCTGAAGATCCGCAAATCCGTACTGGGCGCCGAGTTTGTGGAGAAGTCCATCGCTTCGGCGGACGACTTCAACATGCCGATGCAAAGACTGACGACAGAGTACTGCTGGGGCGCAGTGTGGGGCCGGGAAGAGTTGCCGAAGAAGACCCGCAGCATGCTCAACCTCGCAATGCTGTCCGCGCTGAACCGTCCGCACGAACTCAAGATGCACATCGGCGGCGCGTTGCGCAACGGGGTTACGAAGGCGGAAATCCGCGAAGTCCTGCTGCAGGTAGCAATCTACTGCGGTATCCCGGCAGGGGTGGATGCATTCAGGGTGGCCAGGGAAACCTTTGCCGAAGTGGAAAAGGCGGAAAAAAAATAAGCGGCACAGAGCAGTTGCCTGGGCAAAGCGGGAGACCAGTACGATGAATGACGAAGGTTACGAAGTCTATGCGATCAAGTACGCGCGGCTCATGCGCCGCTCGCCGGAGAATTTCATCGGCGGCGATCCTCACGATACCGAGATGCCGCTCAACTACTACGTATGGGTAGTCAAGGGGCAGAGCCGTACCATCGTGGTGGACACCGGGTTCGGTGCGGAGATGGCAAAAAAGCGCGGCCGGCAGATCATTCATCCGGTCGCTGAGGGCTTAGCGGCGCTGGGCATCTCACCGGAAAAAGTAGAGGACGTGATCATTACACACATGCATTACGACCACGCCGGGAATCTGCCGTTGTTTTCGCGGGCACGCTATCACCTGCAGGACAAGGAGATGGACTTTGCCACCGGCCGCTGCATGTGCCACTCGATGCTCAGGCACGGATACGAAGCCGGCGACGTCGCGACGATGGTGCGCTGCGTATTCGACGAGCGTGTGCAGTTCCACGACGGTCCCGCCGAGATCGCCCCGGGAATCGAGGTTCATCACATCGGCGGTCACACCAAGGGCATGCAGTCGGTGCGTGTGCGCACGCGCCGCGGCTGGGTGGTACTGGCCTCAGATGCCAGCCACTTCTACGCGCACATGGAGCAGGGACGGGCATTCCCGATCCTCTATAACCTCGGTGACATGTTGGCCGGATACGAGACGCTGCGCCGGCTCGCGACGTCGCGCAATCACATCGTGCCGGGACATGATCCGCTGGTGATGGACCGTTATCCCGTCGCTCGTCCTGGCATGGAAGACTGGGTCGTGCGCCTCGACGTTGAACCCCACCTCTCCCCGGCCCTCTCCCCCTGAAGGCGGAGAGAGATGGGGTGAGGGGAGTTAATAAATCGCGACGATGAATCCCGCAACCATTGCGGCCAGCACACACCAGCCCAGGAGCCGCAACTCGGCGTCGTGCCAGAACCGCGTAAGGATATTCGGCGGCTGGGGCGCGCGGACCAGCCTGGCCTGATCTCTTGGTTCCGGTTCGACAAGGCGCTTGATCGCGGCGGATGAATCAAAGATGCGCGATAGCGCAAGGCGCGTATTTGAATCCACGATGATGTTCTGCAACCGCGTGGCGCGTGTCTTCGTGCCGCCCTCAGCCAGAGTCGAGTCGCCATTTTCGGCGCCGATGCGTAGCGTTCGCGTGTGTCCATCGTCTTCCTGCGCAGCACGATCCGTTGCCGCCCTGCCTATGCGCAAGGTGGTTTCCGGCTCGACGGGGTGGCCACCGAGTTCGCTTAGGCAGGCCTGCAGGTCCGCCGCGAACTGGTGGGCATCCTGATAGCGCTCGTCGGCATCCTTCTCCAGCGCCTTGGCTACTACCAGGTCGAGCACCGCGGGCACCTGGCGGTTGATGCGGCTCGGTGGCACCGGCCGCAGGTGGGAAACGTTGTACATGATCTCCGAGGGGTCCGCACCCGCGAATAGCTTGGTGCCGGTCAGCATCTCGTACAGCACTGTGCCAAGCGAGAAGACGTCCGAGCGGTGATCCACCGGGCGGCCTGCCACCTGTTCCGGCGACATGTAACGTGGCGTGCCGAGCATCATGCCGGTCTCGGTTTTCAGATCCGACTGACGCATCCGCGCGATGCCGAAGTCCATGATTTTCACCCGGCCTCCGGCGACGACCATGATGTTGGGCGGCTTGATGTCACGGTGAATCACGCCGCGATCGTGGGCGAAAGCCAGAGCGTCGGCGACCTGCTCGACGATTCGTACCGCCTCAGGTACCTTGAAGCGCCGTTTTTCCGCCATGCTGGCCAGATCGGTGCCCTCCAGCAACTCCATTGCCATGTAGACCATCTCGCCTTCGTGGCCGACGTCGTAGATGGTCACGATGCTCGGATGCGCAAGCCGACCAGCCGCTCGGGCTTCCTGGGTGAAGCGGGCCTCGTACTCCTTGCGGTCGGCATCGTCCGCAGGAATGACGATGGTCTTGATGGCAAGCGACCGATCCAGGACCGGGTCTTCCGCCTTGTACACCACTCCCATCGCTCCTCGGCCGAGTTCGCCGAGGATGCTGTAGCGTCCTATCGTTTTCAATTTCTGCGTCGCCATGAATTCCGAAGACGCCGTTCAGGACTTGACCATCAGCGAATCCCACATACGGCGGAAGAAGCTGCGTTCGTCACCGGGCGCGAATGCCGTTTCGATATTCGTCACCCTGCCCGGACGGAGCTCCACCTCGTATCGGTACGGTGGGTAGCCCTTCCTTCGCACTTCGACGATGTGCCGGCCGGGGTCGAGGCGAAGTTCCGAAAGCGGTGGGCTCTTTCCCCGCGATACTCCGTCCACGAACACATCGCCGTCGGGGTGGATGTCGAACGCAAGCATCCCGGGACGGCCGGCGTAAACTTCATGGCGAATTTCTTCGCGGAAGACCACCGCAGCGGTGGCAAATCCGACCATCACGATTGCGCCGACGGCAGCAAGTACTTTGCGACGGCGGCCCGGCATACTCGGATCCGGGGACAGTACTTCGTGCGTGCGCACGTTGGCGTCGGTAAACACACCCGCCGGCCGCAGAGCCACCGCGTGGTGGGGCGCTGCCGCGGCGAGCGCGTCCCGAAACGTGCGCGAAACGAAGAGGCGTCCCGCACCTGCGTAGTGCGCGATTGCGGCAGCAGTGCCGATGGCGTCGCCGATCATGCCCTGCAGACCTTCGTGGTCCGGCGCCGGCCGTACGGCGCCGTAATTGATGGCGATAGCGACCGGCACGCCGGCCGCCGTCACGCGCGAGCAACGCTGCGCAATTTCGAGGGCTCCCGCGGGATCGTCGAGGACTACGACTGCAACGCCGTCCGGTGCGTCCAGAATGATCCGGTTCTCAGACGGGAATTTCTCCAGCGACACCGCCAACGCGGCTTCGAGTTGCGCGCGCAACCGCGCTTGCTCGGCCACCGGCCGGCGCACAAACTCGGTGATCCTGGCAAATATGACGCTTGCCAGAGAGGGCAAAGTACTGGGCTCGTTCACGTCATGCGCAGGAGTCGAAAAAGTACCGGAATTCTACACGCTGGAACGGCCGTAACGATCGAGACTACAGTGAATGCCGTGACTATCGTGAACGTCGTGGATTTGTTTCGCCGGACACCCACCTTCAAGCCACTAACCTCTCGTCACCTGTCACTGCTTCGTAAGAAGTCTCACCGGCTTGCCGTCCAAGAAAGCCAGAACGTTCTCGATCGAATCGCCATAGAACTGCGAATACACCTCGCGGGTGCAGTAACCGAGGTGGGGGGTCAACACAGCATTGGGGAAACTTCGCAGCGGATGGTCGGCGGGCAGCGGCTCCTGCGCATACACATCCAACCCCGCGATCAGCTTCCCTGTCCTGAGTCTTTCCACCAACGCGGCTTCGTCTACCAGCGGGCCGCGCGAAGTGTTCACCAGGATCGCGCCCGGCTTCATCCGCGCCAGGTCCTGCCCACCGATGATTCCGCGGGTGCGGTCCGAAAGAACCAGGTGCAGCGAGATTGCGTCCGATTCCGACAGGAGCGTCGCCTTATCCACCAGGGTCGCGCCTGCCGCGGCCGCTTTTTCTTCGGTCATGTTCTGGCTCCAGGCCAGCACCCGCATGCCCAGCGCCTGTCCATAGCGCGCCATCTTCGAGCCGATCTTGCCCAGCCCGACGACACCCAGCGTCTTGCCTTCGAGCACCTGTCCCGCTGGTACCCCTCCCTGGAATCCGCCGTGATGCACTGACGCATCGGCGCTTGGAATATGCCGTGCCGCGGAAAGCAGCAGTCCCAGCGCCATTTCTGCAGTCGTTGCCGTGGAGGGCGCACCGCCGGTGTGGGAGACGACGATGCCGCGTGCGTTGAGGGTGTCGAAGTCCATGGTCCAGGTGCGTCCGCCGGTTAACGCGATCATGCGCAACTTCGGCAGGCGTTCGATCAATTCCTTCGGGAATTTGGTGCGTTCGCGCATGGCAACAATGATCTCGAATTCTGCAAGCGCCTTTGTGAGCTGGTCCGGTCCGGAGAAGGGGTCTTCGAAGAAGACGACGCTGGTCCGCCGCTCCAGTTCCGACCAGTCGGCGGATTGCTTTGCCACGCCTTGCCAATCGTCGAGAACAGCGACGCGTACTTTGTCGTTCTGCATGCTTCAAGCCTCCGGAAAATCCGCGCCCGCGGTAACCGTTTCCCATTGCCGCAGGCTTTCGGAAAAATCTTCGAGTTTGCCGCGCACCCGCTTCAGCCCGTCCTTGCCGAGCACGAGGTTCAGCGGCGGCGCCGGAGATTCGACGATGCGGATGATCGCTTGCGCAGCGCGCGCAGGATCGCCGGCTTGTTTGCCGCTGTAGCCGCTGATCTGCGCCCATCGCGCACCTGCAGTTTTCGCGTAGGCGTCGATTGGATTGCGCACTTGCTTCAGGGAGCGGCCGGCCCAGTCGGTGCGAAACGGGCCGGGTTCGACGACCGTTACCCGAATCCCGAGTGGTGCGACCTCTTTCGCCAGCGCCTCGGACAGACCTTCCACGGCGAATTTGGTCGCGTTGTAGTAACCCGAGCTGGGATTCCCAAGCAGGCCGCCGACCGACGAGATGTTGATGATATGTCCGCGCCCGCCTGCGCGCATCCCGGGCAGCACGCGCCGGATCAGTGCGGCGAGGCCGAAGAAATTGGTTTCGAACATCGCGCGAATTTCCCGCTCTTCGCCTTCCTCGACCGCCGCAAGATAGCCGTAGCCCGCATTGTTGACCAGCACGTCGATGCGGCCGAACGCTTCTTCAGCGTCAGAAATTGCCCGATCGATCTGACTGTAGTCCGCGACGTCTAACTGCAAGGCAAGTGACTTCCCGGGATGCTGCGCGGTGAAGTCCTGGATCTGGGCAGGGTTGCGTGCGGTGACCACTGCGCGATGCCCGTGCTTGAGCACGGCTTCGGCCAGCGCCCGGCCCAGGCCGGTCGAACACCCGGTGATGAACCAGACGGGCAAGGATTCGGACGACGTAGACATGGGATGCTCCTGGGGCGAGACAGTGAAGGGGTGAAGGCGCGCCAATTCGGTTCATTGTCGCCGAAAATTGCGACGGCAGTTCGTCACGATCGTGATGGAAGAATGTCGGCACTTTCCACTGCCGACCGAGCCTTCTCTCTTCCTGGGAGCGGAGCATAATGCGTCGTTCTCCAAGACCACAATAATAAGCATGTCATCGGGTACTCAACGATCCTTCCTTGTCGGGCTGATCGGCGCCGGCATTCAGGCTTCCCGTACACCCGCGATGCACGAGCGCGAAGGAACCGAGCAGGGACTGCGTTATCTGTACAAGTTGATCGATCTCGAGAATCTCGAACTCGGCGCCGGCGCGCTTCCCGAATTGCTGACTGCTGCGGAGCGCATGGGTTTCGATGGCCTCAACATCACCCATCCATGCAAGCAATCGGTCATTCCCCTGTTGACCGCTTTGTCCGACGATGCGCGCGCTCTTGGTGCGGTGAATGCAGTTGTATTGCGCGACGGCCAGCGCGTCGGCCACAACACTGACTGGTGGGGCTTTGCGGAAAGTTTCCGCCGAGGATTGCCGGACGCGGCGCGGGATCGTGTGGTGCAGCTCGGTGCCGGCGGCGCCGGCGCGGCGGTCGCACATGCAGCGCTTACGCTAGGAGTCGGACAGCTCGCGATCTTCGATCTCGACGCGGGCCGCTCGCAACGGCTCGCCACCGACCTCGTCGCCCGATTCGGTAAGGGACGGGCAATAGCTGGAGCCGATCTCGGCGGCGCAATGGCCGAGGCCGACGGGCTGATCCACGCGACACCCACCGGCACGGCGAAGTATCCGGGCTTGCCCTTGCCCGCAAAGTTCTTGCGGCCGCGACTATGGATCGCCGAGATCGTTTATTTCCCGCTGGAAACGGAACTGCTGCGTACCGCGAAAGGAATCGGCTGCCGCGCGCTGGACGGCGGTGGCATGGCGGTGTTTCAGGCGGCCGAGGCGTTCCGATTGTTCACGAGCATTGTGCCCGATGCCGAGCGAATGCTGCGTCACTTCGCCTCGATGGGAGTGCGCTGAAACACTCTCTGGAATTGTCGGCCTGACTCATCCCTCGTCCCTCGTCCCGCGTTCCCGCCCTGCATTTCACTCCTTCAGACCCAGCAGCCGCGCAGGATTTTTCTTCACCATCAGATCGATGTCAGCCTGCGACACGCCTTCCTTCAGCAGGCCGGTGATCATGTCCTCCATTCCGTCGGGATGGGTCATGTTGCCGTGCTGGCCGAGGTCGGTGGATAGGACCACGCTTCTCGCGCCGATTTCAGCCACCACCCGCGCCACATCCTTCAGAGGTACCTTGCTCCAGTGCTTCATCCAGGCATGTTGCGCGTCTGGCCCGGTCATCGACTGCAAAAAGCAGATTTCGATGTAGGCACCCAGCTGCGTGACCTGCTTCGCCTGCTCCATGGACAAGCCCGGGATGTTGGTAAGGGCATGGGTGATCAGAATGTTTTTCACGCCGAGTTCCTTCGCACGCTTGACCACGGCCACTACTTCGGGCGCGTGGATGTGCCCGGTTGCCAGCACCAGGTTTTCTCGCGCAATGATCTTCAGTACTTCTTCGACCTGCGGTGTTGCAACGCCGTCGGGTGCCACGACGATGCCGGAGCCCTTCGGGTCCACCAGCGTCTTGATGTGCTTGTCGGAATCGAAGGTCGGCAGCCACACTACCTTGCCGCGTCCGCCCGACATCCTGTGCATCCATTCCACGGCAGCAGGATTGATGCCGCCCACCGCGTTGTTGAGCACGATGCCGCCGTAAATCTCGATACCGGGAACGGTTTTCATTACCAGCACCGCGCGGTCCGCGGTCATGGTGACGTGATTCTTCAATACCAGTGCGCGCATGCCCTTGCGCTTTGCCAGCACGGCAACGTCGATGTCGTCCATGCTGCGGCCGAATACGTCGGGTTCGGAATGCACGTGAAAGTCGATCGTGCCCTGCGCGGGACTTACCAGCGGTGGCGCCGGCGGAAAACCCACGGGCTGCGCCATCACTGCTGACGCGACCGTAAAATTCAGCGCGGCCAGGGCGAATGCAATCAGGCGGTGTTTCATTACGGGTCTCCTCGTGTTCGGAATCCGGGACGTATGCATTGTGCCGTCAATCATGCCAGAAGCCCCTCGTCACTTGTTGGCGCCACTGTCTTTTCGAGCTTGCCGGTAGATAATAAGATACGACGTGCCCTGCATGGTTGGTTCGGCGGGCTGAAGGACTGCGGATCCGTCAAGAGAAAGTCGCGGGAATGAACCAGGGAGAGCCAAGGTGAGACTGAAGAACAAGATCGCGCTGGTGACCGGCGCCGCGTCGGGGATGGGCGAGAGCGCTGCGCGGATTTTCGCGCGCGAAGGTGCGAAAGTAGTGGCGGCGGACATCCTTGAAAAGGAAGGCGGAGCGGTCGTTGCCTCGATCGTCTCGACGGGTGGCGAGTCGATGTTCCTGCGCATGGACGTTTCCGACGAGGACCAGTGGCGAGATTCCGTGCGCGCAACGGTCAGGCGCTACGGCCGCCTCGATGTGCTCGTCAACAACGCCGGCATCAGCGGCGCGGTGCCGGAACGCATGAGCACCGAGTATTTCGACAAACTCATGGCAGTCAACGCGCGCGGGACTTTTTTGGGTATGAAATATGCGATCCCTGAAATGCAGAAAGCGGGTGGCGGCGCGATCGTCAACCTGTCGTCGATCTCAGGTTTCGTCGGACAGGAATTCGTGCACATGGGCTACAACGGTGCGAAAGCCGCGATCCGCATGATGACCAAGTCGGCAGCCGTGCAGTACGCGAAGGATGGCATCCGCGTAAACTCGGTCCATCCCGGCGTGATGCCGCCGATGCGAACATCGGTAACCGCGGCTGATCCCAAAATTCGCCAGAAGGTGCTGGAATCCATACCGATGCGCCGTGCCGGGCGGGTAGAGGAAGCGGCGTACGCGATCCTGTTCCTCGCCTCGGATGAAGCGTCGTACATAACCGGCACCGAGCTGGTCGTGGATGGCGGCTTCCTTGCCGCTTGAAATGTCAGACCCGCATCGCCCAGCAGGAGCGAACAAGAAGATGCCTACTCTGAAAGCCGACGACGGTGTGAAGTTGTACTACGAAGAGGTTGGCATCGGTACACCGATCGTATTCGTGCATGAGTTCGCGGGCGACTACCGGACCTGGGAACTGCAGGTGCGGCATTTTTCGCGCCGCTACCGTTGCATCACCTACAATGCGCGCGGCTATCCACCGTCGGACGTGCCCGCCGAAGTCGAGCGCTACTCCCAGCAGCACGCGCGCGATGACATTCGCTCCGTGATGGACGGACTTGGCATCCAGCGCGCTCACGTCGTCGGCAATTCGATGGGCGGCTTCGCCGCCCTGCATTTCGGCATCGCTTGTTCCGATCGCGCGTTGTCCTGCGTCGTGGCCGGCTGCGGCTATGGTGCGCATCCGGAGCAGTATGCGCAGTTCCAGACGCAGTCGCGCGCGCTCGCCAAGACCATGCTCGAGGAAGGCATGCCCAAAGTAGCTGCGACTTATGGCCACGGTGCCGCGCGCCTGCAGTTGCAGGCAAAGGACCCGCACGGGTTCGCCGAATTCATTCGCAACTTCTCCGAACATTCCGCGCAGGGTTCAGCCAATACCATGTTGGGTTATCAAGCACGGCGGCCATCGCTTTACGACCTGACCGCGGACATGGCCCGGATTGCGGCGCCGGTGCTGATCATTGCGGGCGACGAAGACGACCCGACGCTCGAGCCATCGCTGCTGATGAAACGCACCATTCCCGGGGCCGCGCTTGCCGTGCTGCCCGGCAGCGGGCATATGACCAATCTGGAAGAGCCGGCGCTGTTCAATCGCCTGCTGGAGGATTTCTTCCACCAGGTAGAGTCCGGTCGCTGGAAGGGCCGCCAAGTGACGAGTGGCCAGTGACGAGTGACAAGGAAAAGCAGGGGTTGGAGTTCCGGACTGCGCATTTCCACTTGATCTCGAGTCGTGCGGCCCGAATTCACTTTCTCGTCCTTCACCAATCACCCGTCACTCGTCACGTGTCACCACGATAGTGGAAGCCCTCTCCCATCTTCGGGTAATCGACCTGACGCGTGTGCGCGCGGGACCGACCTGCACAAGGCAGTTCGCCGACTGGGGTGCCGACGTTATCAAGATCGAAATGCCGGACAGCGAGGACATGCTGGGCGAGCGTCACGGCTCGGACTTCCAGAATCTGCATCGCAACAAGCGTTCGATTACGCTCAACCTGAAGGATCCGCGCGGCGTCGAGGTGCTCATGCGGTTGGCGAAGACTGCGGACGTGTTGGTCGAAAACTTCCGGCCGGACGTGAAACACAAGCTAGGCATCGACTACGAAACACTGGCTGCCGTAAATCCGAGGCTTATTTACGCCAGCATTTCAGGCTTCGGCCAGGACGGGCCCTATCGCGACCGCGCCGGTTTCGACCAGGTGGCGCAGGGCATGGGCGGATTGATGTGGGTGACCGGATTGCCGGGAGGCGGGCCGGTTCGCGCGGGCATCCCGGTCGCCGACCTGAGCGCGGGTCTGTTTGCAGCGCTCGGTGTCTTGATAGCGCTGCAGGAGCGTAGCGTTTCCGGAAAGGGACAATGGGTGCAAAGTTCGCTGCTGTCGGCGATGGTGGCGATGATGGACTTTCAGGCCGCGCGCTGGCTGGTTGAGGGCGAAGTGCCGGGGCAGGCGGGTAATGATCATCCGACTTCCATGCCGACCAGCGTCTTCCCGACCGCAGACGGTTTCGTGAACGTCGCGGCGTCGGGTAATCCGATTTTCGGGCGCCTGTGCGAAGCCTTCGGCGATCCTGGTCTTGCGCGCCATCCGGACTACGCGAACGCGAAACTGCGGTCGAAGAATCGTGTCGCGCTGAACGAGGCAATCGCCCGCCATACGGGGCGGTATACCTCGGCAGCGCTGATCGCGCTGCTCAACAAAGCCGGCGTTCCCAGCGGCCCGATCTACAAAATGGACGAGGTCTTTGCCGATCCGCAGGTACAGCATCTCGGTATGGCCACGCCGGTATCCGATGGCGGCGGCGGTGAACTCAAGTTGATCGGCCCGGCGATGCGGCTTTCGCGCACGCCGGCGCGCATGAAACAGACGATTGGGCGGGCGGGCGAGCACAATGACTCAATCCTGAGCGAGCTCGGATACTCCGAACAGCAGATTTCCGGTCTGCGCGATGCCGAAGTGATTTAGGAGAGCAAATGAGCGAAGGAAAACTGCGCGTCGAGCGCGACGGCCCCATCGGCCGCCTGGTATTGGACAACCCGGCGCGCCGCAATGCGATCGGCGCGGAAATGTGGCGCGCGATTCCAAAAGCCGTGGCCGACTTCGATGCTGATCAGGCGATACGCTGCATTGTGGTTCGTGGCGAAGGTGCGCTTGCGTTTGCGGCGGGCGCGGACATTTCCGAGTTCGAACAGCGCCGCTCCAGCGAAGCCGGTGTCAAGGCATACGAGGCACACATCGATGCCGCACACCACGCCATTGAGAACTCACCCAAGCCGGTAATCGCGCTGATTCATGGATTTTGTGTGGGCGGCGGATTGGCCTTGGCGCTTTCCTGCGACCTGCGCTACGCGGACGCTTCCAGCCGTTTCGCGATTCCTGCCGCACATCTGGGGCTGGCCTATGGGATACCCGGCACCAACCGGTTGATTGCTACCGTCGGCCACGCCGCCGCGCGCGAGATCATGTACAGCGCTCGCCGCTACGGGGCCGACGAAGCGCTCGCGATGGGGTTGGTCAACCGCGTGCTGCCCGACGCCGAGCTAGACGACTATGTGCGCAAGATCGCCCTCGAACTCGCAGCCAATGCGCCGCTGACGATCGCTGCGTCCAAGACAGCAATAAACGCCCTGATCGCGACCAAAGGCGATTACCCCGAAGCAGACAAAATGGTAGCGCGCTGCATGAAAAGCGAAGACTACATCGAAGGCCGGCGCGCATTCATGGAGAAGCGCTCGCCGGCGTTCAAGGGAAAATAAGGACCTTGTGATTCGGCGAACGCAGCAGTGATCAACGACAGACTAGAAGGCCACGTACGGTCCCGGACCCGCAGGGGTGTTCTGGCCCTCGATGGCCGTAAACACATTGCGACCGAAAAAGAACGGCAGTCCCCAGTCGAAACTGGTCGGGTTCGACATCGGTCCGGCGAGATTGCCGAATACAGCAAAGGTCGGATTGGCCGTGAACAGGGATTGAGCGTTTGCGACCCGAAAATTGACGGTGCTCGGTGGGCCGCTCGTTCCCTGGATCGTGGCGGAAAGGTTTTGCGTGGAAGCGGGGCAGTAGAAGCCGACAAACGTGCCGCAGACTGCTATTCCCGAATCAAAGAAAAGTGCATTCGAGCCGGAATCGGTAAAGCTGGTCCCATAGGAACGCTGGTTCAGAACGGTGGTGAACGTTCCGTTGTTCGGATTGACCGGGATAACTTGCGAGTTGCCCAGCCCGTTATTGCCTTGCGTGCCAATGCCAAAAACCAGAGCGCCAGTCAGGCTGCGCGCGCCGGCAGCGGGAACGGATGGCAACGCAATGATGACGCCGTTGTTGTCGCGTAAAAACATTCCGACCGGGTTCTGAACCTGTTGAGTCAGGCTTATCAGCGTCGGCTGGCATACCGCTGAAGGGCAAGTGAAATAGACGGGCGGGATTGATGCACCGGAAGCGCAAGCGGGGCCGCAGTCCGCCTGGAAAAGACCCACGCCCAACAGACCGTTTGCACCGAGATCCTGCACAGTGTTCAGGGGAGGACCGACGCCCGAGCAACCGGCCGGTACTGTAGAGAACGCGGGATCTCCTATCACCTGGATCGGCACCGAGCCAGCTTCCTCTCCCGCCATCCTTACATCCGCCAATTTCACCGGCCCCCAAGTGAAGCCCGACGCGAAGTGCCCACACTCCGCGACCGGGTTGCCACCGGCGCCCAGCTGTTGCGGCAGCGACAGGAGTGGCGATAGTACGGAAGACATGATTCGAAGGCCTGTCGATCCGGTATCGACCAGCACGTGGTCGATGGTTTGACAGTTGGAGGAGTTGCCTGGTGCGCAAATGGTGACAGACGTGAACAGCAGATTGACATTGTTGGCCGGTCCGGGCTCGACCGATATGGCTTGTACGTTGGGCCCGGACGGCACACCAAAGGGGGGCGTGTCCGTACCCCCGCCCCCGCCTCCGCACCCGGTCGCCAAGAGCAGTGTGGCGATCGATGCTACCGAGATCGCCCACACTGAAGCCTTTTCCACTTTCATCGAATTTCCTCGACAGTAACGTCCCGCGGCAATAGTTGGGGAACGTAGGCTCTTCCGGAAAAAGACCGCATCCGCCCGTTCGATTCCACAACCAGATCCGGTTCGCTGATCGCAAGATGCCGCTGCCCGGCGTGTTTTCCATTGACGGCGGCTTCGACATAGCGATCGAAATAGCGGCCCAGAGCCTGCCGCAGATCGGGCATCAAGGGTCCTTGCCAGGTGACGGCAAACACGGTTCCCGCAGGCGATACAAATTCCCTTAGCGTCGTTCCGGAAGGCGTCTGGATTTCGTGCACGGTGTACTTTCCTGCGGGCAACATTCGCAGGGAGGCATTCATGGATACCCTGTCGTTCTCGGTCGAGATCGAGTTCTCGCCCAACGTCGCCGATGCGAAGGGAGATAGCGCAAGCATCACCACCGCGATGCTCGCGAGCAACACGATCGAGGTGAGACTGTGCGTTGGTTTCGGAGAGGGGATTCCGGGCTCGAAACCAGGGTTCGGGTGCATGCGTTTCCTCCTAGATGACTCCCGTATTGTCGGAAGCGGGCAGTCCTTCGGATCATACGGCATTCATCTCCAGGCGCTGTCGGCCGTTGGGCAAGAAATGACGTGAAGGACTGCACCGCCGTCGGTGTCGCTATGGCTCGCGGCGGTTATTGCGTGGATTACCGTATCGGATAGGACGGTGGAGCAACCGTTACAGTTCCCTAATAGATCTCTACGGCGCGTTTGACGATGGCCAGTCTATGCTCGCCCCTATGCCGGGTGCCTGATCCGGAACCCTAACGCCGAAGACCCAGACCGTTCACCCGAGAGCAAATTCTGCCGAAAAGTGTCGGTCGCTTCGCCGCCGACGGCAGTCGAAAACCCACGCCTAACGGGAAATTGCCTCACGAAGGGAGCCGTGACCAGACTGCCGGCAGCAAGAGCAGCCTTGCTGGGTTTGCTGGTCGAACGCAGTGGCCCCCGGATCGAACGGCCTTTGGAGCATTTTCCGCCACACCCTCACAGGGTGGAGCGCCTTTTGCTACAAGTTATGTCAGGTAAATGAAGTTGCAATGGTATGGCTTGCCGCGAGCGAAGACAGCGGGAAGTTGAGCGCTAAAGGCCTCCCGAAGGGGACGCGTTTTCCCCGCCCCGGCGGCCTTCGAACGAAGAACCGGGCCCACGATATCCATGTGCAGCAAATTCTTCTGAACAGGCTTAGCCAATGAACAACACCCCGTTCGACCGCGTAGCCAGCGACTGTATGGCCAAGAAAATCGAGTTTCCGGAACAGCTGGCCAAGCAATATGTGCGCATCCTTCAGAAAATCAATGAACTTTGGGGGTTGCCCGCAGCGATTACGTATCTGGATGAGCTGATCATGCCCAGCCGCATCGACCGGCAGGGTTTTTCGCCCGACGTTGCCCTGGAGCTGGCTACACTCAAGCAACTTCATGAATACACATATCCGGTAAGAAATCTAAACACCTGGGATCCCTACTACTACGTCAACCGTGAACGATTCAAGGGCCTGGAGCAGTCGCCGGCAGGCGACGAAACTCCGGCGAGTGGCGAAATTTCGGCGACAGGCAAAGCCGTCAGCAGACCTCGCCCGTCAGTCTACAAGTCATGGTTCGCGACCAAAGGCAGCCGGCAATTGCGGAATTCACCGATCGGCAGCCTGTATCCGGCGAAAGGCTTCACTGAGCGCACGACCAATCCGAGCGCCGACCCTTCATCGAACTTTGCCGTCGAGGAAATCCTGATGGACGCCGAAGACCTGCTCGGCATTCGTCGCATTCACAGCGCCATCGCCCTGTACGAGCAGGCGATCGGCCGGTACGCGCACTATTCCGCCTATCCGCATCTGCGATTGCTGGAACTCTACTACGACCTGGATCGCCGGGAGGAATTCGAGCGCGTCGCCAGACAATTCTCGGCACACTTTTCGATAGGGCCGATTCGCTGGGTTCTGATCAAGGCGGAATTCTGGGCGCAACTCGACAGGATCGCGGCGGCACTGTTGCAAAAAACGATGGCCCAGGTACCACAAAAGACCGACGCGGGTTTCGTAACGAAATTGTCAGGGCTATAACCATTTAGTGCGCGCATGATCTTCTTGCTCTTGCGCTGAGCGAGACGATCGGGCGGCATTCGCTGCGGCACACTTTCAGTACTGAACGAGTTGCTCCGTAAGTGCAACGCCTCGGCATTACGGGGCCTGTCCCGAAGCCGGATGGCGGCGACCTGACGCCGTATACACGGTGCAAACACGTCAGTAGCGACTACCTTCCGAAGCAAACACTTACGGCGCGTTTGATAATTCCCAATCCCTGCTCGACCGCGGACTCCCGCCAACTGCGCGACTTGGGACAGAACGCTTCCACTAGCTGTCGTTTGGCCCATTCGTAATTGGCCGATCCAGGACGGCTGAAACGATGCGCCTGGTGCTCGGCCCGCAAGGCCCGCAGAACGGGTGTGGCCGGGTACGTGCCGAACTCTGCGGTCAGGCAGAGATAGCGCCAGTCTCCGAACACCGAGGCGAAATGCGTGGCCATCAGACCACGCCCTCGGTAAGCGGTATCGCCACCCCAGGGCTCGACGTTCTCCGCGCCGAACCACCTTGCTGCTCGCTGTGACGGTTCCGAGTTTTCCTCGTCGCCGACGAAAAGCTTGTATTTCCCGTGCTGGCCGAGGCCGGTGTGAAAGTCGACGTGAATGATTCTTCGGGCTTGGCCAACCCAACCTGGGAGAGTCTCCCGCAAATAATGAGTTGTTCGCTCCAACCGCGTACCGCCGAAGAAGAGCCCATCCGGATACTCGTATTGCCCGACTGGAATGGTCTTGCGCAGTTGCGCGAGCCCGAGACCGAGTATTGCGCCGATTGCAACCGGCGCAGGTCGATGGCCCGACGGCAGGCGTGCGCGCTCCGCCCAACCTTGCGAGAAAATCGCGGCGAGCGCCTTCATTGCGTAAGGTTCGATGCGTGACGGAGGGCGTCCAGGATTGAGCAAGCGGTACAGGCGAGCGTAGGCGTTGCGGCTGTCCAGGTATTCGGGATCCCGATCAGGGAAGGAGTAGTCCGTCAGGAAATTTCGATTCAGGTCTACATTGTTTTCGTTCCATCGGCGTCGCCAGGCAAAACCGAACGGATTGAGGGCGTGAACAAGGATGATTGCTGCGTTGGACGTAAGCCCAAGCCCGGCGGAATGCTGTTCGATAAAGGCAAGTTGCACAGCGGACCCGAAAAACCCTTCCACGCCGTGCAACCCGGAAGAAATGACTACGACATTCTCGGCAGACGGGCTGCCGAGCGCCGCCATGTCGATGCTCAGGGACTCCCCGGCCGGACCGTCAACGCCGATGTCATATACCTGGCGCCGCCAACTGTGCCGGTCCGCGGCAAGTACAAAGCGTGCCCTTGCAGAACGGTAGTCAGCCGAAAAGAAATCTGCGAGAGCCATCTCCTGCGTACGGGCTGAAAGGGTTTCGTTACTTTCGATCGGTCAGCAACTCGGTGACGCCGCCGACCGCGGCGGTGTTGACGGTCACCGTTCTCTCGGTTGCGAATCTCGGAAGGTAGTGCGGCCCGCCGGCCTTGGGACCGGTACCCGAGAGACCTTCGCCCCCGAAGGGCTGCACGCCGACTACCGCTCCGATCATGCTGCGGTTGACATAAATGTTGCCCACGCGCGCGGAGCGGACAACGTGGTCGACGAAACTCTCGATGCGGCTGTGGATGCCGAGGGTGAGTCCGTAACCGCTGTGGCGCAGCCACTCCAGGACGGTCTCGAGGTCTTTCCGCTTGTAGGTCGCGACGTGCAGAATCGGGCCGAAGATCTCGATACGGGGGAGGGCGTCGAACGGGAGTTCGAAGGCAATCGGGGCGATGAAATGGCCCTCCGGGAGTTTCGCGGGAAGCGGCGCTTCGCCGATCAGCTTCGCACTTCTGCGCAGTCTTTCGACATGGCGTGCGAGCGTGGCGTGGGCGGAGGCGTCGATTAGCGGCCCGACGTCGGTTTCGGGCTCGGCTGGGTCGCCGACCTTCAATCCGGCGAGCGCACCGGCAATCAGCCGCAGAACGCGCAGGGCGCAGCCTTCATCGACGAACAGGATTCTCTGTGCCGAGCAGCGTTGGCCCGCGCTCTGAAAAGCGGACACGACCACGTCGTCCACGACTTGCTCGGGCAGCGCCGAGGAATCCACCACCATGGCGTTTACGCCGCCGGTTTCCGCGATGAGTGGAATGATCGGCCCATCTCGCGCGGCAAGTGCGGTATTGATGCGCTTCGCGGTCTCGATCGAGCCGGTGAAAGCTACACCGGCGATTCGCGGATCGGCGACGAGCGGCGCGCCGACCGACTCGCCGTCGCCGATCGCGCAGATTGCGGCATCCGCCGGGATGCCTGCGGCGTGCAGCAGCGAGATTGCTTGAAGCGCAATTCGGGGTGTCTGCTCAGCGGGTTTCGCGATCACCGTGTTGCCGGCGGCGAGCGCCGCAGCGACCTGGCCGGTGAAGATAGCGAGCGGGAAGTTCCAGGGGCTGATGCAGGCGAAAACGCCGCGGCCGTGCAGGGCGAGTTCATTGCGCTCGCCGGCCGGGCCGGGAAGAAGTGAAGGCTGGAATTTGCTGCGAGTCTGCAGAGCGTAATAGCGACAGAAATCTGCCGCCTCGCGTACTTCGGAGACGGCGTCGGCCAAGGTGCGTTTACCTTCGCGGACGATCAACGAGACCAACTCGACCATCCGTTCTTCAAGACCATCGGCGGCGCGCTCCAGGACCCCCGCGCGCCCGGCAGTCGGGACGCGCGACCAGACTTCGAAGGCTTCGGTTGCACGGACGATAGCGGAGTCGAGAGCGTGGGAAGACCCGACTGCGACGTTGGGAAGGCCGTGCTTGCGGTCGGAGAGGATTTTGTCGTGGAGATTCTTCAGGACGGAATTCTGCGAAAGATCCAGACCCAGCGAGTTGAGGCGGTCGGGATAAAGATTGCGCGGCAGGGGGATGCACGGGTCGGGTGAGTAGGGGTCGGGCAGCGCGGCGAGCGGATCGGCGACTAGCGCTTCGAGCGGCACGCCGGGATCGGCGATCTGGTGCACGAAAGAAGTGTTGGCGCCGTTCTCGAGCAGTCGCCGCACCAGGTAGGGCAGCAGCTCGTTGTAGCTCCCCACCGGCGCGTAGATGCGGCAGATGATGCTCTTCTGGTTGGCGTTCTCGGCGAGCAGAGTGTCGTAGAGTGCGTCGCCCATTCCGAGAAGCTTCTGAAACTCGAACTCTCGGTGACCGGCAAGTTCGAGGATCGTCGCGACCGTCCGGCAGTTGTGCGTGGCGAAGGCCGGGTAGATTGCCTCGGGTGCCGAAAGAAGCTTGGCAGCACAGGCCACGTAGGAAACGTCGGTAGCGGGCTTGCGCGTAAAGATCGGGTAATCCGGCATGCCGAGCTGTTGTGCGCGCTTGATCTCGCCGTCCCAGTAGGCACCTTTCACGAGGCGAATGGGAAGACGTCGCTTCTCCGAGCGCCCGAGCGCGATCAGGTATTCGCAGACAGCGAGAGCGCGTTTCTGATACGCCTGAACAGCGAGTCCAATGGTGGATTCTCTTGAAAGTGCTGCGTGCAGATCGAGCGTGAGTTCGAGGCGCTCGGATTCCTCCGCGTCAATGGTGAGGGCGACGCCACGCCCGGTGGCAATTCGTGCGAGTTCCTTGAGTTTTGGTAATAGCTCGGAAAAGACTCGGGCGCGCTTAGCTTCCTCGAAACGCGGGTGCATCGCCGAAAGTTTGATGGAGAGGGTATCCGGCGTTTTTATGGAATTTATTGCATGCAGGTACGAATGGAAATACCGCGCCGCATCTTCGGTGCTGCGTGCGCCTTCGCCCAGCATGTCGTAGGAAAAGCGGTACAGCGGGCGTGCCGCCGCTCTTTCCACTGCGTCCTCGATGGTCTCGGCGAGGACGAACTGCTCCGCGAGGATGCGCATTGCCTGGCGTACTGCCGCTCGTACGAGCGGCTCGCCCAGCCGGGCCGCGAGCCGTTTCAATTGCGCCCGCGGTCCGTCGTCCTCCGAGTCGTGCCAGCGCGCGAGCGTCCCGGTTAGCATGAGTCCCCAATCAGCCGCGCTGGCGAACCAGGACTCGTCGTCGCCTTCGTCCCATCTACCGTCGGCGAGTTTATCCCGCAGCAACGCATCGGCGGTCTCGGAATCGGGAATGCGCAGCAGCGCCTCGGCCACGCACATCAGAGCGACGCCCTCCCGGGTCGAGAGGCCGTAATGGCGCAGAAATGACTCGGCGCTGAGCGCTCCCGCAGGCGCGGCCCGCGCGTGCGCCGCGAGTTCCAGCGCGCGTTCGGTGACCCGCGCGCCGGAGGCTTCTTGAGGATAGAGGCTGCGCAATCGGCGCACGGCCGCCGCCTCCGCAATCCGGTGGTCGCGCGCGATTGCTGCGGACAACATTTCGTCCATATGAAATCCCGCGCGAATTTTACGCTACCTGAATTTGCGCGCTACGCCTGTCATCGATCGGACGATAATTTCCTACCACGTGTGTTCGCTGCGAAGGCCGGAGGAAGCCACGATTGAACTCTCCTGGTACATCGGGCGTCGTGACAGCATTCATTGGCATACAACCCAGAAAGAAAACGGCCGTCTCGCGACGCCCTTCTTGTGCTGCTTTCTGCAGGACTGAGCAAGCGGCCTAGCCAAAGTCCATCGGCGCCGCCGTCTCCATCATCACGCGCTCGGGCACGCGCATTACTTCCGCACCGCGGCGCTCTACGTCCGATTTCAACTGGGCTTCCATGTAGGATCCGAGGTATCGGCCGCGTGCAACAATGGCGCGGCCCATATGCAGGCGCCGGGCTTCGAAACGCTCGAGACCGGCAAAAGGGTCGTGGCCGCCCAGCCTGATGGCGTCCACCAGCGCGACCGCATCACCGGCACCCTTGGGTACGCCCATCGCGACATGCGGCCGGGCAGTAAATGCCGCGTCGCCGATGATGACCACGCGCCCGAAAACCAGGCGCGACAGCTCGAGATCGACGATCGGTTGGAAGAAATGCAGCTTCGCGCGCCCGACGGCTTCCGCGAACTGCGGCGCTAACACCAGTTGTGCTTTCTCCACCATCTCTTGCCGCAACCGGGAGCGGATCAAAGCCGGCGGAATCCCGTTTGGATGGTAACGGCCGGTATCGTCGGTCATGAGCGAACGCAGACGGCTTTCGGGCACCGGGTAATACCAGACGACGTTGAATTGCCTGTGCCCTGGCTCGACGTTGTGGCCCGGTCCGGGCACTGCATAGCCGACGCCCTGTTGTCCGGGCGCGACGCAGACCGTGTAGCGATTGAACAATGCTGCGTGAGTCGGCGCAGAGAGCTCGCCTTCGTCCACCAGGCAGCGCCAGGCAATGTAGCCGGCGTAGAACGGCTTAAGCTGGGGCAGGAACTGACTGCGCACCGTGGAGCGCAATCCGTCGGCACCGATGAGAAGGTCGGCCTCGACGCGTTCGCCGCCGACAAAACACGCAGTCACGTTGGCGTCGTTCTGCTCGACGTGCTCGAGCGTCATGCCTGCGTGATAGTGCTCGTCCGGGAATATATTCTTCAGCGCATCGTACAGACGCTTCCACGATGTCATCACCTGCCGGAAGGGACGCTCGGCGACGACCCTCCCCGCCTTGTCCAGCGCGATGCGCGCCGGTAGCTCGACGCCCAGGGATTGCTCGGATACATCGGCACCTGCTGCGCGAAATCCATCGACAAGCCCGGGAAGGATGGTGATCCCTGCGCCGCGGCCTTCGACATTGCCGCTCACGCGTTCGAAAACATGGACATCCCAACCCATCCGGTGAAACAAATTGCCCGCGATCAGCCCGACAAGCGAGCCGCCTATGACGATGACTCGTCCGCGATGGATGCCTGCGTCAGTTGCCATGATTCTTCTTTCCCCGATTCAATCTTCGCTATCGGTGACCACGCCGGAGCGTTTCTCGGCCAGCTTCACTGCCGCCATGTAATCTTGGTCACCATAACCCTCGCTCACCAGATCCTGCCAAAGCTCGCGCGTCAGCGACGTCAAGGGCATGGTCACATCGTTGACGCGCGCGGCGGCGAGCATCAAATCGATATCCTTCAGGATCAGCCTCGGGGTCATCGTCGGCGTGAAGTCCCGCGGCTTCAGCAGCGCGATCTTCGCCTTGAGCCAGGGAGAGGCGATGGTGCTGTTCGCGATGGTGTCGAGCATGAGGTTCCATTCGAGTCCGGCCTTGCGACCCAGCGTCAACGCTTCCGCCATTGCCTGTGCAGTGCTGACGACCACCGCGTTGACCACGAGCTTCATATAGCGCGCCTGCTCCCCGGCACCCAAGTACACTTGCGCCCTGCTGAATGTCTCGACGATGGGTTTCACGCTGCGCCACGCCGCCTCAGGTCCCGACACGAGTACCGTGATGTCTCCGCTTCGGGCAGACGTGGCGTTGCCTGAAATGGGCATGCGCAGGTAGGCCACGCCGCGCGCCGCCGCTTCGCGATCGATCTCGGCGGAAATTTCCGGCGAAACGGTGCTGGTGTCCGCGAAGATCGCGCCAGTCCCGGCGTTGGCCAGCACACCGTGCGGTCCGAGCGCTACTTCACGCAACGCGGCGTCGTCGGGGACGGCGGCGAATATGACTTCCGCGGCGCGTGCGCATTGCGCCGCGCTCACGGTCTCCCGGGCCCCGAGCGCAACAAGTTTCTGCCGGCTTGCCGGGGTGGGCGAAAAAACACTCAGCACATAACCGGCTTTCAAAATGAAACCGGCCATCGGCACGCCCATACGTCCGGCACCGATCCAACCTACGCGCGGCAGTGATGCCATCGTCGCTCTCCCGTGTTCGTCCGTGGCCACTTCAAGTCATGACCCCAGATAGTAGCTTTTCACCAGTTCGCTGCCCTGCAGTTCGCTCAGGTTCCTGCCTTGGAAGGCGATTTCACCATGAACGATGATGTAACCCCGGTCCGCAATACGGCTGGCCTGATGGAAATTCTGCTCGGCCATCAACACCGTCAGGCCGAAGCGCTGCTTGAGCGCCGCGATCATGTCGATCATCTGTTTCACCAGAACCGGCGACAGGCCCACCGAAGGTTCGTCGACCAGAAGGAGCCTCGGCGCCGACATGATTGCACGCGCAATCGCGAGCATCTGCTGCTGGCCGCCGCTCAGGTTCCCCGCCACTTGCGAGGATCGTTCCTGCAGAACGGGGAAGGCTTCGTGGCAGAGCGCAAGATTCTGCTCGATGGCGCCTCGTGCCCCGCGCCGGAATGCACCGAGCAGAAGATTTTCTCTGACGCTGAGCTTGGGGAAAAGACGGCGACCCTCCGGAACCATCACCACGCCCAGCGCGACGATCTCATGGGGGTTTCTTCCGGTCAGCTCGACTCGCTCGCCGTCCGTTTCCAGAACGATCGTGCCGCGGGAGGGTTTGAGCAATCCCATGATGCATTTCATCAACGTGCTTTTGCCGTTGCCGTTGGTTCCAAGCAAGGCCACGGTCTCGCCCTGTCTGACCTCGAGCGACACGCCGTGCAGCGCCCTCACGGCCCCATATCCCGCCTCGAGAGAATCGATCGCTAATCTAAACACCGAGGTAGATCCTCTGTACATCGGGGTCCTGCACGATATGATCCGGCGGCCCGTCGGCCATGACGCGCCCTGCATCCATGCATACCACACGTTCGGAGAAACGCATGATCGCACGCATGATGTGCTCGATCATCATGATGGTGACGCCCTGACGGCTCAGGCCGAGAATGATTTCGAGCATTTCATCGACTTCGACGGAGGATAGCCCGGCCATTACTTCGTCCAGGACCAACAGGCGCGGGCGGACCGCCATCGTGCGAGCCAATTCCAGCTTGCGCAAATCCACCTGAGTCAGGCTGCCGGTCTGCGCATCGGCTTTGTCAGCCAAACCCATCTGCGCGAGGATGGACCGAGCTTCGGCGGAAACATCTGCGCCGTGCAGGGATTGCCGGTGCGTGACGTATTCCAGCGGTACCGCGACGTTCTCGGCCAGCGTCATGCTCGAAAACGGGCGCGGGACCTGGAAACTGCGCGCGATGCCCATGCGCGCGCGCCTGTAGGCGGCAAAGCGGGTAACGTCGACGCCGTCGAATCCGATCGATCCTCCGTCGCTGTGCAGCGATCCGCAGATGCAGTTGAGGAGCGTAGTCTTGCCGGAGCCGTTGGGCCCGATGATGCCGAGCCGCTCGCCCGACCGCACGCTCAGACTCACTTCCGAGAGCGCGACATATCCGCCGAAACGCTTGGTGACTGCGTCGACTTCGAGCAAATCCCCGGTCACCTGGCACCTGCCTTCCCGGAAAGTCTGCGCGCGAGCCCCAGGATGCCCTCGGGCGCCGCTACGACGAACGCGACCAACAACAGCCCCAGGACAAGAACGTTAAGTTCCGAGGACATTGTCACGGTAACGATCTGCTGCACGGAACCCAGCAATACTGCGCCGATCACCGGTCCGGCCCAACTCGCCGTGCCGCCGATGATGGGCATGGCCAGAGCAGAGACTGCATAGTTGAGGCTGAATGCGGAATTGGGCTCGATGAAGTTCATGTAGAGAGGAAACGGTGCGCCTGCGATTCCCATCAGCGCGCCGGAAACTGTCGCGGCGAAGAGTTTCAGTTTCAAGGTCGGAACTCCGACGGATTCGGCCGCTTCCTCGCTATCGCGGATCGCGCGCAATCCGCGGCCTATCCGAGAAATCTCGATGTACCGCGCCAGCACGACGGCGAGGATGGCGAGCAGTGTCATGATCACGAAAAGCAGCCGGGCGTAGGACACGAAAAAAGCGGGCGCAGGCGGCTGTAGTACCGTGGCGCCCCGGGCGCCGCCGACGAAGTCCCAGTTGAGCACGATCGTTTCGCAGATCACGGCGATTGCGACCGTGGCAATCGAGAAGAAGATTCCGCGAAGGCGCAAAGTCATCGCGCCGATCGCGAAACCCATCAGGCCTGTCACCATCGCTGCGACGACGAGTTGAACGAGCAACGGCGCCGCGAAAGCCTTGATGAGGGCCACGGCGGTATAGGCGCCCGCGGCGAAGAATGCGCCCGAGCCGAAGTTCACGTAACCGGCGTAGCCCCCGAGGATGTTCCAGGCAGTTGCGAGCACAATGAATTGCAGTACCACGTAGCCAGCGAAGAAAAAGTACTCATTGCCTACGACACGCGTCAGGAGCACGGCGACGACCAGCATCGCGATTGCTCCGACCACGAAACGGTTCCAGCCCTTCACGGCGCAATGGGCAGGTCGTTCGACCATCAGCGTTGCCCGAATAGCCCGGCTGGCCGCACGGCCAGCACGAGTAGAAGGAGCCCGAAGGCCACTGCGGGCGCCCAGGATGCACCGAGCGAGGTGAGCACGACGCTCTCGGCGATGCCGAGGATGATGCCTGCGACGAGAGTGCCCGGCATGCTTCCCAGCCCTGCGAGCACGGCAACGCAAAAAGTCCTGCCGATATAAAGACGCCCCAACCCGGGCTCGACCGGAGCGACGATGATCAGCAGGGCGCCGGCGAGCGCACAAGTTCCGGTGGCGATGCCGAATGCCCATTGCTTGATGCGCACCGGGTCGGCGCCCATCAGTGCCAACGCAATCTGGTCTTGTGCCACAGCCTTGATCGCTCGGCCGGTGAACGTCCCGGACAGATACAACGAGAGCCCGGCGATCAGTACCAGCGCCACGCCGAAGGCAACCAGCATCCGCATGGGCATTCGCATCTCGCCCAGTGCGACGCTCTTGCCTATGTAAACGGCCTCTACCATGCGCTGATCCACGCCGAAGGACAGGATCAGCACCACCTCCACGATGAACGCGACGCCGAAAAAGAGAGCAAGCCCACGCAGGCCCGCGTCGGTGCCGCGGCTTTCGAAGGCGGCGTGGTAGAAGCGGTAAACGGCCAGACCGGCCAGGAAAAAGACCGGCGTAAGAAGGACTCCGGCGACCAAAGGATCCAGGCCGAAGCTGCCCAGAAAGTATGCGCCGTATGCACCCAGCACCAGAAAGGCCGGATGTGCAATCTGCGGCACGTCGAGAAGTCCGAACGCAACCGAAAGGCCCACGCTCACGGCGGCATAGAAGCAGCCGAGCAGCACGCCGGCGATGATGGCTTCGCCAAGAAGCTCGAACGGCATCACTGGGTCCTGTCTAGGGTGACGTTCGGCCGGCTCGCAGGCTAGTTGCGCGCCTGACTGAAGGGGATCACTTCTCCGGTCTTGAAGACATCCGGCGCGACGATTACCTGTTTGCCAGCGCCGCGGAATTGCTCGAGGTTCTTGTCCGCGATCCCTCGAAACTGGACGTATACGATGCGCGGGTTCGCCCATTCTCCGGTCGGACCATACCGAATGCTGCCGACGATCGTTTTTATTTCGTGCTCTCTGAGGTAATTTGCGAGGACTTTATGATCCAGACTTCCGGTCGCGGTCACCGCCTGCGCCAGGATCTGGCCGATCGCATAGTCGAACGGTGGTAGATAGAAGCCGAGCGGATCCACGTTCGCCTGTTTTGCTCGCGCCTGGTAACGGGTCAGGAAGCCGCGAATCCCCGGGAAGTCCATCGTCTTCTCCGGCGCCCAGGTGTTGTAGTTCACCACGCCATTCAGCATGGAACCAAGGGATTCCATGATGGAGGCGTATTGCAGGCCGACCATGCCGCCGCCGAGCAGCATGACGTTGTCGCCGATGCCGATCTCGTTCACCGAACGGATGATCGCAGTGGAATCGGACGGATACGAGGCGACGAACACTGCATCAGGTTTTTTCGCGCGAATGGCGCGGATCACGGACGAAAATTCAACCGTGTTCGGCGGGTAGTTCTGGTCGTAGACTGGCTGCAGGCCGTAGTCCTTCAGCCCTGCACGAATGCCGCCGGCGAGGTTTTGCGCGAACTCGGCGTCGGCCGCGAGGATGGCGATGGTCTTCGCTCCGAGTTTGCGGCACAGGCCAAGGTAGGGAGCGGCCGAATCCTTGGCCGACGCCCATGGCTGGTTGTTGAAGTACTTGTCGTGCCGGATATGCGCATTCACGTCGAGCGCGAAGTTGCCGATCAGCAACCGGTCGCGCTGCTTCACCAGCGGCATGATCGGGGCGGTCGGGTTGGTCGCGTAGGGAGCGACCAGGAGGTCGACCTTGTCCACGTCCAGCAGTTTGGTATAGATGCCCGGCGTCATTGACGGATTGCTTTGGTCGTCGTAAACAACCAATTCCACCGGGCGCCCGAGCAACCCGCCGCCGGCGTTGACATCGTCGCGCCAGATTTCCAGCGCGACCAATCCGGATTTTCCAGCGCTGCTCAACGGGCCGGTTTGCGAAATCGAGAGACCGATGCGGATCGGCTGTTTGCTCTGTGCGTAGGCGCTGGTCAGAAGCGCACAAACTGACAGTGCGGCAGTGATCGCCCCAACAATCCCCAGGACGGCTCTGCACTGGAACTTTGTCACCGTACTCCCCCTGATCAGTCCGCCGCAGCCTTTTATTTCTTGTGCTCGCTCTTCTGAAAGTACGCGAACCAACGGACTATAGCAGCTTGCCCGGCTTCCGGTCCGGGGCAGTCAGGTGGTGGATCACCGAGATTCTGCAGGAACGGCACAGTCGCAGATTGTCAGGTAATCGCCCCGCCGGGAAGCCGATCGCGATTCTGTCGCTCGAACATCCAGCCCGGATACTCGGGCGGCAGTTTGCTGACGTTGTTCAGGATTTGCAGGTCCGACTCGGACAGGCGCAAGTCTGTGGCGCTAACATTGTCGGCGAGCTGTTCGTTGGTCTTGGCGCCGACGATCACGCTTGCGACTCCCGGCTGATGCAGCAGCCACGCCAGGGCAACTCGTGCGATCGAGACACCCTGCTCCTGGGCGATCGGCCGCATCGCGTCCACGCACCGGAACGCGCGTGCCCGATCCACCGGTGGAAAATCGAAGTTGGTGCGCCGCGCACCCTCCGGACCTTTTTCTTTCTCATTGAATTTTCCCGACAGCAGCCCGCCTGCCAGCGGACTCCATACGAGGATACCCAGCGCCTGGTCGAGCGCCACCGGAACGATCTCGCGTTCTATGTCGCGGCCGGCGAGCGAGTAGTGGACCTGAATGCTTTCGAAACGGTTCCACCCGCGCTTTTCGGAGATTGCGACCCCTTTCATGATCTGCCACGCGGCATAGTTGCTCAGCCCCAGATAGCGTACCTTGCCTGAACGTACCAGGTCTTCCAGCGCGCGCAGCGTTTCCTCCAGCGGCGTCGCCAGGTCCTGACCGTGGATCTGATAGAGGTCGATGTGATCCAATTGCAGCCGGCGCAGGCTCGCATCCACCGCGTCCATGATGTGGCCGCGCGACAGCCCCACCTGGTTCGGCCCCGGGCCCATGCGGATCCGAACCTTGGTTGCAATGATCAACTCTTCTCGCGGCAGTTTGAGTTTTTTCAGCGCCTGGCCGAGCAGTACCTCGGCATCTCCTTCCGAGTACACATCGGCGGTGTCGATGAAATTGACGCCGGAATCAAACGCCGCTTTGACCTGCGCTTCCACTTCGGCGAGGCCGAGTTGTCCGATGGGCTGCCATCGCCCCTTGCCGCCATAGGTCATGGTGCCGAGGCAGATCTCCGAGACCAGCAGGCCCGAACGGCCGAGAAGACGATAATGCATAAACCCTCCACATAAAATGACGCGTGCTGCGACACGCGCGCCAGCGCTAACCTGCAGCGTATAACGATGCCGCGTACCGCAATTGATTCGATGATACAACCGATGCACTAATCGTACCGGGGCGGCAAACCAGTCTCAGCGGCCCGAAAAGCAGGAAGGCGTGCGTCGGTGGATAATAGGAATGACGGAGCAACTTCGATCAACCCTTGGAGAAAAACATGCGCGCCTTCAAGACTGTCAGCGTTATTTTTCTTTGCGTGGCCGCACAATCACACGCACTAGCGGCTGAAACCACAGAGCCCGGCGGGCCACTCGACATCTGCATCGCGGCCGTGATCAACGAGCATCCGGGAATCGTTACCGCCTGGCGTCAGGCCGGGGGCGGCGCCCAACCTCCATACGCAATCACCGTACTGGAGAAGGACGGCAAGATGGGAGAAACAACCTGCGATCCGGCCAAGCCGGCGAAATTCGAGTTCAAAGGCAAGACCGGGCTTTACAACTACAACATGTTTGAGCGTGCCACATTGCCAGAACCGAAGGCGCGCGAGGCGTCGCCGGTGATCTTCGTCGGTCCGGCCAGGATTCTGGGTATGAATTTGGCGGTCAGTTTCACCGGGAGACCTTACTACACGTACCAGATGATCCTGCCCAGCGGCCACAAGGCGACTGTCGAGATGGATGCGGTCGTCGGACGCCTGAACAAGGCCGAGGTGGAGTGAGGCTATAAGGCCGTGACAAGCGACACGTGACGATGACGTGCAGAAGCAGAAGCTGGACTTTACGAGCCACGAGCCACGAGCTACGAATCACCTTGCACCACTTCCCAAGACTACCGAGGCGGACCTAGACAAGCGCATCGCGATGCGCGAATGAACGAATTCCACGCCGCGGCTACGCGCGACAACGGGGTGGCCAGCTTCTACGAATCGAATCCCGGATGCAACGTCGTTTACTGCCGCGACTCCAATGGACGGTCGTGGCACAATCGCGGCCGGCAGAGGAGGCCGCATAGCGGCGAACTGATGACGCAATCAGGCACCGACCGGCCGGCAGCCGGTACGAACAAGAACCATAGTGTGGTGCCCGGTGGCGAGACCGAGTCCGCATACGCCTGGACCCGCCTGGTGATGGCGTTGCTGCTGTCCACTATTGGCGGCGTCGGCATGTGGTCGGTCGTCGTGGCGCTGCCGCCGGTCCAGGCGGAATTCGGCGTCGCACGCGCCGATGCGTCGTTGCCTTACACACTGACCATGATCGGTTACGGGCTGAGCGGCATACTTATGGGCCGACTTTCTGACCGCTTCGGGATCATGGTCCCGGTCATGGCCGGCACGATCGCGCTGGCGCTGGGCTACGTCCTTGCGGGCTCGGCCAGCAGCCTCTGGCAGTTCACGCTGGTGCAAGGCCTGTTGATCGGTGTGGGGAGTTCCGCGACGTTCGCGCCGTTGCTCGCCGACACTTCACTTTGGTTCACCCGCCGCCGCGGCATCGCGGTAGCAATCTTCGCCAGCGGTAACTACCTGGCGGGAACGGTCTGGCCACCGATCGTTCAGCATTACATCGACAGTGTCGGCTGGCGTCAGACCTACGTTGGCATCGGTGTGTTCTGCGTGGCAACCATGTTGCCGCTGGCGCTGCTCCTGAAAAGAAGGGCGTCCGCGGCTGGACCGATGGCGGCAGGCGCACCGGTGACCTCGTGGGCGCCACGTCCGTTGAGGCTTTCACCGGGTACGTTGCAAGCGCTGCTGGTCGTTGCGCCGCTTAGTTGTTGCGTGGCGATGTCGATGCCGCAGGTTCACCTCGTAGCTTATTGCGGTGACCTGGGATACGGTGCTGCGCGCGGTACCCAGATGCTGTCGCTCATGCTGGGCTGCGGAATCGTGAGCCGCCTCGCCTTCGGCTGGATTTGCGACCGCATCGGCGGGCTGCGTACGCTGCTGCTGGGCTCGAGCCTGCAGGCGCTCGCGCTGCTTCTGTTCCTGCCGTTCGACGGATTGGTTTCGCTTTACTTGATCTCGGCGCTGTTCGGCTTGTTCCAAGGAGGTATCGTACCGTCCTACGCAATCATCGTGCGCGAGCACTTCCCCCCGAACGAGGCTGGGGCGCGCGTTGGCACCGTGATGATGGCCTCGCTGTTCGGCATGGCTCTGGGCGGCTGGGTGTCGGGGGCGATCTTCGACTGGACCGGCTCGTACGACGCCGCGTTCGTCAACGGCATCCTCTGGAACTTTCTGACCATCGCGATCGCATTCTGGCTGCTCAGACGGCAGCAAGAACCGGATCCTTCCTGAACGTCGCCCATCCGGCGCGCGGTTTTTGCGATGCAATGACTGCTTGTCAGGCTTGTGCTTGAGTCGAGTGCCGATGACGGGCATTATCGGCGGTGTGCGGCAAATCTTTGGCCGTACGCCTTTATTAGAGACGGCGGCCGCATCCTTGCGAACCGCCGACAAGAGCAAGCGGTGCGATCGGGATGGAGGACACAACCATGCGCAGGCGAAACATTCGCAATTGCGTGCTGATGACGACACTCGCAGTCGCGGGCATAGGGATGTTCGCGGCGGCTCCGGCCGGAGCGAAAGAAGTCAAGATCGGCGTCATCTACGACTATACCGGACCGTTCGCCGCCGGCGGTTCTCAGGCCGCAGCGATCGGCACCAAGATCGCGATTGATATGATCAACGAACGCGGCGGAGTCGAGGGCTACACGATAAAAGCCACCTACGCGGACGCTCAGTCCAAGGCCGAGGTCGCGATCAACGAGGCGATTCGACTGCTCGACCAGGAGAAAGTAAGTCTCATTTTGGGCGTCTACTCCAGTGCACACTGCGTGCCGATGGCGCAAAAAGTGGATGCGGCCAAGAAGTTCATGTGGGCCAACGTCTGCACTGCATCGAGCGTATTCAAGGGCAAGAACCTGCAATACGTATTTCGCCCGCAGGTGCACACCGACCAGTTCGGCGCTGCCTCGTGCAGCCTGTTGAATGAAACAGCCAAGACCCGGTTCAAAAAGGACCCGAAGGACCTGAAGATTGCAATTATCTACGAAGACGGCCCCTACGGTTCTGGCGTTGCCACCGCAAACGAGGAGACGTGCAAGAAATTCGGCATGCAGATCGTACTGAAGGAGGGATACACCGCAACGGCACCGGATTTGTCGAGCCTGGTTACCAAGCTGCGCCGTGCGCGGCCCGACGTCATCCTGCACTCCGGCTATAACCCGGACATCACGCTGTTCTGGCGCCAGGCGCGCGAGCAAGGCCTGAAGTGGGCGGCTCTGATCGGACACGGAGCCGGCTACAGTCAATTCGACAAGCTGCGCGAGGGGCTGGGTAAAGACTCCGAGTACATCGCCAGCGTGGACCCGGTCGCCGCGCAACTGCTCGACGCCAAGCGCCTTGCCCCGGGGCTGGACACGTTGATCCGGGAGATGGTCAAGCGTTACAAGGCGGAGACCCATGCCGACGAAGTGCCGCCACACGTCTCGATGGGTTTCAACCAGACGTGGATCTTACTTACCGACGTGCTGCCGCGTGCGATCAAGAAGTATGGCGGGATCGATCCGGACGCCTTGCGCAAGGCCGCGCTGGACACCGACATTCCCGACGGCGGCACGATCCAGGGCTATGGCGTGAAGTTCCATCGACCGGGCCACGAAATGTCCGGCCAGAACGAGCGCTCCTCGCCGGTGGTGGTGCAATACATCAACGGCAAGAGCGAGGTCGTCTGGCCGGCGAATCTGCGCACCGCCGAACCGGTGCTGCCTTGGCCGAGGCCTCACGGCTATTCGAATCAGTGAGGCCGTGACGGTGATTCCGTGACTGTCGTGACTATCGTGACAGTCGCTATGGCGAGCAACAGGTTCGTGCCGAGTTAAGCGTTGCCGACAATCAGGGCCACCAGCACCAGCAACCGCTGTAACCGGAGGTTACGCCTGGTCTTCTTGCGACCGTCACGACAGTCACGATAGTCACGGACCTTCAAAGGGGGGAGATGTTAGCGGTCAGCGGATTGACCAAGGTCTTTGGCGGCTTCACGGCCGTCAACAGCGTTTCCTTCGACGTGAAGGAGGGCGAGATCCTGGGATTGATCGGCCCGAATGGCTCGGGCAAGAGCACCACGTTCAATCTCATTGCCGGTGCGCTTGCACCGACTGTGGGATCGATCCGCTTTCTTGGCCACGAAATCGGTGGTTGGCCGGCTCACCGTGTCGCTCACGCCGGAATCGCACGGACCTTCCAGATTCCGCGCCCCTTCCGCCGGCTGTCGATTATCGAAAATGTCGTGCTCGCCGCCTGTTACGGGCGGGCGGACCGCCCGACGCGCGAACAAGCATTTTCCCAGGCAAGAGAGGTCCTCGACCTGGTGCGCTTGCGCGCTGAATCCGGCGCGCGCGTCGAAGGTTTGGGCGCCGCAGGATTGAAAAAACTGGAACTCGCGCGCGCCCTGGCCACCAAGCCAAAGTTGCTTCTTGCAGACGAATCACTCGGCGGCCTCGACGAGCAGGAAATGAATCAGGCTGCCGACCTGCTTGCGGAGATCCGTAACCAGCGCGGCATCACCATCGTCTGGGTCGAGCACATCATGGGCGCATTGATGCGGGTGGTGGACCGCTGCGTGGTGCTGGACCACGGCGAAGTGATCGCGCAAGGAAAACCCGAGTTGGTGGCGCACGATCCGAGGGTAATCGAGGTGTATCTGGGCACCGACGCTGGCGACGTGCAGGCGACCGTGGCGGCGAGGGGCATCTGATGCTCAAGTTGCGCAACATCTCAGCGGGCTACGCCGGCTTCCAGGCGCTGTTCGACGTGAGCCTTGAAGTCAGGGCGGGTGAAACCGTCGCGGTAATCGGGCCCAACGGTGCCGGCAAGACGACTCTGCTCAGAGTCGTATCGCGGTTGATCGACGCCACGGCGGGCGAGATAACGATGGAAGGCCGGCAGTTGAACGACGTGGCCTCCCACGAGGTGGTCAGCCATGGGATCGCGCACGTGCCGGAGAACCGGCGGCTGTTTCCAAAGCTCACGGTCGAGGAGAACATGCGAATGGGAGCGTTCGTGCCGCAAGCGCGGGAGCACTTCGAAGAGCGGCTCGCGCGCGTGTACAAGCTGTTTCCGCGAATGGAAGAGCGACGCCGTCAGGCGGCTGGCACGCTATCCGGCGGCGAGCAGCAGATGTGCGCGATCGGCCGTGCACTCATGTCCGGGCCCAAATTGTTGTTGCTGGACGAACCCTCCGCGGGCCTAGCGCCAGTGGTCGTGCAGTCGATCTTCGAAACAGTTCGGCGGATGAGCACCGAGGGCTATACCGTCCTGATCGTCGAGCAGAACATTCGTCAGGTGCTCAAGGTCGCGAGCCGCGGCTATCTACTGGAGACGGGGCGTATCCGCGCCGCGGGCGCGGCAGCGGAGCTGCTCGACACCGGCGCCATCAGAAAGGCTTACCTCGGAGTCTAGGAGATGGAAATATTCGACATTTTTCTGCTGGAAGCCGTCGTCAATGGCGTACTGCTCGGCGGCATCCTGGCGTTGCTGGCGCTGGGCCTGAATCTGATTTTCGGCGTCATCGACGTAGTGTGGATCTGTTACGCCGAGCTGATCATGATCGGCATGTACACGGCTTTCTACCTGCACGTCGACTATGGTTGGCCGTTGTGGCTCGCCTTCCCGGCATGTGTGGTGGTGGTGTCGGCGCTGGGCGTAGCGTTGCACCAATTCGTGATTCGTCCGGTGCTGGGAGCCGAGCCAATCAACCAGCTGCTGGTGACCGGCGGTGTGCTGTTTTTCCTGCAGGGCGTGGCCACGCTGCTCTTCGGTGTCGAGTTCAGGAACATCGGCGTGAAACTGCCGACATTCGAACTCGGTGGGATGTTCCTGAGCCTCGCGCGCCTGACCGCGTTTTTGATCGCGCTCGTCAGCATGATCGCCGTCTATCTGTTCCTCAAGCGCACATACCTCGGCACCGCGATCCGCGCCATTTCGCAGGACCGTACGATCATGCCGCTGATGGGCGTCAACCCGACCCGCATCTTCCTGATCACATCCGCGCTCGGCGGTGCGCTTGCCGGAGTGGCCGCCTGCTTGTTGGTGCTGCAATACGACATCCACCCGGCAATCGGGGTGTCATTCGGGCCGATCGCTTTCCTGGTTTGCGTGCTCGGCGGGCTGGGCAACATGATTGGTGGCTTCCTTGCGGCGTTCATATTCGCGCAATTCATCTCGGTGGGCGGGTACTTCTTCCATCTCGAATGGGGATATGTGCTGGCTTTCCTGTTCTTCATCGCGTTCATGTTCTGGCGGCCGCAGGGCCTGCTGGGAGGCAAATCATGACGCGGGCCTTCCCCTGGATCGGTGTCGCACTGTTGGCGGCAGCGCCGCTTGCGGGAATGGGCAACTACCCGCTGCACCTGATGATCATGTGCCTCATGTGGGCGTTCGTATATACCAGCTGGGCGCTGATGGGACGACTGGGAATGACCAGCCTTGGCCACGGCGCCTTTCTCGCCATTGGCGCGTATGGGGTGGTGATGGCATGGAACTTATTCGGACTTTCGCCTTGGCTGTCGCTGCCGGTATTGCTGTTGGCTGCGGCACTGGTCGCGTTCCTGATCGGCTACCCGTGTTTCCGCCTGAAGATCGTCGGCCACTATTTTGCATTGGTGACCCTCGCTCTCGGGGAGATCGTGCGCATGGTCATCGTGGCGCTGCGGGACCAGACTGGCGGCTCGCTTGGCGCCACGCCCAATACCGCGCTCGCGGACACCTCCTGGTCGATAACGGCGCTGCAGTTCTCCTCAAAGCTGGTGTGGTTCTACATAGTCCTCGGCTTCTGGCTGTTTGGACTGTGGGTGTGGACACGGGTGGATCGTTCGATGGCACGCCTCGCGCTGGAAGCGATCAGCCAGGAGGAAGACGCCGCCGCATCGATCGGCATCAACGTCACGCGGCTCAAACTCGGCGTGACGATGGTATCGGCTCTGATGACCTGCCTGGGCGGAGCAATATATGCGCAGTACCAGATCTACGTAAACCCGGAAACGGTTTCGGGAATCGGGGTAAGCCTGCAGATGGTATTCGGTGCGATTGCCGGCGGGATGTTCGTGCGGCTTGGACCGACGGTCGGCGCAGTGTTCACGCTGTTGCTTGCCGAAGTATTGCGGCTCGCCCTTGGCCACGATATCCACGGCCTGGACACCACTCTCTACGGCTTGATGCTGGTGTTGTTCATTGTCTTCATGCCGAAAGGCATCCTCGGGGCTGCAGCCGAAGCCTGGAACAGACGCCGTGCAAGGCCCGCGACCGCCGCGGGCTGATCAACCTATTGTGATCACCCGTTCCGCCGCTACCTTTCGGACGTCCATTTCGAATTCGAGTTCCTCGATCGGCGGGCGGCAGTAGTGCCAGGTGAGGCCTCCGCCGTTGCCGGTCCGGGGGAGAATTTCCCCCGGGACGATCGAATGAATATCGTGCACCGTGTATACCTGAATCGCGGTGGCTTCACGCCACGTTGCGCCCAGGCCGGCAAGACGGTCTTGCATTTTTCCAAGCACGAAACGCGCTTTTTCCTGAAGCGCCGCAGGCGAGAGGTCGCCGCGCGCGACGATGTCTCCGGGAAACTTTCCTCCTTCCGGCCACTCGCCGCTGCCGGCGACGACGAAACTCGTGCCGGCGTTCTTCGCGGAAACCGTGTAACAGAACGCGTAGAAGCAGGGTTCGGAGGGCGGAGCGATTTGCGGCGCAACATTGGAGCGCGCGACCGGATTGAGCCCATCGTGGAAGAGCTTCCAGCGTTTCAGTACTTCGACATAGCTTTCATTGAAGTTCTTGAACCCGGACATGGAGAGAGGTGCCGGGGAACGCAACTCGGCGGCGCACAGCGCGGTGCGCGTCCGGCCGAGCGCCGAGAGATGTGCCTCTATCGCCGCGAACCCGGGTGCGACGGGCACCGGTTGCGCGAAACGCACCCGCTCGATTGCAAAACCCGGCAATGCCGTTACGCCCTGAGAGTAAGGGAAGCCGCCCTTCAGGAACGCGTACCCGCCATCGGAAAAATGTATCAGATCATTCATCGCGCCTCCGTATGGTCCCGTTGCGCAGTTCTACTGGTGGCCCGACGACGCAGATTGATTTTGAAGGCGAGCTTTCCCATCCGCTACTTCCTCCGGTATTGTCTGTCATCAGGCGTATCCGGTAAATCCGGACCGAACTACCAGAAGGATTCTGGAGCAAAGAATGTGTGCCAGTCGAGTGGTGCAGCGTGTAGCGATCGCCGGGCTCGGTACGATCGGCAGGGCAGTCGCGCGAAAGCTCGATGGGGGGATATCCGGTCTGTCGCTGAGCGCAGTCGCGGTACGGGATCCCGCCGGTGCCGGCGCGTTTCTCGAGACGCTTTCGCGCCGTCCGGCGGTGGTCGCCCTGGATGCGCTCGCCGGTCACGCAGACATCGTGGTGGAGTGCGCGCCGGCGCGCTTGCTCGTCCCGATCGCCGAACCTGTATTGAGGGAAGGAAAGAAGCTGGTCGTGTTGTCGGTCGGGGCGCTGCTCTCCAATCCGCAACTTGTGCAGATCGCCGAGCAATACGATGCGCAGATTCTTGTACCCACCGGCGCGCTGATCGGACTCGACGCGGTGCTGGCAGCGGCCGAGGGCAAGATCCAATCGGTTCGCATGGTGACTCGCAAGCCGCTGAAAAGCCTTGCTGGCGCACCCTTTATCGTGGAACACGGTATCAGCCTCGACGATCTTCGCGAACCGCTGAAGATATTTTCGGGTACTGCACGAGAGGCGGCGAGTGGCTTCCCTGCGAATCTCAATGTGGCCGCGGCGCTATCGCTGGCAGGAATTGGCGCAGACAGGACACTGGTGGAAGTATGGGCCGACCCGAGCGCTACGCGCAATACTCACCGTATCGAAGTGGAATCGGACTCGGCGAGTTTAAGCATGACCATCGAGAACATTCCTTCGGAGAACCCCAGGACCGGCCGCATCACCGCTCACAGCGTGATTGCACTATTGCGCAAGCTCACATTGCCTCTGCGCGTCGGCACCTGAGCTGCTCGATCCGTCCGGCCAGCCGGTACTTCACGTGCTCAACGAATCAGGTCCCGGTATGCATGCCAGGTTGCGTGTCCCAGGACAGGAAAGACAATTGCCAGTCCTAACAGCAAAGTTGCGAAGCCGATAGCGGTGAGTCCCGCGATCAGCGCGGCCCATACGATCATCGCCGAAGGGTTGGTGCCTACCGCTTTGATGCTGGTCAGTATCGCAGTCCTGACGTCGGAGGCACGATCGAAGATCATCGGCGCGGAGACCGCCGAGACGATGAATGCAACCACAGCGAAAACTGCACCGGTACTCAAATAAGCGGCGAAGAAATCGTAATAGCCCCAGTCGATGATCGTGTGATAGAAATTTTCGCGAACCGACGGCACCGCACCGCCAAGTGCCTGCTCGAACATCAATCTCGAGATTAGTACCCACACGATCGCCAGGATTGCGAGGAGTAACCCAAGGCGTGCGAGCGCTTTCCAGTTTCTAAGCCCACCGTCGAGCGACGCGTCAAAGGTCGCACTCTGGCCGGAAGCGCGCAGCCGCGACAATTCATAGAATCCGGCACCGAAAACCGGCCCCACCAAGAGGAAGCCGGATATAGCCGCAGCGAACAGATCGATCTGCGTGCTGCACATCAACAGGATCAACCATCCCAACACGACCAAAATCAACCCGTGGGCAACGCTGGGGCCGGGGTTCGCCGTGAAATCCTCCCATCCGCCTGCGAGCCAGCGCAGTGGTTGCAGCGTACCCACGCGGGCCACCCGCGGCAAACCCGGAGAGTGAGATGCATCCATCGGTTTGTCCATGAGGCGCTCCTCCTTGCGATGAGGCTGGGATCTGTCTGTGCCTGCACATCAGTTTCCTCCATTTTTGTTTGTCGCGTTCCCGCAGTGCGGCATCGGGAGCCATTGACCAACTGCGCGGGTCTGTTCCTTGCGCTAAGCGGCGTAGTGCGGCACTCGATGATTCCGTGGGCGACAGGAGTGGAATTTGCACCGGTCTCACCCATGCCACGGATCGCGTAACTTTGCCGATCCCGTGTGTCGCACCACAATCATGCCGCTTCAGCAGGGATCTAACCTCTTGCTCCGAAAATCCCGAAACCCCCTGACCGGCAATGCAGCCGTAGAAACGGCCCGATTCTTGCATCAAAACTACACACAATTGCCGTGCATCGCGCAACGATGCAATGCAATGCGCCCGACATCAATCCTGAAGGAAATATTGAGAAATCCCATTTACAGGCGACGTTCCGTGCGCCGCGTTCCGCTGCTCTCTCGCTGGTGGAACGATGCGCGTTATTTCTGGTACACCGGAAACAAGGCCCCCTGGATCGCCGCTCTGATTGCCGGGATGGTCATCACGACGTTGGGCGCAGTCATGTTTTTGCTCGAGTCGAACAGTTCGGAGAAGCGGGAACTGACGTGTCTCGCGCTCAACGTTTACTACGAAGCCCGGGGAGAACCCCTCGCAGGAAAATACGCGGTGGCGGAAGTTACGATGAATCGAGTGGTATCGCGCCGTTATCCGGAAACGGTCTGCGAAGTCGTCTACGAGAAAAGATGGGACCGGCTGCGCAAGCGTTACGTGGGCGCCTTCTCATGGACAGAGTTCGACGCCGTACCGCACCCGGAAGGCGAGCAGTGGCTTGAGGCCAGGGAAGTTGCCGATGCCGTCTACTTCGGGCGTCAGCCGCCGCAGCTGAACGGCGCCCTACACTATCACGCCACTTACATCAGACCGAGTTGGGCGCGGGGTCGGCACCCCATCGCACACATCGGCGGACACGTTTTCTACAAATAACCTCTTCCCGCACCAGCGATGCGGCCGCCGAGGGCGCGTTTCTTTACTTCATCCCCCGCTACATGGCCTCACCGTCGCCGCTGCGAATGTGAATAGGCATTCCCGGCCCCGGTGTTCTAAATTGTGGCCGCCTGCGGATGCGATAGACCGACGCCGGCGGCATGTTGGCTAGCGCACCACCGATGCGGACCGACTTCAGTCCGAGCCGATCGAGAATGGAGCGGCGAACGGGGCAGCGCGGGCCATAGGTGAACTGGTAGAAAGCACCGTCAGTACGCATGTGCGCGAATGCGCCGTCCAGGATGGCGATCACCTCGTTCGCAGGCATCGATAGCAGCGGCAGCCCGCTGACAACCGCGCCTACGGGTTCGCCGAACAGTTCTACCGACTTCAGTCGCGCCGCATCCATCCGCAGAACGCGCGCACGCGGGTAACGGGACTGAAGCATGCGCGCGAAGTCGGGCCCATACTCGACCAGTGCAAGCTTTTCTTCGGGAACCCCGCGCGCAAGCAGTGCTCTCGTGAACACCCCGGTACCCGGCCCAAGTTCGATGATCGGGGCGGAATGCGGCGTGATTTCTGCTGTAATGGCATTGGCCAGCGCCGGGCTCGATGGCGCGATGGCCGCGACGCGTCGTGGATCGGCAATCAGGGCGCGGAAGAACGTGAGGGCATTGGTCATTTAGTATGAGTATCGGCGTCACGTCAAAGTGGATCGCGTTCGCAATGTACTTCAAATCGGGGGATGTGCGTAGCCAAAAGAATCACGGGTATGCGGCTGACGGCCGGCAAGTGGAGGCGTAGGATTCATCGCTGTCGGGGAGTTTTGCCGATAACTGTCAAGAAGGAGGTTCGCCATGTATTACAAGAATGTGTACGCGATAACGGCGGCTGCCCTGGGTCTGGCGCTGGCCTTCGGAGTGGGGGTTGCGGTCGGTCAGAACGCGCCGACCGAAAGCAAGGGAATGAAAGTCAGCCCGCCAACGACGCTCGACCTCGGAGGGGAGGTCGACGGGGTGCAGGGTCGTCAATTGCGCCTGCGTGTGGTAACGCTGGAACCCGGCGGTGTGGTCGGCATCCACAGCCACAATGGTCGGCCCGCGGTGGCCTACGTCGTGCAGGGCACGCTTACCGAGCACCTTGAAAGTGGCGACACGCATGAACGCAGCCAGGGCGAGAGCTGGGTAGAGGGTAAGACCATCACGCACTGGGCGGAAAACAAGGGTGGCAAGCCGGTCGTGGTCGTTGCGGTTGACGTGTTCAAGCCGTAACGAAAATGATGACTGATGACGGAGAAAGCCAAGGATGGAGGATGAAGGAACGCGAACAATACGTTACCTACAACGAATCATCGGGCACTCGTAAATCCCGTTAGTTCTTTGTTGGATTCTCGTTGCGGCGTTGCGTTGCACCTTTCGATGTCCGAACGGGGCTACGCTCGACAAAAGGGACTTGGTCATGAAGATCATTGCGCTTGTAACTGCATTTGCTTTTACTGTCTTGCTTGGCGCGAGCCTGCGCGGCGCGTCGGCTCACGAGGACGACGCTGCGGCACAGGGCGCACCTCCCGAGAAACTCGGCGAAGTGAACTTCCCTGTCTCCTGCAACGCCGCCGCACAGAAGGAATTCAATCGCGCAATGGCGTTGTTCCACTCCTTCTGGTTCGAACCTGCGAGAAATTCTTTCGCCAAGGTGCTGGAACAGGATCCGCAGTGTGCGATGGCGCAGTGGGGCATCGCGTTCATGTCCATGGGCAATCCGTTTGCGTGGCCCGCCAACCCCAAGGCAATGAAGGCGGCAGCGGGCGCCGCGGCGGAGGCGCAACGAATCGGCGCTAACAGCGAGCGTGAGCGCGATTACATCGCCGCACTGGCCGCGTTCCTGAACGACTGGGAAAATATCGATCACAGAACCCGGGTCGTCGCGTTCGAAAACGCGATGGAAAAGCTTGCCCGGCGCAATCCGCAGGATATCGAGGCGCAAATCCTGTACGCGCTGGTGCTGGACGCCACGGCACTACCCACCGATAAGTCGTTTGCCAACCAGCTCAAGGCGGCACGGATTCTGGAGCCGCTGTTCGGGCAATACCCCAATCATCCCGGTGTGCCGCACTACCTGATCCACACCTATGACTACGCAGAACTGGCGACCAAGGGCCTTCCGGCGGCGCGTGTCTACGCCGGAATCGCCCCGTCGGTGCCGCACGCGCTGCACATGCCATCGCATATCTTTTCGCGGGTCGGCCTGTGGGAGGAATTGGTGGAGGGGAACCGCGCTTCGTATCGCGCCGCGATGGCCGAGTTGTCCGAAACCACGCTGGGTGTCGGCGCGTACGATGCTTTGCATGCAATGGACTACATGGTATTCGGTCAATTGCAGCAGGCGCAGGACAAGGCGGCGCAGCAGATCGCGGAAGAGGTCGCCACGATCCGCACGGTGAACGTCGAGAATTTTGTTGCCGCATATGCTTTCGCCTCGATCCCGTCCCGCATTGCAGTGGAACACCGTGATTGGGCGCAGGCG
This sequence comes from Burkholderiales bacterium, assembly GCA_035275265.1. GTDB lineage: Bacteria > Pseudomonadota > Gammaproteobacteria > Burkholderiales > JACQAP01 > JACQAP01. Next base: position 162,753 of record DATENC010000008.1, on the reverse strand, counting down.
GCGGCGCTCGAGCTGTCGCCTCCGAGTCTGGCGTGGAACAAGTTTCCGCAAGCGGAAGCGATCCTGGTATTCGCCCGCGGACTGGGCGCCGCGCGCACCGGCGACATCAACGCCGCGCAGCGCGACCTGCAACGCTTGCAAGTACTCAAGGACGCGATGAATTCCGCGAAGATCGGTTACTGGGCCGGACAGGCAGATTTTCAGATGAAAACGGTCAACGCCTGGATCGCGTTCGCGGAGAAACGCAATGACGAGGCATTGCAGTCGATGCGTGCTGCTGCCGAAGCGGAAGAGGCGAGTGACAAGCATCCTGTGACGCCGGGAAACATCGTGCCTTCACGCGAATTGCTGGCGGAAATGCTGATGGAGGCAGGTCAGCCGGCGCAGGCGCTGGCGGAGTATGAACGCTCGCTGAAACGCGACGCCAATCGCTTCCGCAGCGTGTACGGTGCCGCTCGCGCAGCCGAAGCGGCCGGCAATTCCGGCGCCGCCCGCGACTACTATGCGAAACTGCAGACCCTGACCGCGAAGCATGATACCGAGCGTCCTGAACTGGCGCGTGCCCGGGAGTTTATGGCGAAGCGCTGAGCAGGCAGAACGAGCGTTTTCTGAGGACTCGAAGCAAATGCGGCTTATCGGTGAGGACCGCTCAGTGCAGTTGCGGTTTCCTGAGGAAATCGTTGCGATCGGCGGAACGCAACCGCGCGCGCACCAAGTCGCCGCCGCGCCCCAGCGTGAGCGGAATTTCGGTGCCCGCGGGCCCCAGACTCCACACCTTGCGAAACAGATCGGCGAGTGCCGTGACGCGGCTACCCGCCACCTCTAGCACCAGGTCGCGCTGGCGCACGCCGGCGCGAGCCGCCGGGCCGTGGTCGGCAACCCCGGCAACCACAAGTTGCCCGTTGGTTTCCATCGTATACATTCCCAGCCACGGGCGCGGCGTACGATTGGCGCGGCCGAATTTGAGCAAGTCCTCGAGTATCGGTTCCAGAAGATCGATCGGCACTGCCATGTTGCCCTGGACCTTGTGGCCGTCGTGACTTTCCTCGATCACCAGAGAACCGATGCCGAGCAGCCTTCCATCGCTGCCGACTATCGCCGCGCCGCCCCATTGCGGGTGTGCCGGCGCGGTGTAGAGCGCTTCGTCGAGCACATACTCCCAGTAACCGGCGAACTCGCGCTTGGCGATCACTTTTGCGTTCAATGCGTGGGCGCGCCCGCCATGGCCGATCACGATCACGTCGTCACCGGCCGCGCACGAAGCGGCCGAGCCGCGCTGCATCAATGGGGTTTCGAGCCGGCCGAGCGGCTGCACCAAACCGAACCCGGTTACCTGGTCATATGCAAGCGGATATCCGGCAACTGCTATGCCGCTGTTCGTTGTCAGCCATACGGCGTGGGCCTCGGTGACGAGATAACCGATGGTGAGCACCAGTCCATCCTGGATCACTACGCCGTTGCCGATGCGTTCGGTGCCGAGGACCGAGGCAGTGAATGCGTCTTCCGGGATCTCCGCACGCAGCATGACCACCGCCTCCAGCGCCGCGTGGAGGTCGAAGCGGACCTCTGCGGGATTCGGCTGCGCAGCCTCGGGGAAGGCCCAGTTGCCCTGTTCTTCCGCCATGTTTATTTGCAGTGATTGAAACGTTTCCGTGGGTGCCGGCAGTGTGGGTCGATGCTGTGCGAACGCACGCTACCGCAGCAGGCGTCCCGGAAGCGCGCCGGTATGCTCGTCATCGCACAGGATTTCGGTTCCGGCGACAAATGTGTGCCGATAGCCATGTGCCCGCTGCGTCAGCCGCCGTCCGCCGGCAGGAAGGTCATAGACCACTTCGGGCTTGCACAACCGCAAGCGTTCGAAGTCGATGACGTTGAGGTCGGCGCGGTAACCGGGCGCAAGGACGCCGCGGTCATGCAGGCCGTAGGCTGCCGCAGTGTCCCGAGTCTGCTTGCGCACCAGGAATTCCAACGGCAACTGCCGGCCGCGGTTGCGGTCGCGCGCCCAATGGGTGAGCAGAAAAGTGGGAGAACTCGAATCGCAGATGGTGCAAACGTGTGCCCCGCCGTCGCCCAGCCCCATGATCGTGGCTTCGTCCACCAGCATTTCGCGAATCACTTCGAGATTGCCCTCGGTGTAGTTTTCGAAAGTGTGCGTCAGCAGGCCCTTGCCTCCGTCGGCCATCATCGACTCGAGTGCCAGCACCCAAGGACTGCAATTCTGCGCCTGCGCCCTGGCAGCGAGGCTGTTCGATGTGTGCGGTTCATAGTCGTACGCGTCATCGAGGACGTAGGTGCGCGCAAACGCCTGGCCGATGGCGCGCGTGTGTTGGTCATCGGGAAGTTCCTCCACAAGGACGCGCCGCAACTGCGGATCGCATTTGAGCCGCTCGAAGCGCGCGGCGGGCGATAGGAATTCCATCTCGGCCCACGCCGGATGAGTGGAAAAAGGATGCGTCGTCGTTTCCAATCCCATCATCACGCCGATCGGCCTGCATCCAACCTGGCCGTTCACGGAGAGACCGGATTTGCGCGCTTCGTGGATCTGCGCGCGGGTTTCGCGCCACAGGTCCGGCGCGTTATTGACCTGCAGCAGCAGCACCGAAAGCGGCCGCTGCGCGACTGCCGCCGCCACACGCAATGCCTCGAATTCGCCGGGGCCAAAATCGGAGTTGACTTCGATGACGCCGCGGCCGGCGCGTTTCATCGCCGTCGCCAAGCCGAACAGTTCGGGCTCGCTCGCAGAGAGGCCCGGTGTGAGCCGCCCGTCGCGTGCGCGGTGCTTGATGGTACGCGAGGTGGTTAGCCCGAGCGCCCCGGCGTGCAGCGCTTCCTCGAGCAGCACGCCCATGCGGGCGATTTCCGCATCGGTCGGCGTTTCGGCATGGTCGGCGCCGCGGTCGCCCATGACGTAGAAGCGCAGCACACCATGCGGCATCTGCGCGCCGATATCCATCACCTTTGGAACTGCAGCAAGAATGTCGAGGTACTCCGAGAAGGACTCCCATTCGAAACTCACGCCCTCGGCCAGTACCGTACCTGGGATGTCTTCCACTCCTTCCATGAGGTTGATAAGGTAGGGTGCAGTACCTGGGCGCACCGGGGCAAAGCCGACGCCGCAGTTGCCGAAGATGACCGTGGTCACGCCGTGCCAGGATGAGGGCGTCAGATACGGGTCCCAGGTTGCCTGGCCGTCATAGTGGGTGTGAATGTCGACGAATCCGGGGGCGACCAACATTCCTCTGGCGTCGATTTCGCGGCGTCCGCGCCCGATCCCCTTGCCGATTTCGGTGATGGTTTCACGATCGACCGCAACGTCCTCGGCGCGGCGAGGCGCGCCTGTGCCGTCAATGACGATACCGCCGCGGATGACCAGATCATGCATACAGGATTCTCCCAAGCGCAAGTGTAGGGCGGTTACGGCGTGATATCAAAGACTGACCGGCCCGCATGACTGTGCCTTGTCTACTCGCGGAGGCCCGGTTATAAGCTCAAAGTTCTCTTTCACATTTCGCTCTCGGGGTACGGTGCGTCAACCATCAGGCCTGCAGGTCGCAATAACCGGCATGCTGACTCTGGCCGCTGCGATAGGCATCGGTCGTTTCGCCTTTACTCCGATCCTGCCGATGATGCAGAAAGACGCGGGCCTGTCGCTTGCTGCGGCCGGATGGCTGGCGTCGGCCAACTACGCCGGGTACTTCATCGGTGCTCTGTCCGCCATCTGGATTCGCGCGCGATCGTCGGCCATCGTCCGTGCTTCGCTAGTGGCCATCGCATTGTTGACGGCGGCGATGGGTGCAACTGACCATCCGCTCGCATGGCTTGCCCTGCGGGCGCTGGCGGGCATTGCCAGCGCTTGGGCGCTCGTGTTCGGCTCTGCGTGGGTGCTGCAACGGCTCGCCGCGATGGGCAGCCACCGACTCGGTGGGGTGGTTTTCGGCGGCGTCGGGCTGGGCGCAGCACTGGCGGGTGGGCTCTGCCTGGTGTTTCTGCAACTTGCGTGGTCGTCCGACTTGGCGTGGATCGCAATGGGGGCGGCCGCGCTGTTGTTCACTGTGACAACTTGGCCGGCATATGCTGGCGCACGTGCACCCGGGACACCAGGTCCCGCCGCCGTTGTACCACTGGGCTCGGGCGAGCACATGCGGCTGATCTGCTCCTACGGTTGCTTCGGGTTCGGCTACATCATTCCGGCGACGTTCCTGCCGGCGATGGCCAGAGAAGTGATCTCCGATCCGGCGATCTTCGGCTGGGCTTGGCCGATTTTCGGTGCGGCGGCGTTCATGTCCGCACTTGCGGCGGGCTGGCTTTCCGCGCGCCTGACATACCGTACTCTATGGATCGCCGCACATTTCATCCTGGCCTTTGGAGTCGCCGTTCCGGTCGTATGGGCAGGTATCGGTGGCATCGTGCTGTCCGCACTTTGCGTCGGTAGTACCTTCATGGTTGCGACCATGGCCGGGATGCAGGAGGCGCGCCGAGTCGCTCCCGACAACGCGTCAAGCCTGATGGCGGCGATGACCGCAGCATTTGCAATCGGGCAGATTCTCGGTCCGGTACTGGTGAGCATGGTCGCCGGCGATCCGCATGGTATGGACCCGACCCTGATCGCAGCGTCTATCGTCCTGATTCTTGGCGCGCTGGTCCTGTTGCCGACGAAACCGGCACTTCACGTGTAACCCGCACGTCGACCGCTACTAGGCTTTCTTGTCGTTGCCGAAAAACGGTTATCGTGGCCCCGACCGGCTGTTCCCGGTTTCCCGGCAAACATGATGAACACATCGAAGGATCTGCTCGAGGCGTACCTGGAGGCCAAAGACCGCAATCGCCCACACCTTATTCTCGAATCCCATACGCCAAACGCGATTCTGACCTACTCAATTGCGACAGATACCATCTCGTTCCCCAGCAAAGTAATGGGAGCGGACGCGATTGCGCAAACCCTGGTGCGGGACTTCAGAAAAACCTTCGACCGCTGCAAGACCTACTATGTATGTGATTCGATAGTGGATCGTGCCCCGCACATCGACTTCGTGCCCTGGCTGGTGATCATGAGGGAGATGTCGAATTCAGCGCTTCGGGTCGGAAAGGGTTATTACCGGTGGCAGTTCGAATTCGATGGAACGAGGACGCGTGTATGCGCGATGCATATACACATCGAAAGAATGGACCATATCGAGGATCGCGCCGGAAACACGCTAAATGCCCTGCAATCGGAGTTGCCCTACCCCTGGTTGCCGCCGGCGACGCTGCTGGAGACGTTCGAGCGCCTGATGAAGCAGGCCCCCGGGTTTGCATTCCTAGAAGCCTTCAAAGCTCCAATCGGAAAACAAGGCAGGACGGCGCGACCAGCGTAACAATCAGGCACGGTGCCAGTGCACGTCATCATTGCTTCGCACCTTGGCTGAGCAGCGGTCTGCGAACTCCAACCGACTAACCGTTCAAATTCAAACGCAAATCACGATCTTTGCTTTGGCACGGATTGTGCAGAAACCTGGGGCGTGCGGATACGGTTGGATGCCGTCTTCCTTTTTGAGGCGCCGATGGCGGAGACATTGGAGCCTGTACCGGCTGCTTCGCCGACCGCGTGTTCCAGGGCTGTCTTGGCATTGCAAAGATGCGTCATCATCGACTTTTCGGCGCGCGCCGGATCGCAGTCCTTGATAGCGTGGTAGATGTCGTTGTGTTCCTCGAATGCGCCGCGGAAGCGACCAGGTGCGCGGGCCGTGGTGGCTACCAGCAGGCGGATCTGGACGCCGATGAGTTCGCCGACTCTGGTTGCCAGTGAATTATTCATGCTGTTCCAGATGACGCGGTGAAACTCCAGGTCGAGATCGCTGAATCGGGATGTGTCGGTTTCGCGCAGAGACTGCCGGGCTTGCTGGAGTATTTCTTTGAGTTGCCCTATGACGGTCTTGTCGGCGTTTTTCGCGGCACTACGAACGGCGAGCAGTTCGAAAGCCTCCCTGACCGAGTAGGTCTCTTCAATGTCCTCGGGGGTAACCGTGCGTACGAAATAGCCGCGGTGCGGCGAACAGGTCACGAGACCTTCGCGTTCGAGCCCGGCCAGTGCTTCATTGATCGGGGTGGCGGAAAGGTTGAGCGCTTGAGCAAGAGAGGCAACAACCAGCTTGGACCCCGGCGGCAGGATTCCCGTAATGATGTTTCTGCGGATCGCCTGATGCGCGGCTTCGCTCAGAGTCGTCCGCTTGACCGATTCGGACGGGATTCTTTCTGAAGAAGTTGCGGGCATTCTGTTGACAAGTAAAAGTCTATATTTTATAGATATGCGCGCCGGAGAGCCATCCGACATCGTTTGACGTAGTGGAATCGGGTCGGCACGGACCCGTGGTGCCAGTCCAATCGCCAGAGCTCTTAATAATTAGGGAGAAAACAATGGCCAAAGACATCTTGTGTGCGTTCGGTGTAGACGTGGATGCGGTTGCAGGCTGGCTGGGTTCCTACGGTGGGGAAGATTCTCCGGACGACATCTCCCGCGGCCTGTTCGCCGGCGAAGTTGGCACGCCGCGTTTGGTCAATCTATTCAAGCGTCTTGGCGTCAAGACCACGTGGTTTATCCCTGGACACTCGATCGAAACCTTTCCGCAGCAGACGGCGATGGTCGTGGAGGCAGGGCACGAGATCGGCATTCACGGTTATACCCACGAAAACCCGATCTCGATGACCCGCGAGCAGGAAGAGGCGGTGCTCGACAAGTGCATAGACCTGGTGACCAAGGTTTCGGGCCGACGTCCGACCGGTTATGTCGCGCCGTGGTGGGAGTTCAGCACGGTCACCAACGAATTGCTGCTGAAAAGGGGAATCAAGTACGATCACAGCCTGATGCACAAGGATTTCGAGCCCTACTATGTGCGGGTTGGCGACAGCTGGACGCTCATCGATTACTCGAAGAAGCCGCAGGAATGGATGAAGCCCTTGGTGCGTGGTGTCGAAACGGATTTGATCGAGATTCCGGGAAGCTGGTATCTCGACGACTTGCCGCCGATGATGTTCATCAAGAAGGCGCCCAACTCCCACGGTTTCGTCAATCCGCGGCACCTCGAGGAAATCTGGCGTGATCAGTTCGACTGGGTGTACCGGGAAATGGATTACGCCGTTTTCACACTGACCATTCATCCGGACGTGTCCGGCCGCCCGCAGGTGTTGCTGATGCTCGAGCGCTTGTTCAACCACATCATCCGTCATCCGGGCGTGAGGTTCACTACCTTCGACGACATTGCCAACGACTTTGCCCGGCGCAGCCCGCGCAAGAAAAAATAGGCAGAACGGCACCAGTTCAGCCGAACGCTTGCCGGATCGAGGACAGCGCAATGCAAAGTTGGCGCAACCGCAAGACCCTCATCCTGGGCCGCACCGAGATGATGGGCTTGTTGACCCCGGCGGAATACAACCAATGCGTGGAACAGGCGTATCGCATGCACGGCGAGCGGCGCTTCTACATGGATCCAAAGGGCCATATAGTTCTGGACAAGTATCCGGGTGAATGGGAAGCGATGCCTTCCTACATCGAAGAACCCGAGGCCGCGGCCTGCAAGTGGGTCTCGATCCGCGAGAACAACCGCAAGAACCATGATCTGCCAACGGTATTTTCGATTCTGATCTATACGCATCCTGAAACCGGATTCCCGCTGGCGATTTGCGACGGCAGCCACCACACCGTCATGCGCACCGGATCGGCTGCCGCAGTTTCCGCCAAGTGGCTGGCACGCAAGGACTCGAAGGTATTGGCCATCGTGGGCGCGGGACACATGGCCGCCGGTGTGCTCGCCACCTGCAACGAGGTATTCGCTTGGAAGGAGGTGCGGGTCTGGAGCCGCTCGCAGGCAACGCTGGATCACTTCGTGAAGGAACAGCGCCCAAAATACGACGGTTTCAACCTGATCCCCAGCACCAATCTGGAGAAGACCGTGCGTGCCGCGGACGTAGTGGTGACGGTAACCCCGGCGCGCGGAGCCATCATCAAGAACGAATGGATCGGCGAAGGCATGCATATCGCCGCTCTGGGCGCCGACAAGTCGGGCGACCAGGAGCTTGAAGCGACGATCCTCAAGCGCGCACGGATCTTTGTGGACGACATCCGACAGTGCCGGACCGACGGAGAGATCAACGTGCCTTTGTCGCAGGGCGTACTCAAGGAAACAGACATCGCCGGGGAGATCGGCGAGGTGATCGTCGGGAAAAAGAAAGGTCGGAACTCGGACAAGGACATCACGCTGTTCGATTCCACCGGCATCGCGCTGCAGGACTCGGCCACCATCCCGCTCGAGTACGAGAGGGCGCTCGCCGCTGGCGTGGGGATCGAGAAAAAGATGATCTCCACTTGATTCGTACTTCAATCGCCAACACAGGAGAACACCATGTTGAAGAAAAGTAAGGTGAAGGCCGCCGGACAACGGGCGCAGTCGCAGACCTCAGCGGGACGCCGACGGTTCCTAAAGACTGCCGCCGTAACGGCGGGTGCCGCGGCCACAACGGGTTTGATCGACGGGTTCCCATTGGTCTGGTCCCAGAACATCAAGGACGTCAAGCTGATGCAAGTGGGTGGTTCCTACTCCGCCATCAAAGATATTGCGGATCAGGCCACCAAGGACTTGGGCTTCAAGGTGGAGATGCAAACAGCCGACCATTCAGCCCTGCTGAACCGCTTGGTCACCCAGCCCCAGACCATCGATATCGCGGATATCGAGTATTTCTTCCAGCATCACTTGATCAAGCGCGGAACCCTTCAGCCCATGGCCGTGGAGAAGATCAAGTTGTGGGACAAGGTCGTACCGATCTTCACCAAGGGCACCTATCCCGATGGCAGGAAAGTGTCCGGCCAGGGCGTGCTGCCCTATGAAGTGCAGTACGTGAACGGGCCGGGGGCGAAAGAGTTTGCCAAGGGCCCCACCAAGTGGATCACGGGCATACCCACCGTTTACAACGCCGATACCTTGGGCATTCGTCCCGACTTGGTCAAGCGCAAGATCGAAAGCTGGTCCGAATTGCTCAATCCCGAGTGGAAGGGCAAGACATCCATCGTGTCGGTGCCCGGTATCGGCATCATGGACGCTGCAATGGCCATCGAAGCGCGCGGCGACATCAAGTATGGCGATAAAGGCAACATGACCAAGGCCGAAATCGATAAGACCATCGACATTCTCAAGGCCGCGAAGAAGGCGGGCCAGTTCCGCGCCATGTGGGCCACTTTCGACGAATCCGTGAACCTCATGGCGGCGGGCGAAACCATCGTTCAGTCCATGTGGTCACCGGCGGTGACGGCAGTGCGTTCGCGCGGAATTCCGTGCTACTACGCGCCGTTGAAGGAAGGCTATCGCGCTTGGGGGAGTTGTATTGCTCCCATGGCCCACCTGAAGGGCGTCAAGCTCGACGCAGCCTACGAGTACATCAATTGGTACATGTCGGGCTGGCAGGCGGGCTTCATCGCCAAGCAAGGCTATTACAGTTCCGTTCCCGAAGCCGCCAAGAAATTCATGACCGAGGATGAGTACGGTTATTGGTACGAAGGCAAGGCGGCCAAGGGTGAAATCAAGGATCCGTACGGTAATGTGATGGAGAAAGCCGGTTCCGTGCGCGATGGCGGATCCTTCTGGGATCGCATGGGTCAAGTGGCATGCTGGAATACCCTGATGGACGAAAACCAGTACATGGTCAAGAAGTGGAATGAGTTCCTGGCGTCTTGAAACATAGGGACTAGGAGTCAGGATTAGCGGGATGGGGGTGAAGTTTTTTCTCCCCCTCCTTTTTCCTTCTTCCCTCTTCCTACCATCACCCGACAGAACAAGAGGCGCACGCCCGTGAAAGTCTCACCCGCTCTGACGTCCTATCTCCAGATCGGTCCCCTGTTGCTGGTGCTACTGCTGTTTTTCGGCATTCCTTTACTGGTGGTCATCGCCTATAGTTTTTTCCAGTTCGATGGCCTCGACTCGATTCCCGCATTTGACTTTGTGAACTACGTCGATGTACTGACGTCCGAAGTCACGTTGTCGTTGTATTTGAAAACGCTCTATTACGCGGTGGTGGTATGGGCGATCACGCTCTTGATCGGATTTACCGTTGCCTATTTCCTGGCTTTCCACATCCAGAGCATGATTTGGCAGATGGCGCTGTTGCTGTTGTGTACCGTGCCCTTCTGGACGTCGAACATTATCCGCATGATCTCGTGGATACCTTTTCTCGGCAGGAACGGGATCTTCAACAACGCGCTCATCGGCGCGGGTATTACGGATGAGCCTCTCGAGTTTCTGCTGTTCTCCGACTTTGCGGTCATCATCGCGTACGTGCACTTGTTCACGCTGTTCATGATCGTACCCATCTTCAATGCCATGGCGAGAATAGACAAATCGCTGATCGAGGCTGCCCTCGATGGCGGTGCCAGTGCCTGGCGCATTATCTGGGACATCGTGGTGCCTCTTTCCAAGACGGGGATTGCCCTGGGATCGATCTTCGTGGTCACCTTGGTGATGGGGGACTTCTTCGTGGTCAAGGTCATGAGCGGCAGTCAGTCCGCTTCCGTCGCCATGGCCATGTCCAACCAAATTGCCATGGTGCAGTATCCGCCGGCGGCAGCGAGTGCCGTTATCTTGCTGATCGTCGTGAGTTTGATGGTGGCGGCGATCCTACGTATTGTCGATGTTCGAAAAGAGATCGCGGGATAGGCAATGCTCAAGCTACAAACTGGCAAACGTCCCTGGAGCTTCTACGCGCTGAGCTGTTTTTTCGGATTGTTCGTGCTCTTTCTCTATGGCCCCATGTCGGCCATTTATATCCTGTCATTTCAGGGACCGACCGGCGGACTCACGTTCCCGATGAACGGTGTCTCGCTGCGATGGTTCTCCGCCCTGTTTGCACAAGAGCGAACGGGGGATTTCGCGGGTGCGTTCAACCGATCCATGATTCTCGCGGTGATGGTTCTGTTGTTGACGGTGGCGATTTCGGTTGTCGCGGGGCTTGCATTCCGGCGGCGCTTCGCCGGATCCGCTTTCGTTTTTTACTTGGCGGTGGCCAGCCTGATCATGCCGGGATTGCTGGTGGGGTTGGGTGTGGGACTTACGTTTCAAACGCTCGGAGTTCAAACCAAGTGGTTCGCCTCGGCGCTAGGCGCGCAGCTCACCTGGACCTTGCCCTTCGGCATGTTGATCATGTTCGCCGTGTTCAGCCGCTTCAACCGCGCCTATGAAGAGGCGGCGCGGGATCTTGGAGCCACAAATTGGCAGATCTTCCTATGGGTGGTTTTGCCGATTCTGTTTCCTGGCATGATCGCAGTGGCTCTGTTTGGGTTCACGCTGTCCTACGACGAGTTTCCCCGCACCTTGTTGACCTCCGGGGCAGCGAACACGCTGCCCATGGAAATCTGGGGGATGACTACCAACGTGACCTCGCCAGCACTTTACGCGCTGGGAACAGTCACGACGCTGGTTTCCTTCATCGCCATTGCACTGGCGCTGGGTTCGATCGCCATAATCCAATTCCGCAGATCGCGGCGGCCGGTTGGAAAAGAAACTTCTGCAAAGGAATAAGAATGAACCCGGGAGATCGGCGCACGGCCGAGCGAGGCAGCATCGATCTGGCAGGCGTCACCAAGCGCTTCGGCGAAACGACCGCGGTCAAGAACATCGATCTGAAGATTCCCGGCGGATGCTACTGTTGCCTGCTGGGACCGTCGGGCTGCGGAAAAACGACGATTCTGCGGATGATCGCGGGCCATGAATCGCCGACCGAGGGCGCGGTGCTGATCGACGGGGAGGATGTGGTCGGGAAGCCGCCGATTGATCGCGGTACGGCGATGATGTTCCAGAGTTATGCGCTGTTTCCCCACCTGACATGTATGGACAATGTCGCGTTCAACCTCAAGGTGCGCGGGGTGGTCAAAGCCGAGCGGCGCGCGCGCGCTCTCGAAATGCTGGATCGCGTGCGCATGAAGTCCTTCGCGGACCGGCTGCCGGCGCAGCTTTCGGGAGGGCAGCAACAGCGCATCGCGTTGGCGCGTTCGCTCATTACCAACCCGCGCGTGCTGCTGCTGGACGAGCCTCTGTCGGCGCTCGACGAATTCCTGCGCTTGCAGATGCGCGGCGAACTCAGGCACATCCAGGCGGAATTCGGCATCACCTTCATCCACGTGACGCATACGCAGATGGAGGCGATCGCATTGGCCGACATGGTGGTGGTAATGGACCAGGGGCAGATCGAACAGGCGGCCTCGGCCCGGGAAGTATACGATCGACCGCGCACCGCCTATGTGGCGCACTTCATGGGCGGCCAGAATGTGCTTGGCGGCACGGTGACTGAGCGCCGAGCCGGCACCGTGACTATCGCCAGCGGAAAAAAGAGCATTACCGTCACGGCGCCGCCCTCGCCCCCGGCGGTGGGTGCGCGGTTCGAGGTGGCGGTGCGCCGCGACCGGGTGCGCCTGAGCCGCGCGCCCTCGGAGAAAGTCGATGCCGGCGTGAACGGCGTGAGTGGTCGTGTCACCGCGGTCGAGTACCAGGGTACATGGCTAAAGATCTCGATCGAGGATGCCTGCAGCGAGGGATTCGTGGCAAACGTCCCGGACGGAGTTTTTTTCTCAGATCCTTTGACGATCGGTGATCCGGTGCTCGCCCATTGGGACCCGGAGCAACTTCACTTCCTGGCTGCCGGATCCGGGAAGACTTCCGGGACGGCGACGGCCAATCCGACGGAAACGCAGACTGTGGCCGCGGCAAGCTAACGATGTGTGCACTGTGCGGCATCTTCCTCACCGAGGCGCATTGGACTGACGCGGCCGTAGGCGCGGCCGGCAGCGGCGGTCGCACCCGCCGCCACGATCGTCTGCACCGTGTCGCGCAGGCCAATCGCATTCTGAAGCAGTACGGACTGAAGCTGACCGACTGGCACGGGAGCGCTTACCTGCTTGGCAGCCAGACCGGCCAGACTGTCATCGTGCCCAGCGTTGCCGCGGTTTGGCCGGCGTCCGAACGCTTGCGCAAGCAATCGATCGATCCGCTCGACGAACGCCTGATCGACGTTCTCGAACACGACTGATCCAGGGAGACCGCACGGTGACCTCAGGCAGCTCTCTCACTCCGGTCAACGTCCTCACGGGGTTCCTGGGCAGCGGCAAGACGACACTGCTGCAACGGCTGCTGCGTTCGCCGCGCATGGCGCGCAGTGCCGTGCTCATCAACGAGTTCGGGGAGATCGGACTGGACCATCTGCTGGTGCAGCACGTGGACGAGTCCGTCGTTCTGCTGCAAAGCGGGTGCATCTGCTGCAGCATTCGCGATGACCTGACGTCCGCACTGCGCGGACTCCTGGGCCGGCGCGAACGCAAGGAAATCCCGGCGTTCGATCGGGTCTTGATCGAGACCACGGGCCTGGCGGATCCGGGGCCAATCCTCTACACGTTGTTGACAGAGCCGGTGATTCGCCATCACTTTCAACTCGGCAACGTGATAACAACCGTGGACGTGGTAAACGCTGAGTTGCACCTGTCCAGGAACCGCGAGGGCATCAAGCAGGTGGCGGCCGCGGATCGGCTGGTCCTCACTAAATCCGACCTGGCCGAGCCGGGGCAGACGGTGGTTCTACGCGCCGAGCTGGCGCGTCTGAACCCGTCCGCCAGGCTCTGGGACGCCGCGCAGGATCCACTGGACGCGGATTTTCTGCTGGATGTGATGCCTTCGGGCACGCTGCTAGAGCAGGTAGGGTACCGCATGGAGGGAGGCCTTCCGCAGCAGCAGTTCACGGAGAGCAAACTGGTTGCAACGCGTGGGCTGCCCCGCCACACCGATTCCGTGTCGAGCTTTACCCTGATCCTTGATCGACCGATGGACTGGACCGCCTTTGGAGTCTGGCTCAGCCTATTGCTCAACCGGCATGGCGACAACGTTTTGCGGGTGAAGGGAATCCTTTGTGTCGAGGGCACCGAGACGCCGGTGTTCATCAACGGCGTGCAGCATATCGTGCACCCGCCCCAGCATCTGGAACAGTGGCCCACAGAGGACCACCGTTCGCGGATCGTCTTTATCACACGCGGTATCGACCAGGGGCGCTTGCGCCGCTCTCTGGAGGCTTTCTGCAGATTGCAGGCAACTGAACTGTCGGTGGCGTAATCGAGGTGCGAAATCAATTGCTGCTCAAAACCAGCGACGAAGGATACAGACCATGACCGTGCTGAAGACAGGCTTGATCCAGATGGGACTCAAGGGAGATACCGGCATGTCGCCTCAACAGATTCGCGACCGGATGATCGAAGCGCACATTCCGCTTATCGAGTCGGCCGGCCGGCAGGGCGTGCAGGTGCTGTGCTTTCAGGAGGTTTTCAACCAACCGTATTTCTGTCCCAGCCAGGACACGAAGTGGTACCGGGCGGCCGAACGCATTCCTGATGGCTATACCACGCAGCTGATGCGCGAGTATGCGAAGAAGTACGCGATGGTGCTGGTCGTGCCCCTCTACGAGGAAGAGATGACCGGGGTCTACTACAACGCGGCGGCGGTGATCGACGCTGACGGCAATTATCTCGGCAAGTACCGGAAGTCCCATCTGCCCCAGGTGGCCGGATTCTGGGAGAAATTTTTTTTCAAACCTGGCAACCTCGGGTACCCGATGTTCCAGACCGCCCACTGCAAACTCGGCGTCTACATCTGTTATGACCGCCATTTCCCGGAAGGTTGGCGGGCGCTGGCGCTGAACGGCGCCGAGTATGTGGTGAACCCTTCGGCGACGGTGGCTGGTCTGAGCCAGTACATCTGGGAGATTGAGCAGCCGGCTGCAGCGGTGGCCAACGGCTACTACGTCGGCGCCATCAACCGCGTGGGCAACGAAGCCCCATGGAACATCGGCACGTTCTACGGATCGAGCTACTTCGTGAACCCGCGCGGCAAGATCGTAGCCCAGGCCAGCGGAGACCGGGACGAACTGCTGGTCGCGGATCTCGATATGGACATGGTGCGGGAGGTCCGCGACTTGTGGCAGTTTTTCCGCGACCGGCGCCCGGAAAGCTACGGGTCGCTGGCAGAATCGCGTTGAGGCGGACAGAGTGAGCGATCGCGATTCCAAGAGCGACATCCGCGGCGGCCGTCTCGCTCCGGAAGCGTACGCAAGGAATTTTGCGGACGCACACCCTTCCTTGGCGCCCAATCAGGCGCTGATAGAAAGCGATCGCTGCTACTTCTGCCATGACGCCCCCTGTATCCAGGCGTGTCCGACGCAGATCGACATCCCCAGTTTCATCCGCAAGATCGCGACCGGCAACGTCAAGGGCGCGGCGCACGACATTCTCAAGCAGAACGTCATGGGTGCGGTGTGTGCCCGCGTCTGCCCGACCGAAGTGTTGTGCGAAGGCGCCTGCGTGCGCAACGATCAGGAGCACAAGCCGGTGGCGATCGGCAGATTGCAGCGCCACGCAACCGATTGGCTGTTCGACCGTCACATTCAGTTGTTCGAGCGCGGGCCCGATAGTGGCAAGCGGGTTGCAGTGGTGGGTGGCGGGCCGGCGGGGCTTTCGTGCGCGCACCGTCTTTCCATGCTCGGCCACTCGGTCACGGTATTCGAGGCGCGCGACAAGCTGGGAGGGTTGAACGAGTACGGCGTCGCCGCCTACAAGGTCACCGGCCTCATCGCTCAGCGCGAAGTCGAATATCTACTGGAGATTGGCGGCATCGAGACCCGGCTTGGACAGCGGCTGGGACGCGACGTCGTGTTGTCACGACTGCGGCACGATTACGACGCGGTGTTCCTGGGAATCGGCTTGGGCGCAGTGAATGCTCTCGGTGTCGGTGAGCCGACTACCGGCGTGTTCGATGCCATCGCCTACATCGAGAAACTGCGGCAAGCGCCGGACCTGAGCCAGATGCCCGTGGGCCGCGGCGTGGTAGTAATCGGCGGCGGGATGACCGCGATCGACATCGCGAGCCAGGTCAAGCGGCTGGGGGCGGAAGACGTCACCATTGTTTACCGTCGCGGCCCGGAAAATATGGGCGCCAGCGACAAAGAACAAGCTTGGGCACAGACCAGCGGCGTGCGCATCAAACATTGGGCGCGTCCGCTGCGGCTGCTTGCCCGCGAGGGCATGCTTACCGCGGTGGAGTTCGAGCATACGCGGCTCGACCAGCAGGGGCGTCTCACCGGCGATGGCGACAAATTCATTGTCGCCGCGGACATGGTCTTCAAAGCGATCGGGCAAGTGCTGATCAAGGACGGCCTGGACGGCAATATCGATGTGCTCGAAATGAAGGCCGGCAGGATTGCCGTCGATGCAGAACGCAGGACGTCCATTTCCGGTGTCTGGGCCGGCGGTGATTGTGTCGCAGGCGGACAGGACCTCACCGTGGTGGCGGTCGAGGACGGCAAGCGGGCCGCCTTGTCGATCGACCGGCATCTGCGCGCGGATTCGAAAACGGAGGCGCTACATGGCTGACCTGCGCTGCAACTTCGTGGGTATCCGTTCACCCAATCCGTTCTGGCTAGCGTCCGCGCCGCCGACGGATAAAGCCTACAACGTCAACCGGGCGTTCGAGGCCGGATGGGGCGGCGTGGTGTGGAAGACGCTCGGCGAAGATCCCCCGATCGTCAACGTCAGTGGTCCACGTTACGGCGCGCTGCTGGGCACGGCACGCAATCTGATCGGATTCAACAATATCGAGCTGATTACCGATCGGATACTGGCGGACAACCTGCGCGAGATCCGCGAAGTCAAACGCGAGTGGCCCGATCGGGCGCTCGCGGTGTCCCTGATGGTGCCATGCGAAGAGCCGGCATGGAAGCGCATTCTGCCCATGGTAGAAGACACCGGCGCCGACGGCATCGAGCTGAACTTCGGATGTCCCCATGGCATGTCCGAGCGCGGCATGGGTTCGGCGGTGGGCCAGGTTCCGGAGTACGTCGAGATGGTTACGCGTTGGTGCAAGGAGCACACGAGACTGCCGGTGATCGTCAAGCTCACGCCCAATGTCACCAACATCCTTCAACCGGCCCGCGCCGCGCGTGGCGGCGGTGCGGATGCAGTATCGCTGGTCAATACGATCAGCTCCATCATGGGCGTGGACCTTGACTTGATGTCGCCGAGCCCAAGCGTTGACGGCCGCGGCGCGCACGGCGGCTATTGCGGGCCGGCGATCAAGCCCATCGCACTGCGCATGGTCGGAGAGATCGCGCGCGATCGCGAGTCGTCCGGGATGTCGATCTCCGGCATCGGCGGCATCTCTACCTGGCGCGATGCCGCCGAGTTCATGGCGCTCGGCGCGCAAAACGTCCAAGTCTGCACCGCGGCAATGGTCTACGGCTTCAAGGTGGTCGAGGACATGATCGACGGCTTGGGCAACTGGATGGATGAAAAAGGACACCGGACGCTTTCCGACTTCGTCGGCAAGGCAGTGCCTAACTTCGTGGACTGGGAACATCTGAATCTGAACTACACGGTGAAGGCGCACATCGACCAGGATCTGTGCATCAAGTGCGGTCGCTGCTACATAGCGTGTGAGGACACGTCGCATCAGTCCATCCGGAACGAGAAGGACGGACAGCGCCATTTCGAGGTCATCGACGAAGAGTGCGTGGGCTGCAACCTGTGCGTGAACGTGTGTCCGGTGGAGAATTGCATCACCCTGAAGGAGCTCGCAGTCGGGGCTATCGATCCGCGGACGGGTCGAGCAGTCCAGCGTTACGGAAGCTGGACTACCCATCCCAACAATCCCACCGTGCCTGCCGACGAAGGCAAAGCGGTGAGAGGCCGTTGAAGGGGTCACGTATGGCTGAGATATCGATTAACTCGCAACGGCTGTGGCGGTCCCTGATGGATCTCGCCAAGATCGGCGCCACGGCGAAAGGCGGTGTGCGCCGGCTGGCGCTTTCCGAGCTCGATGGGCAGGCGCGCGATCTGGTCATTCGCTGGTGCAAGGAGGCGGGCTGCAGCATCGCGATTGACGGCATCGGCAACATCTTCGCGCGGCGTACGGGCAGGAACGATCTGCCGCCAATCATCACCGGGAGCCACATCGATACGCAACCCTCGGGCGGAAAGTTCGACGGCAATTACGGCGTGATGGCAGGGCTCGAGGTGATTCGCACCCTCAATGATCACCAGGTCCAGACCGAGGCGCCCGTCGAATTGGCGGTGTGGACCAATGAGGAAGGGTCGCGTTTTGCCCCGGTGATGATGGGTTCGGGTGTATTCGTGGGCGCCTTCCCGCTTGAATCGACCTTGCAGCGCGCCGATCTGGAGGGCGTTACGGTCGGTCAGGCGTTGGAGCAGATCGGGTACGCCGGAGTGGAAAAAATCGGTGGCCGGTCGGTCGGGGCATACTTCGAGGCACACATCGAACAGGGGCCCATCCTCGAGGATACGCGCAACGTGATCGGCGTCGTGGTTGGTGCGCTCGGCCTGCGCTGGTACGACGTCATCGTCGCCGGGCAGGATGCACACGCCGGACCCACGCCGATGCGCCTGAGGAAGGATGCTCTGGTCGCAGCTTCGAAGATGGTCGCCGAGATCAATGCACTCGCCTACCGCTATCAGCCCGATGGTCGAGCCACTGTGGGATTCATGCAGGTCAAGCCCAATTCGCGCAACGTCACTCCCGGTGAAGTGCGTTTCTCGGTAGACCTGCGGCACGCGCAAGACGCGGCACTCGACCGGATGGAAAGCGAGATGCGCGCGATGTGCGAGCGGCTTGCGCAGGCGGGTAATGTCACAGCGAGTGTCGAGCGCGTCGCCAATTACCCGGCCTGCAATTTCGATACCGGATGTGTTTCAGCGGTGCGCAATGCCGCACAGACGCTGGGCCTGAGCCATATGGACATCGTCAGCGGAGCCGGCCACGACGCCATCTACATGGCGCGGGTTGCACCCACCAGTATGATTTTCGTGCCGTGCGAAGGCGGCATCAGTCACAACGAGGTCGAGAACGCCAAGGAGGAGGATCTGGCTGCGGGCTGCAACGTGCTGCTGAACGTCATGCTCGAAAAAGCGCGTGTCGCCAACAAAAAATAGGAGCGGCGGCATGAAATCGAAGGTCGTATTGTTGGCCACCGGCGGAACTATCGCTTCGCGCTACGACGCGAAGCTGGGCAGGACCATCGCTTCCCAGCGCGCCGATGAACTTGTCAGGATGTTGCCACAGGTGGCGGACTTTGCAGAGATCGAAGTCCACGACATAGCGACCATCCCAAGCTACCAAATGGACCTGCAGTTTGCGTTTGATCTAGCGACGCGCATCAAGGAGGTACTCGTCAGGCCGGAGGTCGCGGGCGTCGTGGTCACGCACGGTACGGACACGATGGAGGAGACGTGCTATCTCGCCGATCTGCTTCTCGATTCCGACAAGCCGGCGGTTTTCACCGGCGCGCAGCGCGCCCATGACGATCCGCAGTCCGACGGCCCACTCAATCTGCTCAACGCTTTGCGGGTCGCGGCGTCGCCGTCGGCGCGCGGGCTTGGTGCGATGATCTGCTTCAACGCGACAATCCACGCCGCGCGAGATGTGACCAAGGTCCACGCCAGTGCGGTGGAGACGTTCCAATCATACGAACACGGTGCTTTGGGTGAGGTCGATGGCGCCAAAGTCATCATCCATCGTCGGCCCGTTTTGCGCCAATCGTTCCAAGTCGATCGACTCGAAGAACGCGTGGAACTGTTCCGGCTGACCCTCGGAATGGACCTACGCGGGATGGAGGCCGCAATCGAGCGCAGCGTAGCGGGCTTGGTCATCGAGGGCTTCGGACGAGGCAACGGTCCATCGCGACTGACGGAACTGGTGCGCCTGGCGACGCGGAAGAACATTCCGGTTGTGATCACGTCCCGTTGTTCCGCGGGCCGCGTGCAACCGGTGTACGGCGGGGGTGGCGGGGGCCGCGACCTTGCCGATGCGGGCGCTATTTTTGCGGGCGATCTGAAAGGACCCAAGGCGAGACTGTTGCTGATGGTGTTGCTGTCCGGCGCCGAGCGCGGGAATCGGATTGCAGAAACCGTCGCCAAACTCGCGCCTTGATCTGTCGACAATGACAGACATCAAAGAAAGTATATCCATGGAGGAAAGCTAGATGGCTACGACCCTGATCAGGAACGGTAGGATTGTGACCGCGGTGGATGACTACACCGCCGACATCGTGGTCGTCGACGGTCGCATTCAGACCATCGGCAAGAACATCGCCACGGGCGCGGACGTCAAGGTGCACGACGCGAATGGACTGTTGGTCCTGCCCGGTGGGGTCGACGTGCATACCCACCTGGACTGGGAGTTCGGTCCGACGCACACGGTGGACACTTTCGAAACCGGCACAAAAGCCGCCGCGTTCGGTGGAACCACCACTCTCATCGACTTCTGCAACCAGACCGCCGGGAAGAGTCCTCTGGTCGGGCTCGAGGACTGGCACAAACGCCGCGCCAGCGCCTGCGTCGACGTGGGCGCCCATATGATCATGCTGGACGTCAACGAACAGAGCCTGGTTGACATGAAAACTCTGGTCAAGCGTGAAGGTGTGACCAGCTTCAAGCTCTTCATGGCCTACCCCGGCGTGCTGATGGTGGACGACGGCGCGCTGTTCAAGGCCATGCGCGTGGCGGGTGCCAATGGCGCCATGACCTGCATCCACGCCGAGAACGGCCCTGTCATTCAGGTTCTGGTGCAGGAAGCAGTGGCGCAGGGGCTGCGCGCACCCAAATACCACGCCACCACCCGGCCATCGATACTCGAAGGGGAGGCCACACATCGGGCGATTTGCCTGGCGGAGCTTGCGGGCACCCCGCTTTACATCGTGCACTTGTCCGCGGGCGAAGCCCTGTCAGCGGTGACGGAAGCGCGCGACCGCGGAATTCCCGTACATGCGGAGACCTGTCCGCATTATCTGTTCCTGACGGCGCAGGATTACGACAGGCCTGGGTTCGAAGGCGCGAAGTACGTCATGACGCCGCCATTACGCGATCACAATCACCAGCAGCAGCTTTGGCGCGGCCTGAAGACTGACGATCTGCAAGTAGTATCGACCGACCATTGCCCGTTCTGCTTCAACGAACAGCCTTATGGGATCAAGTTCTCCAAGCAGCAGGGGGTGGATAGTTTCAGCAAGATTCCCAATGGCGCGCCTGGCGTCGAGACCCGATTGCCGCTCATCTTCGACGGTGCCGTCAAGAAGCAGGGCATGTCGATCAACCGCTTCGTCGAAATTACATCGACGGCGCCAGCCAAACTGTTCGGCCTGTTTCCGCGAAAGGGAACGATCGCGGTGGGATCGGACGGGGACATCGTATTGTTCGATCCGAACGAACAGTGGACCATCCGCGCGGCGGAACAGCACAGCCGGGTCGATTACACGTTGTTCGAGGGCCGGTCGGTAACGGGACGGGTGAAAAAGGTTTTTCTCCGCGGACAGTGCATCGTCGACGGAACCGGTTGGCTGGGACGTGCCGGGATGGGCGAATATCTGAGGCGCGGGGAATCCGGAAAGATCTGAATAAAGCGAAGCATGTGAGAATTGGCGGTTGTCCGGAGCGAGCGTCGGACCGGTCCTGTTACCGGTATGCCCGTGCGGCGGCAAGGCACTGATCGGAGATGCGATTTGTGAAGAAAAGAATAAAAATTACCGCAGGGGAGTTCGTTTTTGTTGCGCGCATGGAAATCGATAAGGCACCCTCGACCTGTGCAATGTTCGCGAGATTGTTGCCGTTCAGGAACAAGGTCATTCACTCGCGATGGAGCGGCGAAGCGGTTTGGATTCCTCTGGGCGATCTGGATACTGGGCTGAAATTCGAGAACCACACCAGTCATGGATCGCGCGGTGATTTCTTGTTCTATCCCGGAGGATTCAGCGAGACCGAGATCTTGTTCGTGTACGGCAGTTCGCGCTTCGCCAGCAAAATGGGCCAACTCGCAGGCAATCATTTTCTCACTGTGGAGGAGGGGCGCGAAAATCTGGAAGCGTTCGGGAAACTCGTTCTCTGGCATGGCGCGCAGGACATCTTGTTCGAACTCATTCCGGAGGCGGCTGGTGGCACGTGACCGGGTTGCGGCAAGAAGCTACCGACGGATTCCCAAATGCATTGACCCTGCCAATATTAGGGTGTATAAAAGCCCCGCAGGATTCTCCAAGCGCTGATATTGCTGGTCCGTTGTATCCGTTTTCGGTACCCCTCAGATCTCCTAAATTTCTCCTCTTGAAGTATCCGCACTCGGGCAAGCGCCCAATTTTCAATTTCTATTAGGAAAGCACATTTATGGCTACAGGTACCGTCAAGTGGTTCAACGACGCGAAGGGTTTCGGTTTCATTACTCCGGATGGCGGTGGCAAAGATTTGTTTGCCCATTTCTCTGCGATTCAGGGCAACGGCTTCAAGTCACTTCAGGAAAACCAGAAAGTCACGTTCGATGTGACGACCGGTCCAAAGGGTGATCAGGCCTCGAATATCCGTCCCGCGTAAGCCTGACGGCAGTGCCGGTTGCCTGGCGATTTCGGCTAGGCCAAACCCGGTGCTCAAAGAGAAAAAGCCCGGGAAACCGGGCTTTTCTCTTTTCCGCAACAGGTCGTATTGAGTCGCATGCAAATAGATTGCGAGAATTACTTCGGTTTTGCCGCATTCCAACCGGAAATATCGGCGACTTTCATGTCGAATTCCTGATTCTTGGGCAAGGTGGGGGCATTGATTTCCACGCCCACTCGCTGAAATACCCCGGCCAGTTTGAAGCTAATTTTGGCGAGGCCCTCCGGGTTGGTTTTGATCTGGGCGGCATTCTCGGTGACGACGACATTGCGACAGATCAGTTCTATGTAGATCTTTGCCGCCAGGTCCCTCAGGGGGTCAGCGATTGGTGATGTGGCGGGAGCAGCCATGGGTTTGCCTTGGAGAAGGAGTAAGGTGCATCCTACGCCAATCGTCGCCGGACCTTCATTTGTCTTGTTGTTGGACCGCGAAAGGTCGCGGAGGCGTAAGCGTCAACCTTCGGAAAGTTGGGAAACAAACCCCCAGGTCTGCTTATTGCAGCGATCCGCTCATGACGACCGAACTGGCTAACACGGAGCTCACGCCTGCTGATGTGCCCGGTGTCGGCGAGCCTTGGATGAGAATCGAACCGTTCGCCCTGACATTCGATGGCTTCCGTTACTGGGGATCGATCGAAAAGTGCGCCGAGGTTGCTGGCCAGACCCCGGGAACCCTGACGGACCTGCGAACCTGCCTGTTCTTTGAGGCGAAGCGCTGGAAAAATCTCGGACGCGCGCCGGATGCCGCGTCGATGAAACGCATACACGCGCTGATATCGGTCATTCAGCAAAAAATCAAAGCCGGCGATACGCGCTGATCGACTGTTGAGATGGCCCGAAGCCGTGTTTCGCGCGCCTTGCTCTCGTCCCGCCACTACTGCTTTCCCTTCGCTGCCGGCGCAGAAACGAACAGGAAAAAGCCGATTACGAACAGCGCCAACGCGATCGGGAGGCTGTAGTCGCCGCCGACGCGGCGAACCATGCGCGCCCGGGGAACCGGTTCACGTCGCAATATTTTTCCTTTTGCCACAACTCGCTCCACTGACCTGCGAAGCTACTTCCGCATCCAATTTATCAGCAAGTTACCCACGGCTGAGCGGTGTTACTAATTTCGGCACCCCCAGTCGCTGCGCAGCGACAATTGCCCTTGAACATCAAGCTGTTTCCCGCCCTCGAGTCACCGATTTAATCGCGCAATAACATAGGGCTAAGCGCACCGGCCGGCGAACCACGCCTATATGGCGGCGCGGCGGCATTTCTGGCCCGCCGGTTGCACATGACAAGGTGCTGAGACCCGCGAACGCTTTTTCGCGCGTCGTTTTGTTCCCAAAGTCTAAAGTCACGCAAAAACGGGGGAATCATGTCACTCCTGGAATCGCTGCTCATCTGGCCGGACCGGCCGTTGCCGTCACTGCTAGTCCTGCTGGTGCTGTTGATGCCGTTTTTGTACGCGGCGCGCGAACCAATGCATGCGTTGCTCAGAAGTATGTCGCGATCGATCGCGAATCCGCTGCGGCTGGGCGCGCAATGGCTGGCCGATGCCGGTTTGCGCCTCCGCAACCGCAACCGCGAAGTGCTGTTCGCGCACGGCAGCCATGAGGTGAAACTGACGATCGAGCGGGATTTCGAGCACGTTACCACGCTGGTGCAGCGTGACCTTGAGGGCTATCCGGTTCTGCAACGCAAGTTGATGGACGAGATCACGCGCATCGAGGAGGACTACAAAAAGAGCGGCGACGTGCCGCCACCGCCCCCGGAGTGGGTCAAGGCGATCGAGGCCATCGCCAAGATCAAGGCCAGCGGCGATGGTGTGGTGGAACGCATTCTTTCCGACATTCGAGATTCACTCGGCGATATCTATCAGAAGATCGTGGCGGAGTATCGCGGCGCTTACCAGGAGCGACACCACATATTGAAGGGCTTCCTGCCGTTCTGGCGCTCCGTCAGCCAGACGTTGGTCCAGGTGGACCGTAACATCACTAGTCTGCAGAACAGCGCGGCGAAGATCGACGCCAATGTCCTGAAACTGGAAAATATTGCGGCCCGCGGCAATGATGCTGCAAACGTCCTCGCGGCATCGGCCACAACACAATTCTTCATCGCCGGCCTGGTAATGCTGATTGCCTTCGGCGGCGCCTACGTCAACTTCAAGCTGATCGCGCTGCCGATGTCGGCGATGGTCGGCGGCGGCGACTACATAACCGAAAGCCTGCAGGCTTCGGAAGTGGCCGCGCTGGTGATCATCCTGTTCGAAACCCTGATGGGCCTGTTCCTGATGGAGACTCTGCGCTTCACCAGCCTGTTTCCACTTGGCAACATCACCGAGAAAATGCGCCGCCGGCTCATGTGGGCATCACTGACCATCCTACTTGTGCTCGCGGGTGTTGAAGTCGCGCTGGCGGTCATGCGCGACATGATCATCTCCGCGGATGTGGCACTGAAACAGCAACTCGGCGCCGCCGCCGGTGCAGTACCGGTTGAAGCGGGCTGGGTCACCAGAATCCCCACGTTCGGCCAGATGATCCTGGGCTTTACGTTGCCGTTTGCCCTGGCGTTCGTGGCGATACCCCTGGAGTACTTCATCAATTCCGGCCGTACCGTGATCGGTGCGGGACTGGAGATGGCATTGCGAGGACTGGCGTTCATTCTGCGCCTTGCCGCCAATCTGATTAGGGGGGCGGGCAAGCTGGCGATCATGCTCTACGACGTGTTCATTTTCGTGCCGCTTGCGATCGAGCGCTGGGTCGCCAGCTACCGCGAAGGTACCGCCCGCCGCAACAAGCTGCGCCCGGTTCCGCCGCTCAAGCGTGCGGCCGGATCCGAGGAGGCGCTATGAAAGGTGCATCCAGTCTCGCAGCGCTAGGTGTACTTCTGTTCATCGTCGCCTGCGGGCCCGAAGCCAATCACAATCAGGCGGTGTACGTGCTGATCGACACCTCTGGCACCTACGCCAAAGAAACAGGCAAGGCGCAGCTCGTCGTAAACTACCTTCTGGGTTCCCTCAATCCCGGCGACGCGCTTGCTGTCGGGCGGGTCAAGAGCCGCAGTTTCAGCGAGAAGGATATCGTGGCCAAAGTGAGCCTGGGCAAGGACCCACTTGCGGCCAACGCACAAAAGCGCGCGTTCAGCGAGCAGGTTGCAGACTTCGCCAAGACCACAAAGGACACAAAAGGCAGCCGTTATACCGACATTACCGGCGGACTCATCCTGGCTGCCGAGTTTTTGAACGAGTCCCAGGCCGGACGCAAGACCATCGTGATCTTCTCGGACATGCAGGAAGAGCTCGACTACAAGACGGTGCGCGATTTTCCGATAAGGCTCGACGGCATTCGCGTGGTCGCCCTGAACGTCACCAAGCTCGATACCGACAATGTCGACCCGCGGCGCTATCTTGACCGGCTGGAGTGGTGGGAAAAGCGCGCCCGTACGGCCGGTGCGTCGGACTGGAAGGTCGTCAACGACATGGAACACTTGGACCGCATCTTCAAGAAGAGTAGCTGAGCGGTTCGAAGCACAATCAAAAAGGCCGGGAATTCCCGGCCTTTTTGACGTCCGTGGACGGGATGCCGAAGGCGACGATCCAGTAGCGACCGGACTCGAATGCGTAGTCGCCGATGATTGTCATGCCCAGGCCGTCCACGTGTGCCGCGAGCGAATGCGAATTCGCTTTGGCGACGAAGGCCACTGCCACCTCGAAGCGACCGGCCAGGTGTTGCTTCAGCTTATTGATCAATTCACGGAAAACGCCGCGGCCGCGGAACGCCAAGTCCACGCATGCCGGGCCGTAGATCGCGACACGGGTATCGGCGAGCACATTGCCGAGAAAGGTCACGCGGTCAAACGTCGCGATCATGGCGGCGAGGATCGGGAACTGCCGGCTGTATCCCACCTCTGCGCTACAGGCGTAACCAACGATGCGACCGCCGTCCTCCGCTACCGCAATCGCGGCATCGCGGTTCATACGAGCGAACTGTTCTTCGGAGAATCGCGCAGACAGGTAGCCGGCGCGACGCTGCTCCAGCGTGAGGTTGTCAATCAGGTTGGCTTCCTGAAGCGGGAGCATGCCCGGAAGGTCCGTGGCAGTGGCGCGTCTGATGTTCATTGGCCCGGATGGAGAGGATGGGCGCGCTATTCTGCCGGTTCTCCCGCGCGTGCCCTCGTTCGCTGGGTCAGGCACCCCGCGCAAGTCAGAACTCTGCTTTTGCTCCGGCGAAAGAATCGCGTAGTGTCTGGTAGCTCTTCGCGAAGCCAGTCTTGACCTGATCCCATGCCTCCGCGGAGCTATGCTTGAGCGCTCCGTACCATTCCGCAAGATCGTTGCGCTGTCGGTGCAGCGCATCCCGCGAGGCTTTAGCCTGCTTGCGCGCGGACTTGTCCATCTTGTCCCATTTCTTCTCGATCTGAGCGTCCATGCGTTCGATGCGAGCGTCAAGGTCGTCCAGTTCGGCCTTCGCCTTCATGACGGCCTCGTCGCGTTGCTCGAAGGAATAGCTCTTGATCGTCTGACCAGTTTCCTTGAGTTTTTGGGTTACGTCCTTGGCAGTCGTCTTACTCTCCGGATCGGCGCTGAAGGACGCCGGGGTAAGGAAAAAAAGCGCACAGATCGCGACAAGTGGAAATTTGCATAATGTGCTTTTCATTTGGTCTCCTTGCCGAAGTCAGACAGCACTCGTTGCGCGCCGTTCGACACTTACTGTAGATCGAGCGCGAATTTCTTGAGCTCTTCGAGAGTCACGTAGTCGAGCGCCCGCTCGTGGGTTGCCGTGAGGACTACCGACGGCGCCATTCCGGCACGAAGTGCTTCGCGCCACCGCGCAGCGCACAGACACCAGCGGTCGCCGGGTTTCAGCCCGGGGAAGCCGAAGTCCGGCATCGGCGTGCTGAGGTCGTTCCCCCGAGCTACCGAGAATTCCAGGAATTCCTTTGTGACCCGAACACATACCACGTGCGCCCCGTGATCCTCCGGGCCTGTGTTGCAACAGCCGTCGCGGAAGAAACCGGTCACGGGATCGCTGCAGCAATCGGCAAGCGGCCCGCCAAGCACGTTGCGAGCGCCCTTGCCGCGCCGCGAGGTCGGATCGAATGGCATGGTCCTGGTTATTTGGCCCGGACGAATTTCATGGTACCGCCATCTGCCGGCAGATCGAGGAACAGGTTTTCGCCCCTGATGCGTTGGACGACTGCCGCTTCGAGTGCTTTGAGGTAGCGTCCGGAGAGAGAGCCTGCCGGACACGCGGCACGGGTCATTCCGGCGATCCTGATATTGAATTTGCGACCATCGGACGAATAGGTGGCTTGGCCACGGTTGCAATCCGCATGCACCTGCGCCTTGCCGCCTGCCTGCAATTGCAGTCTGTAGCGCTCCGGCTGATTGACGGCGAGTTTCTCCGCAGACGAGATCAAGCTCTCCCATTGCCAGGCACCGATGGGAGAAATCACGCCGGTAACCGCCGCAACAATTGGCGGTGTCGCGGGCGTGGCTAGCTTCAGAAGCAAACCCTGGTTGCCGAATTGCGTAGCAGATGCCGCCGTGGTGCGCAGGGTATCCCCTTCCTTCAATAAGCGAACGGCGGAAACCACGACCGGCTTATCGTCACGACGCTCGACGACGACTTCGATTTCTTCGACCGAGATAGCGTTCCAGCGGCCCTCTTCGGTGATCGGCGGACGATTATTGCGGTAATCGGTGAGCCAGGTCATTGTTCCATCGGCCGAGAGCCGCAGTTCGATCTTTCGACCCGGACCGGATGCGGCAGGCGCCTCGCCGCGATAGATAGCCAACGCAGGCGCGGCTAATGCAGCAGTGCGGGGCAGCAGCAAGAGCGATGCGAAAGCCACGGCAATTACGAGTCGCGTGAATGGGGGAAGGCGGGCCATCATGTCGGCTGTTCGTCGGTCAGCTAGCGCCAATCTTCGCGCCACCTGATCTCTCTGACAAGCCTTGATCAGTTTTGCCAAGGATCCGGGCAAACACGTCGCGGTCTACATTCGCGCCGCACAGGATCACGGCAGCTTTGCGCCCGCCGAGCCGGTCGCGCTCCTTGTTTGCGGCTGCAAGTGCGGCAGCGCCGGCACCTTCGGCGACGTTGTGAGTCGCCGAATACATCAGCCGCATTGCCTCCTCCACCTCATCGTCGGTCACGCGCACCACACGCGCCATCCCATGCCAGAGAATCTCCAGAGCCTCCGGTTCGGGAGTACGGCACGCCATCCCGTCGGCGATTCGGGTGCTGACCGGGTGCTCGACAGCGCGTTTCTGCTCGAACGAAAGCGCGTACGCAGGCGCAAGCTCCGAGACCACGCCGACGATTTCCGTTTTCACCTTCAGCGCTTCGCGTGCGGCAATCATCCCGCAAATTCCGGATCCCAATCCGATTGGCACATACACTACGTCCAGATCTGGCACCGCGCGCAGCAGTTCCAGCGAGTACGAGGCCACGCCCTGAACCAGCAGCCGGTGGAACGAGGGCACCATGTGCAAACCGCGTTGTTGTGCAATCCAGGATGCGCGTTCGCGCGCCGCCTGGAAATCCACACCGTGCTCGACCAGTCCAACCCCGAGCGCGCGCATCGCCGCGTTCTTCTCTACGCTGTTGCCGTGGGGCACGACAACGGTCGCGGACATTCCGTACCGACGGGCGGCGTAGCCGACCGATTGCCCGTGATTGCCGCGCGTGGCGCTGATGACGCCGGCGGGTCTGTCCTTGTGTTTGGCGAGATCGTGGAAATAAGTGAGACCTCCGCGCAGCTTGAAGGAGCCGGTCGGGGTGTGGTTCTCGTGCTTGACCCAGATTTCCGCACCGAGTTGCGCCTGAAGCAGTGGCCAGGCGTATTGCGGAGTCGGTGCCATCGTCTCGTACACGATCGACGCGGCATGCTCGAGTTGCCTCAGTTTGGGCAGAAAATCGGACATAGGGTCAGCGGTTAAGCCGCAACGGTGGCCTCGCTTATGAAGCGGTGCCGAACTCCGGCTGGACACGCACCGGAAAATTCACGGAGTTGGCTACGAAGCACTTTTCGTGAGCATCGTCGTGCAGTCGTCGCGCGGTATCGCGGTCTGACTGCGCGGTCAGGGTAATGGCCGGTCGCAATATGACCTCGACAAACCGGCCGCCACCGTCCGCGGTTTCCTCCATAGTGCCCGTTGCTTTATCGGCGTATTCGACTACCACGACTTTGTTCACCGCACAAAGATGCAGGTACCAAAGCATGTGGCAACTGGACAAGGAAGCTACCAGCAGCTCCTCAGGGTTGTAGCGGTTAGGATCGCCGTGGAACGCTGGGTCCGATGAAGCCGGCACGAGCTGCTTCCCGACTGCGGTGATCTCGTGGTTGCGGCTGTAGGCCCGGTACGCGGATGTACCGGTGCCCTGATTGCCGGTCCAGCGGACCGTAGTTTGGTAGGTGTGTATCTTTGCAGTCACGCAATTCCCTTCCTGTTTCAACGATGCACTACGGTTTTCCTCAAGCGCTCTATGCCCTGCGCAAGGCGTTCCTCGCTTGCCGCGAAGCACCAGCGGATGAAGCCTTCGCCCTCCGGGCCGAAGGCGATGCCGGGCGCCAGTCCGAGGCCGGCGTCCTCCACCAGGCGCTTGCAGAAGCTCAGGCTGTCGCGAACACCGTCGACGCTGAAGAACATATACATGGCGCCTGACGGGAGCGGCGCTTCGATTCCGGGAAGCTCGTTCAGGCGCGCGTTGAGATAATCTCGAGCCTTTTCGAAGCGGGCCTGGGTGCGTGCAATGACGGGCTCGCCCTGCTCAATGGCGACTATGCCGGCCTGCTGCACGAACGAGGGGGCGCAGGAGGTGTTGTACTCGATGAGCGTGCCCAGGTATTGCATCAGCACTGCGGGCGCCACGATCCAGCCGAGGCGCCAGCCGGTCATCAGCCAGGACTTGGAGAAAGTATTGGTGCTCACCACACGGTCCGTTGCATCCGCGATGTCGAGGAAGGAGGGCGCGGGGCCGTCGCCGTAGTACAGGCGCTCGTAGGCATCGTCGGCGAGGATCCAGATGCCGTGATGCCGGCAATGCTCGAGGATGGCGCGCTGTTCTTCGTGGGTGACGGTCCAGCCGGTGGGATTGCTCGGCGAGTTGATGACCACGACGCGCGTGCCGGGGGTCAGGGTGTCCAGGAGCCGCTGGAGGTTCAGGCGCCAGCCCGAGGCGGTGTAGTCGAGCGGAAAGGTCACGGCTTCGGCGCCGAGGATTCGGGGAATCTCGACCAGGTTCGGCCACACCGGCGTCACGATTACTGCCCGGTCTCCTGGGCCCACGAGAGCCTGGTAGGAGAGCATCAGCGCCGACATTCCGGCGCTGGTGACGGTGACATTGTCGGCGGTGGTCTTGCAGTTGGGTGCGTGCAGCCGCGAGACATAAGCAGCGATGGTCTCGCGCAGGGCGGGCAGGCCAAAGTTCTCCGTGTAGAAGGTGTTGCCGCGGTTCAGGGCCTCGATGCCGGCCTGGCGGATGAATTCCGGAGTGACTTCGTCGGGTTCGCCGAACCAGAACGCGAGCAGGTCTTTCTTCCCCATGCCGGCGTTTGCGACTTCGCGGATTTTCGAATTGCGCAAGGCCTGTACGGCGGGACGGGCGGCGAGACTGTGCGGTTCCATGGGCAAAAAATCCGGAAGGAGCGGCATTTTCTCATACCAAAGGTCAGCCCCTCGCCCGTCCGTGTACCGCCGACGCCCTTTGCGCTTTGCGAAACGTCCTTGCCTAGCCGCGATATGGCGGGCGCGCAAAAAAAAGGCCGGTCAAATCAAATGACCGGCCGAAGCGGTGGAGGATCACCCCCTCCCTTTCAGGGTGCTCCCCATCGCACAGGATCGTTACGAGATGGCGCCGGTCGCGTCCGGGTAAATGCCAATTCGGCGTTGGATGATCTGGTCGCGCGGCGTTGCACTATTACGAAGCGCGCTTAGCACCAAGAGATCCGCGGTAAGCGCCGGTTTCGGAGGGGTATTCTCTGGAATGCGGGTCAATGCGGCGGCGAGCCTTGTAGCCAGATTCTGCGTGTTCATTTTTCTCTCCCTGTCTGCGTCGGTTGGTGGGGGTGCGACTTGAGACGGCGCCATCGTGGCGACTTGAGCGGAACCAAGAAAGCTTCGCAAGAGGTGTTGCTACCTGGTAATCGGTCGGTATCGCATAATTAGACTTTCCGGCTATTTGGCCTATTTGAAGGGGGAGCCATGTCGCAGACCGCGGCGGTCGTGGAAGCGCTAAAGCGGGCGCTCAAGGCAAGAAAGCTCACGTACGCCCAGGTGGCTAAGACGTTGAAGCTCTCGGAGGCGAGCGTAAAGCGCATGTTCGCCGCGAATCACTTCACCCTGGAACGTTTCGAGCAGGTCTGCCAATTGGCCGAAATCGGCCTCACCGATTTGGCGCGTGCGGTGGACAGCGAACGCAACTACATTTCCCAGCTGACGCTGGAGCAGGAGCGCGAAATCGTCGGCAATCCCAAGCTGTTTCTGGCGGCGGTCTGCGCGCTCAACCACATGACGCTGGAGCAGATCACAGGGATCTACGACATTTCCAAGTCCGAATGCATCCAGCTGCTGCTCCGGCTGGATCACATCAAATTCCTCGAACTGCTTCCGAAGAACCGCATCAAGCTTCTAGTGACGCGTACTTTTTCCTGGCTGCCGAACGGGCCTATCTTGCAGTACTTCAAGACTCGCGCAGCACCAGAGTACTTCCGCTCCCGCTTCGATGCGCCGGACGAGTTCATGATAGTGATCAACGGCATGCTTTCCGCGACATCCGCCAGCCAGGTGATCGCCAGACTGCGGCGGCTCGCCACTGAGTTTTCCGAAATGCACAATGACGATATGAACCTTCCACTCGGGACGCGCCGTCCGGCGAGCATCGTGCTGGCGCTGCGGCCGTGGGAACTCGATGCGTTCCATGCATTGCGACGCACGCGAAAGGTCCGCGCCGCGGCGTGAGATGACCAACCCCGCGTGCCGTGCTAGCATCGCGCCCCTCAGGAGGATCTATGAGCGCACAACAACTTCAGAATCACATTGCCGGTGAATGGATCGCGGGGGCCACCGCTTCCAAACACGTCAATCCTTCGGATACCAGCGATGTGGTCGCCGAGTATGCGCAGGCGGACAAGGCGCAGACGGAACGCGCCATCGAAGCCGCGCGTGCGGCCTTTCCGGCCTGGGCTACTTTCAATGTCCAGGCGCGTGCCGATCTGCTCGACAAGGTGGGCAATGAAATCCTCGCCCGCAGGGAAGAACTCGGCAAACTGCTCTCGCGCGAAGAAGGCAAGACGTTGCCGGAGGGAATCGGCGAAGTGGTGCGTGCGGCCAACGTCTTCAAGTTCTTTGGCGGAGAAGTACTACGCCGCGCCGGAGAACTGCTGCCCTCTGTGCGTCCCGGCATTGACGTCGAACTCACTCGCGAGCCGGTAGGCGTGGTCGGTGTTATTTCGCCGTGGAACTTCCCGGCGGCGATCCCGGCGTGGAAGATCGCACCGGCGCTGGCGTATGGCAATACCGTGGTGTTCAAGCCTGCCGACCTGGTTCCCAGCATGGCGCACGCAATCGCGAAAATCATCGTGGACGCAGGCGTGCCCAAGGGCGTCTTCAATCTGGTCATGGGACGCGGGAGCGTGGTCGGCGAAACGCTGGTAAATGACAGGCGCGTGGACGCGATTACGTTCACCGGCTCGGTGGAAACCGGCAAGCAGGTCGCCGCGAAAGCGGTGGCGCGCATGGCCAAGTTCCAGCTCGAGATGGGCGGCAAGAACCCGCTGGTGGTGCTGGATGATGCCGACCTGAAAACCGCGGTCGAATGCGCGGTCAACGGCGCCTATTTCTCCACCGGCCAGCGTTGCACCGCGAGTTCGCGACTGATCGTCACCAAAGGCATCCACGAAAAGTTCGTGGGCGCGGTAGTCGAGAGACTGAAGAACCTGAAGGTCGACAACGCGCTCAAGCAGGGGACCGAGATGGGCCCGGTGGTGGATAAAAACCAACTCAACCAGGACCTCTACTATATAGAGGAGGCGAAGAAGGAGGGCGCCAGGCTTGCTTTCGGAGGCAGCCTGCTCAAGCGCGATACCGAGGGTTTCTACCTGGAGCCGGCGCTTTTCACCGAGACGAAGAACAGCATGCGGATCAATCGCGAGGAAGTGTTCGGCCCGGTGGCATCGGTGGTAATGGTCAAGGATTACGACGAGGCGCTGGCGGTCGCCAACGACACGCCGTTCGGACTTTCGTCCGGCATCGTGACGACCTCTCTGAAACACGCATCGCATTACCGCAAGAATGCACAGGCGGGAATGGTGATGGTGAACCTGCCCACGGCCGGGGTGGATTACCACGTGCCTTTCGGCGGACGCAAGGGCTCGAGCTACGGTCCGCGCGAGCAGGGCCGCTACGCGGTGGAGTTCTTCACGACGGTGAAGACCAGCTACGTGCTGGCCTGATGGATTGCTGCGTGGCCCAATCGAAAGGAATTGGCGGGGCGGGCTACATGAAAAAGGGCACCGCAAGGTGCCCTTTTTGTTGTTTCTGATAGACGTTCAGAAGGAAAACAAGACGCCGGCCTCGGGGTAGAGTTGCGAACAATCGGTATAAATGGCCGGGTTGCAATCCGAAATCTTCTCGTAGACCACACCCACATTGAACGCCGCGTTCGAGCTGAACGGCATGTAGATTCCGCCGCGTGCCCCGTACGTGTTGCTGTCCGGGAGGTCGTCATAGATCGTGCGCGAGACGAACACGCCCACATAAGGTTTCACCCGGGCAGCCTGGGTGAACGTGTAACGCACTTCCGGCGTGAACTTGTAGATGTCAGGCTCATTGCCGAACCACATTTCAGCGCTCACGCCCAACATCAGTCCTTCGGAGATCATGTAACCCAGCGAGCCACCCAGGGTCGTGTATTCGCGGTCGAGTGCACTGCCTGCACCGAGGTAGATCGAGCCCGTGGTTTTGCCGCGGTCAAAAGGTTCGGCAGCGCGGGCGTGCGTGGGTAAGCACGTGAGGAGTGCGCCAATCAGCAGGACCGTCGCGACAAGCGCCAATCGTGCATCGAGTCGGGCATCTGATACGGAAATCCGCGTGCGTGTTGTTCTCATGATTCTTCCTGTGGTTTATACAAACGCTTCGACGCCTGGGCAACGCTCAAGTTCCGCAGATGCGTAGCAACCGATCGAACGGCTGCCGCCGCAGGGCGGCGCATTCGTACCGAGCGTGCCTACGCGATCCA
Source organism: Burkholderiales bacterium (assembly GCA_035275265.1). Classification (GTDB taxonomy): domain Bacteria; phylum Pseudomonadota; class Gammaproteobacteria; order Burkholderiales; family JACQAP01; genus JACQAP01. Next base: position 128,053 of record DATENC010000008.1, on the reverse strand, counting down.
TTGGCGCTCAGAAAAGGGAGCGCTGCTGCGCGTTGGCATCGACCACGCACAGGGCAGTCATGTTCACCAGCCGCCGCACCGTCGCCGTCGGCGTGAGTATATGCACGGGCTTGGTGGCGCCCAGCAGGATTGGCCCAACGGTCACGCCTTCGCCGCCGGTCATTTTCAGCAGGTTGAAGGAAATGTTCGCGGCATCGAGATTGGGCATGATCAGAAGGTTCGCTTCGCCCTTCAATCGGGATTCCGGATGCACGTGGTTGCGGATCGATTCAGAAAGCGCAGCGTCGCCGTGCATTTCGCCCTCGACCTCGAGATCCGGAGCGAGCGTTTCGATCAGGGCGCGTGCACGGCTCATTTTCAACGCGGACGGAGAATCGTCGCTGCCGAAGTTTGAGTGCGACAGCAAGGCGATTCTGGGCGCCAGACCGAAGCGCTTGACTTCCTCCGCAGCCATGATCGTGATCTCGGCGAGTTGCTCGACCCCTGGGTCTTCGTTGACGTAAGTGTCGGAGATGAAAAGCGTGCGCTTTGCCAGCAACAGCACATTCATCGCGGCAAAGATGCTCGCGCCGGTTTTGAGGCCGATGACGTTGCCTATATGTCGCAGGTGGTCCTTATGCCGGCCGAATGTGCCGCACAGCATCGCGTCGCCGTCGCCCCGGCGCAGCAGCATGGCGCCTATCAAAGTCGTGGACTGACGCACGTGCGCCCTCGCGTCGTCCGGAGAAACGCCTTTGCGGTTCATCACGTTATAGTATTCGGTCCACACATCCCGGTAACGCGCGTCGCTCTCCGGATTGACCAGTTCGAAATCCTTCCCCGGTTTGATGCGGAGCCCGAAGCGTTCGAGGCGCATTTCCACCACTTCCGGCCGTCCGATCAGGATCGGATTGGCGAGGTGCTCGTCGACCACTACCTGCACCGCGCGCAACACGCGTTCATCTTCACCCTCCGCGTAGATCACGCGCCGGGGTGCGGCCTTTGCCGCCGCGAACACCGGCTTCATCACGAACCCGGAGTGGTAGACGAAATTGTTGAGCTGCTGGCGGTAAGCGTCGAAATCCATGATCGGGCGCGTTGCCACCCCGCTGTCCATCGCGGCTTTCGCCACTGCCGGTGCGATCCGGGTGATAAGTCGCGGATCGAAGGGCTTGGGAATGATGTACTCGGGCCCGAATGATAATTCCAGGCCTTCGTAGGCCATCGCTACCACGTCGGACTGCTCCGCCTGGGTAAGGTCCGCGATCGCCTTCACGCAGGCGAGTTTCATTTCTTCCGTGATCCTGGTCGCGCCGACGTCCAGGGCGCCGCGGAAGATGAACGGGAAGCACAGCACGTTGTTCACCTGGTTTGGATAATCCGAGCGACCGGTGGCGATTACTGCATCGGGCCGCACCGCCTTCACTTCCTCGGGCAGGATTTCCGGAGTCGGGTTGGCGAGTGCCAGTACCATCGGCTTCTCCGCCATGGTCTTGATCCAGTCCTGTTTCATTGCACCGGGACCCGAGAGTCCGAGAAAAATGTCGGCACCGGGCATCGCGTCGGCTAGCTTGCGCGCATCGGTCTTGCGCGCGTAACGTGCCTTGTTCGGCTCCATGCTCTTGTCGCGGCCCTCGTATATGACTCCCTTCGAGTCGCAGACGATGATGTTCTCGCGTTTCATACCAAGCTTCACGAGCAGATCGAGGCAGGCGATGGCCGATGCACCGGCGCCGGAGCACACCAGCCTTACATTCGAAATGTCCTTGCCCACGACTTTGAGACCATTGGTTACCGCGGCTCCGACGATGATCGCGGTGCCGTGCTGGTCGTCGTGGAACACCGGTATCTTCATGCGCTCGCGCAACTTGCCTTCTATGTAGAAGCATTCGGGCGCCTTGATGTCTTCGAGATTGATGCCGCCCAATGTGGGTTCAAGCGCGGCAATCATGTCGACCAGCTTGTCCGGGTCATTCTCGGCCAGTTCGATATCGAATACGTCGATGCCGGCGAATTTCTTGAAAAGGCATGCCTTGCCTTCCATCACCGGTTTGCCTGCGAGCGGGCCGATGTTGCCCAGACCCAGCACCGCGGTGCCATTGGTTACCACGCCGACCAGATTGCCGCGCGAAGTCAGTTGTGCCGCGCGCGATGGATCCGCCTCGATCGCTTTGCAGGCGAACGCCACGCCCGGCGAATATGCGAGCGCCAAGTCGCGCTGGTTGGTGAGACCCTTGGTGGGCACGACCGAAATTTTCCCCGGGGTCGGCTGTTCGTGATATTCGATGGCGGCGATTTCGAGATCGTTTGCCATGTCGCACTCCTCTTCGGGCTGCTTGTTTTGAACGCAAATCATACCCGCAGCGGCGGCGTTTGCTACGATGCGGTTGTGGATTTCACAATGCGGGATTTCGGACACCGCTGAAGGTTGGGACTTTCCATTGCGCGCATTAGACTGAGTGCGTCATTTTTCAAACGGCCGCTTAAGTGCCGACCGTGCGGAGTACGGCGTTCGCCGTCTGCATTGACCAGCGAATACTCATGACCTCCAATCCTGCCGACGCCGGCATTCCGCAATCCTTGCGTGTCGGCGCCCCGTTGCGCGCGCTCACAGTGCTGTGGCGCTTCGCCAGGCCGTACCGCGCGCGCATGCTGATTTTCGCGTTGGCGCTGGCGGTCGCGGCGGCGTGTTTCCTCGCGATCGGCCAGGGACTCAAGCAAGTCATCGACCGCGGGTTCGCCGGCGGGGATCCGCGCGCACTCAATCAGGCGCTTTTCTTCCTGCTTGGTGTGATCGTGGTGATGTCAGTCGCGACCTGGGTGCGCGTCTATTTGATTTCCTGGCTGGGCGAGCGCGTGATCGCCAACATCCGCCGCGAGGTCTTCTCGCGCCTGCTGAGTCTTTCGCCTGGCTGGTTCGAGCAGGCGCGCACGGGCGAGGTGATCTCGCGGCTGACCACCGATACTGCGCTGCTGGAACAGGTGGTCGGCACCAGCGTGTCGATGGCGCTGCGCAACGGGCTGCTGGGCTTGGGCGCGCTTGCGATGCTGCTGTTGACCAGTTGGAAGCTTACGGCTCTGGTGTTGCTGATGGTGCCGATAGTGATCGGGCCGATCGTGGTCTTCGGCCGCCGCGTGCGCAAACTCGCCCGCGCCAGCCAGGACCGCGTGGCGGACCTCGGAAGCTACGTGGACGAGGCCCTTCATGAAGTCCGCACTGTGCAGGCGTACGTTCACGAAGACGAGGACCGGCGCCTGTTCGGGAGACGCGCCGAAGCGGCATTCGTTACGGCGCGCAGCCGCATCCGCGTGCGCGCTTCGCTGATCTCCGCGGTAATCGTACTGGTATTCACAGGCATTGGAGTCATTCTGTGGATCGGCGGGCATGACGTACTGACGGGAAACATCACACCTGGCGAACTCTCGGCCTTCGTGTTTTACGCCGCAATGGTGGCGAGCGCAGCCGGCGCGTTGAGCGAGGTGATAGGCGACTTGCAGCGCGGCGCCGGTGCGGCCGAGCGGCTGATCGAGATCCTCGACACCCGGCCGGAAATTACCGCGCCGACCCAGACGCTCTCATTGCCCGAGCCGCCGATCGGATCGGTGCAACTGCAGGCAGTGATTTTCCACTACCCGTCGCGTCCCAACCAGGCAGCATTGCAGGATTTTTCGCTCGATGTCCGGCCGGGTGAAAGTCTTGCGCTGGTTGGCCCTTCGGGCGCGGGCAAGTCCACGGTGTTCCAACTCCTGCTACGCTTCTACGATCCCAATCACGGCACGGTGCGGGTCGACGGCCTGGACGTGAAGCGCGTCGATCCGCAAGCATTGCGCCGACGCATCGCGTTGGTGGCGCAGGAGCCGGCCATTTTCGCGGCCAGCGTCGCCGAGAACGTGCGCTACGGACGGCCGAACGCCTCCGACGAGGAAGTCCTGCGTGCCTGCGACGCGGCGTTCGCGACCGAGTTCGTCGAGAAACTGCCGCAGCGATTCGATACGTGGCTGGGTGAGCGCGGCGTGCGGCTCTCCGGCGGCCAGCGCCAGCGGCTGGCTATTGCCCGCGCTATTCTCTCCCAGCGGCCGATCCTGTTGCTAGACGAGGCGACCAGCGCGCTCGACTCGGAAAGCGAACGCATGGTGCAGCTCGCGCTTGTGGGGCTGTTGCAGGCACGCACTACGCTGATTATCGCGCACCGGTTATCCACGGTGAAAAGCGTGAATCGCATTGCGGTGATGGATGGAGGCCACCTCGTCGGTCTGGGTTCGCATGATGAACTGTTGACGGCGAATCCGCTGTACGCCCGCCTTGCGGCGCTGCAATTTGGAGCATAGCGGTCGGCGCCCGCTGTCCTGCTAGAATCCGCGGCGTTCCCAATTCCTGCCCGGCAATCAAAAAGATGACAAGCGTCCTGTTCTCCCCACTTGAGCTGCGCGGCTTACGGCTTCCCAATCGCATCGTCGTCTCGCCGATGTGCCAATACATGTCCGTGGATGGCTCGGCGAACGACTGGCACCTGATGCACCTGGGGCAGTTCGCGATGGGCGCGGCCGGCCTGCTCATCACCGAGGCGACCCACGTGTCGGCGATCGGGCGGATCAGCCCACGGTGCCTCGGGCTTTACAGCGACGAGAATGAAAAGACGATCGCGCGCGTGGTGGACTTCTGCCGCAAGCATGGCGTTGCAAAGCTCGGCATCCAGCTTGCCCACGCCGGCCGCAAGGGTTCGTCACTGCCGCCGGCGCAGGGCGGCAAGGCGCTGACCGCCGAACAGGGCGCATGGAAAACCGTAGCGCCCTCTGCGCTGCCGTTCGGTCCCGGATGGCATGTGCCCGAGGCATTGACCGCCGCCGGGCTGCGCGAAGTAAAGCAGCAGTTCGTCGATGCGGCCAAACGCGCGGCGCGGATCGGTTTCGACCTGGTGGAGCTGCACGCGGCGCACGGCTATCTGATGCATGAGTTCCTGTCGCCGATCTCGAACCAGCGTGACGACGAATACGGCGGATCGCTCGAGAATCGCATGCGCTTCCCGCTCGAGGTCTTCGAAGCGGTGCGCGCTGTCTGGCCCCAGGAGCGGCCGCTCGGCGCGCGCGTGTCGGCGACCGACTGGATCGACGGCGGCTGGACGCCGGAAGAGACGGTGGTGTTCGCGAAGGCGATGAAAGCGCGCGGCTGCGATTTCATCGACGTGAGTTCCGGCGCGCTGGATCCGCGCCAGCAGATTCCGTTCGCGCCCGGCTACAACGCGCCCTTCGCGGAAAAAGTGAAAAAGGAATCCGGCATCGCCACGATGTCGGTGGGCATGATCACCCGGCCCAAACAGGCCGAAGAAATCATCGCCGATGGCAAGGCCGACCTCATCGCGATCGCGCGCGGCGCCATGGACGATCCGCGTTGGGCGTGGCGGGCGGCGCGCGAGCTTGGAGGCGAGGCGCTTTATCCGGCTAATTACCAGCGCTGCTCGCCGGCGGTGTGGAAACCCTGATCCGGACCGTCCGGGGCAGTTCAGTACGGATCAAGCGGGATCAACCCTATGATGTCGGCGGTGGCCGGATCGATAAGCGCCGTCCAGAACGAGCTTCGCGCGATCAGGGGCAGGTAGAGGGCTTTTTCCGCCGGCTGGCCGGCACGCGCGAGCGCCTTGTTGATGTCCCCGGACCGGTCGGGGAACCGCTTTTTCAGGGCCGGCACCGGTTTGGCTGCTTGCAGCACCTGGGTGCGCGCGTCCGCATAGGGCTGCCAAAGCTCCGGTTGCGCGCTCAGCGGTAAGCCGTTCAGTGCCGCCATGGTCATGCTGAGGTTCTCGTCCGCATTCGCGAAGGGCCGCAACGACAGCAGCGTAGGGCCGGTAATCGGCAGCGCCTGGAGGCCGGCGGGCGTGCGGTCCAGCTTCTCCCGCGGGACGTCAATCGCATGCACGACTCGTAAGCGGTCGTACTCGAACACGGTATGGACCGGCCGCGCAACGAACACCGTCCACATGCCGTAACCGAGCGCAACGAGTTGAAGCAGTCCGATAACCACCAAATCGCGCGCAAGGACGGACCAGGGTTTGGCGCGATTGAAAATCGTCAACGTGATCAAGGGACCGAGTACGACGTCCACAGCGACCAGGATCAGGAAAAGGTCGCGTCCGCCCGAAATTTCCCGATAGTATGCGGGGTACCAGAGGAAAAAAACGAGCAGCGCGGCGAGCGCGGCGATGCCGAGGCTGATGCAAAAGTGCAGGCCGCTTGCCCGCAGGCGGTCTTGCCAGAAAAAAGATTGTGTCTCGGTCATGGCATTTTCGCTGAAGCCACCCGTATCAGCTGGGTGGTCGGCAAAGATATCGCGTCGTGCCTTGTCGCCGGCACTGCGGCAACGAGCGATATGATATTGAAAAATTTCGCGGCATCAAGGGGGGCGGCCGGGCGACTGGCCGGACCTGTGAAAGGACTGCATTCGTGACCGTGATCGCACACGTCGTCGAAGGCCGGCGCCGCGACCTCGGCGGATTCGAGGTCCGGCGTGTGCTGCCGTGGGGCGGCGGCCGCATGGTCGGACCGTTCATCTTTCTCGATCAACTGGGCCCTGTCGCGTTCGCGCCAGGGCAGGGGATAGATGTGCGGCCGCATCCGCATATCGGGTTGGCCACCGTCACTTATCTGCTCGAAGGCGAACTGGTGCACCGCGATAGTCTGGGCGTGGTTCAAACCATCCGTCCCGGCGACGTCAACTGGATGACCGCGGGCCGCGGCATCGTCCATTCGGAACGCACCGGTCCGGAGTCGCGGGCCGCCGGCCAGCGCATGCATGGGCTGCAATCGTGGGTGGCGTTGCCCGTCGAATTCGAGGAAGCCGAGCCCGCGTTCGACCACACCCCCGCCGCGAAGCTGCCGGAGCAAGACAGGGATGGCGTGACGCTGAGGGTGATTGCGGGGCGGGCATTCGGGCTCGCTTCGCCCGTACAGGCGTGTTCCGAGATGTTCTATGTCGATGCGGCGATGAGCGCGGGTGCAGCGCTGGACGTTCCGCGCGAGTACGCCGAACGTGCAGCCTATATTCTCCAAGGGAAAGTTTCGGCGGAAGGGCAGGACTTCGAATCCGGCACGTTGCTTATTTTTACCTCCGGGTCGAGAGCGCATCTGGTCGCGAAAGGCGCGAGCCGCGTCGCCCTGCTCGGCGGCGCGCAGCTCGAAGGCGAGCGGCACATCTGGTGGAATTTTGTCTCGAGCTCCAAGGAGCGCATCGAACACGCCAAGCGGCAATGGGCACACGGAGCCTTTCCGCAAGTACCCGGCGAGACTGAGTTTATTCCATTGCCCGAGCGCTGATATTCAGGCCGGAGGCGACACCACGACCTGTTCGTAAGGATAGCGCCTGCTAATCAGGCGCGAATGGGCGAATACATCGAGCGCTGTTTCGTAGTGGGACCGGTCTATGCCGACACCCCCGGCCCAGCAACCGAGCTTCTGATAACAGGCGATTGCGGCTATCAGCGCTTCGCGGTGGATGTCGGGAAAAAAAGACTGCTCGACCGCGGCGACTTCGTCGGGCGGCACGCTGTCTACCCATTCGCGCGACTTGCGGTAGGCACGCATGAAGCGCTGGGCGTCGGGTCCCGCGAGCCATGCCGGCGAAGCGGCCAGGCTGCTGAACGCCACTGGACCGATAGCCTCACCCACAGACGCGACCACCTGCGCTGCACCTTCGTGCTCGAGTTGTTGAGGGTAGGGTGCCTGTTCGTGAAAGTAATCGCCCTGGCCGGCCCGGAAGGCCGCCATCATCTGCGCGCTGTTACCCACATTGATCCCTTCCAGTGCAGCGAAGTTCACGCCTTTCCTGTGCAAGGCGTACGCTAACATCGCTTGCGGCTGTCCGCCATGAACGAACATCAAGCGGCTCGCACCGAGTTTCTCCCAGCGAAATTCCGCATCGGGCCGGCGCGAGGCGATCAGAAAACCGTCGCGCTGGTTGATCTGGGCGAAGTGTATTAACGGCGGCGATTCACCCCTCTCCAGGTAGGCCCAACTACCCGAGACCGCTGTTTGCGATACGTGGATCTCGCCCGACGCAATCATCTCGCCCACGCTACGATTTGGCGGCATGACTGTGTATGTTGCTTCGAAGCCTTCGTCCGCCAGGAACCCGCCCGCAATCGCACTCAAGATCGGGCTGTAGAACGCGGAGTGACGGTAGACCATCAGGTTCAGGACTGTCATGGAAAAGAATCTTGAGTGAGTGGTCTGGTTTAGGGCCAAGACACAGCATCGGCTTGCGCATCATGACGCACGCCGAGTTCCGCTCGAGCAATATACCAAGCCTGGCTTGACCCGTCCCTCGATGGCCGGGCCATCCACTGATATGCCGCAGTCCGGCCTAAACTAGTGTCCTGTTGCGCTAAGGCTACGTTTCCAACCTTTACGGCCAGTCCTATTATCTGTTTGACAAGACACTAGGGCCTGCGTCCCGATTCACGAGTCCGTCATAGACAGACAAGGAGCGACGATCCATGACGAAGCGTGTTCTGCTGCTTGGCACCGGCCACATTGGTCACGCGGTCGCGCACCTGCTCGCTACGGCCGAGGGTGAACCACGTTACGAAGTTGTGGTCGGCGACCGCTTGGTTGACCCCGCGGTGCGCTCCTTGTTCCCGGATCGCTGGTTCGAGATCGATGGTGACGATATTGGCAGCTTCGCGCGCCGCATCCAGGGCCATGACATCGTTATCAATGCCCTGCCCTTCCATCTTGCCGCCACGGTGGCCAATGCCGCTGCACAGGCCAAGGCACATTACTTCGATTTGACCGAGGATGTCACCGCCACAAGGGCTATCCGCGCGTTGGCAGAAAAGGCGTCCATCGCCTTCATGCCGCAATGCGGACTGGCGCCTGGCTTCATTGGAATTGCGGGCTATGCGTTATCGCAAGGCTTCGACAAACTGGAACGGCTGCACATGCGGGTGGGCGCCCTGCCGCAATATCCCACCAATGCGCTGAAGTACAACCTCACTTGGTCCGTGGATGGGCTCATCAACGAGTATGTTCATCCCTGCGAGGCCATCGTGGACGGAAGACGCATGGAAACACCCGCGCTGGAGGGTTACGAGACCTTCGCGTTGGACGGCGTGCAGTACGAAGCCTTCAATACCTCCGGCGGTTTGGGCACCCTTGCCGAAACTTTGGAGAGTCGCGTGCAGTATCTCGACTACAAGACCATCCGCTACCCGGGCCACCGCGATATCGCCAAGTTGTTGCTGCAAGACTTCGGGCTCGCGGGAAAACGCGAGACCATGAAGGACATTCTGCAAACGGCCATTCCCGCCACCGAGCAGGACCTGGTAGTCGTGTTCGTGACCGCATCGGGCTTGCGAGGAGGGAAACGCACTCAGGAGTCTTTCGCTCGCACGGTGTATGCGCAGACATGGTCTGGAATGCCCATGACAGCGATCCAGATTACGACCGCCAGTGGTGTTTGCGCCGTGATGGATCTTTTCGTTCAAGGAAAACTTCCGCAGTCTGGATTCGTTCGGCAGGAGCAAGTGGCGCTTAGGGATTTTCTGTCCAATCGGTTCGGCCGCGCCTACGAAGCTGCGGCCAGATGAGGGCAACATGAATCTACATCACGAAGTGCAGATTCTGCTGAACGCCTTTGGCGCCTCTGGTAGCGATTCCACGGAAGGTCTTTGCGCCACTTCGCCCATTGACGGTTCTCGGATCGGCGGGGTCGCGCTGGACGACGAGGCGAGTATTCGAGAAAAGGTTGCTCTATCACGGGAGGCCTTCAGGTACTGGCGAATGACACCGGCGCCCAAGCGCGGCGAGTTGATCCGCCTGTTCGGCGAAGCGGTTCGGAGCAACAAGGCGGCGCTGGGCAAGCTGGTCAGTATCGAATCGGGGAAAATTCTCCAGGAAGGTCTTGGTGAGGTACAGGAGGTCATCGATATCTGTGAGTTCGCGGTCGGGCTCTCGCGGCAGTTGCACGGGCTTACTATCGCCAGTGAGCGGCCGGGTCATCGCATGATGGAAACCTGGCATCCGCTGGGTCCCAGCGTGGTCATCACCGCCTTCAATTTCCCGGTCGCGGTATGGGCTTGGAACACCGCGCTTGGTCTAGTGTGCGGCAACACCATGCTGTGGAAACCTTCGGAGAAAACGCCACTCACCGCACTAGCTATGCAAGCACTGTTCGAACGGACTTGCCTGGAATTTGGGAATACTCCATATCAGCTCAATCAGGTCGTATTCGGTGTGAGCGATCAGGGACGCATTCTTCTTGATCAACCCCAAATTCGACTTGCATCGGCAACGGGCTCAACGCGCATGGGGACGGCTGTCGCGGCTCAGTTAGCGCCCCGCTTCGTGCGCACAATCCTCGAGTTGGGCGGAAACAATGCGGCCATCGTCGCGCCCTCGGCGGACCTCGCCTTGACCGAGCGCGCGATCCTATTCTCGGCAGTGGGAACCGCCGGCCAGCGTTGTACAACCTTGCGCCGGCTGTTCGTACATCGCAGTCTCTTCGATGTCTTTCTTGGCCGACTGAAATCACTATACGCGCACATCAAAGTGGGCAACCCGTTGGATTCGGACACGCTGGTGGGTCCCTTGATCGACACGCACGCCCATGCTCGCATGCGCTCCGCACTGGATCGGGCCAATGCCGACGCGCAGTGGATATTCGGCGGTGAGCGTGTCGATACAGAGCACCCCGGCGGGTATTACATTCGCCCGGTGCTGGCGGCGATGCGTAAACAGACCGACATCGTGTTGGAGGAAACTTTCGCGCCTATTCTCTACGCCATGCCCTACGATACGCTCGAGGAGGTTTTTCTACTGCACAACGCCGCACGCCACGGCTTGTCCTCGTCCATCTTCACAAAGGATCTTCAAGAGGCGGAGCTATTCATGAGCAGCGCGGGATCGGATTGCGGCATTGCCAACGTGAACATCGGCACCTCAGGAGCTGAGATCGGCGGTGCCTTCGGCGGAGAGAAGGATTCGGGAGGCGGACGTGAGTCCGGCTCGGACGCATGGAAGGCTTACATGCGACGAGCCACCAACACCATCAATTACTCTGGGGAGCTTCCGTTGGCCCAGGGCATCCGGTTCGAACTGTGAGTCAAGGATCAAAATCGGCCGGTGATGCTGAAGCCGAAAAAGCTGGCGTCGGGAACGTCGACATTCGCGCTTGAGCCGTCCTGCAACAGATAGCGCAGATCGGTCTTGAAGCGACGGCCAATGCGAACGTCGAACGCGAGTGCATCCACGGGCTGCCATCGCGCGATCCAAACCAGTTCCCAAGCGCGCAGTTGCACGTCGGAATGCTGCGCGAGTTCCTCGTCGCGCACTCGCCATTTGCCGCCGTCCGGAGCTACGATGAGTTCCGATTGCAACCGCTCCGACAAGCGCCAGCGCCATGACGAATCGGGAAAGCCCAGGCGCAACTCGTGGTCGTTCCTTGAAACCATTTGCACGTACAGTCCGGGATAGAACCGCATGTCACCAAAGCGATCGTCGGCGTACAGCGCAAGCCACCAGGCCCTTGAAGCATCACCGGCGATGCGTTGTTCGATCGCGGCTGACAGGCTGAGGTCTTGCGCGTCCAGATCCTTGGGATGACGCAGCGCGTTTGACGATACGGCGAGCCGGGGTTGGACTCGAATACTCCGCTCGGATGACACCTTGCGCCAGGTCGGCCCGGTCCGGTGCACATGACCGTTGGTTTGCGCGGCAACGCCGTTGACCGCCGGCAAGTCTAGAATCTGGTATTCGTGTTGCCAGCCTGCGCTTGCGCCGCTGTCGAGCATGCGATCAATTGCAATTTGGCTCATGCTCGGCTGGTAGGGCTGCCCGAGCACCGATTGCTCCACGTCGTTCTCCATGGAAACCTGCAAGCGCCAGCGCGCTTCCTGCGCCGCCCCGGCGGAAGAGATCAGCAGACAAGCAAGTCCGGCGAACTTGATCGCCGTCGCTCCCGGTCGTAAAGAGGCGGGCAGAACTTCTCCGCGCGACCGCCGGCTGAATAGACATGCGAAGCGCGATGCTTGAAACCGCCTGGATCCCCGTCTGGCAAACAAGGATTGCGAACGCCTCCTTTCGGCCGATGAATTTATCGTCAGAGAGCGAGTTGGTCAATCGCAGAGGACCCGGCCGCCCCGTTCCTCCTGCTCCTGATCGCCATCATGCAATTCCTCGAATCTTGCTTTGCGTGACGCTCAGCGCACGTTGACCAGATAGATTCCCGCCCCGACCATGGCTACAGCGCCGAGAAAAGCGGGTGTGATCGGTTCCGACAGCACAACTACGCCCGCGATGACGCCGAACAGCGGCGTCAGGAAGGAAAATACCGAAAGGCGCGCCGCGTAGTATCGGGTCAGCAGCCAGAACCAGACCAGGTAACTGGCGAACGCCACGACCACGCCCTGGTAGAAAAGGCTGCCGACGACCACAGGCGTGATCGCGACGACCCCGGGCTCCCCCATGAGCATCGAGGCGACCGGCAGCGTAAGCGCGGTGACTGCGAGTTGGTAAAAAAGTGTCTTGCTCGCGCTCGCGTAACTCAGCCTGGTGGCGCGGATCACAACCGTTGTGGCTGCCCACAGGACCGCTGCAATTGCGCCGAACGAATCTCCCAGCAGCGAGCTGCGCGATGCCGCGAACCCGTCACCGAATGCAAGGGTGATCCCGGCAAATGCGCACAACACGCCCGCCCACTGCAGTGGGCGAAGTCGTTCACTGGGCACGAACCAGTGCAAACCCAAGGCGGCAATGCACGGCGCAAGATAGATAAACACCACCATTCTCGCCGCGCCGGTGTAGGCGAGCCCGGCGAAGATGAACAGGAATTCGCCAGCGAACAGCGCGCCGGCAGCGAGCCCCGGCCAGAAAGTGCCATCGCGCTGAAACAGCGGAATGCCGCGTATTCGCGCCCACACCAGCACGCAGGCTGCCGCGATGGCCGAACGAGCCCCGCCCTGCATCACCAGCGACATGTCCGCTGCGGCCAGCTTGGCCGCGACGTGATTGAAGCCCCAGATGAAGCAGCACATCACCATGAGGGAAAGCGCGGTGCTGTCTATTGGATTGCGATCCATTTTTGAACGGCGAGGGGTGAGGGATTAGGGGAGTCTCAAACCAACCGATCGTCCAAATGCTGGTTGTCAATCAGTTCGGAGTCCCCGGTCCAAATTTTGCCCGCGCAGCATAATGCATTGTGCGCCGTCGCGCGTGGTTGATGCGTCTCTGGTCGTGCAAGTACGTCGGCGGGAGAAACTTGAAAACCCGAAGGCCGCATTGCTGATAATCTTGGCATTCAACGTCCGGGCTTTGCATCGAGGACGGCCTGAATAGGCACTAGAACGGAGGACAGGCAACGATGGCGACCATTGCTGGCGATCGACGTCCCATGCACGGAACGCAGCCAGACTATCTCTATCCCGCATATGTGTCGACGCAGAAACGTGCGCCCACCAAGCCGCTGGTCCTGTTGCCTCACACTCTGTCGGAGATGACCGGCCCCGTATTCGGATATGAAGAGGTCGGAGCGGACGACGCGGATCTCACGCGCCAACATGCTGGCGCACCGCTGGGCGAGCGCATCATTGTCGGCGGGAGGGTGCTGGACGAAAACGGCCGGCCGGTACCGCAGGCGTTGATCGAACTTTGGCAGTGCAACGCCGCCGGGCGCTATCGGCACCGGCACGACAATCACGATGCGCCGCTCGACCCCAACTTCAGCGGCTGCGGGCGGGTACTCACCGACCGGGAGGGTTGCTACCGCTTCGTCACCATCAAGCCGGGTGCATATCCCTGGCGCAATCATCAGAACGCATGGCGTCCAGCGCACATCCACTTCTCGTTGTTCGGCCGCGCATTCCTGACGCGGTTGGTCACCCAGATGTATTTTCCGGGTGATCCGCTGCTGGCCTTCGATCCTATTTTCAACAGTACCGCCGACGAGAGTGCGCGCAATCGCCTGATTGCGGACTTCGACTGGGACAGCACCGCTCCGGAACACGCCCTGGGCTATCGCTTCGACATCGTCTTGCGCGGCAGCGACGCCACCCCAATGGAGCATTGAAATGAGGTTGGTCGCGACTGCATCGCAAACTGTTGGACCTTTTTTCGATATCGGCCTGGAGAAACTTTGCGTTGCCGACCTGACAAAGTCCGCAGCCGGCGGCGAGAAAGTGTCGATACAGGGCCGCGTGCTGGACGGCGACGGTAAGCCCGTCAACGATGCGCTGATCGAGATCTGGCAAGCCGACGATCAGGGAAAATACGCACATCAGGCCGATGGGCGGGAAAAACTGCTCGGTATTGGCTTCAAGGGATTTGGCCGGGCTGCAACCGGCGACCATGGCGACTTCCGTTTCGTCACCATCAAGCCGGGGCGCGTATCGGGCCCGCGCGGCGTTCTACAGGCGCCGCATCTCGTTGTCGCGGTGTTCATGCGTGGTCTGTTGAAACATCTGGTCACACGCATGTACTTCCCCGGCGAGGCTAGCAATGAGGAGGATGCAGTGCTGGCGTTGGTGCCGAAGGAGCGGCGCGCCACGCTGGTCGCGAAACCGGCGGTCGACGGCGTGTTGGAGTGGAACCTTAACCTGCAAGGACGGGATGAAACAGTGTTCTTCGATTGCTGACCTGCCCGCCAATGACGTCGAAAAGAGCAAACAAGATTTGAGCACCGACGATCCTCCGAGCTTGCTCGATGCGCTGTTCCGGACCGACGCGGTACGCGAAATTTTTTCCGACCGCGGCCGCCTGCAGGGCATGCTGGATTTCGAGGCGGCGCTTGCTCGTGCAACGGCACGCACAGGCTTCATACCGGGTCCGGCGGCATTGAAAATCGAATCGCAATGCCGTGGAGAGTTTTTCGATATCGGGGCGCTGTCACGCGGCGCAGCCGCAGCCGGCAACCCCGCGATCCCGATGGTCAAAGCGCTGACCGCGCTGGTCGAAAGCAAGGACCGCGACGCCGCGTACTTCGTGCACTGGGGTGCGACCAGCCAGGATGCAATGGATACCGGACTGGTACTTCAATTGAGCAGTGCACTGCAACTCATCGATGCCGGCCTGGAGAACCTGTCGGAGGCGTTGGCCAGACTTGCCAAGCAACACAAGGGCACACTCGTCGCGGGCCGAACCTGGATGCAGCAAGCGGTGCCGGTGACCTTTGGCCTGATAGCGGCGGGCTGGCTCAGTGCGATAGAGCGCCATCGCCAAAGGCTGAAGGAACTGCGCGCGCGCGCGTTGGTGCTGCAGTTCGGCGGTGCGGCCGGCACGCTAGCATCGCTCGGCGAACGCGGATTAGATGTCGCCACCGCGCTGGCGGGGGAGTTGAAACTTTCGCTTCCGGACATTCCCTGGCACTCGCAGCGCGATCGCGTGGCTGAGGTTGCGACGACGCTCGGACTTTTGGTCGGTTCGCTCGGCAAGATCGCGCGCGATGTTTCGCTGGCGATGCAGACCGAGATCGGTGAGGTCTTCGAGCCGGCCGCACCCGGCCGCGGCGGATCTTCTACGCTGCCGCACAAGCGCAACCCCGTTTCTTCTGCGGTGGTGCTGGCAGCGGCCGCCAAAGTGCCGGCGCTGGTGTCGGTGATGCTTGCCGCAATGGTGCAGGAGCAGGAGCGCGGCCTGGGCAACTGGCATGCGGAATGGGAGACGCTGCCGGAGATCTGCATGCTCGCCGCAGGCGCGCTCGACCACACGAGGCAAGTCATGGAAGGTCTGGAAACGGATTCCGGGCGCATGCGCCAGAACCTCGATGCCACGCACGGCCTGATCATGGCCGAAGCCGTCTCTTCGGTCTTGGCCGCGAAGCTGGGACGGCGGGCAGCGCATGAAGTGGTGGAGGCGGCGTGCCGACGCGCGGTCGAGCAAGGCAGGAATCTTCGCGACGAGCTGGAGCAGGATGCGAGAGTCCGCGCGCACCTTCCGTCGGCTGAACTCGATCGCCTGTTCGATCCGGAAAACTATCTCGGGGTGGCGGAACAGTTCGTGGAACGCGTGCTGGCGGCGCGTGCCGGTAAAGGACGGTGACAGGAGGGGAAATGGATGAGCGCGAGCGTTACGATAGGGGAATGGCGGTGCGCCGTGAAGTGCTGGGTAACGCGCACGTGGACCGGACGCTGAGCAACAAGACCGGTTTCAACGGCGAGTTCCAGGACCTGATCACGCGCTACGCCTGGGGCGAAATCTGGACCCGACCCGGTCTGCCGCGGCATACCCGCAGCCTCGCCACGCTCGCCATGCTGGTGGCGCTCGACCGCGACGACGAGTTGCGCCTGCATTTGCGGGCGTCTGCCAACAACGGCGTGACGCGCGACGAGATCAAGGAACTGCTGATGCAGTGTGCGATCTACTGCGGGGTGCCTGCGGCCAACTCGGCTTTCCATCTGGCGCAAGAGGTGTTCGCCGATATGGACGCCGCAAGGTGATCGAGGGAATGCCGGTTTGCTGACAAACCTCGCCGGCATCCTGTTCGACGGCATCGCCTACGGCAGCCTGCTCTTTCTGATCGGGATCGGCCTGTCGGTGACCATGGGCCTGATGAACTTCATCAATCTCGCCCACGGGGCTTTTGCGATGCTGGGCGGCTACGTCTGCGTCGCGGCAATGACGCGCCTGGGCCTGCCTTTCCTTGCCTCGCTTCCGGTCGCGTTCATCGTTACCGCGCTTGCAGGCGCCATCCTCGAGCGTACGCTCTATCAGCGGCTGTACCGGGCCAGCCAGCTCGACCAGGTGTTGTTCAGCATCGGTCTGACTTTCATGGCGATCGCGGCGGCCACTTATTTCTGGGGGCCGAGCCAGCAGCCGGTGCAGCTTCCGGAATTCCTGCGCGGACAGGTGCGCTTGCTTGGCCTCGATCTGGGCGCGTACCGCCTGTTCCTAATTGCGCTGGTGATCGTCATCACGGTGTCGTTGGTCTGGTTGGTCGCGCACACGCGCTTCGGTGCACAGGTACGCGCCGCGGTCGACAACCAGCAGGCCGCGGCAGGAATGGGCATTCACGTCAACAGGATCTTCGCGCTGACATTCGCACTCGGCTCCGGTCTTGCCGGGCTCGGTGGTGCGCTAGGAATAGACGTGCTCGGGCTCGATCCGACTTTCCCGGTGAAATACATGGTGTACTTCCTGCTGGTCGTTTCTGTCGGTGGCGCCGGCAGCATCAAGGGCACGCTGATCGCGGCGCTGATCCTCGGCGTGTTCGACGTAGCGGGCAAGTATTACGTCCCCGAGGTAGGCGCTTTCGTCATTTACGCGCTGATGGTGCTGTTGCTGAACCTGTTCCCCGCGGGCTTGTACGGCAGGCGTGCATGACCGCCGCCGCGACTGCGCCGCAGCGAACGGCCAGGCCCACGATGCACCGTCTTCCCGACGGCCGCTGGCGCCGCATCGAAATCTTCTTCTGGCTGCTGCCGGCCGCCGCATTCTTTCTGCTGCCAGGTTATCTGGTGCTCGGCAGCCAGATCCTGATCATCGCGTTGTTTGCCCTTTCACTCGATCTCATCCTGGGTTACGCCGGTATCGTCTCGCTTGGGCACGCGGCGTTCTTTGGCATCGGCGCCTATGCGGCGGGGTTGCTGGCCGTGCAAGGGTGGGGCGAACCGCTGAGCGGTTTGCTGGTGGCCGGCGCCCTGGCTGCGGCCGTCGGCTATCTGGTCAGCTTCATGGTGGTACGGGGCGAAGACCTCGCACGCCTGATGGTGACGCTGGGCATTGGCTTGCTGTTATACGAGGCCGCCAACAAGGCGGCATTCATCACCGGCGGCGTGGACGGACTCTCCGGAGTCACGATGTGGAAGCTGCTGGGCGTGTTCCCGTTCGATCTCAGTGGCAAAGTGGCTTACCTGTACAGCCTGGCGGTGTTGTTTCTGCTGTTCGTGCTGATGCGCCGGCTGGTGAATTCCCCCTTCGGTTTGAGCTTGCGCGGTTTGCGCGAAGGCGGCAAGCGCATGCCCGCCATCGGCGTGCCGGTGCGCAGCCGCCAGGTCCTGATCTTCACGATCGCGGCCGGCGTGGCCGGCGTCGCTGGCGCATTGCTGGCGCAGACCACGCAGTTCGTCGGCCTGGAAGTGCTCGGTTTTCCGCGCTCCGCGGAACTGCTGATCATGTTGGTGCTGGGCGGTGCCGGCCGCTTGTACGGCGCGCTGATCGGGGCGGCGTTGTTCATGGTCGCGCAGGAGTACTTCTCCGGCCTCAACCCGGTTTACTGGCAGTTCTGGATCGGACTGCTGCTGGTGATGGTCGTGTTGTTCGCACGCGGCGGCATCATCGGCGCGGCCGAGACGTTGTGCATGCGGCCATGGAGAAATGGAAATGAAGGTCGCGCTGCGCACTGAAGGCCTCTCGAAGCAATGGGGCAGCATCAAGGCCAACAGCGATCTGAGTATTGCGCTGCCGGTGGGAGCCCGCCATGCGCTGATCGGCCCGAACGGCGCGGGCAAGACCACGTTCATCAATCTGCTTACCGGTGTGTTCGCGCCGACCTCGGGAAATGTATATCTAGGTGAAGAGAATGTGACGCATCTGCCCCAGCATCAGCGGGTCAAACACGGCATGACCCGTACCTTTCAGATCAACACGCTGTTTCCGGGTCTTACGGTGCTGGAATCGGTCGTGCTCGCGGTTTGCGAACGCAAGGGGATCGCCGGCAGATGGATAACCACGGTGGCGAAACAACGCGAAACCGTGGAGGAAGCGGAATCCGTTCTGGAGTCCCTGAATCTTCTTCAGGAAGCCGATTTGTTCACCCGCAATCTGCCCTACGGCAAGCAGCGTCTGGTGGAGATCGCGCTGGCGCTAGCGACCCGGCCGAAAATTCTGCTGCTCGATGAGCCCGGCGCCGGCATTCCGTCTGCCGAAAGCACGGAACTGTTTGACCTCATCGCCGGGTTGCCGGCCGAAGTGACCATCCTTCTCATCGAACACGACATGGATCTGGTATTCCGTTTCGCGGAGCGCATCATCGTGCTGGTCGAAGGGCATGTACTCACCGAAGGAACGCCCGCAGAGATCGCTGCCGACGTGCGGGTAAGGGAAGTCTATCTAGGAGAGGCGCAGCATGGTTGAATTGCTGCGCCTCGACAACATCAGCGCCGGTTACGGCGAAGCCGTGGTGCTGGAGGACATATCGCTTTCCCTCGCGGAAGGGGACAGCCTCGCGTTGCTGGGCCGCAATGGCATGGGCAAGACCACGTTGCTCATCACCTTGATGGGGCTCACCCGGCTGCACAGCGGCGCGATCCGGTTGCGTGGAACCGACATTGGCGTGCTACCCACATACCGGCGCGTCCACGCAGGGCTGGGCTGGGTGCCACAGGAGCGCTGCATGTTCGCCTCCCTTACCGTTGAAGAGCATCTCACCGCCGTGGCAAGGGCAGGGCACTGGAACCTCGACCGGGTGTACGGGATCTTTCCCAAACTGGAGGAGCGCCGGCGCAATCTGGGCAATCAACTCTCGGGCGGCGAGCAGCAGATGCTCGCCATCGCCCGCGCGCTCATGGTCAATCCGCGCCTGCTGCTGCTCGATGAACCGATGGAGGGCTTGGCACCGATCATCGTACGGGAAATGATGTCGGTCATCCGGCAATTGGTGTCGGACGGCGGAATGGCGGTGATTCTGGTGGAGCAACACGCAAAGCTCGCCTTGTCGCTCACCAGTCAGGTGATCGTGCTGGAACGCGGGCGGATCGCGCACCGCTCCGATAGCGCCAGCCTGCTGGGCGATGTCGATGCGCTTAACCGCCTGGTGACGGTGGCCTGATAGGACGCCAGCTAGTGTCCTGTTCCGTTAATTCGTGGCTGAAAACCAGACGAGAATCGGCGTGATGCCGTGTTGCGAGTCCTTGCCGTGGTGCCCGCCACTGTCAAGGACTCGCGCCTTGCCTGACGCCGATTTCGCAGGTTTTCCGATCGATGATGGATTGCTATGAAGCAAGTCATGGGACTGGCTGCGAAGATTGGAGACGTATCCTACGAATTAGCGGAACAGGACACTCGATGAGGGCGGATAATGTCCAGAAATTCCGTGCGACGGAGAACCAATACGCCGTATTCCGATCAAGAGAAATGACTATTTCGTTTTCCGGGAGAAGACTCATGGGGCGTGACAACGGTTTTCTTGCAGTGCGACGGCAGTTTCTTCGAACCTGGGCGGCGCTGCCGCTGGCGCTCGCATCAAGCGGCGTGGCGTTGCCAGCATGGGCGCAGGCCGCGCCAACGCCGGAGTGTGGCGACGACGACGATCCGACGCCGCGACAGATGGAAGGGCCGTTTTTCAAACCGCGCACGCCGCAACGGACCTCGCTATTGGAACCCGGAATCAATGGAGCCAGGCTTGTCTTGACCGGGTTCGCGCTTTCGACCGCGTGCAAGCCGGTCGCGGGTGCATTGCTGGATTTCTGGCAGGCCGACGACCGGGGCGATTACGACAACCAGGGCTATCGCCTGCGCGGCCACCAGTTCAGCGACGCCGACGGACGCTACCGCCTGGAAACCATCGTTCCGGGAGTGTATCCGGGCCGCACCCGCCACATCCACGTCAAGGTCCAGGCACCCAACCGTCCGGCGCTCACCACCCAGGTGTATTTTCCCGGCGAGGCGCAGAACGAGGATGACTTTCTTTTCCGCTCTGACTTGCTGGTGAAGATTCGAAACGCCGGCGGCGCCAGGGAGGCGCGCTTCGATTTCGTGCTCAAACTCGCCTGACCAATCGCGGGTAAACATTGTCACTAGTGCCCAGTCGCAAGCGAATCGCCGGTGCCAGAAAAATCCGGGAGACAAGAACAAATGATTACTGTCCACCACCTCAACAATTCACGTTCGCAGCGCGTTATTTGGCTGCTCGAGGAACTGGGCATCGAGTACGACGTCAAGCGTTATGAGCGCGATCCGAAAACCATGCTGGCGCCGCCGGAGTTGCGCCAGGTGCATCCGCTCGGCAAGTCGCCGGTGATCACCGACGGCGGTCTGACCCTCGGCGAATCCGGCGCGATCATCGAATATCTTGTCGAGCGCTACGGAAACGGAAGTCTGGTGCCGGTGGCCGGTACGCCGCAGAAACTGCGCTACACCTACTGGCTGCACTACGCCGAAGGCTCGATTCAGCCGATGCTGTTGATGAAACTGATTTTCGACCGGATCGAGAAGGCGCCGATGCTTTTCTTCGCCCGCCCGATCGCCAGGGCGATCTCCAGCAAGACCAAGAGCTTGTTCATCGAACCGAATATCAAGCGGCACCTGGACTACATGGAAACCGAACTCGCCAAGACACCCTGGTTCGCCGGCAACGAGTTCACCGCTGCCGACGTGCAGATGAGTTTTCCCCTCGAGGCAGCCGTAGTTCGAGGTGGACTGGATTCGCGGTGGCCGAATCTGATGGGTTTTCTCAAGCGTATTCATGAGCGGCCCGCGTACAAGCGGGCGATAGAAAGAGGCGGGGAGTATCAGTTGCTGCGCTGATCCCGCTTCGGCATGGAACGGTGGGACCGCGCTCTACGGCCCTGCCATCAGACATCCCAGGGATTGGGCCGATCGGCGCCGATGGCGTATTTCCCGATCGCCTGCTGGACGGTTTTGGGGCCCATCTCGCCTTCGTCGGCCAGCGCCTTGAGCGCGGCGACCACGACGTGGCGGCGGTCCACTTCGAAAAAATCGCGAAGCCGCTCACGCGTGTCACTTCGGCCAAAGCCGTCAGTGCCGAGCGCGACATACCTGCGCGTTACCCAGTTGCGGATCAGGTCGGCGACAGTGCGCATGTAATCGCTGGCGGCGATCACCGGACCCGCGGTCTTCGCGAGACACTGTTCGACCCACGACTGTTTCTGGTCTCCGACCGGATGCAGGCGGTTGTGGCGCTCGACGCCGATGCCGTCGCGGCGCAATTCTGGGAAACTGGTGACGCTCCAAACATCGGCGCCCACATTCCAGTCGTTTTCCAGCAGTTCCGCCGCTGCGAGTACCTCGCGCAGAATCGTTCCCGCTCCCAGCAACTGGACCTGCGGCGTCTGCTTCTCCTTTCGCCCCTGGCCCCTCGTCACTCGTCCCTCGCGGATGCGGTACATGCCGCGCAAAATTCCTTCTTCCGCGCCTTTCGGCATAGCCGGATGCGCGTAGTTCTCATTCATCACCGTGACGTAATAGAACACATCCTCCTGGTTTTCGAGCATACGGCGCATGCCATCGCGAATGATTACGGTGAGTTCGTAACCGAACGCTGGATCGTAGGCGACGCAGTTCGGCACGGTGGAGAATAGCAGGTGGCTGGATCCATCCTCGTGCTGCAGGCCTTCCCCGGAAAGCGTGGTCCGGCCGGCGGTGGCGCCGAGCAGGAAGCCGCGCGCGCGCGAGTCGCCCGCGGACCACACCAGGTCGCCAACTCGCTGAAAGCCGAAGCAGGAATAGAAGATGTAGAACGGGATCATCGGCACGCCGTGAGCGCTGTACGAAGTCGCGGCGGCGATCCACGAGGAGATCGCCCCGGCCTCGGTGATGCCTTCTTCGAGGATCTGGCCGTCCTTGGCCTCCTTGTAGTAGAGCAACTCGTCCTTGTCTTCAGGCTCGTAGAGCTGCCCGTGCGGCGAATAGATCGCTACTTGGCGGAACAGCGACTGCATGCCGAACGTGCGTGCCTCGTCAGCGACGATCGGCACGATGTGTTTTCCGATAGTCTTGTCGCGGAGTAGTTGCGACAGCATATTCACGAACACCATGGTGGTGGATTGCTCGCGATCTCCGGTACCCTCCAGGAGCCGGGCGAAACTGTCCAATGCCGGCACTGGGAGGAGGGGGCCTTTCGGCGCACGCTTCGGCACGTAGCCGCCCAGCGCCTGCCGACGCGCGTGCAAGTACTTCATCTCCGGGCTGTCCGCGGCCGGCTTGTAAAAGCGCAGTTCGTGCACGTCGGAATCGGAAAGCGGCAAGGCGAACCTGTCCCTGAACGCGAGCAGAGCGTCATCCTCGAGCTTTTTGGCCTGGTGCGCGGCCATCTTGCCCTGCGCCGTACCCATGCCGTAGCCCTTTTTGGTCTGGGCGAGGATTACGGTCGGCCGGCCTTTGTGGTTCACCGCCGCGTGATACGCCGCATAAATCTTTATCGGGTCGTGGCCGCCGCGCTTCAGCCGGTCGATGTCCTCGTCGGACATGTGCGCCACCAGTTGCTGCAGTTCCGGGTATTTGCTGAAGAAGGCCTCGCGGTTGAAGCGGCCGTCTGTCGCGGCGTACTTTTGGAATTCGCCGTCGACGGTCTCGTGCAGCCGCTTGAGGATGACGTTGTCGCGATCGCGTGCGAACAGCGGGTCCCAGTCCGAGCCCCACATCACCTTGACCACGTTCCAGCCGGCACCGGCGAACAGGCCTTCGAGTTCCTGGACAATTGAGCCGTTGCCGCGCACCGGTCCGTCGAGGCGCTGCAGGTTGCAGTTGACCGTGAAAATAAGGTTATCCAGTCCCTCGCGCGCCGCCATGGCCAGCCCGGCGATGGATTCAGGTTCGTCCATTTCGCCGTCGCCGACGAAACACCACACCTTGCGCCCCTGGGTCTCGAGGATTCCGCGGTCCTGTAGATAGCGCATGAAGCGCGCCTGGTAAATCGCCGTGATCGAACCCAGGCCCATCGAGCCGGTGGGGAACTGCCAGAACTCCGGCATCAGCCACGGATGGCAATACGAGGAGAGGCCCTTGCCGCCGGTCTCACGCCGGTAATTGTCGAGGTTTTCTTCGGTCAGCCAGCCCTCGAGGTAGGCGCGGGCATAAACGCCGGGCGCGGAGTGCGGCTGGAAGTAAATCGCGTCGCCGTTCTGGCCGGCACGAAAGAAATGGTTGTAGCCTACGTCGAACAGGTCCGCTGACGAGGCGTAGGTGGCGATATGGCCGCCAAGTTCGGGATGGGCGCGATTGGCGCGCACCACCATCGCCAGCGCATTCCAGCGCACCAGCGCCGAAAGGCGTGCCTCGATCTCGGCATTACCGGGGAATTGTGGCTGGTCGGCGAGCGAAACCGTGTTCGCGTACGGCGTGTTCAGCACCGGCGGCATCGGCACGCGCATCATGCGCGCGTGATCCAGCAGTTTTCTGAGCACGAAGGTAGCCCGCTCCGGGCCTTCGTTCTCGGCCACTGCGTCGAAGGCATCCAGCCATTCCCGGGTTTCGACCGGATCGAGATCCTGAGTCAGAACACGCCAGAGGCCGGAAACGCTAATGTCGGAAACGTCGGTCATCTATGGACTCTTTTCGCAAAGGCCGGACAGATTGGGGCTGGCGGCCGCTTTTTCGAAGGCGGAATATTACTCCCGTTGCAGGAGCACGTGGTTTCGATTACCTTGGCAAAATCCAGAGAATTAAGCATGTAAAGCTGCAAAAAACCAATGACACAGCACAAAATGCCGGATTTTCCCTTAGACACGATAGATTGGCGGATCCTTGGTCTGCTGCAGGGCGACGCCCGCATGTCCAATGTCGAGGTCGCCAAGGCGGTAGGGCTGTCGCCTTCGCCCTGTTTGAACCGGGTGCGGGCGCTGGAGGCGGCGGGCTATATCAGCCGCTACGTGACGCTACTCAATGCGTTGCGGGTCGGGCTCAAGGTAAGCGTTTTCATCCAGGTCACGCTGGAACGTCAGGTCGAGCCCGCGCTCGGGACCTTCGAGAAGGCAATACGCGGAAGGCCCGAGGTCATGGAGTGCTATCTTATGACCGGGGACGCGGACTACTTGTTACGCGTGGTGGTACCCGACATCCAGGTTCTCGAAGACTTCATCCTCAATTTCCTGACTCGCGTCCCGGGGGTCGGCAACATCAAGTCAAGCTTTGCATTGAAGCAGGTGAAGTACCAGACGGAATTGCCGCTGCCTTCAACGGCAGGGAAGCGGGAAGAAGGGCGAGGGAAGAGGGCAAAAAAGCGAATGGCTTAGAATAGAATCACCGCCTCGCGCCGGAAGACGGGCGCAAAAAAACCGCGTTGCACTGCCTCGTTGCCAACCAATCACGAATCGCAATCACCTGGGGTCATCAGATGTCTGTGCAGGAATGGATCGGGCAGGCGCAAGCGGCCGCGTTGCGGATAAACAATCCGGGCGTGAGTTCCCTGGACGAATTGCGCAATCGTTCGGGACTGGAATTCCTGCAGGACATCGCCGCAGGTGTGCTGCCACTGCCGCCGATCGGCAAGACGCTGAATTTTTTTCTGCTGGAAGCGGATCAAGGGCGAGTTGTATTTCAGGGCACCCCGACCTTCGATTTCTACAATCCGATCGGTACCGTCCATGGGGGTTGGGCCGCGACGCTGCTTGACTCCTGCATGGCGTGCGCGGTGCAGACGACGTTGAAGAAAGGGCAGAGCTATACCACCGCCGAATTGAAGCTGAACCTGGTGCGTCCGTTGACCGACCAGACCGGACCGGTGCGTGCCGAAGGCAAGGTGATCCACGCGGGCCGGCAGATCGCCACTTCGGAAGGGCGCCTGGTCGGTCCCGATGGCAGGCTATACGCCCACGGCACCACGACGTGCATGATCTTCGACTTGCCCAAAGAGCAGGTCAAAAGCCAAAGGTAAGAGCATGATTCGCCGCTGCACGGAAACGGATTTCTCCGCGATTCTGGAAATCGTCAACGATGCCGCGCAAGCCTACCGCGGCGCGATACCGGCCGACCGCTGGAAAGACCCGTACATGCCCGAAGAGGAACTACGGCATGAACTCGCAAGCGGCGTGGTGTTCTGGGGGTACGAGGAAAATGATGAACTTGTCGGCGTGATGGGCATTCAGGATGTCGCCGATGTCACACTGATCCGCCACGCGTACGTGCGTACCGCACTACGCCGTCGCGGGATTGGAGCCAATCTGCTTTCCCATTTGCACAAGCTCGCCGAAAAACCAATCCTGATCGGCACCTGGAAATCTGCAACCTGGGCAATCCACTTCTACGAAAAGCATGGCTTCCGTGTTGTGCCGGAGGAAGAAAAAAATCGCCTGCTCAGGAAATACTGGACGATCCCGGATCGTCAAATCGAGACCTCGCTGGTGCTTGCGGAAGTACGGCGACCGCTGAGATAAATCCAGCCGCCCGGCTTGCCGGGGTCGGTGCCGATGCACAATACTCATGGTGTTTTCTTCCAGCGCAATCTGCCGCCTTTCGAGCGGAACCGATTGCACTACAATCCCGCTCTCCATGCGTGGGCCATCGTCTGCCGCGCAGGGGTGTGCCACTTCATGCTTCGACTGAGGAACGATCGATGGAATACAGGCAGCTCGGCGGTTCGGGGTTCAAGGTTCCGGCATTGAGCCTGGGCACCGGAACATTCGGTGGCGGTAACGAGTTCTTCAAGTCCTGGGGGGCGAGCGACGTGAAGGAAGCTTCGCGCCTTGTGGATATCTGCCTAGACGCGGGTCTGACCATGTTCGATTCCGCTGATGTGTATTCAGGCGGCCTGGCCGAGGAAATCCTCGGCCAGGCGATCAAGGGCCGGCGCAACCAGGTGCTGATTTCCACCAAGGGAACATTTCGCACCGGCCCCGGACCAAATGACTTGGGCTCGACTCGCTTCCACCTGACCGAAGCGGTCGAGGCGAGCCTGCGACGGCTGGGAACGGACCACATCGATCTGTACCAGCTGCACGGCTTCGATGCGCGCACGCCGATGGAAGAAGCGTTGCTGACGCTCGACAACCTCGTGCGCGCGGGCAAGATCCGTTACATCGGCTGCTCGAATTTCTCCGGCTGGCATCTAATGAAATCGTTGTCCATCTCCGAAAAGCATGGTCTCGCGCGCTACACGGCGCACCAGGCATACTACAGTCTGGTCGGACGCGATTACGAATGGGAGCTCATGCCACTTGCACTCGACCAGAAGCTCGGCACGGTGATCTGGAGTCCGCTGGGCTGGGGCAAACTCACTGGAAAATTGCGCCGTGGGCAGGCGCTGCCGGAAACCACGCGGCTGCAGAGCAAGCTCTCCAACGACAAAGGGCCGCCCGTTCCGAACGAACATGTGTTCAAGGTGGTCGATGCGATCGATGAAATTGCCAAGGAAACCGGCAAGACGGTCACGCAGATCGCACTTAACTGGCTGCTGCAACGCCCGACCGTTTCGACGATCATCGTTGGTGCGCGCAATGAAGAGCAATTGAAGCAAAACCTGGGCGCTGTAGGCTGGAACCTGACCGCAGCGCAGGTGGCCAGGCTCGATACCGCCAGCACTGTTACGCTAGCCTATCCGTACTGGCATCAGCGCGGTTTTCCTGAACTCAATCCGGCGCCGGTATGATCGGGTAACCTCCCGGAAAAATTGGTCTCATAAGGGCGGAAGCGCTACGCCGATCTGCTCCAGAATTCCCCTGGGTGCTCCGCCGGGAATCGGTTCGGGGAAGATGATCGTGAGCTTCTCTCCGGAGACACGGTAGTAGAAGTAATGCTCGGGGATGCTGACTCGCCTGCCCGTGGGCGGTATCGGATCCATTCCTGGCATCGCCCATACTGCGGTGTGGGTGCCACCTTGACGCCATTTTATCGCGTAGTTTCCCTGGCCCCGGTCCTCGATCCCGTCGAATGCATAGTTCCAATCCGGGAATCCAGAGTAGAGCGCCGTGAGCATTTTCAAAGCCTGGTGCTTATCAAGAATCCGGGTCGCCGAAATGAATTGTAGGTCTTCCGCAGCGGTGCTCGCGATTTTCTGAATGTCGTGCGTCTTGAGGCCCTCTACATAGGTCAGCAACACTGGCGGAATCGGTTTCACCACGACGTTTTTTCCCTTGTATTCGTTGTCGATTTTCTTGTTATAAAACAACCGGAACGCCGAACAGTTCGGCGTGGAAATTCAGGAACAGCCAGTAAAGGATCAAACCGGCCACGACCACTGCGGCATCGTTGAAAAGCGGACGTTTGGATTGCGACGGCCGCGCGCCACGGGCGTTCTGCGAGGACATTGCATGCACCGCGTACAGCCCGAAGCCACCGAAAAGCATCAGGCCGGTGAGGCTCCCGGTGGCAAGCAGGTGTAGCAGCGCCCAGAGCGTGACGCCCCACAGCATGGGATGCGCCGTAAAACGTTGGAAGTTGCTTCGGATGAACGCTGCTGCCAGCGAAATGAAGGCGAACGGCATGAACCATAACGCGGCGTAACGACCCCATTCGGCGGGCTCCCACAGTGGCACCCTCTCGGCTTTGCCGACACCGATCACGATGAGTATGAAGCCGGCAACAGCAAGCAGTGCGTACCCCGCCTTGTATCGTTTCTCGCCCAGACGCCGGATCATTTTCTCCCGCGCCGCGCGGAAACTCGAGAAGATATGCACCCCAAAGAAAATGACCAGTCCAGCGATCAGCCAGTACATAATTCATTCGCCTCTCGTGCGTGGCGGGATCCCCTAGAGAATCCTGTACTTCTCGAACACTTCGCGCAGAAGCCGGCCCTGGCGCAGTTCATCGCGTGTGCGGCCTTCTCCCGCTACCTTCTCCTTCGCCTTTGCAAGAACTTCCGCGGCGCGTTCCTGCGGGATGACCACGACGCCATCCACATCACCGAACAGGATGTCGCCGCTATTCACTTTCACACCAGCGCATTCAACCGGAACATCGCGCCGCACCATCGTGGCCCGGCCCTTGGTATCGAGCGGGCCGATGCCGCCATGGAAGACCGGGAAACGCATCTCGCGGATCTGCCTGACGTCACGCACCAGGCCGTCGGTGATACAACCGGCCGCGCCACGCGCCTGGGCCGCAGTGGACAGCAGTTCACCCCACGGCGCAATTCTTTGAGTCGGGCCATTGCAAGCGAGGACCGGCACGTCGCCCGGTTTGAGATCGTCCACGAGCGCGATTTCGACCTCGTAAGGATTTTCGCCTTCGCGCACCTCGTAGGCGAGCATGTACAGCCCAGTGCGGGCGCGTCCGGTAAGCACCAGATTTTCGTCCAGCGGTCGGACGAACGGCCGCATCGCCTGGTTCATCAGGCCGAGCACGTCCATCACATCCGAGAGCACAGCGGCACTGAGATCGCGAAACTGATCAGGGTTGAAAGATTTCATTTTCCAAATGATTGCGTGACAAGATCACGAATGATGATTACCGCACCGAAGACTATCAGCGCCAGACCGCTCCATACCAGCCACATCTCCATTTTCTTCACTTTGGTGCGCACCTCCAGTTTTACGCCCGCAACCTGAAGCTGCGGCGTGCCGACTTCCTCGAGCAGCAGCATGTAGCTGCTGGGATAGGGTATTTGCATCGGGTCGAGCGCTACGGAGATCGCCCCGTTGCCCACGGCGCGGAAGCTGCGCTCGAAAATACCAACGTCTCCCTCCAGCACGCTCACCCCATACTCGTTGCCCGCATCCTTTGGAGAGGATTCGGGGCGTGCCGCGTCGAAAGTGAAGCGGAAGCGGTAGAGATTCAACTCTGGAGTAAGGTCCAGCACGACCGGCCGGTAGCCCAGCCCTCCGCGGAAGCGCAGGATTGCGCCATCAGGAAGTTCCCAGCGATCCGCACGTTCGGTGAGCGTATGCGTTTCAGCGGTTTCTCCGCTCAGATACTCGCAGTAGGCGAAATAGACGGGACCGAAAATCGTGCCCAGGACGATCAGAAGCAGCGGGACCGGTTTCACGCCGCTACCGCGGCGGACAGGATCATTTCTTTTTCTTCTTCCACTTGCTCGCGCATTGAACCGGGGTGTTGCGGACCAGCATTTCCGGCGCCTTGGCGTTCGCCCAATGGATGACCGCATGCTTGTCGCCGCTGCGCTGGTTCACGAGGACCAATTCCTTGGCGGCAACAATATCCTCACCTTCGACCACGTCGCCCACCTGTGGTCCCGGATTCACTTTCCAGGAATACAAACCGAAGGCGTCGGCGGGATCTTCCGCCGGCAGCTGCACCACGAAAAAACCGCAGCTCGGATCGCTCCAGGTCACCGGACCCTGCTGCGCCCATGCCTCGGCACCCATCAAGGACATCAGGACCAAAGCAGTGGAAAAATGTCTGATCTGCATATCGTTTCCCCTTTATTGGCCGGCATTATTGTCAGGGACTGCTGCAGCGCCGCCCGACGGGATTATCCGACATTTGCAAACAGATTTGGAGGACGGCCGCGATTTCCTGGAGAGGAAGCCGGACGGCATTTCGGCTCAGCGGGCCAAAGTGGCCTTGCCCAACGGTGTCGCGCCGTGATTGCGGTCGACAAATGCCACGATCGCCGGATCCATGTCGCGGGCGGGAACCGGATCGCGCGCGAAGTAGCCGTAGCGATCTTCCCCGCGCACCAGCGTTGCGGAGTTCATGTCACCGCGCTGGCGGACATGTGGCCCCACGTAGCGGATTGCGTAGCCCATGCGTCGGCCGCTCGAGCCGTTGGGGGGTGAGCCGTGCAGGATCTTGACGTGGTGCAGCGACATCTCCCCCTGCTCAAGGACTATGTCCACCGCTTTCGATTCATCCACATCTTCGGCAACTTCTTCGTGGGTGAACAGCATGTTGGGGCTGTCTGCGGCGGACTTCCGGTGAGAAAGCGGGGGCATCGTCTGGCTGCCGGGAACGACCCGCATCGCCCCGTTCTCGATGGTGCTGGGGTAGAGCGCGATCCACGCCGACACCACATCGTCGGGCTCCAGGCCCCAGTAGTAGGAATCCTGGTGCCAGGCAACGAAGCCCGGATCGTTCGCCTCTTTGACGAACAAGCTCGATCCCCAGCACAGGATGTCCGGTCCGAGCACCGACTCGACCGCATCGAGAATCTGCTGGTGGAAGATCAACTCGTAGAGTTGGGTTAACTTCAGGTGTCCCTTGTTGCGGATCACGTGACCGGCCACTAGCCCGGTGTGTTGCTCGAAGCCTTCGATCCCCGTGCGAATGTCGGCGGCTTCGTCACGCGTCAGGCCCGGCACCGGAAAAACGTAACCATCTTTGCGGTAGCGCCCGATCTGCACACTATTCAGCGGGTTGCCCAATTTAGCCTTCCTCTGTCTGCGTCCGGCGTAACGGTAGCGCCGTTCGAGCGCGGACGCAATCCATCCCGGACGGCCGGGCATCCGCTCTGTTGGCGCGTGCGCGGCGTGATGGAGTTCGCGTAGACTGCGCTCGGCCGGAAACTCGAAGAAAAAAATGGACGCCTCAATCCTCCTGATTTTCGTAGTCGTTTATCTGGGCATGATCCTGGGCGGACTGCCTTTCCTGCAGTTGGACCGCACCGGCATCGCGCTATTGGGCGCGATCGCACTGATCGGCATCGGTGCGCTGAGCCTGGATGAGGCTTGGGCAGCGGTGCACGCGCCAACACTGATTCTGTTGTTCGCATTCATGGTGGTGTCCGCGCAGTTGCGCCTGGGTGGCTTCTATACCTGGGTGACCCACAAGACCGGCAACCTGCCGTTGCCGCCGGCACAGCTGCTCGCCGCGTTGATCGTGATCGTCGCGGGCCTGTCCGCGGTGTTCAGCAACGACATCATTTGCCTCGCGATGGCGCCGGTTCTGATCGACGTGTGTCTGGCGCGACGGCTCAATCCGGTTCCCTTCTTGCTCGCTCTCGCGTGCAGCGCCAACGTCGGTTCGGCGCTCACGCTGATCGGTAACCCGCAAAACATGCTGATCGGCGAAAAACTGCAATTGTCCTTTTCCGGCTATTTGCTGGAGGCCGCAGTTCCGGTTGTGCTCGGGTTGATGGTGGTTTGGGCGCTTATCGCATGGCGCAGCAGAGGATCATGGGGACTCGAGGAGGCCGAGTCGGCCACCGTGGCGGTCCCGCCGCACCCGGAACCGCCGCCGCGGGTGGACCACTGGCAAAGCCTCAAGGGCATCGGTGTTGCTGCAACGGTGTTCCTGCTGTTCCTGTTCGTCCCGTTGCCGCGGGAAGTGGTGGCGCTCACTGCGGCCGGCGTGCTGATGATGAGCCGCAAGCTGCATTCGTACAAAATGCTCGGTCTGGTGGACTGGCAGTTGCTGGTTCTGTTCGTCGGTTTGTTCGTGGTGAATCACGCGCTGGAAAAGACCGGTCTCACCGCGCAGGCGGTTGAGCGCCTGGCGGCGTTGGGCGTGGATCTGCATCAGCCGGGCACGTTATTCGTCGCCACATTCTTGCTCTCCAACGTCGTTTCCAACGTGCCGGCGGTGATGCTGCTGCTGCCGGTGGCCACTCACGAAGTCGCGGGACCCTTGCTGGCGCTGGCGAGCACACTGGCTGGCAATCTGCTGATCGTTGGCAGTATCGCCAATATCATCGTGGTGGACGCGGCGGCGCGGCGAGGCATCCAGATTGACTGGAAACGGCACGCGCGCACCGGCGTTCCGGTGACGGTTGCGACTCTGGCGATTTCCTGGATCTATCTCTGGTACCGGATCGCGTCGCCCGTGGCCTGACGCCGCCCGCGTCGAAAAATCGGCTTCTGGTTCACAACAGTAGTGATTCGTCGACATTGACCGTCTGCGGATTCTCCCCGTCGTTCCCGCGGGAGGGTCCGCAACGGGGCGTTACATTAGTTGACAATTTATCCGTACGCGACAGTCAACGCCGGCTATAGCATGACGTTCTTCAGTCGTCGCGAAAGCACTTTAATACCGACGACTACGCGGCCTATAACGCCGCAATCAATACCGAGGAGTGCTTGCCATGAGCAGACTTGCCAATCTTCCTACATTGCCGGCAGTTCTGGTTTGCCTTTTGTCTGTCAGCGTAGAGGCGGCCGACATCGACGACGACACCAACGAACGACCCGATGCGGTCTCCGTGGTCGTTGCGCCTTCCATGCTGCCGTGGCCAACCCAGATAAGTGCCCGCGACAGCCGTTTTGTCGTCTATCAGCCGCAGTTCGACAAATGGGAAAGTGACCGTCTCGACGGCCGCGCCGCTGTTGCAGTTTACGCACAGGCCGACGAACAGCCGAGCAGTTTCGGCATGGTGTGGATCTCGGCTCGTGCCGAAACGAACCGCGCCGACGGAATCGTCACCATCCGCGATCTAGTGATTACCAAGGCTGACTTTCCCACGGCGACAGACCGCTCTGGAGAGTATCTCGAATTCTTGCGGCAGCAACTCGCGGCCAAGTCTTGGCAGGTGCCCGTCGAGCGCCTGCAGACCGACATGGCGATCGATCGCGCGGCGCAACAGGCCGGCAACCAGCCGTTGAGGAATGATCCGCCGAAGATAATTTTCAGCGAACGTGCCGCGATCCTGGTACCGATAGACGGCGAACCCGTGTTGCGAGAAGTGCCTGGAACGCGCTTGCAACGAATCGTAAACACGCGTGCGCTGATTCTATATGACCCCGCGCTGAACAATCCGGCCGCTGCCCGCTACTACCTTTACGTCATCGATCACTGGCGCCAGGCGCAACACCTGGCGGGGCCGTGGAGCGCGAGCACGAACCCGGCCGCCGACCTTGAGAAAGCTAGGCAACTCGCGGTAAAGGACGATCAGGTGGACCTGCTCGACGACGATGTCGAAGACGGCGAACCGATTGATGCGTCGGCGGTGGTTTATGTCAGCACCGAGCCGGCGGAATTGTTGCAAATCGAGGGCCCGGCACAGTACGCGCCGATCCAGGACACGCAGTTGCTCTACGTCACCAATTCGCCCAACAGGATTTTTCTCGATCTCAGGACCGCCAGCCATTACGTGCTCCTTTCCGGACGCTGGTATCGGGCGCGGACGCTTCAACGCGGCCCTTGGGAATACGTGGCGGCCGGCAAGCTCCCTGGCGATTTCGCGCTGATTCCGCCCGACCATCCGAGCGCAGCGGTGCGCGCGGCAGTGGCGGGGACGCCGCAGGCGCGTGAAGCTGTCATCGCCAACAGCGTGCCGCAGGTGGCCACAGTGACGCGCAGCGCCGCAAGCCTGGAAATCACTTACGACGGAGAGCCGGTATTTCAGCCGATCGAGGGCACGCCGCTTCAATCGGCAGCGAATGCGCCGGTACCGGTGATCCGGGTGAGCGAGGGATCCTTCTATGCGCTCGATAACGGCGTGTGGTTCACGGCCGGCAGTCCCCTTGGAGCGTGGTCCGTGGCGAGTTCGGTTCCGGCGGTTATCTATTCGATTCCGCGCGGGTCGCCGTTGCATTACGTCACTTATGTGCGCATTTACGATTCGACTCCCGAGGTCGTTTACGTCGGCTATACCCCGGGTTACGTCGGGTCGTATGTGTCGAGCGACTTCGTGGTCGTGTATGGCAGCGGCTGGCACTACCGCCCATGGATCGGCACCGTCTGGTACAGCCCTCCAGTAACCTGGGGTTTTGGTTTTGGCATCGTCTACAACTGGTGGAATCCGTGGTGGCCTTGCTGCTTCGCCACGTGGGCGCCACATCCGCACTTCCGGCCTCACTGGGGTCCCTGGCATCAGCACGTCCGGCACCATCGGCATGCGCAAGGTGGAGCGATCAGCAATATGTTTCGAAAATCGCTCACGCCCCAAGGGGTGAATAACATCTATGGCCGCTGGGACCGCAGGGCGGTGCACTCGTTTGCGCAGAGTTCCTCCGGTCCTGACCGCAGGGCGCGGCACAATCCACAGTTCCGACCGGATGATGGCCGGAGGCAAATGAGTGACCGTGACGGGCGACGCGACTGGAATGTAGCGGGCGGGGGCGCGCGTCACCGTGCCGACCAGTCGCCGAATCAGCGGCGCGATTTGATGGATCGTGAGCACCGGGCACCGCAACGTGCGCGGGACGGACGGGGCAGCGGATTTGTCGTGGGTCCGGACGGCCGCCGACAAGATGTGGGTGACCGCAGCGGGCGGCGCGACTGGAAAGATGCGGGTGCCGATGCGCACAACCGCGCAACTCTGCCGCCGATCCAATGGCGCGATTCGGTCGATCGCAATCCCGGGGCACGCAGGCAACCGCAGGTCAGGCCCGGCAACGATAGTGTCGCCGGCACGAATGGCCACCGGCAGGATTTTGGCAATCGCAATGGCCAGCGCGACTGGAAAGACGCGGGTGCCGACGCGCGCAACCGTGCCGACCTGCCGCCTGTCCAGCGGCGCGACTTGAGCCGGCCGGAATCCGGCGAGCGACGTGATTTCTCGGTGGATCAGCGTCGCATACCAGCGCCCAGGGATGACAACATACGAAATTTTGCCGACTTGCCGCGCGTGCAAACGCCGACCCGGCGTTCAGACGCGAGCATCGCTCCGATCAATCCCAGGCGCGAATCATCGCCGGCGATACGGCCGCAGAGCCAGGCACCCTTCACAGGACAAACACCTCGCCTGCCACAGAATATCCAGGAACGGCAGAGGCCCGAACCCGCAATGACGCGGCGAACGGAGCCAGGCCGGGGACAACCGCAGTTTCGTGTGCAGCCGCGCCAGTTCGCCGAGCCTTCGCGAGTTCCAGATCAGGCTCAGGCTGGTGCGCGCTCACCGCGCGAATGGCGACAGGATCGTGCGGCACCCTCCTTCCCGTCGGGAGGGACGGCGCCGGCCAGGCCGCAGGTCTTGAGGGAACAGGGTGCACAGATGCCGCGAGTTATTCCGGACGCGCGAGCCTCCGGCGGCGCTCAGCGCGAACTCTTTCAGGGCGGCGAAAGGCGAGGGCAGGGCCGCAGTGCAGGATCATCGGGGCCGCGTTTCGGAGAACGGCAGCGCTGACATCCGCCCAGAGTCTGCGCGTTACGTATGAAAAGGCTGGTGCCACCAGTGTTCGAAGGGGTTGGAACGCAGTATTCCTTCGATCACTTCGGTGGAAATGCGCGGAAGGTTCGTGCCTTCGACCACCTTGTTGACATTGCGTAATCCCTCGATGCTTTCCGCGACGCCTGAGAACGGGAAGTCGGTGCCGAAGAAAATCTTGTCGGTCATGCGGTATTCCTGCGCGCAGGCAAGGATATTCCAAAACTGCCAAGGACGGTAGAACAGAGCCGAAATTTCGCAGTACACGTTGGGCTGTTTGCGCGCCACCACGATCGTTTCCTCGTACCACGGATGTCCCATGTGGGCGCAGATCAATTTCAGTTGCGGGTAATGCAGCGCGATGGGCTCGACATGGATCGCTCGGCCGAGTTCGACCGGTGCGTTGCGCGCAAACGTGGTGCCCATGTGCATCGTCAGCGGCAAGTCGTGCGCAACGCAGTATTCGTACACCGGCTTCATGCGTGCATCCGACAGGGCCACGCCGTTATAGATTGGCCCGTACTTCACGCCCTTGAGTTTCAGTTTCTCGACCGCGTGCGCGAGACGGTCCATGTAGTCCTGCCGACGCGGGTCGACGTAGGCGAAGCCAACAAATTTCGCGGGATATTTGGCCACACACGCGGCGCACGTTTCGTCGTCGCTTTCCACTCCGGCGCTGTCCCCATAGCGAATCGGGAACACGATCGCCTTGTCTACTTCCTCCATCGCTTCGAACAGCGTGTCGGCATCCGCCAGCAGACCGGGTGTGCCATCCGGGCGTACCCGCATCATCTGCTCACGCCACAGAGAAGTGACCTGGTCGTGGTTCCAGATGTTGACGTGGCAGTCGACGATCATTGAGGACGCTGGGCCACCGTTCAGGGTAGGACTTTGACCTGCTTCACGAACTCCAGCGTGTAGGCCTTGCGCACGTCGACATCGGGTTTCACTAGCCCGGCGCCGCGCATGAATTCGAAAGTCTGCTTCCAGCGCGCATCGGTCATGGTGAACAGGCCGAGTTTTTTTGCGTCACCGCCGTCGACGACACCGTACTCCTTGAGCTTGGCGATGCTGAAGGCGATCTGGTCGTCGTCCATTTGCGGGTTGTCCGCCCTGATTAGGGCATTGCCGGGCGCCGGATGCTTGAGATAGCTTTTCCAGCCCAATGCCGAGGCCTCGATAAAGCGCTTGACCACATCCGGCCTGGCCTTCACCGTCTTGGTGAGCGTGACCACAGTCTGCGCGTAGGGCGGATAGCCG
The DNA here is from genome assembly GCA_035275265.1 of Burkholderiales bacterium. Classification (GTDB taxonomy): domain Bacteria; phylum Pseudomonadota; class Gammaproteobacteria; order Burkholderiales; family JACQAP01; genus JACQAP01. Next base: position 91,242 of record DATENC010000008.1, on the reverse strand, counting down.
TACTTGGCCAGATGAAAGATCTTCGGCTTGATGCCGGCTTTCTCGATTGCGTAGGGCTCGGAAGTGATGTAGCCCTGCTGCGCGACGTTCTTGTCCACAAGGAACTGCTGAACACTGTATGCATACGGCCGTTTCTGCGCTTCCGTAAAGCCGTACTTCGCCTTGAGCCATGGCCAGTACGTCGTTTCGCTGGCTTGGCCAATCAGAAGCGTGCGTGTCTTCAGGTCCTCGATCTGGCCGACATCGGGATGCGCGATCAGCCCCACAGGTTCGCTCTGGAAGTTCGCTGCAACGGTGATCAGCGGAAGGTTTTGCTCGACCGCGTTGATGGTTGCGACGTCGTAGCCCATCACGAAATCGGCCTTCTCCGCGAGCAGCAACTGGTAGACGTTGACCTGCGGGCCGCCCATTCCGATTTTCACTTCCAGACCGTATTTCTCGTAAATGCCCTCAGCCAGCGCCTGGTAAAAGCCGCCGTGCTCGGCCTCGGCGTACCAATTGGTCAGGAAGGTAACTTTGTCGAGCGCATGCACCGCTGCAGCGGTGAACAGGAATAGGGCCAGACTCAAGCGGGCAAGGACTGTCATCGTTGTGGGTTCCGTAGGAATAAAAGTGAGTTTACGCTCGCCGCCATCGCGCCGTCACGCGGCTCACCGCTCCCGCGGCAGTTCGCTTTCATGCCAGCGGCGCAAAGATATTCCGGCCAGCGCAGTCACCAGCAGAAACAGCGCAATGCCGGTCAGCGTAATCAGGATGAGGGCCGCAAACAGGCGGGGAATGTTGAGTTGCAATCCCGCCATCAGAATCTGGTAAGCGAGTCCGGACTGGGTGCCGCCGGTGCCGGCGACGAACTCCGCGACCACCGCGCCGATCAGCGCCAGCGCCGCGGCCACCCGCAGCCCGGCAAAAAAATATGGCGTCGCACTGGGGATACGCAGCCGGACCAAGGTCTGCACGCGCGACGCACCATACATGCGGAACAGGTCGAGCAGGCCCGGGTCCACGCTGCGCAGGCCAATCGTCGTATTGGCAATCACGGGAAAAATCGACGCCACGGTGGCGCAGATCACCAGTGCCGTGCGCGGTTCATCCACCCAGATGATGATTAGTGGCGCAATGGCGACCAGCGGTGTGACCTGCAGGATCACCGCGTAAGGCAACAGGCTTGCCTCGATTAGCCGGCTTTGCACGAACAGGATCGAAAGCGCCACGCCCAGCACGATGGCAAGGGCGAGAGCCGCGCCGGTGACCTGCAGCGTGGCCAGCAGCGATCCGGACAACAACCCCCAATCGTGCACCAGTGTCTTCATGACCAGGAAAGGGGACGGCACGATGTAGGGCGGCACTTCGTTCACCACCACCAGCGCATGCCAGACCAGGATGAACACGATGCCGACGGCCATCGGTGCGCCGACCTGCAGCCACTTCCTGTCGCTCATGCAGGGGTCTCGTCCATGGCGGCGGCCAGCATGCCGGAAAGCCCCGCGCTGAGACTCGCGAACTTCTCACTACTGCGGAACGCACCGTGGCGCGGCTGCGGCTCGTCGATTGCGACTTCCTTCAGAATCCGGCCCGGGCGAGTAGACATCACCAGAACGCGCGACGACAGGAATACCGCTTCGTAGATGCTGTGAGTGACGAACAGCACGGTGAGTTTCTCGCGGGCGCACAATTCGGACATGTCCCGGTCGAGCCGGTTGCGAGTAATTTCGTCGAGCGCACCGAAGGGCTCGTCCATCAGCAGCAGCTTCGGGCCCGTCACTAGCGCCCGGGCGATCGAGGCGCGCATTTGCATGCCGCCGGAAAGTTCGCGCGGATAGAAGCGTGCGAAATCGTTCAGGCCCACCAGTTCCAGCACGTGGCGCACCTTGTCCTTTGCCTGGACCCGCTCTGCGCCGCCGAGGTCGAGAGGCAGGCGGACATTGCGCTCGACATTTGCCCAGGGCATCAGCGTCGGGTTCTGGAATACGAATGCCTGTCCGGCAGACCGGGCTTCGGAGGAAAGCCCGATGTGGCCCGCACTGGGCTGCACCAGCCCGGCGATCAATCTCAACAAGGTGCTCTTGCCGCAGCCGGAAGGGCCGATCAGGGTGACGATCTCGCCTTCGCGTACGACCAGGTCGATCGGATCGAGGGCGCGTATGCCGTTGGCGAAAACTTTCGCCGCGGCGCGCACTTCGACGGCGATCATTTGGGCGCTCATTGCCTGCGGTTTGCGGCGGGAAGACGAGGCTCGCGATTTTTCCGTGCAGGATACTTAGGCGGCCTGCATGCTGCGCTTGATTGTCGTGCCGCCCACGCCCAAAGCCGCGAACAACGCCAGTACCTGGAACAGGCCGATACCAATGAACACCCACGAGGGATGATGCCAATCCATCAGCAGACCGAACAGCGTCGGCGCGATCGACAGCCCGATGTCCAAACCCGAGTACACGACGCCGTAAACCCGGCCAGTGGCATTCTTCGGCGCGGCCGCGCGCACCAGCAGATCGCGGGACGGGCCGACAATGCCGGCGCCAAAGCCGATCAGTCCAAGCAGCACGACAACGCTGGGGGTAGGTGGAATTCCGGTTGCCACAAGCACCGCGATGGCGCCGGACGCAGCGAAGCCCGCAGCGACGACCTTGTCGTGATGCGCGGTCTTGCCCGCCAGAAAGCCGCCCACCACGATGCCGCCGGCGCTTGCCAGCATGTACGCAGTGATGCAGGCGGTGGCGAGCGCAAACGGGATTTCGTAGATGTCGCGTAGTGCCGCCGGCGCGAAGCTCTGGATTCCGCCGAACGAAAACGACGAAATCAGGAAGAAGGCAAAGCACATCCACACCGGAGCCGACATGAATCCCAGAACGTTGCCGCGGGTGCCGCTCGAAGGTTTCGCCACGGCTTGCTGCACTTCACGCGGGTCAAGCAGATCGCGGAAGACGGCGAGCGCCGCCAGCACTGCAAATGCCAACACAGCGGCGGCCAACAGCGCCACCCGCCAGCCGGCGATCGTTGCGATGCCGGCCAGAAACACCGGTGCGAACGCCCAGCCAAGCGTTCCTGCAAGTCCATGCACACTGAAGGCATGTCCGAGACGCGGTACGCTGACCCGCCTGTTGAGCAGCGTAAAGTCGGCGGGATGAAACACGCTGTTGCCGAGACCTGCAACGCCGGCGAACAGGACAAGCATCGCATAATTCCAGCTTGCCGCGAGGCCGAGCGCGGCAAGGCCGAGCAGGAAGATGCCGCCTAACAGCACCCGCAGTGCGCCGAAACGGTCAACCACGAAACCGGCGACCGCCTGACCCACGCCTGACACGATGAAGAACACGGTCATCAGCAGCCCCAGCTCGGCGTAACTCAGGACGAAGGCATCCTTGAGCCATGGAAAGAGCGACGCAAGTGCGAGGTGGAAAAAGTGGGAAGTGCCGTGGGCAAGGCCTACCAACCCGATCACTTGGGCGTCGCGGCGAAACGAGGAAGCGGTTGCGGCGGTCATGAGTCGAGACAGATTACGTAAGCACGCACCATAGCGTAACGGGGGTGCCGAGGCAAACCCCGGCGACCCTGGACGCGCGGAGCCGCAGAACGGTTAAAATCACGGGACAAACCAGCGAACACGCGCACGACACGAGTGCGCCGTATGAATGGAGGAGACCATGTCTACTGCTGTGTTGACGCCAAAACAGGCCGCGTTCCGGGACGAATACAAACGCAACATCGCTACGTGGTACAACGGCTGGGGGCACCTGCTGTCCATCTTCGTGCCCGGTATCGCCGTCGTCTGGTACTGCGCATCGCAGGTCGACAACCCGACGATCTGGGAGTTGCTGTTCGTAGTCCCGGTTCTGGTGTTCTACAATTTCAACGAATGGTGGCTGCACAGGAACGCGATGCACCGGCCGATCAAAGACCTCGGCGGTATTCTTATGCCGGTCTACCACCGCCACACCCACCAGCACCATCAGTATTTCACCTCCCAGGTGATGACTTACGACAGCAACCGCGAATGGCGCATCGTGCTGTTCCCCCCGTATGCGCTTCTGGTATTCATGCTGCTGACGCTGCCGGCCGCACTCGTCCTCGGCTTCCTCTGGTCGGCGAATGCGGGTTACGTCCTGATGATGCTTACCCCAATCTACTACCTGAACTACGAGACTTTCCATCTGTGCTGCCACGTGCACGACAACTGGTTCGTGCGCAACTGCCCGTTAGTGAACACCATCCGGCGTCATCACGCCGCGCATCACAGCCAGCCGATCATGATGGAGCACAACATGAACCTGACCTACCCGGTCGCCGACTGGTTCATGGGTACCAGCGATCTTGACCGCGGGCTGCTCGGCCATTTGTTCAACGGCTACAGCACCGTGTACGTGAAGAAGGAGTTTCTCGACGATCAGGGGGCCGAGCTGGACGCGAGTGCCAAGCCGGCGTAAGCCGATGACAAGAGCGTCGACGCAAGACCTTGCCATGAACGTGCAAGAATTCGAACGCACGACATTGCTCAATACGCCGCCGCCGGGACTGAGCCCGATGCTGGAAGCCCTGTGGTTTGCCCGCAAGGGAAACTGGGAACGTGCGCATGCCATCGTCCAGGAACATGAGAACGAAACCACGTCCGCCCTGGTTCATGCCCATCTTCATCGGGTCGAAGGCGATCTGTCCAACGCTGGTTACTGGTATCGGCGCGCCGGGCGCAAACCCGCAGATATTGCGCTTGACGTTGAATGGCAAACGCTGACGGCGCATTTCCTCGAGGGGAAAAAGGGATGACCGGAATGAGCATCCACGTGGAACCGGTGGACGATGCCGTGCCGAAGTGCCTTCCGAAGCAACTCGGCTTCGGGCGCGTGTTCACGAGCCGCATGTTTACCCGACGCTACAACGCGCAGAAGGGCTGGCACGATGCAGTGATCGGGCCATACCGGCCGCTTGCGCTCGATCCCGCCGCGGAAGTGTTTCACTGCGGGCAGATGATTTTCGATGGCACCAAGGCCTATCGCCGCCCCGACGGCAATCTCAACCTTTTCCGCGTGGAGAAGAATGCGGAGCGCTTCAACAACTCGGCCAGTCGCATGGCAATGCCAAACGTGGATATCGGGGAACATGTTCAGGCTATCTCGGAACTGGTACGCCTCGAGCATTCCTGGACGCCAAAGCAGGAAGGCGCGGCGCTTTATATCCGGCCGGTGATGATTGCCACCGAGAACACGCTCGAAGTGCGCGCCAGCCGCGACTATCTCCACTACATCATCCTCAGTCCGGTTGGGCCTTACTTTTCCGGAGGTTTCAAGCCTGTATCGGTGTTCATTTCGGACCAATACGTGCGCACGGTGCGTGGCGGCACCGGCGAAGCCAAGACGCCGGGCAACTACGCGGGCAGCCTGGCGGGGACCGAGAAGGCACTTGCGGCGGGATATCAACAGGTGCTGTGGCTGGATGCCGTGGAACGCCGCTACGTCGACGAAGTCGGCGCGATGAACATTGCCTTTGTCTATGAAGGCAAGCACATCCGCACGCCGGCGCTGTCCGGAGCCATCCTGCCGGGAATTACCCGCGATTCATTGCTGAAGCTCGCGCCAGATCTCGGTTTCAACGTGACCGAGGATCGCATCGACATCCGAGACATCCTGCGCGACATAGAGGCTGGCAACATCACCGAGGCGTTCGGCATCGGCACCGGCGCCGTGATCGCGCCAGTCGGGCGCTTCGGCTACCAGGGCCGCGACTATGCCATGGACGCGGACGAGCCGGGGCCGGTGGCGCAGCGGTTGTTCAAGGGGTTGACCGAAATCCAGTTCGGTCGCGCACCCGATCCATACGGCTGGACGCGGCTGATTAATGTGGCGACGGCGGACAAGAAAACCCCCATCATCAGCGGCGCGTAGTCCCATGCAGGCTGTTACTTGATGTCCAGCAAGGGCACCACGTACTGGACGAAGTAGTGCTGTGTCTTCGAACCCCGGGTCTTGCTGCGCAATACCCCGCCGCGGTCGATGACGAACGCGGTGGGCGTCGAATACCTGCGCTCGAAGCCGCTTTCCAAGAGATCGTCCGCCATCACTCCCTGCAGGCCGTACAAGCCCACCATGCGCTCGACACGGTGACGGTCCTCGAGCGCATCGACGCCGACGACGATGACTTCGAAGCCCCGATCACGATGACTTTCATAGAAGGTCTCTAAATTGCCAATTTCATAGGCGCAGTGTTTGCAATAGCTGGAGTAGAAGTTCACCAGCACCACTTTGCCTAGCATTTCCCTCAGATCGAACGGTTTGCCGGAGAACAGCATGCCCTTGAGCATGGGTGCAGGCTGATCGATCTCGGGTGCCGCCCATGCCGCCGAAGCGGCAAGCAGCATCACGACGAAGAGATTTTTTGCACTGCTCATGGAATGGGTTCTGAACGCCTTGAAGGGTCCTTTGGAACAGATCAAGTCCAGCGCGGTTCAGGCCAGTATACTTTGCCCGACAGACATGCAGAACGGGGAGAGACCGACAATGGCGGAAAACAAAAGCGAGATCACAGCAGACTCGCAGGTTGCCAGGATTTTCGAGTGGCGGCGCGGATTCAACACGATTTATCTCATCGACGTCGGCGTGCACCTCGGCCTGTTCCAAGCGCTGACCGAGAAGCCGGGACTGACCGCCAGAGAACTGGCCGAGCGTCTGGGCCTGCATACACCGTATGTCGAGGTTTGGTGCAAGACGGCATATGGCCTGGAGATTCTGGATGCCGATGATGCCGGTAATTACAGGCTTGCTCCTTTCTTCGACCTCATTCTTGCGACTCCGACCCATCCCCGGTATCTCGGCGGCTATGTTCGGCTGGGCACTGAAGTGGCCGCGGACGATTTCCGGCGCTGCCGCGAAGCGTTCCGGACCGGCAGCGTCAAACCGTTCCAGGGCAGGGGCGAGCATTTCAACCAGGCGATCGCCGAGTCTACCCAAGGGTTGCAGGTGGTCACCGCGAAAAAAATTCTTCCGAGTCTCGCGGGACTCGCAGATAAGTTGGCAGCAGGCGGCACCATCCTCGAAATCGGCTGTGGCACGGGCAACTTCCTGCTGCAGGCAGCCAAGGTGTATCCCAAGGCGCGCTGTGCAGGCGTGGACATAGACGACGACAGCCTGCTGCAGGCGCGCCAAAAGGTGCAAAAGGCGGGGCTCGCCGAACGCATCGCAATTCACAAAGAAAAGGTTGACGATGCCACGGGCGCGTTCGACGCCTGCGTAATGATCGAGGTGCTGCACGAGATCGCTCCCGGCGTGCGGCCGGCGGTAGTGAGTGCCGCCGCGCGCACGCTCAAGCCCGGCGGCTGGATGGTGATCGTGGACGAGACCTATCCTTCGACGCTGGAGGAAATGCGCCGGCCCGAGTTCCGGTTTCCGTTGCAGACAGGTTTCGAGGAGTTGCTGTGGGGCAACGTCATTCCGACCCGCGAAGAGCAGGAGAAACTGCTTCGCAATGCCGGGTTGAAGGGGCCGATCAATCGTGAGCTGATCGGCGAAGGCTTCACGGTCCTCACCGTGCAGCGCTAAAGCAAGCTTCTTTCGCAGTGAGCGTCGGTTTTCAGACGCCGAAAAGAGCACGTTCGACGAAAAGGAATAGTCCGACGGCGAGCACGATTGCAGAGGTCGTCGCGACCAGCTTTGCTTCCCAGGGCTTGCTGTGCATCAGCACCAGAATAGGCACGATAAGCAGCACCATGAGAACCTGGCCTGCTTCGATGCCGAGATTGAAGTTGAGCAGAGACGCTGCCGGGTTCTCGCGTGGCAAGCCGATTTCGCGTAGCCCTTGTGCGAAGGCAAGCCCGTACACCAGGCCGAAACCGAGACTCACGGTCCAGCGCCGCGCGACCGCATATTTCGGAAAAAGATTTTCTGCGGCGACATAGGCGATCGACACAGCGATCGCTGCCCCGATCAGCCGATCCGGAAAAATTGCAACGTCGAATGCCGCCAATGCAAGCGTGACACTGTGCGCCGCAGCGAATGCCACGATGGTCCCGAGCAGCCCTACCCATGCGTCGTCGCGCAACATCAATACCAGCAGAAAAAGAAACAGATCGTAGCCGCTGAGAACGTGCGCCACGCCGAGCGGAAAATAGCTTCCGGCAGCGCGCACGGCGCGGGCTTTTTGTCCGGGCGTCCAGTTCATCTCTCGCATTTCGGCTTCGAAGGTGAACTGATCGCTGCCTTGTGGCCCGACGAGAAGCGTGAGGGAATGGTGGGAGGCGCCCAGGACGTCTGCCATGTCGTCACGGATGTTCAGCTCCCGCACTTCGCCGGCGCATGTAAAGGCAACGGTTCCGGTAATGCTGATCGAGGCGGCGGAAGGCGCAACGAGATGTCCTTCGGAGGGCTCGCAGGCCGTACCACCGCTGGAGACCCGGATTTTCCCGCGGATCGCATCGATAAGCGGCCGGTAGTCCGGTGCCACTCCGGGCTGGCCGAAGTGCATCTGATCGGCGAGCGGGCCGGCCGGGATATCGTGCAGGGTCAGACTGTAGCGTATCGTGTGCCCGGATACCGCGACGCTGCCAAAACCGGTGGTGCCGCCGGAGTGGGCGCCAGCGACGGCAGACCAGACGAGAAGAAGGTAGATCGCGACCCCGCCGCGAATCATTTCTTCAACGTTCCCTGGCCGGGTTTGTCCGCTACTGCCTGGATGAGGTTCAGCAGGTTATCAATCTGGTAATTGGGGATGGTCACGACGTAATTGCCACCGACCGGCAGCACGTAACGGCTCAAGCCGTCGGGCGCGATGTCACCGACAGCGAATTGCCCCATCGGCAATGGATTGCCCCTTGCATAAACGATGATGATCATCTGCGGAGAAGTGAGGCCGTAAGCCCCGAGCTGCACGTCAAGCTTTAACTGTCGCTCCATCCGCGTGCGCCCGAGCGCGGCGAACGCCTTGTCGATCGTCTGCGCCTGCGTGGGATCGGTCTGATGCGTATGGGCAACCTGCGCATTGGCATGTACGCCGTGGTAGAGCCAGGCGCCGGTTCCATCGCGCTCGAAGCGGTGCAGGGTGCCCGCGTGTCCGATCTCGATGGCACCCAGGTCCGCGACTGCGGCGGGAAGCAGCATTCGCGAGCCTTCCGCGCCAGGCACGTGTTCGGCCACGCTTTCCGGAAGGCGCGATCGATTCCTGGATTCCATCACGCCGATCCCCGCAACGAGCGCGGCCAGAAGCAGCCAGACAATCAGTACGCGCGGCCGAATGCGTCGGCTGGAACTCACCGCTGTTTCCACCATACCGCGCAGCCAATCGCCGCCAACAAGGCGGGAACCAGAACAATGGCCAGGAAAAAAGTGCCTTTCATCTGGCGATTGGTGAGGTTCACTCGCGGCAGTTCCCGGGCGCGCGGCTCCATTCCAATAAGATTTTCTTTTGAGGCAAGGTAGTTCACAGTATTGAGGAACAATCTGCCGTTACCCATCACATGAAAAAACGAATTGGTGGCGAAGTCCGAGTCGCCGATCACCGCTATCCGGGAGCGGCCGGTCACAGGCACGCTCGGTTCCAGCAAGGGTTTTTCGTCCGCCTGTTCCGAACCCGGGGCGGGGAAGGTGGGTTCCCCCGCGGGCACTGGCCGGCGCGTCGCGACAGCCATGATGGTCAACGGTCCGGACTGATCCTTGCCCTTGTCGAAACGTGCCCGTGCGGGATCCGTTTCGCCGAAGCTTTGCTTGGAGGAGTTGATCATTGGAATCACGTCGGTGCGGGGCACTCGTTGCGTCGGCGACAGGGAGCGGGCGCCCGGGAAAAACGTCAGCGGCAGATCCTGCGCGATCGGATGGTAGTTGTATTCGGTGACGGCGGGCGAGGAGGGATCCGCCCAGAAATGGCTCGACTCATCGATGATGATAGTGTTATCGAGCACGATCCCATACTCGCGCAATACTGGTTCGATGCCGGTGCGCGTGAAGGGATCGAGCATGAAAAATCCATTGCCCCCAGCGGCCAGGAAGTGCCGGATGGCTTCGACTTCCGTTGGCATGAGCGCCTCTTTCGGGCCGGCCACCACCAAGAGCGAGCATTTGCCGAGTTTCTCGGTTGCGCCGCGCTGGGATAGGGTGAGTTTCTCGACTGTGTAATTCAGTGTTTCCAGCGCGCCACGGGCCTTGGACATGCCATGTTGCTCGTACATCACATAGATTGCCCCGAGGCCATGGGTATGCCCGGCGGCGCCACCTTCCAAGTGATCGTGGGACTCCTGGCTGAACGGGTCGGCTTCGCGATGCCCGTCGAGGAAGCAGATATTCTGCGTAACTCCCAGAGAAATGCGCAGAATGGCGTTGGCGATTTCGGTTTCGCTATGACTGTTCAGCTGTATCTTGCGCCCCTCGCTTTCCAATAACGCGGTGCCTGCAAACTGCACCCCCCTCAAGCGAGCCTGCGCGGGATTGAGCATCGGGTCGAAAAATTCCAGCCTGAGTTTGTCCGTCTGCCTTCCCATCAGTTCGTAGAGTTCGACTTGCTCGCGCATCAACGGATCGTGAAAAAAGGCGATATGGACCGGGTTTTCCAGGCGTCGGAGTACCTTGACCGTTTGTTCGGACAGCGAATACCTGCCTTCCTCGGTCATGTCCAGTCGCGCGGGAAACTGCACCGAGAAATAGGCGATCGCGCACAACACACCCACCACGCCCAGGCAATGCAGCAGAATTTCGCCTCGCCGTTGCCGCAACAAGGCAGAGAACTCGGCACGCAAGGAATAGGCCCCCCAGGACGACAGGACCAGGCCGGTGGCGGCAATCAGGGTCGTCACGACCCTGCCTTCGAGCAGGATCATGTAAATGGCGCCGGCCAGCACCAGCAAGGCAAGGCCTGCGATGAAAATCAGACCGGAGCGGAAGAATTTGTCCATGTCAGCGCCGCCACTGCAGGTAACTGGTGTTCAGGGTCAGCGCGATGGCGCTGACGAGAAAATAAAACAGCACTGCCTCGCTGCGGATCAGGCCCTGGATGAAATCCGCGAAGTGCTGGGCGAAGGACAGGTAGCCGAGCAGACTGCGCAAGACGTAGGAGGTTTGGAAACTCTGCAGGTGGCCGACGTACCAGAAACTCAGCAGCACCGGCACGGTGATGAGCGCGGCGACGATCTGGTTCTGGGTCAGGGCCGAGAAAAGCTGTCCGATCGCGAGGCAGGCCATGCCCAGCAATAGGAAGCCGATGTAGCCGGTGAGGATGGTCGTGGTGTGCGGATTGCCGTACAGATAAAGCGGCACCAGGTCGATAAACGTGCCCGCGCTCATCAATAGAAGAATCGTTACGGCGCCCAGGAACTTGCCCAGTACCAACTCCCAGGTCTTGAGCGGAAGCGTCATCAGCAATTCCATCGTGCGGCCGCTGTATTCTCCGGAGAACAGGCGCATCGACACCAGCGGCAGCAGCGTCAGCGCCAGGATACCCATGTTGCGGAAAGTCTCATCCATCGACGCGCTGCCGCTCATGAACATGTTGTAACTGAAGAAATAACCGGTACCCACCAAAAACACCGCCACTACGAAATACGCGATCGGCGAGCGGAAGTAGGCCAGCATTTCCTTCTTGTATACCGCCAGCAGGCCGGTCATGGAGGTGTCTCCGCGGCGGAAGGACCCGCGACATAACGCAGGAAAATATTCTCCAGCGTGGGCTGCTGGCGTTCGAGCCGGTGCAAGTTCCATCGAGTGGCCACTGTTCTTGCGATCGCGGCTTCCACCCCCTCGCGCGCATCGGTCTGGCACTCGACATTGAGCATGCCGTCCATTCCGGGCACCGGACGGGAATTCACGGCGATGACACCCGAGATCGACAGCAGTTCCGCGCGTAGCGCTTCGGCCGGGGCACTGGCGCTCAGCAGCACCCGGTTGGTTTGTTCGAATGCGCGCTGCAGGTTGACCGGTGAATCGATCGCCAGCAGCCTGCCGTGATTGATGATGGCTACCCGGCTGCAGATCAGCGTGACCTCCGGCAGGATATGGGTGCTGATCAGAACGGCGTGCCGTTCGCCGAAGGAGCGAATGACTTCGCGGGTTTCCTGTATCTGCCCCGGGTCAAGGCCTGCAGTGGGCTCATCGAGCAGCAATACTTCGGGCTTGCCGAGCAGGGCCTGGGCGAGACCGGTGCGCTGCCGGAATCCCTTGGACAATTTGTAGATCTCGTGATTGAGCACGTTTTCCAGGCGACAAGCTGTGGCGACGCGATCGATTTCCGATTTGATTTCCTTCCCGGGCACACCCTTGACGTGGGCAACAAAGCGCAGGTACTGGGAAACGTCGAGCGTGTCATAGAGCGGCGGGTGTTCCGGCAAGTAACCGAGCTTGCGCGCCGCTTCCTCATTTTGGCTCGACATGTCGTGGCCGGCTACGCTCACCTTGCCCGATGAGGCTGTGGTAAAGCCAGCGATCATGCGCATGGTTGTGGTTTTCCCAGCGCCGTTGGGGCCGAGGAAGCCAACGATCTCGCCCTTCTCCACCGAAAAACTCATGTCGTGGACGATGGTTTTCGAGCCGAACCGTTTGGATACGGATTCCAGAGAGATTGCGGGAGACGAATTGTTCATGGAAGTGGAAACAAAAAGGCCCCCCCAGATGGGAGGGGCCTTGAAAAAAAGTTCTGAGACCGGTAAGGCTTATTTGTACCAGCGTCCGCCCTTGGCAGCGTACTGGTCCTGGTCGTGCCCGAAAAACAACTGGGTGCCTTCCAGGTCGCGGATGTACTTCAGGCGGTTCACGGACTTGGTGTAGTCCTGCACGCTGTAGTTCAGGCCGGCGGGGTAGCCGTCCAGGTTTTCCTGCATCCAGATCGCGTCCTGCGCCATCACGATGGTGCCGCCGCCGGTCTTCACTTTCATCGACTGGTGACCCAAGGTGTGGCCGGGCGTGCTCAGAATCCAGGCGGAGCCGTCGCCGAACAGGTCATAGTCGCCTTCGAGTTCCATATAGTTGAAATCGCGGGTGCCTTCGAGGTCGGCGAGAACGAAGGGAGGCGTACCGGAACGGCCCTGGAACTTCTCGGGGAACCAGCCTTGGTAGAGCTCTTTCTTCTGGATGACATGAATCGCGTTCGGGAACAGTTTCAAGTTCGCGCCATGGTCGAGGTGCAGGTGCGAGGTAACCACGACCTTGACCTTGTCAGCCGAGTAGCCGAGCTTCTTCAGTTGCATGTCGATGACGTCTTCACGCCTCTGGCTCGGTTTCAGGAAGCCGCAGGTGCCTTCGCCCCAGTAAGCCTTGCAGCCACCGTCGGAGATCGCAACGTTGTTGCCGGTGTCGAACACCACCAGGCCCTTCGGATGGTCGATGATCCACATGCTGACCGGAATGGTGACGTCGCGCTGTTTTTCCTTCGGCACGGTGGGGATCAGGCCGGTGATGGGGAACGGACCAAACGTGCCGCTCGTGGTCCAGTAGATCTTCGCCTGCGCGAACGCCGCAGACGAGCCGAACACGCACAACAAGCCGAACAATACGGCGACGATGCCTTTTTTCATTTTGGAATCCTCCTAGGAATTGAGGTGGTGAGTTGTTATGGCCACTGGCACCGGCGGTATTTTTATCTCGCTTTCGGGGCCTTGTAGATCTGTTTTGCTCCGCGACCTTCACGTGCTCGCGGTACAGCGCCCGCGAAGTGTGCCTATTCGAATTCGGCCCGTCAATCGGTACCGCAACATGGGGTCACAAACCCAAAGCGTGTTCATACTTTGTGTAAATTTCTTAAGAAGACAATTCCGCCCGTCAAAACGACTGTTGTGCCGCGATGGCGCCGCCCGTAGTCATGCGAGGTTTTCCGCGCTCACCAAGCCTTTGGCGAGCAGTGCCTGGAAAGCCTCGTAGGTATGGCGGATACCTTCCTCGATTGCGACTGAACCGTAGTCCCCCAAAAAGGTGCGCACCGGTTGGTCTGACAGCGCCATCGGGAACGGCAACGCTTCGCCGCTGATAGTGATCTGCGCTTCGGGTGCAACTTTTCTGAGCAAATCCATCGAGTGTTCCACTGTGGAGGGGACACCGTTGATGTCAAAGACTTCGGCACCAGCGCGTTCCTTGGATACGGCCTTTACGAAAGCGCTTGCAACCTCTCCTGCATGCAACCAGGAAATCGCACCGCGGAAGGGAATGCTGTAGGGTCTGCGGGCGGCGGCGGCCAGTATTGCCATCGTCGTCTTGGAGGTCATGCCCTGATCGCGGCCGATGCCATAGACCACCCCGGGACGCAATCCGACGCTCGGAATGTGCCAATCGTGCGCGTACACTCTCGCGGTCTGCTCGTTGCAGAATTTGTAGGCCCCATAAAGCGTGGCCATGGTTTTGGGGTCGAATACCCCATGCGCCGCGATCGAACTGGCGTAGGCAACGCGCTTGACACCGAATTTTCGTGCGGCCTCGAACATGTTCACAGTGCCGACCACGTTCACGCGGGCGCCGCCAATCGGGTCGGCCTTGCAGAACGGGACTTGCAGGGCAGCAAGGTGGATGATCGCCCGGGCTCCGCTGGTTCCCACGGCGTTCATCACCGCCGTCGGATCTGCGATATCGCCAGTCAGCCACTGCACCCCCGCGAGTTCGGAATCCGCCATCAGGAGCTTCGGTCTGCGCTTGTCTTCGTTGAGATCCAGCGCCACCACCGTCACGCCCGCATCCACGAGCAACGACAGCGCCCAAGTGCCGATACAACCGCCAGCCCCTGTCACCAGTACCGGACCGTCGAAGTCCTTCGGGTTGACTTTGAATTGCTTGAACATTTATTTTTCGCTCCGCGGTGTTTCGACTTGATTCTTGTTCGCGGGGTTGCTGGGCACGCCCGTTTACTTTGCCGAATGCCTCGAGTGCTCAGGTCAATCGGAGTTTTCCAAAGGCCCGAAGGCTATCAAAAAAACCGTCTTGCCACCTTCGCCTCGGTCTCAGCGAGTATAAGGCGCAACGGTCCTCAAAAGTGGCCGCGCGCAGTGGCAAAGAAGAAGTCGCCGCCCATGTCGAGTTCGCCCGGGACCAGTGCGCCAAGATTTGCGTCGAGCTTAAGATGCCGGTACTCCATGCCTACGGAGATATGGCGCGAGACGAAGACATCGACCCCGGCTACTGCCTGATAACCAACATCGGTGTCGTTTTCTCTCAGTTCGGTGTGTGCGCCCATGAAGGTGCCTTCGACCAACAGCGTCGTCGTATAGACGCCCAACCCGCCGCCCACGTACAGTTCGACCCGATTCAGCGGCAGGATGAATTTCACCAGGCCAGCCATACCGCCCCTGTCCAGATTGGCGCGATCTTCTGAGGTACCTAACGCTGACCCGGGTATGGTTGACGGCCTGTCGATGCGCTCGGACGCGAACAGTCCGTCGATCTCGAGGGCGACGTAAGGCGAGAGCCGGTAGCCGCCACCGATTGCGAGACCGATGCGGCCGTCCTGGTTGGCCAGTTGCGGGTTGGTCTGCTCGTTGAAGCCGCCAACTGCCCCGGACAAATACCAGCGCCCGACACGCTCCGGTTCAAACATCCTGACCTGCGCCTGAGCGTGCACCGATATGAAGGCCACCAGTGCAAGAACAAGGCGGCTCCATCGGGCTTTAGTTGACATGACGTTTCTCCTTGAAGAGTCAATTGACTCCGGCGCTGGAAAGTGGCTACGTGCGGAACGAAGCGCTGGTATGGTGCAGTGAATCATTCGCCCAAATTTGGTGGAGCGGCCAAGGTGATGGTCCTTCTGAAGGTCAAACAGGCGCTTGGGGAATTCTCATCTGCGTCCGATTCCTGCATGATTCGGGAATGCACCGTCATCGTTAGGACGGTTCACCCATTGTTAAGTTTCTAAATATGAGCAGTAAAAACAAAAAAAGTGGAGGTTGCCATGATCCAGGACGGCGCGTACTACGAATTGCTGTACAACAATCGGGCGGCGGTGCCGGAGTTCCAGAGTTTTTTCGACCGTTGGGCTGCCCAGTCGGCGCGGGCTCGTCGTGAACTCGATGTCGAGGTAGACGTCCCCTATGGCGACCATCGAATGGAAACCATGGACATCTTCCGGCCGCGCGGCGAGGCCAGGGCATTGCTGATGTTCATCCATGGAGGCTACTGGCGTTCGCTCGACAAGAAGGACCATTCCTTCGTTGCCGCGCCGTTCGTCAACGCGGGTGCAGCAGTCGCGGCCATCAACTATTCGCTCTGCCCGTCGGTGAAAGTCGAGGACATCGTATTGCAGTGCCTTAAGGCCGGGGCGTGGCTGTATCGAAATGCCGGCGAGGTTGGCTCGCCGCGCAACCGTATTTTCGTGGCGGGACACTCGGCAGGCGGACACCTCACCGCAATGTGCATGGCAGCGCAATGGCCGCGTTACTCCCGCGGCCTGCCGGAAAAAGTGATGCAGGGCGGAATGGCGGTCAGCGGCATTTACGACGTGGTGCCGATTGCGCGCACACCCTCGATCAACGTGGACGTGCGCCTGACAGAGGCCGAGGCGTTGAAGGTCAGTCCGGCATTCATGCCGCCTGCCACCAAGGCGCCGGTGTACATGGCAGTCGGTGGACGGGAGATCGGCGGCTTCAAGGAACAGCATGCCCTGCTGGCCAACAACTGGCAGAGCGTGATCGGCGAAGACATACCCTGTCCGGAAGACAACCACTTCAGCATCCTCGATGCGTTCGCCAATCCCGAAACCGTCCTGAACAAAGCGGCGATCCGGATGATGGGGCTCTGAGTTCGCAACTGGTGACGAGTCCCTAGAGCAGGTCGGGTTCGGACTGCGTGCGGAATTTGCCAAATACCATTGGCGGCGGCGGACAGCTGTCGTTGCGGTGGATCCAGGAGTGAGTCATAACCGAACGGCGCGCCTGGATACTGGTATTATAAACAGTATGCCGCTCAAGACCGTCACCGGAGACCATGGCTCCGCCCACAAAGGCCGCGGCGCTACTCTCAACCCAGAAGGGCGCTTCGAGAACAATGAGCGCGAGTTTTTCGATGACGGCTGGGATACGCCGCTGGAGGAGGCACCGGGTCGTCCCAGGACCATCGTGACCATGGAGCGCGCAAAGAGCATCATTTCGCGCAACGAATCGCCGGACATTCCCTTCACCCAGTCGATTAATCCTTACCGGGGTTGCGAACACGGTTGCATCTACTGCTACGCCCGGCCGTCGCATGCGTACCTTAACCTGTCGCCCGGGCTGGACTTCGAGACCCGGTTGTTCGCCAAGACCAACGCGGCCCAGTTGCTGCAAACGGAACTTGCAAGGCAGGGTTACGCCTGCGATTGCATAACGATCGGCGCCAACACCGACCCCTATCAGCCGGTGGAACGCGAATGGAAAGTGACGCGCTCGATCCTGGAAGTGCTGTCGGCTTGCAATCACCCCTGTGCCATCATCACCAAGAACGCAATGGTGGAGCGTGATCTCGATATCCTGGCGCCGATGGCGGCGAAAAATCTGGTTCAGGTCTATATTTCAGTCACCACCTTGGATCATGAAATCGCCCGGCGCATGGAACCGCGCGCCTCCGCGCCTGCGCGGCGTATCGAGGCAATCCGAAGACTGGCGCAGGCCGGCGTGCCGGCCGGCGTAATGGTGGCGCCGGTGGTGCCCTTTCTGACCGATTCGGGAATCGAGGCCGTGCTTGAAGCAGCACGCGAGGCGGGTGCAGACCGCGCTGGCTACACCCTGATGAGGCTCCCCTGGGAGGTCAAGGACTTGTTCAAGGATTGGCTAGAGCACAACTTCCCGCTCAAGGCGGAGCACGTGATGAGTCGCGTACGCCACATGCGTGGCGGGCGCGAGAACGACCCAAACTTCGGTTCGCGCATGCGCGGAGCGGGGGAATTGGCGGCGTTGATGAGCAAGCGATTCGACATGGCTTGCCGCCGGCTTGAACTGAACCACTTACGTCGTGGGCCACTGGATACGACGAAGTTCAAGCCCCCGAGACTAGACGGCCAGATGGATTTGTTCTGATGGTCCGGATCTATTCTGCCGCCACGTTGCCGGACGCACACCTTGTGCGTGGGCTACTGGGACAAGCGGGAATCGAAGCCACGGTATTCAACGAGAACCTGCAGGGCGGCCTGGGCGAGATTCCGTTTACCCATGCCTACCCCGAGGTATGGATCTTCGACGAGCGTGACCTGCAACGGGCACGCGAAGTCGTCCGTGAGATCGAGCACACGGCGCCGGGGTCAGGGGCCGTGATCTGCCGGCGTTGTGGTGAAGGCAGTCCGGGACATTTTCAGGTCTGTTGGAATTGTGGCGAAACATTGTGAACCGGATGCAATGCGGCGTGAACTGCTGCGACGCATGGCCGCCGGTATGCTCGCAACGGGAACCGCAACGATGCTGATGTCGCGGCAGGCGCATGGCGTCACAGGGGCGCGGGCAACCCTGTATGTCGGTGAGGAACTCGCGCGCTATGGTTTTCCCGATGGTCATCCGCTCGGAGCCGATCGCCAGGGCGCGTTCTACAGGGAGGCCGCTGCCCAGGGGTTGCTGGAGAAAGTAACAGTCCAGACGCCGCGGCTCGCCACTCGCGAGGAAATCGAGCGCTTCCACAGCAAACGCCATGTGGAAACGGTGATGCACGCCGAGCGCGACCGGCTCGAATATCTCGACAGCGGCGACACGCCGGTGTTTCCCGGCGTGTACCGGGCGTCCGCGACTGTGGTGGGGTCGGCGCTGAACGGTCTCGCCCGCATTATGGCGGACGATTGCACGCGCACCTTTCAGCCGATCGGCGGGCTGCATCACGCAGGGCGCGATCATGCAGCCGGATTCTGCGTGTTCAATGATCTCGGTGTGGTGATCGAGACGCTGCGTTCACGTTATGGTATTAGGCGCGTGGCCTATGTGGATATCGACGTGCACCACGGCGACGGCATTTTTTACGCGTTCGAGGACGATCCAGACCTGATTTTTGCCGACATCCACGAGGACGGCAAGCATCTGTTCCCCGGCACCGGGCGCGAGGACGAAACCGGTAAAGGAAGCGCCAAAGGCACCAAGCTCAACATTCCACTTGCTCCGCGCTGCGGCGACCGGGAGTTCGTGCAGGCCTGGCCGCGGGTGGCGGCGCACCTGAGCAAGTTCGAGCCGGAATTCGTGGTCTTCCAGTGCGGCGCCGACGGACTGAAGGGCGATCCGCTTGCGCACCTCGAGTATTCGCCGGCCGCACACGCGCACGCGGCGCGAAGCCTTGTGCAACTCGCCACGCGCTTCTCCAAGGGACGCCTGATGGCTTTCGGCGGCGGCGGTTACGACAGAAGCAATCTGGCGCGTGCCTGGAGTGCAGTTCTGCGAGAGATTGCATGATCGTGCCGAGGAAACCCGTCACGACCCGATCTGCCTGATTCGGCGTTTACTTGGGGTCGCTTTTTCGTCTGCGTGCCTTCACGGTAAGGTTGCGCGCGGCGGATTCCCACTCGTGCACTTTCTCGTGGGCCACGTTCGCACCGCACAACACCACGACGACTTTCTCGCCGGGATTTACCGGGATCTTGCCCTCCATTAGTGCCGCGACCGAGCAGGAGGCCGCCGGTTCACAGAGCAACTTTTCTTCCTCCAGGATGGCTATCAGAGCGCGAATTGCCGCGTTGTCCGATACGGTGACCAGATCGGCAACGTATTGCATGACGATCTCGAACTGGGTTTTCTCCGTTTTGCGTGCGCCGAGTGTCTCAGCGATCGAGGTAATAGCGGGTAGTTCGACGATTTTCCCTGCTTTTCGACTCTGATACATCGAGTCCGCGCCCTCCGTCTCGACGCCGAACACGCGCGTGCTCGGAAAGTAGTGCTGAACCGCGGAAAGGATTCCGGAAATGAGCCCGCCGCCTCCGATCGACGTGACAATGAGGTCCGGTTCCGGCAATTGCGCCAGGAGTTCGTTCACGATCGTGCCCTGGCCGGCCATGACCATCGGATCGTCGAACGGATGGATGTAAACACGGCCCGATTCGCCTGCCACTTTCATTGCCAGCGCGTTGGCGTCGTCCCAGGCGCTGCCATGAACGACCACCTCGGGGCCAAAGCGGCGGATTGCCGCGAGTTTGGTCTCGGTAGCCGATTCCGGCAGATACACTGTCGCCGGAATGCCGAGCGTGTCGGCGGCGTAGGCTATCGCCAGCCCGTGATTGCCGCCCGAAGCGGTTACTATGCCGCGCTTCTTCTGCTTCTCCGTGAGCTGGGTAAGCGCATTGAAGGCGCCCCGAACCTTGAACGAATGCGTGGGTTGCAACATCTCCAACTTGAAGAAAACATTGGTCCCGAGTTCGCGGCTGAAGTGTTGCGCGCGTACGAGGGGAGTCGGCGCGAGATGGGTGCGGATGCGCTGCACCGCGGTCTCAAACTCCCGTTTTGCAATCAGCATCTTGCCTCCACAAAGAAACGGGCGGCCGCAAGGCCGCCCGCTCAGATCCGGTTATTTCGCTCCGGAGTCACCGCAGGCCGGTGACTTCATTGTAGATGGCTTGGGACTTATCCGGCTTCCCTCGGCTAGCTTGCACTGACATCGAACGCAGTGACGGCGCCGATTTCGGCCGGCGAAGCGCGGCAGGAGGCCGGAACCAGCTTCGTTATATCCCCGGTATTCGAAGGATCCGGACCGCAGTCCCACAGGCCGATCGCATCGCCCGTGGCCACCGCGGCCGCCCTGAGATTGTTCACCCAGGGACGAAGTATGATCGCCTGACCATTGGCGGTTGCGTTGATTCCCTGCATCACTACCCGCACGGCGCCTTCGGCGCTGGTTTCGATGGAGGTTACGTACTTCGTCACAGCGGGGGCACCGGCGCGGCTTTCGCATCCCCATTGGCCGGCGCCGGGAAGAACCGCGGCCGATTGGGTCGTTTCAGTCAGAGTGGTCTTGCACGCGCTTGCAGCCAACAAGACTTCCGAAATCTTGGCGCGAGCGGCGTAATTCTCATAGGCGGGAAGGGCGACGGACGCAAGGATTCCGATGATTGCCACTACAATCATCAATTCGACGAGCGTGAATCCGCCGTCCGATGACTTCATGATTTCGACTCCAGTCGCAGATGTACGGGGTTGCGCACGCGTTCCCCGTGCGGCTTACAGACATGGTCCTGCAAGCCACATGCCACGCTGACGTTCGTGCCCCTGTCCCGGGGGGCGTATCACATGAATGTCCAACAATACATGGGGATAGTGTCGACACCGGTCGCAACCGGCAGGGCCCCTGGACCAGGCATCCGTCTGCGCCGGACGACTTAGGACGGAGTCCTCGGGGCAAACATGACGAAAAGCGCCAAGCCAGACACTAACTAGGCAGCCGCGACCGATGGCAGTCCTGCGAGCGCCATCGCCAGTTCGCTCTCTGGGTAAGTCTTGTCGGAGAGTTTTCCGTCGAAGTAGTCCGTGTACGCTTGCATGTCGAAGTGGCCGTGACCGCACAGGTTGAACAGGATTGTGCGCGTTTTGCCTTCGGCCTTGCATTTCAGCGCTTCGTCCATCGCGCCCTTGACCGCGTGATTGGCTTCTGGCGCGGGGACGATGCCCTCAGCACGCGCGAACTTCACACCTGCCTCGAAGACCTCCACCTGCTTGTAGGCTCGTGCCTCGATGAGTCCCAGTTCCTTGATGTGCGATACGAGCGGTGCCATCCCGTGATAGCGCAGCCCCCCGGCATGCAACGCGGGCGGAATGAAAGTTGATCCCAGCGTGTGCATCCTAACGAGGGGCGTCAAGTGGCCGGTATCGCCGAAATCGTAGGCGTACTTGCCCTTGGTGAGCGATGGGCATGCGGCCGGCTCGATAGCGATGATGCGGCGCTTCTTTCCGCCGCGCAGTTGCGCCCCAAGGAATGGAAAGACGATGCCAGCGAAATTCGAGCCGCCGCCGGTGCAGCCGATGATGATGTCGGGATCGTCGCCGGCCATTTCCATTTGTTTCATTGCCTCCTGGCCGACCACGGTCTGGTGCAGCAGCACGTGGTTGAGCACACTCCCCAGCGCATACTTGGTATCGTCGTGGGAGGCCGCCACTTCTACCGCTTCGGAAATGGCGATGCCCAGGCTGCCAGTGCTGTCCGGAGTCTTCGCCAGAATCGCGCGGCCGACGTTGGTTTCTGTCGAAGGACTGGCGATGCAGTGCGCACCGTACGTCTCCATCAATGCACGGCGATAAGGCTTCTGCTGGTACGAGACCTTGACCATGAAGACCTGGATTTGGATACCGAACAGCGCGCCCGCGAACGCGAGCGCCGAACCCCACTGGCCGGCGCCGGTTTCGGTGGAGATCTTCCTGATTCCCGCTTCGCGGTTGTAGAACGCTTGCGCAACCGCGGTGTTCGGTTTATGCGATCCGGCTGGGCTCACGCCCTCGAATTTGTAGTAGATCTTCGCCGGGGTATCGAGAACCCTCTCTAGACTGCGGGCGCGATAGAGCGGACTCGGCCGCCATTGCCCGTAGATCTCCCGCACCGGGCCGGGAATCTCGATTTCGCGATCTGCCGAGACTTCCTGCATGATCAACGCCATCGGAAAAAGCGGCGCCAGATCGTCCGGGCCGAGCGGTTTGAGTGTGCCCGGGTGCAGCGGCGGCGGGGGCGGCGACGGCAGGTCCGCCACGATGTTGTACCAGAACTTTGGAATCTGCTCCTCGGCGAGCAGGTATTTGATCGCGTCCGTCATCGCTTCTCCCCACATTGGTCAAGTGGTTTGACGAAAAGAGACCAGCAGAAGGCAATGCGAGCACCAACATACGGTGATCGCAAAGGTTCACGCGCCGGCAGAAGAGTCAGAACAGACCCGGAATTCGGACTCGAACAAACGTAATGCGTCCCCGGGTCAAGCTTTTCGGGGCTCGTTGTCAGCCCCTCGATCCGGTCCTGCGCCGGCGTTCCGAGATCGGCACCACATTGTCCTTGCGGCGATCGGCCAGGCCGGCGCGTTTGATGAGGTCATTCCAGAACGATTCGCCCTGGTCGGACTTGAACGTAACGTATAGCGCCACCTGCTCAGGGTAGGCTTCGTCCGATCCCAGGCGCGGTAGGTGGCGGTTGGGGGAGTTGCTTGCAAAGGCCTGTCTGTCGGCTTCCCAGGCGTGCAATATCGTGTGCCACAACGAGCGTTCGAACGGATCGTCTTCCTCCTCGAACCCGTACTGCCATTTCAGGAAGGAAATCTCCACTGGTGACAGGTCCTTGGTGCGGAACTGGATGCTCATATCTCCTCGGCCCTTTATAGGTATTGACAGCTATTACAACCAATAATAGGGCGAGTTTGCTCCGAAGCCAACCGGCACGCATCCGGCGCGACGCGGTGGCGATCCGGCAACCCCACGCGAAGCGGCGGTCGGGACTCCGGGACCGTGGTCACTTTGTTCGAACCTCTGCGCCCTAGGCGCCGACGCTCTTCTCGGGACACATTGCGTCGCCGTTCAGTTTGCGTTGGCGGATTTCTCCACTTCCAAGACCCCGTCCCAGCCTCCGCCCAGAGCCTTGAACAAATCTGCGGTGGCGGCGAGTTGCGCGCGTTGCGCGTCGATTCGGTTAAGTTCCGCATCCAGCAGTCCGCGTTCCACATCGAGCACGTCGAGCAGGCTGGAAACGCCGTTGTCGTAGCGCAGCTGCGCCAGCCTGTAGGAACTTTGCAGGGCGGTGACGCGCGCTTGCTCGGCGTCCAGTGCTTCGCGCGCAGTGCGTTGCGCAACCAGTGCATCCAGGGTGTCTTTGAACGCGTTCTGGATCACGGACGCGTACCGCGCCAATAATTGCTGTTCGCGCGCGCGCGCCTGCTCGACTTGCTGGCCGGTGCGACCGGCGTCGAAGATCGTCTGCGCCGCCGAACCGCCGACATGCCATACGCGCGCAGACGCGCTGAACAGATCCGACAGCGAGGCGCTGTCGCCGCCCAAGAAGGCGGTAAGCGAAATCGACGGGTAGTACGCAGCTTTCGCTTGCCCGATGCGGGCATTGGCCGCAATCAATTGCTGCTCCACCTGACGCACATCGGGACGGCGCTCAAGGATGTCCGATGGCAGTCCCGACGGTACGGCCGGCGGCAAGGTTAGCGCCTCAATCGCGGCGCCGCGTTCGACCGGCACGGTAACGATCGCGCGCGGGCTATATCCGAGCAGGACGGCCAGTGCCGTTTCCTGCTGCGCCAGGCTGCGCTCGAGCGCAGGCAGCAGCGCCTGCGCCTGCGCGGTCTGCGCCTCCACCTGGCGCAGGTCGAATTCCGATGCCACGCCGGCCTCAAAACGCAGGCGCTGAAGCGCGGTCGAGGCGAGCCGCGTGGCGATCGTGCGCTTGGTAACGGCCACCTGCGCATCGAGTGCGCGCAGGTTGAAATAACCGCGGGCGATATCGGTGATCAACGTGATTCTTACGGCTTCACGATTGGACTGCGCAGCCAGCAATTCGGCGCGCGCTGCCTCGGTGGCGCGGCGGTACTTCCCCCAGAAATCGATTTCGTAGGAAGCATTCAGCGTCGCGCGGTAATTGCTGTATTCCGGATTAACCCCGGGCGGAATGCTGAGCACGCTTTCCTGGCTGGCCCGGTTGCGCGAAGCACTGGCGTTGGCCGACACACCCGGGAGTTGATCGGCGCGGCTGATGCCCAATGCAGCGCGGGCCTCGTCCACGCGGGCGATGGCGACCCGCAAATCGGTGTTGTACCCCAAGGCATCGCCTACCATCCGCTCGAGCACCGGGTCGCCGTAGGCGTTCCACCAAGCGGCGGAAATGGGTTCCGTGCTGGCCGTGCCCGGCCACTGCTCCGGCGTGTCCACCTTCGGCCGGTGATAGTCCGGTCCGACCGTCATGCAGCCGGTGATCAGCATTGCCGCGAGCACAGGTATCGCGGCGACAATGCGTTTGGGGGTCATGAGTGTTCTCCTTCGGGCGTAGGCGCACTGTGTGGACCTTCCGCAGCTTGTGCCGCAAGCGTCTTGTGTTGTTCGATCTCGGATCGGATTTGTGCGGTCGAGCGCCTTTCGGTCAGATGCCGGTCGGTCAGGAGCTTGAAGAACATCGGCACGAAGAAAATCGCGAGAAAAGTTGCCGCCAGCATGCCACCCATCACGCCAGTTCCCACCGCGGTGCGCGCCCCGGCGCCCGCCCCCGTGGAGAAGGCCAGCGGCGCTACGCCAAGGATGAAAGCGAGCGAAGTCATCAGGATCGGACGGAAACGCAGTCGCGCCGCTTCAACGGCCGCCGCGGACGGCGACAATCCCTGGTGATGCTTGAGGTTGGCGTATTCCACGATCAGGATCGCGTTCTTTGCGGCAAGACCGAGCAGCGTCACCAGGCCGATCTGGAAGTACACGTCGTTGGTGTGTTTGGTCAACCATACCGCGGCCAGCGCGCCGAAGGTACCGAATGGCAGGGCCATCATCACCGACAGCGGTAGCGACCACTTTTCGTATTGCGCAGCCAGAATCAGGAAAACCATGACTGCGGCC
Organism: Burkholderiales bacterium; assembly: GCA_035275265.1. Taxonomy (GTDB): domain Bacteria; phylum Pseudomonadota; class Gammaproteobacteria; order Burkholderiales; family JACQAP01; genus JACQAP01. The sequence continues at coordinate 65,864 of DATENC010000008.1, read as the reverse complement.
AGTCCCAACGCGAGCGAAGAAGTGCCGCTCGACTTTTTCTCCTGGAACGAGGCGCCACCCCAGTCGTAGCCGAAGTCCGGTGGCAGCACCTTGTCGGCGATACTCTCGACCACCTCAATGGCCTGGCCGGAGGATACGCCCGGCGCACCCTGCCCCAGCAATTTGACCGCGGGCAGGTTGTTGAAGCGGTCCAGCGCATCCGGACCGGACGTAAAGGTCACGCTGGCCAGCGCTCTGAGTGGCACCATTCCTCCTTTTTCCGAACGCACGTAGAGTTCTCCGATCGCATCGGGACGCATACGAAAGGATGGCTCGGCAGACATCAACACCTGCCATGTACGCCCGAACTTGTTGAAGTCGTTGACGTAGTAGGAACCGAGAGTGGCCGACAATGTGTCGAACAGGTCGTTGAGCGGCACGCCCAGCGCCTTGGCTTTCTCCCGGTCCACGCCTACGTGCAGCTGTGGCACGCCGGCACGCCACAGGGTCTGCACACCGGCGAGCTGCGGATCCTTGTTGGCGGCGGCGAGGAATTTGCCCATCTCTTGGGCGAGCCGCTGCGGTCCACCCTCGCCGCGGTTCTGGATGTAGAACTCGAAACCGCCGGCATTTCCCAGCCCGAAGATCGGCGGCGGCGCGAACGCCAGCACCAGACCTTCCTTGATGTGGGCGGTCTTCATGAAGTAGTCGCGGATCAACTGCTGCGTGCCTACACCGGAACGCTCGTCCCAGTGCTTCTGGGTCACGAAGATGGTCGCCGCGCTGTTGCGGAAGCCGCCGCCAATGAAATCCAGTCCGGTAAAGGCAACCGCGTATTCGTTGGCGGGGTTGGATTGCACTGCTTTGAGCACTTCGCTCACAACCCGGTCGGTTCGCTGAAGGGTGGCGCCGTCCGGAAGGAATACCGCGCCAATGTAGTACCCCTGATCTTCGTCCGGGACCAGGCTGCCTGGCGTGATTTTCCACAGGCCGGCAGTGACCACCACCATGACAGCAAAGAGGGCCAGGCCGATGGCCCCACGGCGGATGATCCAGGCCGCGCCGCCGGTATAGCGACCGGTGACGCGGCCGAACCAGTTGTTGAATGCGCTGAAGAACCGCCCCGGCGCCTTGTGCTCGCGCTTGAGCATCACCACACACAGGCTCGGCGTAAGCGTGAGTGCCACGACCCCGGAGAGGACTACTGCAATTGCTATCGTGACCGCGAACTGGCGATAAAGCTCTCCGGTGAGCCCGCCCAGAAAGGCGATCGGCACGAACACCGCGCACAGCGTCAACACGATGGCAATCACCGGGCCGGTGACCTCGCTCATGGCCTTGATCGCCGCATCGCGCGAGTTTTTGTGTTCCTCGCGCATGATGCGCTCGACGTTTTCCAGTACCACGATGGCGTCGTCCACCACGATACCGATCGCCAGCACCATGCCGAACAAGGTCAGCGTATTGATCGAGTAGCCAAGCAGAAACAGGCCAGCGAACGTGCCAATCAGCGACACCGGCACGGCCGCAAAGGGGATCACAGTGGCACGCCAGTTCTGCAGGAACAGGTATACCACGAGAAACACCAGCGCCATCGCCTCGGCAAGCGTTTTGACCACTTCGCGGATCGACACCTCGACGAAGCGGGTGGTGTCGTACACGATCTGATACTCCATCCCCACCGGAAAGCGTTTGGACATGTCCTTCATCGTCCGCGCGACATCCTTGGCGACATCGAGCGCGTTGGCGCCCGGCTGCAGGAAAATACCCAGAAGGGCGGACTCTCTTCCGTTGACTCGGCCGATGAAGTCGTAATCCTTGGACGCAAGTTCCACACGCGCCACGTCCTTGAGGCGCAACGCCGAGCCGTCCGGGTTCGAGCGCACGATGATATTCTCGAACTCGCGCGCGTCGGCTAGCCGGCCCTTGGTGGTGATGGTGTAGACCATCTCCTGCGGCCCGCCAGTCGGCGCCTGGCCGATTTTGCCGGCGGCGAATTGTGCATTCTGCTCGTTCAGCACCTGCAGCAAGTCACCGGTGGTGAGTTTGAGCTGTGTCATGCGGTCGGGCCGCAGCCAGATTCGCATCGCATAGTCCTTGGCACCGAAAATCTGGACGTTGGTGGTACCCGGAATGCGCTTGATGGTGTCCAGCACGTTCAGGGTGACGAAGTTGCTGACGTACAGATCATCGAAGGTGCCGTCCGGCGAATTGAACGCCAGCACCTGCAGGAACGACGAGGAATTTTTTTCCACCGACACGCCCTGGCGACGCACTTCCAGCGGCAACCTGGGTTCCGCCTGTTTTACGCGGTTGTTGACGTTCAACGCTGCCTGGTCGACGTTGGTGCCGATCTCGAAGGTGACGTTGATTTCTGCCACTCCGTTGGACGACGAATTCGAGGCCATGTAGAGCATGTCCTCGACCCCGTTGATCTGGTTCTCCAGCGGCGCCGCGACTGTTTGCTCGAGCACCTCGGCGGAGGCACCTGGGTAGATGGCGCGCACGGTTACCACCGGCGGTGCAATCTCCGGATACTGGGCAATCGGCAGCGTACGCATCGACGCCAGGCCGGCGATAACCAGGAAAATCGAGAGGACCGCCGCAAAAATCGGGCGGTCAATAAAGAAACGCGAGAACATGCAGATGCCCCTTTATTATTTGGCTGGCTGTTGCGCGGGATCCGTTTTTGCGGCCGGGGCCTGGCCAGGCTGGGCGGGACTGGCGCCAGGCGCTTGTGCGATCTTGACCGGCGAGCCCGGGCGAGCCTTCACGATGCCATCCACGATCACCTGGTCTCCGGCCGTCAGACCGTCGAGGATGATCCAGTCCTCTCCCGACCAGTCGCCGACCTGAACGGGGCGCGGTTCGACGATACCCTGGGCGTTCACGGTCAGCACGATCTTGGTGCCTGGACTTTCCAGCACAGCGCGCTGAGGAATGGCAATTGCGCCGGGGCGCATTCCGCCGGCGAGCTCCACGCGGGCGAACTGGCCGGGCCGAAGCAGTCCCTGCGAGTTGGCAATGACGGCTCGGGCTTCGATGGTGCCGGTGTTCGGGTCGACGCGCACGTCGGTGAAGTCAACTTTGCCGGCTCCGGCATACTCGGATCCGTCGGCGAGCTTGAGCTTGACGTCGAACTTGCCGCCCTTGGGCAGGAGCAGGCGGCCTTCCTCCATGGCACGCGTGAACTTCAGGTGTTCGGTTTCGGTGAAGCTGAAGATCACGTGAATCGGGTCGATTTGTGAAATCGTGGTGAGCAGCGACTGCTGGGCTTGCACCAGGCTGCCTTCGGATTGCAGGGCACGGCTGGTAATTCCGGATATCGGCGCTTCGACGCGGGTGTACGACAGATTCAGCCGCGCTTCGGTAACCGCGGCCTGCGCGGCCTTGACGTTGGCCGACGCGACCTGTGCCGAGGATGCGGCATCGTCGTAGTCCTTCTGGCTGACAGCTTTTGCCTCGAAAAGCGGCTTCAGGCGCACAGCATCGCGGCTCGACTGTGCCAGGCTTGCCTCGGCGCTGGCGAGTTGGGCTTCGGCTCGCGCCAACGCGGCGCGATAGGGCGCGGAGTCGATTGTGAACAGGCTTTGACCGGCTGCAACCTTTGCGCCCTCCCGGTAATTCCAGCGCTCCAGGATGCCGGAAACGCGCGGACGCACCTCGACTTCGCGAACACCCGCGATTTGTCCGACATACTCAAAATTCGCCGGCAGATCCCGCGGCTGTGCCACCACCACGGAAACCTCGGGTGGCGGCATTGCGCCACTGGGCTGGTTGGATTGCGATTTCTCGCAGGCCGTCAGGGCGGCTAACATGGTCGCCGCCACGACGGCACGAAAGAGCAGCCAAAGTTCAGGTTTCACTTGAAACTCCCATTGATGTTTCCGGCAAGAAAGGCTCCGGTGAGTTCCGTCCGCGATGCTTTGCGCCGAGGACGGAGGCGGCTGAATACGGGGATGGGACACCGGATGGCGCTATGCCGACCGTGCGCCAGAACACAGAGAACGCGGAGTTTACTTTTATGCAGGACGGTATGAAAAGTACATTCTTGCTTTATTTCGGGAAACGATTGCTGTACAGCCACGGCCTGCATCGGGCCGCCCATGGATGAAGACCGAATTATTCGTCCGAAGCGATAGTGCCTGTGAGCCGCACGGCGCGGCCGACGCTGTCGCGCTCCGTGACCTGACCTTGGCTGTAAACCCATTTCCATGGTCCACCGCGGACCTGGACGCGGAATTTGACGTAGAAAGAGGGCTTGGCTCCCTTGAACGCGCCGATGCTGGCTTCACGCAGTCGTTCCGTGTCTTCCGGGTGAACCAGCTCCCCAAGTCGCCGCACGGTGGTCGTGAGCGGTTCCTGGTGGTCGCCAACTATCACTCCCCATTGCCGGCTTAGAAAGATTTCTCCTGAAGGCAAATGCCAGTCGAAAAGGGCCAGGCCGGAACTCTCCAAGGCGAGATGCAGGCGCTCTTCACTCTTGCGCAGCGCCTCCTCCGCCTCTCGCCGCTCCGTCACGTCCTCGACGGTGCAGACGAACCCGATCAATTGGTCGCCGTCGCTCATCCTTGCGGCCTTCATCGTCACCCAGATCACGCGGCCGCTACGATGCAGGAAGCGGTGTTCGGAGGCGAAGCTCGTGCGCTGCGCGATCGCCTGAGTCCAGGCGGGTAGTACACGGTCCCGGTCATCCGGATGCAACGCGGCCTGCCAGCCCTGGCCGTGCAGCGCCGGTTGCGTCAGTCCGGAAATGCGCGCAAAAGCAGCGTTGGCATATGTGCAGGATCCGGAGACGTCGGCGACGAACATTCCAAGCGGAGATGCGTCATCCATCGCCCGCCGCGCCGCTTCGCTTTGCCGTGCAGCACGCTCGGCGACCTCGCGTCCATGGATCTGTCCCCCGAGCCGCTCGATCGTGCGTCCGAGCAGCAGTGCGAGCGCCCCCAACCCCAGCAACAGCGCCGCGCCTCGTGCCAGCATCCACTGCGCAACACGCGCCAGCTCTGCCTGCATCCGGCCCTCGGCCCCGGCCGTGCGTGCCGCCTCGGCCCGCTTGATCTCTTCGAGATGGCCGGCAATGCGATCGGCGAGGACCTCACCCTTGCCTTCCCTGACAGTGTTCAAGACCGCGGCCATCGTGCTACGGGCGCCCTCACTGGCACTGCGCTTGACGACCAGTGGCGACAGATATGAAGTCAGCCACTCATCAGTTAGCCTCGCGCTTTCTTCCAGCCGGGTGCGTTGCGCGGGGTCGTCGCCGACCAGTGCCAGCGCATGTGCAACGGCGATCGGGAAACTTTCCGAGGCGGCGCGATAGCGCTTGAGGAAGGTCTCGTTGCCGGTGAGCAGGAAACCGCGCATGCCGGATTGCATCTGCAGCACGATTCCCGGAAGCGGTTGGAGGGACTCCAACATCTCCCTGCGGGTGCGCAACTCATCGGCGGCCTGCTCGAGCTTGCGGTAGGCGTCCAATGCGAAAAGATCGATCGCGAACAGCACTCCAAGGACCGCAAGCACGGCGAGGATAGGACGTGGGAGGTAGGGCATGAGGTTCATTAGCTGTACGCTGGCCGACTGATTCTTGGGTTCAGACTACCGGACCGTGGCGACATTGGTTGGTTCGGGAAAAGTTGCGGCTCGACTCAGAAAAATGTTGCCTTGGTGCTGCTCCGAGTGCAAATCGATACCACCAGAGATTTGGCGATCGACAGCGCGATCACTTCGCCTCGCGCGCGACGCCGGAATCCTGGCTCGCAGGAAAAGCGGGTCACAAGTTAATTGGTCCCGGCTGCCGTGGCTGCTAGACCCGCGCGTAGGAGGTTACCAAATGGCGCTCTTGTTCCCGACCCGCGGGCGCGTTCTGGCGGTCGTGGTCCAGCGCAACAAACCAGCAAGCCGGCACACCGCGACCAGTTGCCGGTAGCCGCAATTCTCCATGATCACGGCGCCCAGCAGCCAGGCAAGCTGGCCCGGCTTGCGGTAGATGTGGAACGAGAGTTCTTCGAGCAGCAGCGCGCTTACCGAAACCATGATACCCATGCCGATTGCCACCAGCATGAAGGCGACAAAGGCTTGCGCGGACACCAGTCCGAACAGCCATGCAGCGGTGATCAGGACGTAGGCGAGCACCTCCAGTAGCGGCCCCAGCCATTCGAACAGCGCGTTGAACGGAAAAGCCCCCCAGCCCGCCGCGCCACCACTCGGATGAAAAAGCAGCCTGACGTTAAGGGAAAGGGATTCCGATAGGCCGCACTGCCAGCGCGCGCGCTGTTTTGCGAGCGCCGCCAGAGATTCGGGCACTTCGGTCCAGAGAATCGGATCGGGAACAAGTGCAATCCGGTAGGGCAGGCCCGCGAGCCGGTTGAGCCGGTGTAGCCGCAGCACCAGTTCCATGTCCGCGTCTACGACATCGCGGCGATAGCCGCCGGCCTCCACCACTGCCTCCTTTCTGAAGACTGCGAACGCCCCGGAGAGTATCAGCACTGCGTTCATGGGCGACCACCCCAAGCGGCCGAACAGGAAGGCGCGCAGATACTCGACGAGCTGGATCAACGCCAGTGGATTGCCGGGCAACTCGACCTCGGCGATAAAGCTGTCGTTCACAGTGCAGCCATTGGCGATGCGCGCGGCGGCGCTGGAAGCCACGGTGTTCGGGTCCTGCAGAAACGGCTGCACCAACCGTTTGAGCGAATCGGGTTGCACGATCGAGTTGGCATCAAATGCACAATACAGCGGATAGCGCGCCGCATTGATACCGGCATTGAGGGCATCGGCTTTCCCGCCATTGATCTTGTCGAGCACGCGCAGATTTGGGTGCAGCGCCGAACGATAGATGCCTCGAATGGGCTGGATTGCCAGCCGCTTCCAGTACGCCTCCGGAAACGGGCCCAATGCGAACTCGCTGGTGAGCGCGGCCAAAGTGCCATCGGTAGAGCCGTCGTTGACGACCACCACTTCGAACTCCGGATACTCGAACTGCAATAGCGAGCGCACCGATGCGGCAATGGTGGCCTCCGCGTTGCGTGCCGGTACCACGATCGAAACCGGCGGCTCGAAGCCCGAGTAAATGCGGGGAAGCGTGTCCATTGCACGCGCTTCCATGTATCGCCTGATGGCTGCAAGAGACAACAGATTGAGCAGGGTGTAGCCGCCGTTGGCGCCGATGAAATAGAGCAGGAACACCCATTGCATTGCGTTTACCCAGTTTGCCGGATCGGCAAACTGCCAGTTCACGACGATCTCCTTTCAGCCATGACCTGGTCGAGCATATTGACCCCAAATTTATCCTCGAGCGTCCAGCGCAAGCGCCATAGGTCGTCCTTGGACAGGTGCGGAAGCGCCACCAGCGTCTGCGCCGCTCGATAGCGTACCCACCACACGGGGTCCGACAGCAGTTGGGCCAGCAATTTTTCGTCGCCCGGCTGTGCGACCGGCAGCAGCGCCCGCGCCGCCTGGGTGCGCACTTGCCAACTGGAGTGGTGCGCAAAGCGCGCGATCAGCTTGCGATCAGGCGGCACGTGTACGGATTTCAGGCATGCAGTGATGACTTCCTCGTTCTCACTCATCTCCAGAAGCTCGCGGATCCTGGGCATGGCGTCATTGGAACGCGCCACTACCAACAACGCGATCAGGCGCGGGAGTCGCTGGGGCGACGTGAGATCCACGGCACCCGAAAGTTGGGCGGAGACCTTGTCCGGGCCTGCCTCAGCCAGCATCGTCTCGAGGCGCGCCAGAGACCAGTCGAGACGTCCGGTGAGATCCGGCAGCAGCAAGGCCAGCGCTGCCGAAGCGTCGATTAGCAACAGCGCGCGCGCAGCCGACAGCGACAGCAACGCGTGAGGAGACTGTGAGAGCTCTAGCAACTTGTCCCAGGATTCGCGGTCGCCCAGATGACCGAGCGTCAGCACTGCCATGAGGCGTACGCGGATGCTGCCGCTCACCAGGAGCTTGCGCGCTGCCACATCCATGCGCAGTTGCAGGATCAACGTTTTCAGCCGCTGGCGTGCTGTTGGGGACCCGGATTCCTGGTACTGATTCCAGAGCGAAAGGAAAGTGAACCAGTTGGCGCGCGCGATGCGCGGCAGTCGCAGAGGAATGGCCTGCATGCTCTCGAGAAATCGCGGTCGCCAGCGCGCAGTAAAGCGGTTTTCGCGGCGCTGACGCAATGTAAGTTGCAGGCGCAGCAGCAAAATCTGCAACATCATGAGCGCCGACAACACCAGCACAGCCAGGCCTGCCGCCAGCGCGAAGCGCAGCAAGGGATCTGAAACGGTATCGAAATTCACTGCAGATACCTCGGCAGTGGCGACGTTGCTGGCGCGACCTGGAGCGAGAATTCGCCGCAGAATTCCGCAGGCCGTGCTGCCGGACCGGCGTCTTTGTGGAGTCGGTGGCGGTCATGGCGGTCAATCGCCGGGCCTGCGAGGATTCGCATAGGCCGCCCGAAACAAGCATGCACCAGGCCCCGAATCCGCATATCGATGGCCACAAGGGGTATTCGTCGTTGTCGAGCAGGGAGTGCTGCGGGCCGGCAAGTCTGGTGGGGGGGTATTTGCACGCGAATCACCGACGCGATAGCGGCTTGCATTATAGCTTCCCGTGTCCCCCGACCCTGCGCCCAGCCCCACGCAAAGCCTGCGTCGCCAGCTTCCGGGTGAGCGCGACCAGCGCGGAGCGCCGTCGTGCGGGCACGCGCCGCACCAAGTTGATGCGCGGGCACCGGGTTTCGCACCGGCGTTTCCGCCGTTCAGTGTGCGGCCTGTGCTAACGCTTTGTTTCATTATGGAAAGGATCGATGGCACGGCGGTTGCGTTGACTGGTGAGCAGCAAGGTCGAAGGAGTTGGTGTGCATCAAGGCGCGCACCGACCACAATCAACCCCGGTTTCGATGGGAATACATTGAGCGTTACGCGTTACATCAGGGAACTCACTGGCGAAAGCGACGGCACGCACGCCCTGACCGAGGAGGATGCCCACGACCTGTTCGCTTCCATGCTCGATGGTGGCGTGCCCGATCTCGAACTTGGCGCCTGCCTGATCGCGTTGCGAACAAGAGCCGGGTCCGCAGCCGAGCTTCTCGGCTTTTACCGAGCCGCCACGGAACGTCTGTACACACTGCGGCCGCCGGGCACCAGCCTCAGGCCCTTGATCTTTGCGACCTATAACGGCGCCCGGCATGAGCCAAATTTGCTACCGCTGCTGGTGCTGTTGCTGCGGCGCATAGGCATCCCCGTTCTATTGCACGGCACACTGGAGGGAAATGGACGGGTGGCCAGCGTGTACATATTGCGTGAGCTCGGCGTATTGCCGAGCGCGTCGCTCGCAAACGCGCAGAAGTCCCTCGACGATGAACTGCTGGCATTTGTGCCGACCGCGGTCTTGTGCCCTGGACTTGCGAATCTGCTGTCGCTCAGAAGCCGGCTCGGGGTGCGCAATCCCGCACACCACTTGGTCAAGCTGCTCGATCCGTTCGACGGTGCGGGCTTGCGCGTGGTAGGTGCGGGGCAGGCGCGGCACCTTGCCGCGGCAGAGGCATTTTTCGCCGCAACCGGTTTCGACGCACTGTTATTGCGCAGCACCGAGGGCGAACCCTTTGCCAACCCACACCAACGGCCGAAAATCCAATTGTTCCGGCATGGAGAAGCGAACGTGCTCTTCGAAGCGGAATTGGCTCCTGCGAAACACATCCCGAGCGAGCCGGCGAGCATCGAAGCAGCCGCTACCGCGCAGTGGATCGCCCAGGCGCTTGCAGGCCAGGCACCGGTGCCGCATCCCCTGGTGAACCAGCTTGCATGTTGTCTTTTTGCGTCGGGCTATACCGATGACATGAATCAGGCGAAGGCCATCGCCGCGGTCGAGGCGGGCGGACTGACGCCGACACCCGGCCGTTCCGCCGAGAGCATGCGCTCGCAATCGAGTACCTGAAGACGCGACGGGGCGCCGTGCAGATGCGTCGATCGTCACCGAGCAAATCCGGCACCGAGGGAAACAAATGATTGCCGAAGGACCTCTCGCAACGAGTCCAGTTCGCCTCGCAATGACCGCGGGCAAGCCATTACTGCAACTACGATTCGGCCACGCGAGCGCGCCCGCCCCGGGCAAGAACAACGAAGATTTCTACGGCATTGTTACCGAACGAGAAGATCCAGCGGCGCTGGTCAGGGGCATTGGCGTAGCGATTGCCGACGGCGTAAGCGGCAACGGTGGCGGACGACTTGCTTCAGAAACCACGGTGCGAAGTCTGTTGCGCGACTTCTATGGCGCGCCGGCGCGTTGGAACATCGCGCCGACTATCGACAAGGTGTTGCGCTCGCTCAATGACTGGCTGGCTGCCGAGAACGCCCGCAATCCCGAACTCGAAGGTGTGGTAAGTACGGCTACCATGATGCTGTTCAAAGGCAACTCCTATTACCTTGCCCACGTTGGCGATACCCGCGCCTATTGCAAGCGCGGTCAATTCTTCACGCAACTCACCACCGACCATACATGGCAGCGCGGCGACATGCGGCACGTGCTGAAGCGTGCAGTCGGGCTCGACACGCATTTGGTGGTCGACTACACCGGCGGCGACCTGGCGCCCGGCGACGTTTTTGTCATGCTGACCGACGGCGTCTGGGAGGTGCTGGGCGAACGGGTCGTGCGCGAAGTGCTCGATGCGGGCGTCGACGTGCAGGCGAGCGCCGACGAACTGGTGCAGCGATCGGTCAGAAATCAAGTCCTGTACATGGGGCGTAACGATGCCACTGCGCTCGTCATGGCGGTGGAGAAATCTGAACGCTAGGACTAGCCCGGAATACCATCGACCGGGTTTACCGCAGATCTGCGCGACCGCTGGGGGTCTCTGACGGCGCGGCGACGTTGCGCCGGCCATCCGATACTTTTCAGCGCCCTTTCCATGGAGTGAATCAGCGCCGCTCATGACGTTCGACTGTTGCTCCCGTTCGAGCCGTCGCCTACACTGCCGGTGTCGCGTACATCGATAAGGGGGAGCAAGCAATGAAGAACCCGCTGGATTCGCTGTGGGGGACGGTGATCGCCGGACTAATACTCACCGTCGTCCTCTATTACGTCGTCAAGTCTCTGATCGGGGGTTGAGCCATGGAAATGCTTCCGGGAATTTATCGCTGGATCCACATCCTGGCCGGTGTCATGTGGATCGGTCTCCTTTACTACTTCAACTTCGTACAAGTAGCGGCATTGAAGGCCGCGCAAGCCGACAGTACCGCGGCCGGAATCACCAAACACGTCGCGCCGCGCGCACTGCTGTTCTTCCGCTGGGCCGCGGTGGTGACGTGGCTGGCCGGTGCTGCACTGCTCGGTGCCAACTTCGTTCCCGCGTTCACCTTCCATGCCGGTTGGGAAAAGATCGGAATGGGCGCCTGGCTCGGCACCATCATGCTGATCAACGTGTGGGCACTGATCTGGCCTAACCAGAAAAAGATTCTGGGCATTGTGCAGGCAACCGACGCGGAAAAGAACAAGGCGCGCCGCGTAGCCTTCCTCACCTCGCGGGTCAATACCATGCTGTCGATCCCGATGTTGTTCTTCATGGTGGCGCAGTCGCACATCGGCGTGTAGAAACAACGGCGGATGCCAGGAAGACGCCCGGGCTGGTGCCCGGGCGTTTTTCATTGCGGCGGCGGCAGCCCGTGCAAGCCCTCGACCCGGTCGCCAGCCTTGATGGCGCGTTTCTTGAACCATCCGCGTTTCATCTCCAGTGCGTATGCCGCCGCGCCGGCCGAGGAGTGCGCCTGTTCGGAGAACGGTTCCATGTCCTCGATGTTGAGAACGCGGCCATTGCGATCGATGAATGCGACCGACAGCGGAATGCGGGTGTTCTTCATCCACATCGCGTTTATGCCAGCTTCCGGGTAACTGAACACCATCCCGCTGTTGTCGCCGAGGCTGTCTCGAAACATCAGGCCCCGGAGCCTGCTCTCTTCAGTGTTCGCGATTTCGGCGCGGATCTCATGATTCTTGATTCGCAACGGATAGGTCAGCAGCGGGTCGGCCGGCGTGGTCCCCGTGAAACCGAGGAACACGACAATCATCACTGCGGAGTACAACGAACACTTTGCGAAAATCATCGGAATTTCGACCAGTGAAACAATAATTGGGCGCACACGGGCATTTGAGTTTGACCGTTTATCCGGGACTTCGTCCAGCCCACTTAACACAGGGAGCATCTACGGATGGAGAAAGGCCGGACACGGGCGGCATCAATGCTTGCGTCAGGGATCATTCACTTTCTACTCGGCAGCAGGCAGGCGCAACGCGCGGCGATGGTTGTGCGGCGCAATAAACCGGAAACCCAGTCCCGTCGCGGCTTCCGGGCAGAAATGTGTTGACAACACCTAGGCTTACTCTTATTTTTGAACTGCTGTAAAGCTTGTCTGATTGCTCGGATTTCAATGATGGTTCAGCCTTGCTTTGCGCAACCAAGTTGTAAATCAAAACCAAAGCGTGGCACCGCAGTTCACTTCAGGGCGCTACGCACTTCTTCGGGAGGTTTTCAATAAAATGGTGAAGCAATCGTTGCACTTCAAACGTGCTGCGGTGTCCCTCGCTGCGATCGCGGCGTTCGGTGCTTCCGGTGTAGTCTCCGCACAAGGTGTGGATGTGCTTGAGTCCAAGCTCTATCCCAACTACGTCACGGACGACATGCTCCTGAATGCCGACAAGGACGCGCAGAACTGGCTCCACTACGGTCGTGACTATCAAACTACCCGCTACAGCCCGTTATCCCAGGTCAATCGGGACAACGTCAAGAAGCTGAGACCCGCCTGGAACCTGTCGTTCGGTGTTCTGGAAGGGCAAGACAGCCAGGCGGTCGCGGTGAACGGGATGATCTATGTCACCACTTCCTTCAACAAAGTCATTGCAGTAGACGCCGTTAGCGGCAAGACGCAGTGGAAATACGAGCGCGAACTACCCGGCGACGTATTTCCGAAACTGTGTTGCGACGTGGTGAACCGCGGTGTGGCTGTTTACAAGAATAAGGTTTATCTGGCCACGCTCGACGCTCACATCGTTGCGCTCGACAATACCACCGGCAAAGTGGTCTGGGACAAGAAGATGGGTGACTACACCTACGCCGAGACCTTCACCATCATGCCGATGGCGTTGCGCAATAAGATCATCTTCGGTACTGCGGGTGCGGAGTATGGCGTTCGCGGCTGGCTTGCGGCAATCGATGCCGACACCGGCGCTCCTGTCTGGAAAACCTACACCATCCCGGGCCCGGGCGAACCTGGTAACGACACCTGGGCCGGCGAATCGTGGAAGTACGGTGGCGGTTCCACCTGGATTACTGGTGCTTACGACAAGGACACCAACACGCTGTTCTGGCCGGTTGGCAACCCTGGTCCTGACTTCGACCGCCATGTTCGCCTCGGTGACAACCTGTTCACCAACAGCAACCTGGTGCTCGATCCGGACACCGGCAAGATCAAGAGTTATTTCAACTACACGCCCAATGATCCGTACGATTACGACGGCGTGAACGAGATGATCCTGGTCGACATCGGTGGCAAGAAACTGTGGCTCCATGGCTCGCGCAACGGTCACCTGTACGGTATCGACCGCGTCAACACAGCGAAGGGCAAGGCCGGCAATGAGCACAAGTGCGTGTGGGTCACGGCAATGCAGCGCGTGAACTGGGTCAAGAAGCCGATCGACACGTCGAACAACTGCAAGCCGATCTACAACTATCCTGAGAAGGATGTGGTGTATGACAAGGTGACCACCGATATTGCTCCGTCTCTGGACGGCGGCAAGGAATGGCACCCGATGGCTTACAGCCACCGCACCAAGATGGTCTACGTTCCGGTGTACGACTTCGCGATGGATCTCCAGGCCAAGAAGATGGAGTGGAAGCGCGGTGAGTGGTACTTGGGCGCGAAGGTCATCACGTTCAACGCGGGTGCAGGCGCAATCAAGGGCTATGACGCGGCGACCGGCAAACTGGGCTGGCAAAAGTCCCAGAGCTATCCGGCAACGAGCGGCATCCTGACGACCGCCGGCGGCCTGGTGTTCTACGGTGATCCGGAAGGCTATTTCAACGCTGTAAACGACGAAACCGGCGAGCACCTCTGGTCGTTCCAGGTCGGTTCCGGAGTTCACGGCAATCCGACTTCCTTCACCGGACCGGATGGCAAGCAGTACGTTTCCATCGTTTACGGTGCGGGCGGCGGTGGCATATGGCCCCTGTTCTACGGCGAGTACCTCAAGAAGAATCAGAAGGGCGGCGGCCTGATGGTGTTCACTGTCGAGTGACATCGAACAGGAAGCGCCAAACCAGCAATTTGCACTGACAGCTGTACCAAGGGGGGGCAAAGGATATTGCCCTCCCTTATTTTTTGTTGAGAAACGGCCACTGCGCCCCGGCATCGGGGTAAACCGACAAAGCTCGAGAACGTTTGTGCAATGACAATGACAAAGGGGAACAACCTGACAGACTATCAAGGAGTTCAAAGTGCGTAAGTTGCTGACTCTATCGGGGCTCGCCCTGCTGTTGATCTTGGCCGCAAATGCGGCCCGGGCACAGGTGACCGATCCCGATGAAATTTCCGACACCCTCGAACGCTCCAAAGCCAAGGGCAAACTGGTTGCCTGTGCCGACCCCTACAATTTTCCCTACGCGGCGCAAAACACCGATCCTCCGGGTTTCGACATCGAGATCATTCGCGAGATCGCCAAGCGGGGCGGCATGTCGTTGGAGATGTCCTGGGCCGATACAGGTACGCGCGGCGGCACGTCCAGGGCATTCCGCAACTCGATCCTGAAGAAGCGTTGTGACGTATTTCTCGGGCTTTCCGACAGCGGCGACGATGACATGCTCATGGGGCAACTGGCCTTCACCAAACCTTACCTCGGTCTGGGCTATGTGCTGGTGGTGCAGGGCAAGGCGGAGGGCATGAAGAGCGTTGCCGAACTGAAGAAGGCGAACATCAAGGTCGGCGTTCCCATGTCCACACCGATCGACGACTACTTGTTTACCAATGGGGTACCGAGGGAATTGTTCCTGGACAATCGCCGTATCATGGAGAGCATGGCCAAGGGCGACCTCGACGCGAGCCTAGTCTGGGCCACTGCGATTGCAGTCGCGCGTCGCGAATATCCAAAGATTACGTTTCGCATGGTCGAAGGGTATGTACCGGAAACCGAGCAGCGCTGGAACCTGAATTTCGTGGTGCGCAAACAGGACAAGGCGCTGATGGAGTTTATCAACGACGGCGTTGCAGAACTGCTTTCCAACGGCAGGATGAAGCAGATCGTCGAGAGTTACGGCGTGCCATTTTATCCGCCGTTTTCGTAAGCTATCTTCAGGGAGGTTTGTTTCATATGGTTGGCACGAATATCAGGGCGCTTTCCGGGCGGTGGGTCGGGTTGGCTGCCGTGGCGGTTACGCTTGGTCTGGGCAGTGCAATTCAACCCGCCGCCGCACAGCACAAGTCCAATGAAAACGATATGGAAGTGCCGACAAACGACACGCAGATCGTGCAGCAGGGCAAGGACAAGTATGCGCAGCGTTGCTCGTTCTGTCACGGCGGCGATGGCCACGGCGGCAAGGGTCCGTGCCTGAGCTGCGGTGTTTTCAAGTACACCGGTAACACCAACTCGGAGATTTACGCCACGATTGCGATCGGCGTTCCGAGGTCGCTGGGAGGAACGATGGGAGCGTTCGGGACGACCATGTCGCAGGAAGAGATTCTCAGTGTGATCACGTTCCTGCGATGGGAGGAGAAGCGCCGCATTGCGGCGGGGGACATTCCCGATCCGAAGTTGAACAAGGGCAACGAACTACCGGTGTTCCCGACCACGAACTGACCGGGAGCACGGCGGCATGAGGCTGCCATGCGTCAGAAAACAGAAAGCCGGCGTGAGCCGGCTTTTATTGTGCGTGCGGTCATAGCGAGCGCGTTCAGTGCTTGCCGGTACTGCCGAAGCCCGCGGCTCCGCGCGCGCTCTCCGCGAACTGGTCCACGATGTTGAATCCCACCTGCATCACCGGTACCACAACCAGTTGTGCGATGCGCTCCATCGGGTTAAGGGTAAAGAAACTCGATCCACGATTCCACACCGAGACAAAAATCTGCCCCTGATAGTCGGAATCAATCAGGCCGACCAGATTGCCAAGCACGATTCCGTGTTTGTGGCCCAGACCCGAACGCGGCAGGACTACCGCTGCGAGCCCAGGATCATCCAGGTGGATTGCCAGGCCCGAGGGGATCAGTTCGGTCTGCCCTGGCTTGAACTCAATCGGCGTGTCGATGCAGGCGCGCAGGTCGAGCCCGGCGGAGCCCGTGGTCGCGTAGGCGGGAAGCTGATCGCGCAGGCGCGCGTCAAGAATCCTCATGTCGATGGTGCGCATGAAACCTTTTTGTTGCTGTGGCTGGACGTCTAGGCCGTGACGGGCGTTTTGCGTGGGCGGTAAATCTTGGCGATATGACGGACCAGGGCGCGCGCAAGTTCGAGTTTCGGTGCGCGCGCCAGCCGGTGAACACCGTCGTCGTCGAACAACGCCAGTTCGTTGTCGTCGGCGCCGATCGCAGCCTGTGCAAGATTCGCCGCGAGCAATGGCAACTTCTTGCGGCGGCGCTTGGCTTCCGCGTTCTGCTCGAGATGCTCGCTCTCGGCGGCGAAGCCGACGCAGAACGGAGGGTTGGGACGCCGGGCAACGGCTTCGATGATGTCCGGATTTGGCACAAGCTCCAGCGTTGGGACTCCATCGTCTTTTTTGATCTTCTGCGGTCTGCGATTGCCGACATGATAATCGGCCACCGCGGCGACGCCGACGAAGATGTCACAACTCCCGACATACGTGTTTACGGCGTCGAGCATCTGCCGCGCCGTCTCGACGCGGACCAATTGCGCGGATGGCGGTGCCTCGATCGATACCGGGCCCGAGATCAGCGTGACCTTTGCGCCGGCCTCAAGTGCGGCGCGCGCGACGGCATAGCCCATTTTTCCCGAACTGCGGTTGGTGATGCCTCGCACGGGGTCGATTGGTTCGAAGGTGGGTCCGGCGGTGATCAACACGTGCGTGCCCGCAAGCAGCTTGGGTTGGAACCATGCCGCAATCGAGCGGGCGAGATCAGTCGGTTCCAGCATGCGCCCCATGCCGGTTTCTCCGCAGGCCTGGTCGCCGGAATCTGGGCCGAGCACGACGATGCCGTCCTGATGAAGTTGCGCAATATTGCGCTGGGTGGCCGGGTTTTCCCACATCTGCCGGTTCATCGCCGGCGCCACCATCAGCGGACACTCGCGCGCCAGGCAGAGCGTGGACAACAAGTCGTTTGCGGCGCCGTGCACCAGCTTGGCGATGAAGCCGGCAGTTGCGGGCGCGACGACGATCACGTCGCGGTCGCGCGACAACTCGATATGCGGCATGCCATTTGGCACCCGGCTGTCCCACATATCGGTAAACACCGGTTTACCCGACAGCGCCTGCATCGTCACCGGAGTAACGAACCGGCACGCCGATTCGGTCATGACGACTTGCACGTCAGCGTCTTGGCGCTGCAGCTCACGCACCAGTTCCGCCGACTTATAGGCGGCGATACCACCGGTGATCCCCAGGAGGATCCGCTTGTTGCCCAGTTCGCTCATTTCCATAGCCTACCGGATTTTCCGGATCGGCAGTGTAAACTGTTGTTGGCAAATACAAAAGTGCCAACGGAGCGGAAAATGGCGATCACCGACTGGCCGGAGGACGACAGACCGCGGGAGAAGCTGCTGGCAAAGGGGCCGGGTGGACTTTCTGACGCCGAACTGCTCGCGATTTTCTTACGCACCGGAGTGAAGGGCAAGAGCGCGGTCGACCTCGCGCGCGACCTGCTTGCCAGGCTTGGCTCGTTGGGAAAATTGGTCGGAGCAAGCCGCGAGGACTTCTGTTCCATATCCGGCTTGGGAAACGCCAAGTACGTGCAGTTGCAGGCCGCGATCGAAATGGCGCGGCGCGCGCTGGCCGAGGACATGAAGGCGGGTATCAACCTCTCTTCGCCGAAAGCAGTCCGCGACTATTTGCGGCTGCAACTTCAGAATCGGCCGGTGGAGGTCTTCGTGGGCCTGTTTCTCGATGCTCAGAACCGGGTCATCGAGGTGGAGGAGTTGTTCTCTGGAACACTGACCCAGACTAGTGTTTTTCCCCGGGAAGTGGTGAGACGGGCGCTGCATCACAATGCGGCCGGAGTGATCTTCGCGCACAACCATCCATCCGGAGTCGCGGAGCCCAGCCATGCAGACGAAACCCTTACGCAGGCACTGAAGCAGGCACTGGCTCTAGTGGATGTCCGGGTGCTCGATCATTTCATCATCGGGCGCGGTGCGGCACTGTCCTTCGCCGAACTCGGGCTGCTGTAAGAACGCGAACTGAAGGTTGAGCAGATAGCGGTTAGTGTGCTATAAAGCGCCCTCTCCGAAATTTAGCGAAGCTGCCTCGGCGGCTTCACCTGGAAACGAAGCTGGAGAAGCCACTATGGCGAGAATTTGTGAAGTCACCGGCAAGAAGCCGATGGGCGGGAACCATGTTTCCCACGCCAACAACAAGACCAAGCGGCGCTTCCTGCCAAATCTGCAGTACCGCCGTCTCTGGGTCGAGAGCGAGAACCGCTGGGTGAGCCTGCGCCTGAGTACGGCTGGCCTACGCACAATCGACAAGAAGGGTATCGACGTGGTGCTTGCGGAAATGCGTGAGCGCGGTCACAAAATCTGAAGCACGCGCGAGGAAATCATGCGAGAGAAGATAAAACTTGAATCGTCCGCAGGCACCGGACACTTCTACACCACTACCAAGAACAAACGGACCACGCCGGATAAGATAGAGATGAAGAAATTTGATCCGGTGGCACGCAAACACGTCCTCTACAAGGAAACGAAACTCAAGTAGCCCGGTCTTCGTTTCAATAAAAAAAGCCCGCATGCGCGGGCTTTTTCTTGGTTCGTCGATCCTTACGCGTAACGGCGCAGGGTCAGAGAGAACTCTCGTAACGGCGCAATGCCGCTTCTTTCCGCGCGATGGCACCAGTCTTCAAGTTGTGACAGCAACTGCTCCTTGGTCGCGGTAGAGCGTTGCCACAGCATGGCCAGTTCCTGGCGCATCGTGTAAACGGTGTCGAGAACTTTGCTGGTCTTCAGCACTTGCTCCAGTTCAGCCTTCTCCTTGGCCGGGACCAGCTTGGCGTCAAGATGCAGCCAGCGCTTTACGCTCTGCATATCAATGGCATGGCCGGGTGCGCGTTCGCGAAGTTTGCGCAGTTCCTCGGTACAGGTCGCCTTGACCAGCCGGGTGAAGC
The DNA here is from genome assembly GCA_035275265.1 of Burkholderiales bacterium. GTDB lineage: Bacteria > Pseudomonadota > Gammaproteobacteria > Burkholderiales > JACQAP01 > JACQAP01. The sequence continues at coordinate 46,587 of DATENC010000008.1, read as the reverse complement.
GTGCCAACACGTCGTAGCGATGGGTGATCACTGCCTGCAGAGTCTGCAGGTCGCAGTTGGACTTGCCAGCCGCAATCTTCACGGTAGGGGCAAGCTTTTTGACCTCGGCGAGACCGACGATTTCCATCAGGCGAATGTACATCCAGCCGATGTCGAACTCGTACCACTTGTTCGACAGCCGCGCAGAGGTAGCGTAGGCATGGTGATTGTTATGCAGTTCCTCACCGCCGATCAGGATGCCCCAGGGCACGATGTTGGTGCTCGCGTCCTCCACTTGGAAGTTACGATAGCCGTAGAAATGCCCCACGCCGTTGATCACGCCTGCAGCGGTGACTGGGATCCACAGCATCTGGATTGCCCAGATCGTGAGCCCGATCGGTCCGAACAGCAGGATGTTTACGATCAGCATCAGCGCCACACCACCTTTATCGCTTCCGGAATACACGTTGCGTTCAATCCAGTCGTCCGGGGTGCCGTGGCCGTACTTGTCCAACGTCTCCTGGTTTTTCGCTTCCTTCCGATAGAGCTCACCGCCCTCAAGCATAACTTTCTTGAGAGTAAGCACTTGTGGACTATGCGGATCTTCTTCGGTTTCGCACTTGGCGTGGTGCTTCCGGTGAATTGCGGTCCACGCTTTTGTGGACATCCCAGTAGTCAGCCACAACCAGAGGCGGAAGAAATGCGCAACAACGGGGTGGAGGTCAAGAGCACGATGCGCCGAGTGCCGGTGCAGGTAGATGGTGACCGACGCGATGGTGAGATGCGTGAAAACAAGTGCCACGACAACGTAACCCCACCAAGGAAGGTCCATCAGTCCGCCCGCCCAGTTGGGCAGGTCCGTAAACCCGTTCAGATTCATGCAGTTAACCCCAAAGAATCAATAAGATATGTAGGATTCTACAGTAACCCCTGTACCCTGCAAGCCACAATTTGTAACGTCAGTTCTTATGTGGCAGTTGAGTATCCGTTATCGCCATTGAAACCCTCCTAAAATTCTTCGATCAGGACGCGAATTGTGTCTATTTGTCTCGTTCTACCGTCAGCAGCAGGCTCATTCGGACCAATCCTCGCCCCTTTCCAGTGGATGCCACGTCACTTGCCGTTGCCGCCACGAAGCCGGATGGAGTGCTTGAGGTGACGCATCCAATTGTCCAAATAGGCGCGCGTGAGCTCATGATTTCCGCGAAACACCAGCAGATTCTCGGCGTTGCGAAACTGGGCGGCGTGAGTGAAATTGAAGCTGCCGGTGATCAGGACCGGTGCGTTGGCCCCAGCGTCGATCACCATGACCTTGTTGTGGGCGGCGGCATGCTCAGCGTCGGTGAATACGGGTAGCCCTGCTTCAACGAGCTGCGGAATCACGTTGTGACCGATGAGTTCGATCTGCTCCAAATCGGCGATGACCTGCACGTCTAATCCGCGGCGTTTTGCGCGAATAAGTGCGCGGGCAATATCGAAGTGCGTGAAGCTGAAGGCTTGCACCAGAATCTGCAAATGTGCGCCATCGATAGCGCGCACGACCAGCCCCGCTGCATCGTCGCCTGGGCTAAAGGCATACTCGATGGTGCCGCTCCCGGGAATAATATCCGATACATCAAGGCCTCGGGACGGTGGCGCCAGCACCAGCAGCAAAAGCAGGAGGCCCAAAGGCAGGATTGGACGCGCGCGTTTCATTTCCGATGAGGATGCCGCTCCAGTACTGCGGCGAAGAAAGCGTCGGTGTCGTGCCGTTGCGGACGCAGTTCGAGATAGACCCCACTTTCGAGCGCGATCCGCTGCTCGTCCAGAATTTCCTGGCAACTCACCACGTGGAAGTCTGCGTGGGTGGCAAGGAACCGCTCGATGATTGCCTCGTTCTCCTCCGGCAACACGCTGCAGGTTGCGTAAACTAGGCGCCCGCCGGGTTTGAGGAGGATTGCCGCACCATTGAGGATTGCGCCCTGCTTGGCGCTGAGTTCCACCACTCCTTCGGGTGACTGACGCCATTTGAGATCGGGATTGCGTCGCAACGTGCCGAGGCCGCTGCATGGCGCATCGACGAGCACCCGATCGATCTTGCCGGTCAGGCGCTTCACCTTGATGTCATTTTCCCCCTGGATCAGTTGCGGGTGCACATTGGACAGTCCGGAACGTTTGAGCCGCTGTTTGAGATTGTTGAGCCGTTTCTCCGAAACGTCGAGTGCATACAGGCGCCCCGCCGACTGCATTAGCGCGCCCATCATGAGGGTCTTGCCGCCCGCACCGGCACAGAAATCCACCACCATTTCACGCCGTTTCGGTGCGAGCAGGTATCCCAGCACCTGGCTGCCTTCGTCCTGGACTTCGACCGCACCGCGCGTGAACGACGCGTGGCGGTTGATGGCAGGTTTTCCGGCAAGCCGGATGCCAATCGGAGACCAGCGCGTCGGCTCTGCCGCGAATCCGCTGGCCCTGAGTTCCTCGATCACCTGGTCCCTGTCCGCGAGCAGCGTATTGACCCGCAGATCCAGCGATGCGGACTTCAGCATGGCGCGACCAAAGGCCAGCGCTTCCTCTTCCGAATACTCGGCGACGAGCCGTTCGTATAGCCAGTCGGGAAGGCTCAACCTGACTGCCGCGGGCAGCGATTCGACGTCGGCAGACTTCAGTTGAACCGCCCAGTCACGCTCTTCAGTCTTCAGCAGCCGTTCGAGTTGGCCGACGCTATAACCCTGCAGCTTGAGCAGTGACCCCAAGACCAGCCTGCGCGGAGCGGGGTGCGCGATCAGGTTCTCGAGCAGCCGCTTGTGGCGAAGCACGGTAAAAACCGTTTCGGCGACGAAAGCCCGGTCATGGCCGCCAAGTTCGTGATTGACGCTGAAAAAATTGCGCAGAACTGCATCGGCCGGATGGGTCAGCGGCAACACCAGATCCACGGCGGCAGCCGCCACCTTGATCAATCCCGCCGTCGGTTGCATCTACTGGACAGCGATGCCGGTGACGGTGGAATCTACCACCGTGCCGTTCTTTTCGACGTAGCGAATCTTGACCGGAAGGAAATGGCGGTGCACTGAGAGCCAGAATTCAAGGCCACGCTTGTCGTCGGGCTCCCGCACTTTCTGGAAGTGCAGGGTTTCCATGTCGCCGAGCGGAGTCTTGAGCATTTCTTTGCCGATAATGCGGTACTCGTAGTCGGTCATGCGCTTGCCGTCCGCGACAAACACTTTCATGCTTTCCTGATTCGACTGCGCGAACGCGAAGGCGTAAGGCAGGCTGGCCGGGTCGAAGGTATTAGCGCTCAGCGCCTCGGTTTCGATCTTGTCGCCGTCGGTGAGTTTGACCTGCCCGGCGGACCAATCGAAATCGACGGCACGCCGGGGCTTGCGGCTGTTGACTTCCTCGAATCGTAGCGGCCGCAGCCCGACGGCGGAAAGCAAACCACTGCTTTCTCGGCGGACGTTGAGCTTGTATAAAAGCGCGGCCACGCCGACCGTCTTGGTCTCGCTAACCACGGAGTACTTCTTGCCGTCGTGCTCGAGAACATCGCGGCCTTCGCCTAGTCGCATCGATCCGGAAGTCACTTCAAAGTCGATCTGCACTTTTTGCGGAGGCTGCGTGGCAGCGACCGGATCTCCAATCAGAAGCAGAACAAGAAGAAACGCACGTTTCATAAGGTTCAAGGAGAGACCAAAACGTCCGGAGCGCTCCGGCCCGCGCTTACCGTGACGCGGTTGCCCTCCAGTTTGAGCTTGCCATCGAGGAACCAGCGGATTGCCTGCGGATAGATTCGGTGTTCCTGCTCGAGCACGCGGGCAGCGAGACGTTCCTCGTCGTCGTCGTGCAGCACCGGCACTGCGGCCTGCACGATGATCGGACCATGGTCGAGTTCGGGAGTGACGAAATGGACTGTACAGCCATGAATTCGGACGCCTTCCTGCAACGCACGCCGGTGCGTTTCCACGCCCGGAAACGCGGGAAGCAGCGATGGATGGATGTTCAGGATGCGGCCACTGAAGCGCTTGATGAAACCCTCGGTAAGAATGCGCATGAATCCCGCCAGCACCAGCAAATCGGGGCGGTGCGAGCTGACCTTGTCAGCGAGCGCGGCATCGAAACTCGCGCGATCCGGGAATGCGCGGTGATCGATCACCGCAGTATCCACACCGAAACTGCGAGCGACGTCGATACCTCCTGCCGCGGGGTTGTTGCTGATCACCAGGGCAATCTGTGCGTCGAGTTTAGCTTCCATGATCGATTGCAGGTTGCTGCCGCGGCCTGAGATGAGGATTGCGATGCGCTTCATCCGGTATTTCTACAGCACTATTGTCTGCGGCTCGTCACCCACGCGGGAGCGAATCTCGCCGATTTCGAAGACGCTTTCTCCTTCGCGTTCGAATACTTTTTTGGCTCGGCCGGCATCCTCTCCAGCAACGATGGCGACCATGCCGATGCCGCAATTGAACACGCGGTGCATTTCAGCCTCGGCGACATTGCCGTTTCTTTGCAGCCATTCAAACAATTGCGGCCTGGGCCATGTATTCTTCGTCAGTACTGCTTTTACGTTCGACGGGAGCACGCGCGGCACGTTTTCCACCAGGCCGCCGCCGGTGATGTGCGCAAGACCTTTGATGGGCACTGCGCGTATCGCCGCGAGCACCGGCCGCACGTATATGCGCGTAGGTACCAGCAATGCTTCTCCTAACGTCCCGCCGTTGAAATCGGACGACAAGTCCACGCCGGACGTTTCCACGATCTTTCGCACGAGCGAGTAACCGTTTGAGTGTGCCCCACTGCTGGCCAGGCCGAGAACAATGTCGCCCACAGCAATGCCGGAACCATCGATGATCTCCGACTTCTCGACCACGCCGACCGCAAAGCCGGCGAGGTCGTATTCTCCTGCCGGATACATCCCCGGCATTTCCGCCGTCTCTCCGCCGATCAGCGCGCAGCCTGCCTGCTCGCAGCCCGCGGCGATGCCCTTCACCACCTGAGTCGCGGTTGCTACCGCCAGCTTGCCGCAGGCGAAGTAGTCGAGGAAGAAAAGTGGTTCGGCCCCTTGCACCAGGATGTCATTGACACTCATCGCCACCAAGTCGATGCCGATGGTGTCGTGGCGATCCAGGTGAAATGCCAGCTTGAGTTTGGTGCCGACGCCGTCGGTTCCGGATACCAGCACCGGTTCACGGAATCCCTTCGGCAGTTCGAACAGTGCGCCGAATCCGCCAATACCAGCGAGCACGCCGTCCCTGAGCGTACGTCTAGCGAAAGGTTTGATGCTTTCCACCAATTGGTCGCCGGCATCGATGTCCACTCCGGCGTCCCGATAGGAAAGCGAAGTAGAGGCGGGTCGGGTGGTCTTCAAGTTGAGCGGCCGGGTTCTTCGGGATAGAGTAGCGGTCGAAATTCCAATGCAGTGCTGCTTTGTCACCATGCACGATTCGTTGTGCGTAGCGCGCCGCGAATTTTACTCCAAATGAACAGCATCTTCCGTGTGCACTTAGCATGGTATCTGGTCGCTCCGGTCGCCGTCGCGCTCCTCCTTTATCTGGTCGCGCCGATCCTGACCTCGTTCCTGTTCGCCGCAATCCTAGCGTTGCCTGCGGGTGCGGCTTTGTTGGTGGGCTTGCGGTACCTGAGCGCGCAATTTCCAGCCAGCGATCTGGACAAATCCCGATGAAGCAGCTGGCTCTCGCACTCGCCCCTTCCCCGGATCCGGCGTTCGACAACTTTTTCGCTGGGCAAAATGTCGAGGCTGTTTCGGCATTGCGCTCGCTCTCCATGGGTGCGTCCGCCGAGCGTTTCGTTTACCTCTGGGGACAGCGAGGTTGCGGCCGGTCGCATTTGCTGCAGGCGGCTGTGGCGACAGCTTCTTCGCGGGGAACCGTTGCCGTATACGTCGCGGCGGGTGAGTCATTGCCGACAGAGATTTCCGGTGTAGGCATGCTTGCGGTGGACGATGTCGAGAAACTGGACGCGCAGACTCAGCTCCAGTTTTTCCACCTCTACAACGCATTACGTGAATGCCAGAGTGTCGTGCTCGCTGCCGGCAACGCGGCGCCGGCACGGTTGCAACTCAGGGCGGATCTGCTGACCCGGCTCGGATGGGGGCTGGTGTTTCGGGTGCATGCGCTTTCCGACGAGGAAAAGCGCGTTGCGCTCAAGCGTCACGCGGCCACCCGCGCCTTCGATCTAAGCGACGAAATCGTGGATCATCTGCTGCGCCACCTGCAACGCGACCTGCCTTCCCTGATGACGGTGTTGGACGCACTGGACCGCTACTCGCTGGAAACCAAGCGACCGATCACCTTGCCGTTGCTTCGCGAATTGCTGCAAGCGGAAGCTTGACCGTGAGCGATATCCGCCATCCGGAATCTGGCACGCGAACAGGGTCGGCAATCTCGGTCGTCATGGACTTTTGAGCTATACTTTCAACGCACCTTCACGACCACTCCCAACACTTCCGCAATTCGCCGATGCGACTGGCATTGTTTGATCTGGATAACACGACGCGAAGCGGCTTGTTTCGGCGAAGACTAACGTTGGGGTTATGTCGGAGCCACAATATGCTGCCGCACGAAGAACATGCGACTCGCATTGTTTGATCTGGACAATACCCTCCTGGCCGGCGACAGCGACTTCGAATGGGCGCAGTTTCTCATCGAGAAAGGTGCGCTCGACCGTGAGGTTCACGACGCGCGCAACCGCAACTTCTACGAGGCATACAAGGCCGGCACGCTCGACATCCACGAGTTTCTCGATTTCCAGCTCAAGCCCCTCTCGCGTCATCCGAGAAAGCAGCTCGACGAATGGCACATCGAGTTCATGCGGGAGAAAATCGTCCCGATGATTACCCGCAAGGCGCGAGACCTGGTGGAGAGTCACAACGACGATGCGCGCGTCATTATCACCGCGACCAACAGTTTCGTCACCTGGCCGATCGCGCGCGAATTTGGCATCGAGAACCTGATCGCCACCGAGCCGGAGGAAAAGGACGGCGAGTTTACCGGCGGGGTAGTAGGCGTGCCGTCCTTCCGCGAAGGCAAGGTGAGCCGGCTCATGCGCTGGATCGGCGAACACGGCATCTCCTGGGATGCGCTTGAGAAGACCTGGTTTTACAGCGACTCGCTGAACGACTTGCCGCTGCTTTCGATCGTCAGCCATCCGGTGGCGGTGGATCCCGACGAAACCCTCAAGGAACACGCGCTCAAGAACGACTGGCGCGTCATCAGCCTCCGGTAACCGCCGGTGGCGGAGCAGCGCCACCGACACTAACCAGATGCCGCGCGCACTCGGTCTCACCCTCTTGTTGTTTATCGCCCCCGCCAGCCTGCTCGTGAGCCTGGTCGTCGGCAGCGTCCCTATTTCAGTCGAAGACACCTTCGCAGCGCTGTCCGGTTCGCTCTCCGGCCCGGTAGCCGACATTGTCTGGAAGCTGCGGTTGCCGCGGATCCTTGCGGCATTCTCCTGTGGCGGCCTGCTGGCGCTGGCGGGCGTGCTGTTGCAGGTACTGCTGCGTAATCCTCTGGCCGATCCTTATGTTTTCGGTGTGTCCGGAGGCGCCGCGCTCGGCGTGTTGCTGGCGATGCTCCTGGGGACGGGAATCCTGGTCCAGACCGGATCCGGGCTGGTTGGCGCGATCGCCGCGTCTGCTCTGGTATTCGGTTTGAGTTTCCGCACGGGAAACTGGAATCCCTACCGTCTGCTGCTTACCGGTGTGGTGGTGGCGGCGGGCCTCAACGCGGCCCTCAGCCTCATTCTTGTTCTCGCGCCGCAAACTGCAATCAAAGGCATGCTGTTCTGGCTGATGGGGGATCTGGGGTACGCGGAATTTCCGTTACCTGCGTTTCTCGTGCTCGCGACCTTGCTCTTTGTCGTCTTGCCACTGGCGCAGTCGATGAACGTGCTCGCGCTCGGCAGAATCAAGGCGCAGTCGCTGGGTGTTGCGGTAACCGGCACCGAAATCCTGTTGTACGGACTTGCTGCGGTGGCGACAGTTACCGCGGTGCTCTTCGGGGGCACAATCGGTTTCGTCGGCCTCATCGTTCCGCATCTCATGCGCATGTTGGGAATGGCAGACCACCGCTGGCTCTTGCCATCTGCCGTCCTGGCTGGCGGCAGCTTCCTCACAATCGCGGATACGATAGCGCGCAGCGCATGGGCGCCTTTGCAGTTTCCGGTCGGTGTCTTGACCGCATTGCTCGGCGTTCCGGTGCTGCTGTTGCTTGTTGCGGGTAGGGGTAATGCTGCGCGCTGAACGACTTTCGCTGGGGTACCCAGGACGTACGCTGCTCGAAGGGTTGACTCTGGAGTTTCTTCCGGGGCAAGTATGGGCCGTGCTCGGCCGCAACGGCAGCGGCAAGTCCACGCTGCTGCACGCGCTTGCGGCATTGAGGCCTCCGCAGGCCGGTGCGGCGTTGCTGGATGGCGCGCCGATAGATGTGATGCCGCGTCGTCGGCTGGCGCGTCACATCGGCGTGCTGCTGCAGGAGGAGACGCACGAATTCTGGGGCAGCGTGCGCGACTTTGTGCTCTTGGGCCGCTATCCACACGCACTGAGCCCGTTCGGCTGGCACACGGAGGACGAGGCCGTGGCCCGTGCGGAGATCGAGTCCCTGCATCTGGCTGGCCTGGCCGACCGCGCATTCGCTACGCTTTCCGGTGGCGAGCGCCAACGCGCGCGCGCGGCGGCTTTGTTTGCACAACGGCCACACGCATATCTGCTGGACGAACCGTTGCAACATCTCGACTTATCGCATCAGGTAGCCGTGCTCGAGCGCCTGGCGCATGAGGCCCGCGAGAACGCCGCGGTGGTCGTCATGGTGGTTCATGACCTGCTGTTTGCACGCCGTTACTGCGACCGGTTCCTGCTGTTGTACGGCGACGGACGCTTCGCGCATGGCGACGCGCAAGAGGTGCTGGACGCCGGCCATCTTGGCGAGCTTTACGGCTTCGCGTTCGATTCCTTGCAGGTGGGCAGTGACCGGCTGTTCCTGCCGCGCCAGTCTTGAGGGCAGATGCCGCATGTATAATCGCCGCTTTTACCCAGTACCACGTTCTCCCCATACTTGATGATTCGGAAACTGCTTCGCCGGGTATTTTCCGGCCGATCATCACACTCCGCAAAGCCGCAGGTCGTCCCGCGCAGCAAACACGGCGTTTCCCGCGACGGAATCAGTTCCAGCGCGCGCCGTGTGATCAGCACGTTGCAGGATAAAGGCTTCGCTGCCTACGTCGTCGGCGGTGCGGTGCGCGATCTGCTGCTCGGGCTCAAGCCCAAGGACTTTGACGTTGCCACCAGTGCCACACCCGAGCAGATACGCAGCGTGTTCCGGCGCTCGCGTATCATCGGCCGGCGTTTCAGGCTGGTGCACGTCATGTTCGGCAATGACACCGTCGAGGTTTCCACCTTCCGTGCCAGGCAGGGCAACGACCCGGAAGAACAGGTGTCGGACGAACACGGGCGCATCCTGCGCGACAACGTGTTCGGCAACCAGGAAGAGGATGCCACGCGCCGCGACTTCACCATTAACGCGTTGTTCTACGACCCGACCACCGAAGAGATCCACGACTTCTGCGGCGGCCTGGACGACGTCAAGGCCCGGCGCCTGCGGATGATCGGCGATTCGGAACAGCGCTATCGCGAGGACCCGGTGCGCATGCTGCGCGCCGTGCGGCTTGCAGCCAAGCTCGGCCTGAAAATCGAGGCTGAGACCCGTGAGCCGATCAAGAAACTGGCGCCCTTGCTTGCCAACGTGCCCTCGTCGAGGCTGTTCGAGGAAATGATGAAGCTGTTGTTCTCGGGGCATGCCACTGCCTGTCTGCTGCAATTGCGCCAGGAAGGGCTGCACCACGGCCTGTTGCCGATGCTCGACGTGATCCTCGAACAGCCTATGGGGGAGCGCTTCGTGATGATGGCGCTGAAGAGCACGGATGAACGCGTGCGCACGAACAAACCAATAGCACCGGGCTTTCTGTTTGCCGCGCTGTTGTGGCACGAAGTGCTGGCGGCGTGGAAGCTGGCGCAGGAGGAAGGCCTCAATCCGATGCCGGCGTTATTCAAGGCAATGGATCACGTGATCCATGTGCAGGCGGAGAAACTCTCGATCCCTCGCCGCTTCGGGGCCGACATGAAGGATATCTGGGCCTTGCAGCCGCGCTTCCTCGGCCGTTCCGGCCGGCGCCCTTACAGCGTGCTTGCGCATCCGCGCTTTCGCGCCGGCTATGATTTTCTCGTGCTCCGCTGCGACAGTGGCGAAGTGGACGCCGAAGTCGCCGAATGGTGGGAAAACTTCCAGCATGCCGACGAAGAAACGCGCAAGCAGATGCTGCTCCCGGATCGCACTCCGCGCCGGCGCCGGCGGCGTCGCAAGCCCGGCGGCGGCACTCCTCCCGACAGCAATCCGGTTCCCGTACCGGCGGAATCCTGATGCCCGGAAATGTGCCGGCGGCGGCTGCTTTTGTCGGCCTCGGCAGCAATCTTGCCGATCCCATGGCACAAGTAAGGCAGGCGTTCATGGAACTGGAAGCGATCCCCGAAACACGGGTAACTGCGCGCTCCTCTTTGTATCGCACGTCCCCGGTCGGTTATCTGGAGCAACCCGAATTCATTAACGCCGTCGCCTCAGTGCAGACAACGCTCGAACCCCGGGCATTGCTTGCTGCGCTTCTTGCCATCGAGGACCGCCACGGGCGCAGACGCGGGATGCGTAATGCACCGCGAACGCTCGACCTCGACTTGCTGCTTTACGAAGACGAGGTCCTGGAAGCGGACGGCTTGACGCTGCCGCACCCGCGGTTGCATGAGCGCGCTTTCGTGCTGGCGCCGCTCGCCGAGATCGCCCCCGGGGCCATGGTTCCGGGGCGCGGCCGAGTGCGGGATCTGCTGGCTCGGGCGGATTGCGAGGGCGTGAGCAGAATCGATGCTGCCTGAAAAATACCGCTACATCGTGGTCGAAGGACCGATCGGCGCCGGCAAGACCAGCTTGGCACGACGGCTGTCGGAACACTCAGGCAAGAATTTGCTGCTCGAGGACCCGGATTCGAATCCGTTCCTGGCGCGTTTCTACGAGGATCAGCGGCGTCATGCGTTGGCTACGCAACTATTCTTCCTGTTCCAGCGGGTACAGCAGGTCGCGGGCCTGAAGCAGATCGATCTTTTCGATCGTGGCACCGTGGCCGATTTCATTCTCGACAAGGACCCGTTGTTCGCCAGCCTCACGCTATCCGACGACGAATTGCACCTCTACCATCAGATCTACGGCCACCTGACGCCGCAGGCGCCCGCGCCGGACCTGGTGATCTACCTGCAGGCATCGCCTGGAAAACTGTACGCGCGCGTACGAAAACGCGCGGTCGCCTACGAGCGCAACATCTCGGAGCAGTATCTCAGCCGCCTTGCCGACGCCTACCGCCGCTTCTTCTACCAGTTTTCGGCCGCGCCGCTACTGATCGTCAACAGCGACCATCTGAATTTTGTTGATGAAGCCAACGATTTTGATTTACTGTTGCGCCGCATCACCGAAATGCGCGGGCCCCGCGAGTTTTTCAGCCGGGCGTGAATGGATACGATTTGCCACAGAGAAGAGAACTCTTGTCCATGAGTGCTACGCGAGTTACGACGAGTGTCTTGCAGAAGATGCGGCAGGAAGGTGATCGCATCACCATGCTGACCTGTACCGACGCGAGCTTTGCCGCGCTGCTGGATGCTGCAGGCATTGATACATTCCTGGTCGGGGATTCACTGGGAATGACGGTCCAGGGTCACGACTCCACCTTGCCCGTGACCATCGATGACATGGTTTACCACACGCGCATCGTTGCGCGCGGTACCAAACGCGCGCTGGTGATCGGCGATTTACCGTTCGGCAGTTACCAGCAGAGCCCGCAAGATGCCTTCGCCAATGCGGCAAGGCTGATGAGCGCCGGCGCGCAGATGGTAAAACTCGAGGGCGGCGAAGTCATGGCGGAGACGGTCGCGTTCCTGAGCGCGCGTGGTATCCCTGTTTGCGGCCACGTCGGATTGACGCCGCAATCGGTGCATGCGATCGGCGGCTATAAGGTGCAGGGCAAGACCGATGATTCCGCGCAACAGCTTATCCATGCCGGAAGGGCGTTGCAGGATGCGGGAGCAAGCTTGATGGTGGTGGAACTCGTGCCCGCCGGGGTGGGCAGGGCTTTGACCGAGGCCTTGTCGATTCCGGTGATGGGTATTGGAGCGGGACCGCACTGCTCGGGGCAGATCCTCAATCTCTACGACATGCTTGATATCTATCCCGGCAAAAAGCCTCGCTTCGTGAAAAATTTCATGGATGGCTCGCCTTCGATCCGTGCCGCGATCGAACGCTTCGTAGTCGAAGTGAAGGGCGGCACTTTCCCTGGCCAAGAGCATAGTTTCTAGAGGAGACGGGGCGAGGGGCGAGCGAAGAGGGAAGAGGGATCATGCGGCAAGGCCGCGCGTTCGTTCCCCACCCTCGTCCCTCGTGTCTCGTTCCTCACAAATGGAAGTCATCAAGACAATAAAAGAACTGCGCGCGCGGCTGAAGCCCGAAACCCAGGTGGCCTGTGTGCCGACCATGGGCAACATACACGATGGCCACCTGAGCCTGGTCAGGATCGCACGCCAGCACGCACCGGTAGTCGTCACGACGATTTTCGTCAACCGCCTCCAGTTCGGGCAGGGAGAGGACTTCGACAAGTACCCACGTACTTTCGAGGAAGACTGCGCCAAGCTGGAAGCCGAGGGCAACTCCGTCGTCTTCGCCCCCGGTGAAAAGGAGATGTATCCTGAACCACAGGTTTTCTATGTCGACCTGCCGAAGGTCGCCAACAAACTCGAGGGCCGCTTCCGGCCGGGGCACTTTCGCGGCATGGCCACCGTGGTGCTGAAGCTGTTCAATTCTGTAGAGCCCCAGATCGCCGTATTCGGCAAAAAGGATTATCAGCAATTGGCAATCGTACGGCACATGGTCGAGCAGTTTGCTCTGCCGATCACCATCATTCCGGCGGAAACCGTGCGCGCGGAAGATGGGTTGGCGCTGTCCTCGCGCAACCGGTTCCTGTCCCCCGCGGAAAGAAAGGAAGCGATTCGATTGCGCCAGGCCATCCTTCAGGTCAAGGACGCGGTGGAAAGCGGCGATCGCAAATTCATCGCGATGGAGTATGCGGCGGGCGCGCTGCTCGCGCGCCATGACTGGAAAGTCGACTATGTTGTCGTACGTACGCGCCGCGGGCTGCGCCCCGAACCGCAGGACAAGGAACTGGTCGTGCTCGGCGCAGCGAAGCTCGGGACCACGCGGCTGATCGACAATCAGGAAATCCGGGCGCCGTAGAAAAACCACCTCCCCCCGCCCTCTCCGCTAACGTGGAGAGGGAGCCCGCACAATGCTGGGACAGAGTCATGGGCTGAAATTTGAACACCCTCTCCGCCTGACCACCAAAAGGGACCGCATGTTGGTGCGTGTCGCGGGCTCGGGAAGCCCTTTGGTGGTCAGGGGAGAGGGCCGCGGTGAGGTATGACTATTCTCTACTACAGCAATGCGGACCCGGCGGAACCGTGGCGTGAGGCATTCGCACGTGAATTGCCGCGAATTCCGTTTCGCGTCTGGCCGGATCCGGGTCCGTTGGAAAGCGTTCGTTACGCACTGGTGTGGAAACCCCCGCAGGGGTTTCTCGCACAGTTTCCAAACCTCAAGGCAATCCTCGCCCTCGGTGCCGGCGTCGATCCCATTCCGAGCGATCCCACTTTGCCAAAGGGCGTGCCGCTGTTACGGCTGGTGGATGTGGGCTTCCCGGCGCAGATGGCTGATTACGCGACATACGCCGTGCTGCGTTTTCAGCGCCGCATGCGCGAAATCGAGGCCCTGCAACGACAAGCCCGATGGAACCAGATCGATCCGTTCTTCACTCGCGATTTTCCGGTCGGTGTGATGGGGCTGGGCGTGATCGGATCGGTTGTTGCGCTGCGCGTCGCGGCAGCCGGCTACGCCGTGGCCGGATGGGCGCGCAGCCCTAAACAGCTCCCCGGTGTCGAGGTCTTTTCTGGAAGCGGAACATTCAAGAAGTTTCTCTCCCGTTCGCGTGTTGTAGTCAACGCTCTGCCGCTGACGCCGAAGACGGAGAGCATCCTCGATGCTGCGGCTTTTGCTTCCATGCCCAGGGGCGGGTACGTCGTGAACATCGGTCGCGGCGCACATTTGGTCGACCAGGATCTGATCGCCGCTCTCGATAGCGGACAACTCGATGGCGCAATGCTTGATGTCTTCCGCGAGGAGCCCTTGCCTTCTTCGCATCCGTTCTGGGGTCACCCGAAAATTGTTGTCACGCCGCACGTCGCGGCGCCAACCATCGCTTCAGAAGTCCAGGCTCAGGTGATCGAAAATATCAGGCGGCTGGAACGTGGCGAGTCCCCAGTGGGACTCGTGGATCGCGATAGAGGTTACTAGCCCGCATTCGCAGCCGGCTGTTCCGCAGGCGCGGCGATATACTGGGTCGTACCATAACACCTGCCCCCCCGCGCCATGGCTGCCAGCAAGCGCAGACTCGACCGCGATCTGCTTTTCGTCGCGATTCCCGCCACGCTGGTCGTGGTGGGAGCGCTGGGCGTGACATTGCTGCTCATGCGTCCGGCGCCCCCCTCCGAGATCGTCATGTCGACCGGAGCGGCGGAAGGCAGCTATCACGACTATGCGATGAAGTATCGCGACATCCTGGCCCGCGACGGCGTGACTTTACGTCTGTGGCCTTCGGGCGGGGCCATGGAGAACCTGCACCGTCTCTCGGACCCGTCGGCACACGTCGACGTCGCGTTGGTTCAAGGCGGGATGGTGAGCGCTGTTCCGCCCGAAAGTTCGCAGGGGCTGGTATCGCTAGGCAGCGTTTGCAACGAGGTGCTGTGGGTGTTCTACCGCGGGGATCGCACTCTGGACAGGTTGCCGCCCCTCGGCGGCAAGATGATCGCTATCGGCGCGGAGAACAGCGGCACCGCCGCCCTGGCCATGGCGCTGCTGGAAGCCACTGGCATTGCGAAACCACCGACCACCATCATGAAGATCGGTGGGCGCGCAGCGGAGAGTCTGCTGCTTTCGGGCGGAATCGATGCGGCGTTCTTCGTCGCGAGTCCACATTCGCCGATCGTTCAGGAACTCCTGCGCGCTAAGAACGTGCACCTGCTTAGCTTCAGCCGCGCCGACGCCTACACACGCAGATACTTCTATCTCAACAAGTTCATTCTGCCGCAGGGCGCGTTCGATCTGGTGCAAAACATCCCCGAGCGCGACGTGGTGTTGATCGGCACCACCGTAAACCTGGTCGTGAAGGACGACTTGCATCCGGCGCTCGCGTATTTGCTACTGAGAGCGGCCTCAGAAGTGCACAACGCTCCGACTCTGTTTTCTGGGTTGCGCGAGTTTCCCGCCCCGAACGACACCGAATTACCCCTCAGCCCGGAGGCTGCACGCTTCTACAAGTCCGGCCCGCCGCTGCTGCAACGCTATCTGCCGTTCTGGGGCGCGAATCTGGTCGACCGCTTGCTCGTGCTGGTGCTTCCTGCGCTGGTGGTGCTCATCCCCGCGGCGCGGCTGCTACCGCTGCTCTACCGATGGCGTGTCCGCTCGCGCATTTACCGCTGGTATGCCCTGCTTAAAGAGATCGAGCTGGAGTTGGAGGAGCGCCGCACGCCGGCGGAACTCGATGACATCCTGGAGCGCCTGGAAAAACTCGATGGTTCGATCCATCGAATCGAAACCCCCTTGGCCTACTCGGAGAATCTGTACGCTTTCCGCCAGCACATCGATCTCGTGCGCCAGCGCGCTCAGTTCGCCATCCAGCGCGCGGAGCGCAACGCTATCGCCGAATTGCAGCCACTGCGGAAGCCGGAGACACAGGGAGGGTTTTCCGCCTTACCTTGACCTCGCTGTGTTACGCAGTCGGCAGCTTGTAATCCTTGAAGTCGTCGCGCAGTTTGGTCTTGAGCAGCTTGCCGGTGGCGGTATGCGGCAATTGATCCACGAACACGACGTCGTCCGGGATCCACCATTTCGCCACCTTGCCTTCGAAGAACTTGATCAATTCCTCGCGGGTTACCTGGGTGTCCTTCTTCTTGACCACGATCAGCAGGGGCCGCTCGTCCCACTTTGGATGTCGTATCCCGACCACCGCCGCTTCCGCGACTGCGGGGTGCGCGACTGCGGCGTTCTCCAGATCGATCGAGCTGATCCACTCGCCGCCGGACTTGATCACGTCCTTGGAGCGGTCGGTGATCTGCAGGTAGCCGTCGGGGTCGATGGTTCCCACGTCTCCGGTGGGAAACCACGCCTTGCCTGTCTCGTCCTTGCGCATCGGATCGCCGCCTTCGCCCTTGAAATACCCATTGCTGATCCACGGGCCGCGAACCAGCAGATTGCCAAAAGCCTTGCCGTCCCACGGCAGCTCCTTGCCACTGTCATCCACGATTTTTATGTCCACCCCGAAAACGGTACGGCCCTGCTTGCTCTGGATCGCCAGTTTCCCGTCCTTCGGCAGGTCCAGATGCCTGGACTTGAGGGTGCTGACGGTGCCGACCGGGCTCATTTCCGTCATGCCCCAGGCGTGCAGCACCTGAACGCCGTAGTCCTCCTGGAACGACCGGATCATCGCGGGCGGACACGCCGAGCCGCCGATCACGGTCCGGTTCATGGTGCTGAACTTGAGCTTGTTCTGACCCATGTGCTGCAGCAGCGCGAGCCATACCGTGGGCACGCCGGCCGAAACAGTGACCCGCTCAGTCTCGAACAGTTCGAAGAGGCTCTTGCCGTCGAGCTGGTAACCGGGCAGCACAATCTTGGCTCCGACCAGCGCGCAACTGTAGGGCAGGGCCCACGCATTGGCATGAAACATCGGTACCACCGGCAGCATTACGTCGCGGGAAGAAATATTGAGCGAATCGGGCAGCGCCGCCGCGTACGCATGAATCATCGTCGAGCGATGCGAGTACAGCACGCCCTTCGGATTTCCGGTGGTGCCCGAGGTGTAGCACAGCGAAGATGCGGTACGCTCGTCCAGTTCCGGCCACTCGTACTCGTCCGGCTGCGCGTCCAGCAGGCTTTCGTAGCACATGAGGTTCTGAATGCCGGACTGCGGCATGTGGGCGCGGTCGGTCATGACGATCCAGCCTTTCACGCTCTTGCACATCGGTGCGAGCTTGTCGATCAAAGGCGCGAACGTCAGGTCGAACATCAGATAGCTGTCTTCGGCATGGTTGACTATGTAGGTGATTTGTTCGGGAAACAGGCGCGGATTGATGGTGTGCATCACCGCCCCCATACCGGAAATGCCGTAGAACGCCTCGAGGTGCCGGTAACCGTTCCAGGCCAGCGTGGCGACACGGTCGCCTTTCTTTACCCCGAGTGCGCGGAGGGCGTTGGCAAGTTTGCGCGCCCGGCTATGCGCCTCGCGATAGTTGTAGCGGTGTATCCCACCTTCCACCAATCGCGACACGATCTCGGTGTCGCCATGGTGGCGGTCCGCGTGCGTGATCAGAGAAGAAATCAGCAGCGGGACATCCATCATCAGGCCTTGCATGAAGGGCTCCTCTCGTCGATGCATTTTTTATGTCTGGATTCTAGCAGCTTGCGCAAGATCGAACCCTCGCTGCGATGCAAAAACGGCGTCATGGCGCCGTTTGCCGAGGTTTCACTCGGTTTACAATGGCGCGGCGTTCCGACTAGAATCTTCACGCTGCAATGAAGCAGATGGCAGCCATAGGCTGCACTCGACGGTCGGCGAGCAGCTGGAGTGCACGTCGCATATGCAGATAACCAAATAAGATGCCGCTTACGACCGTGCCCATTCCGCTTCCGCGAACGTTTCCATTCGAAGTTACCGGTGGCTCTTTGGGTCGCAATCCGATCTTGCACGCCGATTGAGGGAGGCCGATCCATGAAACGCAAACACGCGCTGGCCCTGCTCCTGTGGATGGTGCTGTCGTCGCTGGTGGCCACGGTGACGGCGCAGGAGACCATCAAGATCGCCTACATCGAGGGGCTAAGTGGCCCCTTTGCGAATGTCGGCGAGATCGGGCTGCGCCACTACCAGATTGCGGCGGAAGCCGTGAATGGGCGAGGTGGTGTGCTCGGCGGCATGAAGTTCGAAATCGTGCCTTTCGACAGCAAGACCAATCCGCAGGAAGCGCTGCTCGTCCTTCGGCAGGCAATCGACCAGGGGATCCGGTACATCGCGCAGGGCAATGGTTCCAGCGTCGCGCTGGCCTTGGCAGACGGGGTGAGCAAACACAATGCTCGCAACCCGGAAAAGAGCGTGGTGTTTCTGAATTACGCGGCAGTGGATCCGGCACTCACCAACGACAAGTGCACTTTCTGGCATTTTCGTTTCGATGCCGATGTCGACATGAAGATGCAGGCCTTGACCAGCTACATGGCCACGCAGAAGGCCATCAAGAAGGTGTATCTGATCAACCAGGACTATTCCTTCGGCCAGGGGGTGGCGAAATCCGCCCGCGCGATGCTCGCGGCGAAGCGGCCGGACGCCGAAATCGTCGGCGACGACCTGCATCCGCTCGGCAAGGTGAAGGACTTTTCTCCTTATGTTGCCAAAATCAAGGCCGCCGGAGCCGACAGCGTGATCACAGGTAATTGGGGTAACGACCTTGCGCTGCTGGTGAAGGCAGGAAAGGAGGCCGGGCTCAAGGTGGACTACTACACGTACTATGCGGGCGCCGCCAGCGTGGTTACCGCCATCGGCGAAGCCGGCGTCGGCCACGTCAAGCAGGTCACCATCTGGCACGCCAACATCGCTGGCAAGGAGGCGGCGGATCATACGGTGGCTTTCCGCGCACGCTTCCCCGACGCCAAAGATGATCTTTATTTCGCGACGGTGCGCACTTCGATCGAAGCGCTGGCCCTGGGGATCGAAAAGGCCAAGACCGTCGATGCGGCTAAAGTGGCTCTGGCGATGGAAGACCTCAAGTTCATGGACGACTCCGGCGAAGTGAACCTGCGCGCAGACAACCACCAACTGATCCAGCCGCTATACATATCCACGCTGGTTCGCACCAATGGCAAGGATGTGAAATTCGACATCGAGAAGACGGGTCTGGGATTCCGCACGGATGCGCGCATAGAAGGCAAAGACACGGTGATGCCGACGACGTGCAGGATGCAAAGGCCGTGAAAGAGGGGCGTCCCTCGTCCCGCCTCCCTCGCCCCTCATAATGGAGTTTTTCCTCGTCACCCTGCTGAACAGCCTGTCCTACGGGCTGCTGCTGTTCATGCTGTCATCGGGGCTCACACTGATCTTCAGCATGATGGGCGTGCTCAATTTTGCGCACGCCAGTTTCTACATGCTCGGCGCCTACTTCGCGTATCAGACCGGGTTGGCCGTCGGGTTCTGGCCGGCGCTGTTCCTTTCGCCTCTGCTGGTCGGCGCGCTCGGCGCCTTGACCGAACGCTATGGTCTGCGCACGGTGCACAAGTTCGGCCACGTTGCCGAACTGCTGTTCACCTTTGGGCTCGCGTATGTCATCGAGGAGATCGTTCACCTCATCTGGGGGCGTGCGCCTGTCGATTACCGCATTCCTGCCGAGCTCGATTTCACCCTGTTCACGTTGTACACCACACAGTACCCGGCATACCGCGGCTTCATGATGCTTGTGTCAGTCGGCATGCTGGCGGCGCTGTACCTGGGGCTTACCCGCACGCGCATCGGACTGGTGATCCAGGCATCGCTTACGCACCCGGATATGGTGGAAGCGCTCGGCCATAACGTGCCGCGCGTATTCATGCTGGTTTTCGCGGGCGGCGCCGCGCTCGCGGGGCTGGCTGGCGTCATCGGCGGCAACGCCTTCATCACCGAACCGGGGATGGCGGTGGCGGTCGGCAGCATCGTGTTCGTGGTGGTCGTGTTCGGCGGCATGGGCTCGCTCACCGGTGCTTTCATCGCGTCCCTGATCATCGGCGCGCTGCAGACTTTTTCGGTTGCGCTCGACTACTCGATGCTGGATTTGCTCGCGAAGTTCGGCGTGAACGTCTCGAAGGATTCATCGTTGCACGGTCTTTGGTCGATCACCATATCCCAGACAGCGCCGGTCATGCCTTACCTGTTGATGGTGCTGATGCTGATCGTACGTCCGCGCGGCTTGATGGGAACGCGGGAATCGTGATGAACGGCGGCACCTGCATGGCCACGCATCGCGCCATGGAGCACCCGGCATGAGCACGATCATTACCAAAGGCCGCATCATCTTCTGGGCCGCCGCCGTGCTGTTCTTCGCGTTGCTTCCGTTCGTGTTCACGCAGAGCTTCGCGCTGTCCATGCTGTCGCAGATGGGCATCGCCATCATTTTTGCGTTGTCCTACAACATGCTGCTCGGTCAGACCGGGCTGCTGTCGTTCGGCCACGCCGTCTACTTCGGTCTCGGCGCTTTTTTCTGTGCACACGCATTGAATCTTGTCGGTGCAGGCAAATTCTGGTTTCCGGTCACGTTCATGCCGCTGGTAGGCGGACTGGCAGGAATGTTTTTTGGCCTGGTGCTGGGGTTCGTCACCACGCGCCGCGCGGGCACGCCGTTCGCAATGATCTCGCTCGGCATCGCCGAAATGGTGGCGGCGAGCGCGCTCATGTTCACAGGATTCTTCGGCGGCGAGGGAGGAATCGCCACCGACCGCACCGTCGGCGGTCGGCTGATGGGCATCAGCTATGGCCCGCAGATCCAGGTCTATTACCTGATCGCCGGTTGGTGCCTGGTTTGCATCATCGGGATGTTTGCCATTACGCAAACGCCGCTGGGGCGCATGGCCAACGCCGTGCGCGACAATCCGGAGCGAGCCAGGTTCGTCGGCTACAACCCCACGCGGGTGCGTTGGCTGATGATGACGCTGGCGGGGTTCTTTGCCGGCGTGGGTGGCGGGCTGGCCGCGATCAATTACGAGATCGTCACCGCGGAGACGCTGGGCGTGATGGCCTCGGGCAACGTTGTCTTGATGGCGTTCATCGGCGGGATCGGCCACTTCTGGGGGCCGATCATCGGCGCGGTGCTGGTGACACTGTTGCAATCAGCGCTTTCCAACTACACCCAGGCCTGGCTGCTTTACTTCGGACTGTTCTTCCTGGTGATCATCATGTTTTCCCCGGGAGGGATCGCCAACCTGATCACGTTGCACAAGCCTGTCCGCCAGGCAGGCCGTTTCAAGCGGCTGGTACCCGCGTATTCGCTGTCGGGTGGTGCGGGACTGGTGATGCTGCTGGGATTCTTCGGCCTGATCGAGATGATCTATCACTTCGAGACCAGCGAGGCCGCGAACAAGGCGTTCTCGTTTTTCGGTTTGATTCTCGATCCCTCTCGGGCCGCGTACTGGGTCGGCACGCTCGTCGTGCTTGCGGCCGGCATTGCAATGTTCTACGGAGCCACGCGAGTGGTGAAGCGCGCGTGGGACGACATTACAACCGAACTGCAGGTGAAGGGGATGGTGTGACGAGCCCCGCACTGCAACTAAGGGACGTCCGCAAGAGCTTCGGGCGCACTTCGATAATCAACGGGGTGAACCTGGTGATTGCCAGAGGGGAGCGCCACGCCATCATCGGCCCGAACGGCGCCGGCAAATCCACGCTCTTCAATCTGGTCAGCGGCCGCTTTCCAGTCAGCTCGGGCCGGGTCGATTTGCACGGCGAGGACATAACCGGGCTCGAACCGCATCTCATCAATCGCAAAGGACTATCGCGCAGTTTTCAGATCACCAATATATTCCCGCGCCTGTCGGTGTACGAGAACCTGCGCTGCTCAGTGCTGTGGTCACTGGGGTACAAGTACTCGTTCTGGCACCGCATTGGCGCGCTCAAGGAAGTGCGCAGCCGCACCGACGAGATCGTCGAGCGCATCGGCATGGCCAGGCGGCGCGACCGTCCCGCCGGGGTGCTGACCTACGCCGAGCAGCGCGCGCTGGAAATCGGCATCACCATTGCGGGCGGGGCCGACGTGATCCTGCTGGATGAGCCGACCGCGGGAATGAGCCGCAGCGAAACCGGTGACGCAGTGGAATTGATCCGCAACGTCACCGAGGGCAAGACCCTCGTCATGGTGGAGCACGACATGAGCGTCGTATTCGACCTGGCCGACCGCATTTCGGTTTTGGTGTACGGAGAAGTGATCGCCAGCGGGACGCCCCAGGAAATCCGCGGCAACAAAGCCGTTCAGGAAGCCTATCTTGGCACGGAGCAGCACTGATGCTCGAAGTCAAAGACCTGCACGCGTACTACGGCAAGAGCCACATCCTGCACGGGGTTCACTTGAATGTGCGCCAGGGTGAAATCGTCAGCCTGCTGGGGCGTAACGGCGTCGGACGCTCGACCACCATCAAGTCGATCATGGGACAGGTCGATTCGACCGGGTCGGTCAGATTCAAAGGCGAGGAAATCAACCGCCTGAAGGCGTACGTGATCGCGCGCAAAGGCCTGGGTTACGTGCCGGAGAACCGCGAAATCTTTCCGACGCTCACCGTGAGGCAGAACATGCTGCTCGGAATGAAGAATGCGCGAAGCAACGGACGCTGGAGCGTTGATGACATGTTCAAACTGTTCCCGGTGCTGCGCGAACGCACGGATGCGCTAGCGGGGGTGATATCGGGAGGCGAACAACAGATGCTCACGTTGTGCCGCACGCTGATGGGCGATCCGGACTTGGTGATGATCGACGAGCCGACCGAAGGGCTCGCGCCAAAGCTCGTCGAGCTCGTCGCGCGTCTTTTCGAGGAAATCAAGAACCGCGGGGTGTCCATCCTGCTGGTCGAGCAGAAACTTACGATTGCGCTCAAGATTTCGCAGCGGCTATACGTCATGGGGCACGGAAAGATCGTGTTCGAGGGCACGCCCGCAGATCTCAAAGCAAACGAGGCCATCCGCAAGGAATGGCTGGAGGTCTAGCGTTTTTTTTTTCGACGTAGCGGATACAGAGGTCACACGGAAAAACTGAAAGGTTCTTATGTCTCTAGTCGAATACCAGAAGCAGGGCAGCGTCGGTGTCATCACGTTGAACAATCCGCCAGTTAACGCACTGTCGGTCAACAAGGGCGTGGTGCAGGGCATCCTCGATGCGCTCAAGGAAGGCGACCATGATCCGCACGTGCGCACGTTCGTGATAATCGGTGCGGGCCGCAATTTCTCCGGTGGGGCGGACATCAGCGAGTTCGGTGGCGGCTACGACCCAGGCAAGGCCAAACTGCCCGACGTGCTGGCGTACATGGACACGGTGACCAAACCGATCGTTGCCGCTATCCATGGCCCGACCATGGGTGGCGGGCTGGAACTTGCGCTCGCCTGCCATTACCGTGTTGCGCTTCCCGGCGCGCAAATCGCGCTGCCCGAAGTCAAGCTCGGTATTCTGCCGGGCGCGGGCGGCACACAACGCCTGCCGCGGCTGATCGGCGCCGAAAAGGCGCTCGAACTGATGATTGCGGGTGATCCCGTTTCCACAGAGAAGGCCAAGGAACTGGGCGTAGTGGACGAGGTCGTTTCCGGCGACCTTCGCGCCGCCGCGCTCACGTTTGCCAACCGCCTGATCAGAGAGGGCAAGAGTGTGCGGCGTGCCAGCCAGCTCCCGGTGGCGTTGGATCACCCTTCGGAGTTCTTCGAGCAGGCGCGCAAGCGCGTAGCCAAGGATTGGCGCGGCTATCCCGCGCCGCTGGCGATCGTTGCGTGCGTGGAGGCCGCGGTCAGCCAGCCTTTTGCGAAGGGCATTGCGTTCGAGCGCCAGCAGTTTGAAAAACTGGTCAAGACCGATGAGTCGCGCGCGCTGCGGCACCTGTTCTTTGCCGAACGCCAGGTGACGAAGATTCCCGACGTACCCGAGGACACGCCGGTGCGCGACATCAAGTCCGCGGCGCTCATCGGTGCCGGCACGATGGGCGGCGGTATCGCGATGAACTTTGCCAATGCCGGCATTCCGGTGAAGGTGCTGGAGGTGAACCAGGAGGCGCTGGACAAAGGCCTGGCCATCGTGCGCAAGAATTACGCCGCGACAGTATCCAAGGGGCGGTTGAGCCAGGAAGCCATGGACAAGCGGATGGGCCTGTTCAAGGGTGTGACCCGCTACGAGGACATCAAGGATGCCGACATCGTGATCGAGGCCGTGTTCGAAGACATGGCTGTCAAAAAGCAGGTGTTCGAGAAGCTCGACAAGACCGCCAAGCCGGGTGCCATCCTCGCCACAAATACGTCGACCCTGGACGTCAACGAGATCGCTGCCGTGACATCACGTCCGCAGGACGTGCTGGGGTTGCATTTTTTCAGTCCGGCCAATGTGATGAAACTGCTCGAAGTGGTACGCGCCGCAAAAACTTCGAAGGAAACGCTGACAACGGCGATGAAACTCTCCAAGGCCATCAAGAAGGTCGGCGTGGTTGCCGGCGTCTGTGATGGCTTCATAGGCAACCGCATGCTGCACGGCTACTTTCGCGAAGCCGGCTTCCTGCTCGAGGAAGGCGCGCTCCCGCAGCAGGTGGACAAGGTGATCGAGGATTTCGGCTTCGCCATGGGCCCGTTCCGCGTCGGTGACCTCGCCGGTCTCGATGTGGGCTGGTACATCCGCAAGCGCCAGGCCGCGACGCGCCCACCGCACTTGCGTTATTCGAAAGTAGCCGACCAGATCTGCGAACTTGGACGCTTCGGGCAGAAAACCGGTGCAGGCTGGTACCGCTATGAGGCGGGCAATCGCACGCCGATCCCCGACCCCGCGGTCGAGGCGCTGATCGTCAAGGCCTCGAAAGAGGCGGGCATCAAGCGCCGCGAAATCTCCGACCAGGAGATTCTCGAGCGCTGCATCTACGCGCTGGTCAACGAGGGTGCGGAGATCCTGCAAGAGGGCATCGCGCTGCGTGCATCCGATATCGACATCGTCTATATCTACGGTTACGGCTTCCCACGCTTTCGCGGCGGTCCGATGTTCCATGCCGACACCGTCGGACTGGACAAGGTGCACGAGGCGGTGCAGCGCTATCATTCCGCCCATGGCGAATGGTGGAAGCCGGCGCCTCTGCTCGCGAAGCTCGCAACCGAAGGCAAGAAGTTCAACGGTTAAAAGCGTGAAGGGCGAAGGGGGAAGGGTGAAGGGTAAGAGCGTTTAAGGCCATAAGGCTTTCACCCTTCACACCTCCACGCCTTCACTCATTCACGCATTTCCAAGGAGTCATCATGGATGCAGTAATCGTTTCTACCGCGCGTACGCCGCTTTGCAAGAGCTGGAAAGGCGCGCTGAACATGACCCACGGCGCCACCATGGGTGGGCACGTGGTGAAGGCCGCGCTGGAACGCGCGAGGCTCGATCCCGCCGAAGTCGAGGACGTGATCATGGGTTGCGCCACGCCGGAAGGTGCAACCGGCCAGAACATCGCCCGGCAGAGCGGCATCCGCGCCGGAATGCCGGTGACCGTCTCGGGGATGACGGTCAACCGCTTTTGCTCATCGGGGCTGCAGACCGTGGCGCTTGCGGCACAACGGATTCTCACTGGCGAGGCGGAGATTTTCGTCGCCGGCGGCGTCGAATCGATTTCTTGCGTGCAAAACGAAATGAACAAGCACATGCTCGCCGATCCTTGGCTGACGCAGAACAAACCGGCCATCTACTGGCCGATGCTCGCCACCGCGGAGAACGTCGCGAAGCGCTACAAGATCGGCCGCGAGGCGCAGGACCACTATGGCGTCGACAGCCAGTTAAAAGCCGCGAAGGCGCGCGTCGAGGGCAAGTTCAAGGACGAAATCGTGCCGATCTCCACGCGAATGAAAGTCGTCGACAAGAACACCGCCCAGGAGTCGGTCAAGGAAGTCACCGCAGCCGAAGACGAAGGCATCCGGCCCGATACCAACTACCTGGGCGTGTCGCAAATCAAGCCGGCGATCGAGGGTGGCGTGATCGCCGCCGGCAATGCCAGCCAGTTTTCAGACGGTGCTTCGGCGCAGGTGTTGATGAGCGACCGGATGGCGGCCAAGAAAGGTCTGAAGCCGATAGGCATCTTCCGCGGCTTCGCGGTCGCCGGCTGCGAGCCCGACGAGATGGGCATCGGGCCGGTATTCGCCGTTCCGAAACTCTTGAAACAGACCGGCAAGAGAATCGAGGACATCGGCCTGTGGGAACTGAACGAGGCGTTCGCGGTGCAAGTCATCTACTGTCGCGACAAGCTTGGCATCCCCAACGATCGGCTCAATGTCAACGGGGGCTCGATTGCGGTGGGACATCCTTACGGAGTGACCGGCAGCCGGCTGGTTGGCCATGCGCTGATCGAAGGCAAGCGCCGCAACGTCAAGTATGTGGTGATAACAATGTGCATCGGCGGCGGCATGGGGGCCGCTGGCCTCTTCGAAGTGGTCTAGCGCAAAGTCCAAACGCATATGAAAGTAAAGAAGCTGTTTGACCTTAGCGGCAAGACGGCACTGATTACCGGTGGCTCCCGCGGACTGGGACTGCAAATCGCCGAAGCCCTCGGCGAGATGGGCGCCAAAGTGGCGATCACTGCCCGCAAGGCGGGCGAACTGGCGGAGGCGAAAGCGCATCTCAAGGGCCTGGGAGTAGACGCGCTGACCGTCGTCAACGACCTGCAGGACACTGCGTCAGTGCAGCCGATGGTTGAGCAGGTACTGAAGAGCCATGGCCAGATCGACATTCTTGTGAACAACGCCGGCGCAGCGTGGGGCGCGCCGGCGGAGGATCATCCGCTGGACGCCTGGTACAAGGTAATCAACCTGAATCTGACCGCGGTGTTCCTGGTGAGCCAAGCCGTAGCAAAGCTCAGCATGATTCCGCGCAAGTACGGGCGGATCATCAACCTCGCCTCCATCGCCGGCCTGGTGGGCACCGATCCGCGCATGATGCCGACCATTGCCTACAATGCGAGCAAAGGCGGCGTGGTCAACTTCACGCGCTCCCTTGCGGTGGAATGGGCGCACTACGGAATCACGGTGAACGCCATCGCGCCGGGCGTATTTCCGTCGAAGATGTCGCAGGGCATGATCGACAAGGCCGAGCAGGTGATCCTGGAAATCACGCCGGCGAAAAGGCTGGGCACGGATTTCGATCTGAAGGGTCTCGCGGTATTGCTGGCTTCCGATGCGTCGGCTTACATTACCGGGCAGATCATCGCCGTCGATGGCGGGCTGGTCGCGATGTGATGCCATGACAAGGGCGGCGACAGGCTTCGATATTCATGTGCCTTTCGTGGAGCACCTCGGGTTGCAGCTGCTCGAGAAGCGCAATGGTGTGGTGCGCATGCGGCTCGACCCCCAGCCGGAGTTCGAGAACAGTTGGGGTTCCATGCATGGCGGCGCACTGATGACGCTGCTCGATGTTGCCCTGGCGACTGCTGGACGTTCGCTCGACGAACACTGCAACGGCGCGCTGACCGTAGAGATCAAAGTGAACTTCATTGGCGCTGCAGTCGGGCCGGTGCTTGCCGAAGGCCGTGCCCAGCGTGCCGGCCGTTCATTGATTTTTTCCGAGGGCGAACTGCGCAGCGAAGACGGTACGCTGTTGGCAAAGGCGACCGGCACTTTCAAATTGCTGTATCCAAAGGAATAGACATGCCGCTCGATCCGCAGATCGAATTCGTTATCGGCTTGGTAAAAAAGGCCAATGCTCCTGAATTCTGGCAAATCACCCCCGATCAGGCGCGCGAGCAATACCTCCTGCGCGTGGCCAAACTGGCGGTGAAAGAGCCGATTTTCCGCACCGAGGACCGGCGCATTCCCGGTCCCGGCAGCCACATCCCGATTCGCATCTACACACCGCGCGAGATCAAGGCTGGCGAAAGGTTGCCGGTGCTGCTGTGGTTCCATGGAGGCGGCTTTGTTATCGGTTCGCTCGACACCCACGATTCCGTCTGCCGCCTGTTTGCCAACCAGGCCGACTGCATCGTGGTCTCGGCGGACTACCGGCTCGCTCCCGAGTGCAAATTTCCCGCGGCGGTGGAGGATTGCGAAGCGGCGCTGAAATGGCTGGCCCTGCATGCGGTGGAGTTCGGCGCGGATCCGCAAGCCATTGCCGTCGGGGGTGACAGCGCCGGGGCGAACCTGGCGACGGTGGTGGCCATCCTGGCGCGCGACGCCGGCAATCCGAAGATCGTGTTCCAGCTGCTCATCTATCCCTGCGCAGCGCCGGAACCGGAGACGCCTTCGCACTACAAGTTTGCCGAGGGTTATGTGTTGAGCCGCAATACCATCACCTGGTTCTTCAAGCTATATCAGCGCAATCAGGCGGACTCGAACGATTTCCGCTTTGCGCCGCTGGCCGCCGACGATCTCGCGAATCTGCCGCCGGCGCTGGTGCTGGTGGCAGGCTACGATCCGCTACGCGACGAGGGTGTGGAGTACGCGAAGCGTCTGATCGAGGCCGGCAATCGTGTGAGGCTCGTCAATTACGAGGGCATGATCCACGGCTTCATCCTGATGGGCGGCGCAGTGGACGCGGCGAAACGCGCCGTCGCGGAATCGGCCCAAGCACTGCGGGAAGCCTTTGCGGGCACGCGCGCAGTGGAGAAGAAGGACTCGGCGTTCGCAAATTAAGAGGAGACCGAATGATATCGCTTGCGGGAAAAGTGGCCTGGATTACTGGCGCGGGAACGGGGATAGGCCTGGCGGGCGCCAAGGCGCTGGCGGATGCGGGGGCGACGGTGGTCATGTCGGGGCGCCGCAAGGAAGTGCTGGCGCTGGAGGCGGAGAAAATCCGCATCAAGGGCGGCAAGTCCGACGTCGAGGCGTTGGATGTTTCGGACGCGAAGGCAGTGAAGAAAGCGGCAGCCGCAATCGTCAGCCGCCACTCCCGCGTGGACATTCTCGTCAACAGCGCGGGTCTGAATGTTCCAAACCGTTACTGGAAGAACCAGACCATCGAGGGCTGGCAGGAAGTGATCGGCATCAACCTCGATGGATCGTTCTATACCACCCTTGCTGTGCTGCCATCGATGCGCGCCAGGAAAGACGGTCTGGTCATCAATGTTTCCTCCTGGGCCGGTGTCTTCCATCCGAAGTTGACCGGCGCTGCCTACAACGCCAGCAAGCACGCTGTCACGGCAATGACCGAGACCATCAACATGGAGGAGTGCGCGAACGGCATCCGCGCTTGCGCTATCTGCCCAGCCGAAGTGGCCACGCCGATAATGGACCGGCGCCCGGTCCCGCCGAGCCAGGAGGACCGCGCACGAATGCTCCAGGCAGAGGATCTCGGCAACACCATCCGTTTCATTGCACAGATGCCGCCGCACGTGTGCGTCAACCAGGTCATCATCAGCCCGACCTGGAACCGGATGTATATCGAGAACCTGTAATTGACACAGAGCCGGTCAGGGTTTGCTCGACCGTGAATGCGACACTCTTCAGGAACGTCAGAGTTCTGGACTGTACCGGGAATCCCGCCTTCGCCGGTTCGGTGCTCGTCGAAGGCAACAGGATAGCGGCGGTCGTTCCGGACGCCACCTCGCTCGCGTTCGGCAATGCAAACGTTGTCGACGGGCGGGGTGCAACGCTGATGCCCGGGCTCATCGAGGCGCATTCGCATCTTACGTTCACCGATTTCGCCCAGTCGGTCGAGCTCGGATTCATTCCGCCGGAGGAGCACACATTGCGCACGGCGCAGAATGCGCGACGCATGCTCGACGCCGGCTTTACCAGTTGCTTCAGCGCAGCTTCAGCCAAGCCCAGGCTGGACATCGTGCTTCGCAACGCCATCGACAACGGCGATTTTCCCGGCCCGAGAACGCTGGCCGCCAGCCCGGAGATGACCGTCACATCGGGTCTTGGCGATGTGCGTCTTCATCATATGTATCGCGAGAACTTCGGCGTGGTCTGCAACGGTGCGGAAGAGTTTCGGCGCTTCTCGCGGGAGATGGTGCGCGAGGGCGCGGATACCCTGAAGATAAACGTGTCGGGCGATGACGGAGTGCCCGCATCGCGCGCCGATACCACGGTAATGAGCGAGGCCGAGGTCGCTGCCGTTTGCGACGTGGCCCATGCGCACGGCAAGCGGGTGGCGGCGCACGCCCGCAGCGCTGAATCGGTGAAGATGTGCCTGCGGCAGGGCGTCGAAGTCATTTACCACGCCACGCCTCTCGACGAGGAAGCCAAGGACCGGTTGGAAGCGCAGAAGGACGGGATTTTCGTGGCGCCTGTGCTCGGCCACCTCTATACGACGCTGAATGAAGCGGCGCCATGGGGCATTACCCGCGAAGCCGCGGAGAAGCGCGGAACCGGCCGGGAACTCGAACGCGGAATCGAAAGCATGAAAGACCTGAAGCGGCGCGGCGTGCGCATCCTTATCGGTGGCGACTATGGGTTCGCGTGGAACCCGGTTGGCACCGATGCACGCGATATTGCGCACTTCGTAAATCTGCTCGGATTCACGCCCATGGATGCGATTATCGCGGCGACCAAGTTCGGCGGCGAGATCATGGGCATGGGCGATCGCTTGGGCCAGATCAAGCCGGGTTATCTGGCCGATCTGTTGCTCGTCAACGGTGATCCGCTCGAAGACGTCACCATCCTGCAGGACAAGAGTAGGATTCCGGGAGTCATGAAGAACGGGGTATTCTGGAGGGCGCCCGCAGCGGCCGGCGTCGGACCCGTTCGACATTGAGCCCGGCCTGCAGCCTGCTACATTAGCTGTGGAGACATCTTGAAATCACAAGACGGAAGACCGCAAGCCGGTCCGTGCGTCGAGGTTCTGAATTAATGAATGTCGAAATGGGGAAAAACATGAGAGCTGCAAATGCATTGCTAATCCTGCTTCTCGCGCTCACTGCGGCCGGAGTGCGTGCCGAATCCACTCTTGAACGCATACGCGCCAGCGGCGTGGTTCGCCTCGGGTTTCTCGAGGCAGCGCCGCCGTTTTCGTACTCGAAGAGCGGAAAATCTCCAGAAGGATACTCTATCGAATTGTGCAATCGCATCGTCGACGGCATCAGTCAGCAATTGCGGTTACCGAACCTGCGCCGGTCGTGGGTCAAGGTGACGCTGCAGGACCGGTTGGCGGCGGTGAAGGATGGAAAGGTGGATCTCGACTGCGGCACCACGACCTGGACCCTCTCCCGTCAGGAAGGCGTGGACTTCAGCCTGATGACCTTCATCGATGGCGGCAGCCTGTTGGTCAGGCTGGGAGAACGCCTGACGCGTTTGGGCGATTTCACGGACAAGAGCATTGCAGTAGTGCCGGGAACCACCACTGCCGAAGTCCTCCCCAGGGAGCTGAAACTCCGCGGGGTCGCAGCACGCATCGTTTCGGTGGCGGACGAGCGCAAGGGAATGGCCATGCTTTCTGCCAGCGAAGTCGATGCCTACGCTTCCGACCGCCTGCTTCTGCTCGGGCTGGCGCTCGACGAGAAGGGACAGCAGGCCTACAAGTTGATCGACGAGGATTACTCGATCGAGCCGTACGCGTTGGCGATGCGCCGGGACGATCATGATTTCCGGCTAATGGTGAATCGTTCCCTCGCCCGCCTCTATCGCTCGCGCGAGATTGTCAAGATCTACGACACTTGGCTGGGTTACCTGGGACGGCCCGGCGTGGTGTTGTCCTCGATGTATTTGCTGCAGGGCATTCCCGAGTGAGGGAGCGGATGAGACGCCCGATCGCCGTATTTTCCCTGGCATATGCACTGGGAGCAGCCGGGTTCGCTTACGGTCAGCAGGAACCGGGCTCCAATTCTGCTGGCACCGCCGCTTCGCAGTGCCGCGAATGCGGTGTCATTTCCAGCATTCGCGAACTGCAGCGCGAACGCGAGGCCGCGCGTACCCTTACCGAGGGGTTGCCGCCGGTCGGTCCCATGTTCAGTTTCAGCTTTGGCG
This sequence comes from Burkholderiales bacterium, assembly GCA_035275265.1. Lineage (GTDB taxonomy): Bacteria > Pseudomonadota > Gammaproteobacteria > Burkholderiales > JACQAP01 > JACQAP01. Next base: position 14,823 of record DATENC010000008.1, on the reverse strand, counting down.
GCGAGGCCCCGGCCAAGCATGTTTTTGTGGGCGCGGTCGGCAATCGGGAAATGCGCGACAGCCTGGTCGAGATCAGTTACGAGGTGACGGTTCGCTTCAACGACGGCCGCTATGGCGTGGTGGAGACGCGCAACGGAGCCGACCTGCGTGTCGGCGACCCGGTGAAGGTCGTCAACAACAAGATCGAGTTGAACGTCTAACGATCGGCCTCCACCGGCGGACGGCGGAAGCTGCAGCAATCCTGACAATGACGCGCCAGGCAAGTCACAACGGCGCGTAGCTGGGGAGGGGTCCATGCGTGTCTGGCGGATCATTGCAGTCGTTGCCCTTGCGGGGCTCGAGACTGCGTCTGTGCATGCCGAGGAATCCGTCGCCGATCTCCCGCGCAATGAAACGCTGATCGTCGAGAACCCTGAAGGCACGATCAAGAACGCAGGCTGGTTCAACATCTGGGCCATCAACGCCGGCGGCCAGTCGACAGGCCTGCACCAACTGGCGTTGGATACGTTCTGGTTTATCGATCCGGAACGCGGCCTGGACGGTGTCTGGGACAACTCGCTCGCCGCCGATAGGCCGCTGTACAACAGCGATTTCACCAGGATGACGGTGAAACTGCGCAAGGGCATCTACTGGAGCGATGGCACCGAGTTCAGCGCTGCCGACGTTGTCTTCACGGTTCAGACGCACATGAAGACGAATGGCCTGCGCTGGAGCGCCCCGATTCAGATCAACGTCGACAGCATCTCCGCTCCAGAACGCTACACGGTGGTGTTCAAGCTGAAGAAACCGAACTCGCGCTTCCATGCGCTCTTCACCGTGCGATGGAACGCGATGTGGATGATGCCCAAGCACGTATTCGAGAATGCCGGCGATCCGCTCAAGTTTGCTTTCGATCCGCCGGTCACCCTCGGCGCTTATGTGCTCCACGGTTACGATCCCAATGGAAAGTGGTTCATCTGGCAGTTGCGCAGCGACTGGCAACGCACCAGCATCGCCCGTTTCGGCAAGCCCGGACCGAAATACGTCGTCTATATGGACGCCGGCCCGCCGGACAAGCGTGTGATCGCCCAACTCAATCACCAGCTCGACGTCGTCCACGATACTTCGCCGGAGGGCATGTTCACCCTCGTCAGGCAATCGAAGTCCTCGCACGGATGGTTCAAGGGCTTTCCGTACGCCCATCCAGATCCGACGCTGCCGGCGGTGATCTTCAACCATGAACTCGACCTCTTCAAGAACCGCGACGTACGCTGGGCGCTGGCGCTACTGATCGACATCAAGGCGGTCTCGCTGGCCTCCTATCGAGGGGCGGCGACCATTTCCGCGATCGGTGTCCCGCCAACCGGAACCCACCCCGAGGTCTATCACGTACCCCTGGAGGGCTGGTTGAGGGAATTCGAACTCGACACCGGCAAACGCAAGATCAGGCCCTATGATCCCACCGTCGGCAAGCAGATCGCCGACATGCTGCGCGCATCCATGGGCGAGCAGATTCCCGCCGACCAGAATCAGATCGCGATGGCCTTCGGCAAAGGTTGGTGGAAGCCCGATCCACAGGCGGCGCAGGAACTGTTCGAGAAGGCAGGCTTCGCCAAGCGCGCGGACAAGTGGGTCACGCCCGATGGCAAGCCGTTGTCGATCAGGATCATGGTCGAGGGCGAATCGCGTCCGGTGATGACGCGGGCCGGGAGCATGATCGCGCAGCAATGGCGGCAATTCGGCATCGACGCCTCGACCGTCGTTGCGCAAGGCAACATGTCCGACCGGCGCAACGCGGGCGACTTCGACGTGTTCATCGGCTGGAGCGTCGAAACCTGGGGCGGCCACCCGGACCTGTCGTTCTTTCTCGACAGCTGGCATTCGCAATTCGTGGCGCTCCCGGGAAAGCCGCAGCCGCCGCGCAACTGGCAACGCTGGTCGTATCCCGATCTCGACAGAATCATCGAACAGACACGCAAAATTGCCTTCGACGATCCGAAGGGACTGGACCTCGGTCGTGAGTACGTGAAACTCGTGGTGCGAGAGATGCCGACCATACCGCTGATGTCGTACAACGTTTTCACCGCCATGGACGAGACCCATTGGACGGGATATCCCAGCGCTGAACAACCTTTTACCAATCCGGTGCCGAACTGGGCCAATTCCCGTTACATGATGGTGAGGCTCAAGCCCCGCAAATGAGATGAGGGGGTATTCGGGTTACCTGCTGGGCCGCTTGGGCCAGTTCGTCCTGGTCGTGTTCATCGGCATCAACATCGCGTTCATCGTTACGCACGCCACGCCGATCGATCCAGTCGAGCAGAGCATCGCGGCAGCTACGCAGTTCGGCAGTACGAATCCCGAAGCGGTCGCGTTGATGCGCCAGTCCCTGCGGGAGTTGTACGGACTCCAGGGCACTTTGTGGGATCAATACCTGGTGTTCTGGAAGCGAGTGACGGTTGGCGATTTCGGTCCGTCGCTTTCGGCTTTTCCGACGCCGGTCCGGACGCTGATCGGGCGCGCGCTTCCATGGACCGTGGGGTTGCTGCTGGTATCGACCGTCATAAGCTGGCTTCTCGGCAATCTCCTTGGTGGCCTTGCCGGCTACTACAGGAATAGCAAGACCCTTTGGCTGGCGGGCATCGTGGCGATGGCGTTTCATCCGATCCCTTATTACATCGTCGCTTTCGTTCTCCTGATTGTGTTTGGATTCGTGTGGCCGGTGTTGCCGATCAGCGGTGGCTACACGATGAACCTTCAGCCGGCCTTTGAACTTACGTTTGTCGCGAGCCTGTTGAAGCATTCGATCCTGCCGGTGCTGTCGCTGGTGTTGGTCGGCCTGGGCGGATGGTTCATGGGCATGCGCTCGCTGGTGTCGAATATCGTGACCGATGACTATGTGACCTACGCCGAACTGGGTGGGGTCGACGGTCGCCGCATCCTCGCCTCTTACGTCATGCGCAACGCGCTGGTCCCGCAGGTGACCGGGTTGGCCATGTCGCTGGGCGCGATCTTCACCGGCGCCATCATCACCGAGCAGGTGTTCGGGTATCCGGGACTCGGCACGTTGCTGGTGTCCGCCGTTCACGCGGGCGACTACAGCCTGGTACTCGGCATCACTTCGGTTTCGATCGTCGCCGTATCGGTGGCGGTGTTGGCCGTCGATCTGCTCTATCCGTTTCTCGACCCCCGGGTGCGGACGACGGGATGATGTTCACGATCTTTCGCGATCTGTTCAGGTCCCGCCGCTCGTTTGCGGCCGGCGTGGCCCTGCTTGCCTTCGTCCTCATTATCGCGGCCGCGTCGCTGGCGTCGCCTTATCCCCCCAATGACAGCTTTGTGGTGCCGCCGGACCTGGCGCCGTCCTGGCCCCACATCCTCGGCACCACGTCGCGTGGACAGGATGTTTTCTGGCAGTTGACCTTCGCGATCCGCAACACGCTGGTGTTCGGCTTCATTGTCGCGCTGGTCAGCCGCATCATCTCGCTCGTGGTCGGCCTCGTCTCGGGCTATGTGGGCGGGCTCACCGACCGGGTGCTGATGTCGATCAACGACACCTTCATCGTGATTCCGTTGTTTCCGATCCTGGTGCTTTTCTACTTCGTGATGCGCGACAACATGTCCTGGACTTTGCTGGCGCTGGCGATGGCATGCCTTGGCTGGGCCTACGACGCACGGCTGATTCGTTCCCTTGCCATGAGCCTGCGCAGGCGAGAATTCACCGATACCGGCATTTTTTCCGGCATGAGCACGCGCCATATCCTGACACAGGAGCATATGCCCTACGTGCTGCCGATCGTATTTTCGACCACCATGAACAACATCAACTGGTCGATCGGACTCGAAGTTACGCTCTCGGTCCTGGGGTTCACCGACATCAACACGCCGACGATAGGCGTGATGATCTACTGGGCTAACCAGCATACGGCCATGGTGGCGGGGATCTGGTGGTGGATCTTCTTTCCCGTGCTTCTGGTGGTCATCACTTTCATTGGCCTGTTCCTGCTCGCCGTGTCGATGAATGAGTACATCGATCCGCGCAGCCGTCTCAGCCGGGTGGCCGCATGACCCATCCGGTGCTGACCGTCTCCGACCTGCGCGCGTACTACCAGACCTCTGCATTCGGCACTCAGCGCGAAGTCAAAGCGGTTGACGGCGTGAGCTTTCAGGTCGGGGCCAATGAGATCTATGGTCTCGCCGGGGAATCCAGTTGCGGCAAGACCACGTTGATCAAGACCATCGCAGCGGCTACGCGCCCACCGCTCAAGGTGGTGGGCGGCGCGATCACGTTTGATTTTCACGGTCGCCGCGTCAGCATGACGAATGTCGATGCGGAGGCGCTCGCCGATATCCGCTGGAAGCATCTGTCCTGCATCATGCAGGGTTCGATGAACGTCCTGAACCCGGTGCGTCGCATCCGGCATTCCTTCGTCGACTTCGCCTTTCGGCATGTGGGTGAGCCGATGCCGGTGTTCCTCGAGGAAGTGCGGGTCCATTTGCAGCGTCTCGAACTGGAAGGGCAAATCCTCGATGCGTTTCCGCATCAACTATCGGGCGGGATGCGCCAACGTGTGGCCATTGCCCTTGCCACGGTCTGCCGCCCGGATTTCATTATCGCCGACGAACCGACCACGGCGCTCGATGTGATCGTGCAGAACAGCGTGCTGGCAATGATCCGGGAGGTGCAGCGTGAACTCGGCTCGTCGCTCATCTTCGTGACGCATGATCTGGCGGTGCACGCCAATCTGAGCGACCGCCTGGGCATCATGTACGCTGGCCGCCTGGTGGAGGAGGGCAGGACCGCGGACGTTTTTCGAAATCCCCTGCACCCCTATACGATGAACCTGATCTCCGCGCTGCCACGGATCGGGCGCGACAACCCGAGCAAGGGCCTTGAGGGCGCGCCGCCGAACCTCGCCGATCCGCCGGCAGGATGCCGGTTTCATCCGAGATGTCCGCTTGCCATGGACATCTGCCGCCGGAAAGACCCGCCGATGGCCGAAGTTGCGCCCGGTCACCGTGCCGCCTGCTTCGCTGTGGCGCCGGAGAAAGTGCAATGACCGGCTCTCTCCTGGAAGTCCGCGACGTTGCACGGACCTATTCGATCGGCCATCTCCTGTCGCGGCATCAAGTGCGCGCAGTCGATGGAATCAGTTTCACCATGCCGTCGGAGCGGCCCGAGATTCTGGCCGTGGTCGGTGAATCGGGAAGCGGCAAGACCACACTGGCTCGGATGATCCTCAATATGGTGTTGCCGACTGCGGGGAGCATTCGCTTTTGCGGCGCTGACCTCTCTGAAATCCGGCGCGGGCGCGACCGCCTGGAATTCATGAAGCGGGTGCAACCGATTTTCCAGAATCCCTTCGAAGCTTTCAATCCACTCAAGAAAATCGACCGTTATCTCTTCATGACGGCGCGCCGCGTGGCCGGACTGGACGCAATCGGTGACTGCGAGCATCGCGTCGAAGAAGTATTGAATAAAGTTGGCCTATCGCTGACCGAGGTGCGCGGCCGCTTTCCGCACGAACTCTCCGGCGGACAATTGCAACGGATCGCCATCGCCCGCGCACTGATTCCCGCACCCGAACTCCTGGTCGCGGACGAGCCGGTCTCGATGATCGACGCATCGCTGCGGCTGTCCATCGTGAACCTGTTGCGAAGGCTGCGCGACGAGATGGGTGTGTCGATCGTCTACATCACCCACGATCTCGCGACTGCGTATTCCATCAGCAACCGCATCATCATCATGCGCGAGGGCCGGGTGGTAGAGTCCGGCGATGCCCGCACCGTACTGGATAACCCCCAGCATCCGTACTCGATCATGCTCAAGACGGCGGTGCTTTCCCCCGATGCGACCCTTCGCATTCCTGCGGGTTAGGGTGCGAACACCGCCAGCACACGGAAGGAAGCCAATCTCACATGGATAACGTCGAAGTGGATCTTCACCGCGATCGAGCGATCGGTGTGACGGACCGCCGCTTGTTCGGTGCTTTCATAGAGCATCTGGGCCGCTGCGTTTACGGCGGTATTTTCGAACCCGGACATCCCTCGGCTGACGCCCACGGTTTCCGCGGCGACGTCCTTGCGCTCGTGCGCGAGCTTGCTCCCACGATCATGCGTTATCCGGGAGGCAATTTCGTTTCCGGCTACGCCTGGGAGGATGGCGTCGGTCCCGTGGCGAGCCGGCCGCGCCGCCTGGACCTTGCCTGGCTGTCCACCGAGACCAATCAGTTCGGCACCAATGAATTCATCGACTGGTGCCGCCTTGCCGATGCGGAGCCGATGCTGGCCGTGAATCTCGGTACGCGCGGGGCGGATGCCGCGCGAAGACTGGTCGAATATTGCAACCATCCTGCGGATACCACGCTCTCCGACATGCGTCGCGCGCATGGATGGGAACAACCGCACGGCGTCAAATTCTGGTGCCTCGGAAACGAGATGGATGGGCCCTGGCAGATGGAAGCGAAGACGGCCCAGGAGTACGGCCGCATTGCCACCGAATCGGCGAAGATGATGAAGTGGGTCGATCCTGCGATCGAACTCGCGGCATGCGGGTCATCGGGGCGCAACATGCCGACTTTCGGCGCCTGGGAAGACACGGTGCTGGAGCATACGTTCGACCATGTCGAATACATTTCGCTCCACACCTACATCAACAATTACGCGGGCGACACGGCCGCTTTCCTTGCCAGTCCCGATCTGATGGACAAATTCATCGACGAGGTCGTGGCGATTGCGGACGCAGTCGCCGTCCGCCGGCGCTCCAGCAAACGCATCATGTTGAGCTTCGATGAATGGAACGTCTGGTACCGTACCCGGCGCACTGCCGAAGCCCGCACCAAATCCGGATGGCCGGTCGCGCCGGCGATTCTGGAGGAGATCTACAACGTCGAGGACGCGCTCGTCTTTGGCGGCGCCTGCATATCGCTGCTGAACCACGCGGACCGTGTCAAGGCTGGTTGCCTTGCGCAACTGGTCAATGTGATCGCCCCGATCATGACCGAAACCGGCGGCCCCGCATGGCGGCAGACGATCTTCCATCCGTTTTCGCATTTCAGCAATCTCGGGCGCGGCCGCGTGCTTCGCACCAGGATCAAATCGCCCACTTACGCGGCCAGCTATTACGATCCGCGCGGTGCGCGGGATCTCTCGTTTGCGCTGCCGCACGTGCCTTATCTGAAACTCGCGGCCGTGCACGACGAACATGCCGGTGCGCTGACTCTCTTCGCGCTCAACCGTAGTCTGACGGAGGAAATGTCCTTGCGGGTGAATGCAGAGGGGTTTTCTGGCCTTGTGGTGGAGCGCGCGCTGCAACTGCACGACACCGATCTCAAGGCGGCAAATACCAAAGCCCATCCCGAGCGTGTGAAGCCTTCAGCCCTGGCCGGCGTGCGGGCCGCAGCTAACTGCCTGACCGCGACGCTTCTGCCCGCTTCGTGGAACGTTATCCGAGCAAAGGTTTCCTGATGAGCGGTGTCCGATAGTCTCAAATCACTATCGGCCTGCACCGATCCGTCATCGACCTGCGAGGAAATCCACCGCGAGTGCCGCGAGTGAACGTGCGCCCGGCAGCAGTCCCGATTCGTCGATATGGAAGCGCGGAGAGTGATTCGGCGCCGCGGCGGCCATATCCTGATCCTTTGGCGTCACGCCCACGAAATAGAACATGCCCGGTACCTTTTCCTGGAAGTACGAGAAATCCTCGGCCACCATTACCCTCGGTTGCAGCCTCGATCCGCCGTCGCCGCCGATGCGTTTCAACGTCGGAATCATCTTTTCGGTGAGCACAGGATCGTTGACCGTAACCGGCACCGCCTTCTCCACCTTCGCGTCGGCGTGAGCGTGGTTCGCTTCGGCGATCGACTCCGATATGTGTTTGATGCGGGCATGCACATCCTGGCGCATGCCTTCGTCGAAGGTGCGGATCGTTCCGGTCATTTCGACCTGGTCGGGAATGATGTTCTTGCGCGTACCGCCGTGAATGGTGGCCACGGTTACGACCGCGGGCTCTTTGGAGACGTCTATTTGGCGCGCGACGATGTTCTGCAGTCCGGTGACGATTTGGGCAGAGGTCACCACTGGGTCGATTCCCGACCACGGCCACGCACCGTGGGTCTGTTTGCCTTTCACGGTAATGTAAAGCCAGTCCGCGCTCGCCATCAACGGACCGGCGCGATAGGTGATCATGCCTGCGGGGATCCCTGAAATTACGTGAAGCCCGAAAATGGCCGCAGGCTTCGGATTCTCCAGCACACCTTCGGCAACCATCAGCGATGCGCCGCCTGTTTCGCCGGGCGGCGGTCCTTCTTCCGCGGGCTGGAAAATGAATTTGACCGTCCCGGGAATCTGCTCGCGCACGCCGGCCAGTGCCTCGGCAACGCCCAGCAGAATGGCCACGTGTGCGTCGTGTCCGCAAGCATGCATGACGCCGACCTGCTGCCCGAGATATTCGGTTTTCACCGTGGACTTGAACGGCAGATCCGATTCCTCGGTCACAGGCAGAGCGTCCATGTCCGCACGCAGCGCCACCACCGGTCCCGGCTTGCCGCCCTTAAGCAGACCTACCACGCCGGTTTTCGCAACGCTGGTTTTGACCTCCATGCCAAGCTTGCGCAAATGGTCCGCCACCAGCTTCGCCGTTTTCTCCTCGCGATTGGAAAGTTCGGGATGTTGGTGAATGTCACGGCGCCAGGCGACAATCTTGGCTTCCAGCGCGCGCACCTTCTGGTCTACGGTGGCGGCCAGCTCCTGCGCCGTTGCAGGCGTTGCGGGAATCAACAACAGCGGGGCGAGCAGTGCGAGACAACGCATGAACGGACTCCTTCGAAAATCGGTTTCTGTTTAGAACCCAGTCGCTCTTGCCATAATACGGCTACCCGCCCGGATCGGAACAGTAACCTGCACAGGGCTGGCAACTTCCCCTGCGCAACCCCATAATCGCTACCCGATTTCATTCCCCGATATCCGCAACGGCCAGCCATGACTCACCTGAAATTGACCAATGTCTTTGCTGCCGCGATGGTCACGCTGTTCGCGCCGGCGCCCTTCAGGCTTGCGCTCCCGCTAGGCAAGCCCAACGCGTGACGCCGGGGTCATCGATGGCATTCAGGAAAACCAATCCGCCCTGGACCTGGTTTGTTCCGTTGCTTGCCTGGCTGGTCATGGCGGCGGCCATCATGCTGCCCGGCGCCTTCATGTTCAGTTTCGCAGCAGTTGGGCTGGTCGGTTCGGTCATAGCTGCGGTCCATCACGCCGAAGTCGTGGCGCATCGGGTCGGCGAGCCCTTCGGTACGCTGGTGCTGGCCGTCGCGGTCACGGTCATAGAAGTGGCGCTGATCGTTTCCGTGATGCTGTCCGGCGGCGAGGGCAAGGAAGCTTTGCCGCGCGACACGGTGTTTGCGGCGATCATGATCTGCTGCAACGGCATCGTCGGTCTATGCCTCCTGGTGGGCGGCATGCATCATCGCGAGCAGGGATTCCAAATCCAGGGCGCCAGTGCCGCGCTCGCTGTTCTGTGCGCCTTGGCGATGCTGTCGATGGTACTGCCCCGCTATGCCATCACGGTGCCCGGCCCGGAGCTTTCGACTTCGCAGCTTGTTTTTTCCGGAATCGTTTCGCTCGTACTGTACCTGGTCTTCGTTTTCATCCAGACTATTCGGCACCGCGACTATTTTCTCGCGGAGAGCGACAATGAAAACGTGCACGCGGCGCCGCCTTCCGGCCGAGCGGCTGTCGCCAGCCTGGGACTGCTCATAGCCGCCCTGATCGCCGTCGTCGGCCTTGCAAAAATCCTTTCCCGGGTCGTCGAGGAAGGCGTGTACCGGATGGGCGCGCCGGCAGCAGTGGTCGGGATCGTCATTGCGATGCTGGTGCTTCTGCCGGAAGGGTCCGCGGCCTTGCGCAACGCGCGTGCGAACCGCCTGCAGACCAGCCTCAACCTGGCGCTCGGCTCCGCACTGGCCAGCATAGGTCTGACAATTCCCACGGTTGCCGTCCTCTCCATACTGATCGGGCAGCCGATTCATCTTGGGCTTCAACCAAAGGAGGTTGTGCTTCTGGCTCTGACGCTGATCGTCGGCGTGATCACGCTGGGCACCGGCCGAACCACACTGCTGCAGGGCGTGGTTCACCTGGCGATATTCGCTGCCTTCCTGTTTTTTGCGGTAGTTCCCTAGGCTAATTGTTTGGTGTTGGTTCAGCGTCCGCTGCCGAACACGCTCACACCGAGTTGGTCGCTGATGTACTCGATCGCCTTCATGGCGCGCACGCTGTTTCCTGCGTCGTTGACCCGAGGGGAGAAACCGACAATCGCCATCTTGCCCGGGACCACGGCCACGATACCGCCGCCGACTCCAGTCTTGGCCGGCAATCCGGCGGTGTACGCCCACAGGCCGGACTCGTTGTAGAAGCCAGCGGTCATCATGAGCGCCAGGGTCTTGGGGACGTAGCGGGTTTCAATCACGCGCGCGCCGGTAACCGGATTGGTGCCACCGTTGGCGAGCGTCGCACCCATGACCGCGAGCTGCTTGGCGGTGACACCGATCGAGCATTGCCGCGTGTATACGTCAACCGCCTCCATCGGCTCGGAATAGATGCGGTCGCTGACGAACAGGATGTAGGCGTGCGCGCGGTTGCGCTGATTCGTTGCAGCCTCCGACCGGTACACCTCCTCGATGACGGTCAGCTTGTCCGCAGCAAGCCGCTCGTAGAACTTCATGATCCGGTCGAAACGCTCCGGGGCACTCTTGGCCTTGACCAGACTCACCGAGGCGATCGCACCGGAGTTGACCAGCGGATTCACAGACACTTGCGGCAGCACCTGGGTCGCCAGCAGCGAGTTGAACTTCTGCCCGGTCGGCTCGACGCCGATTTTTTCCGCGATGATCTGCGCGCTGCCGTGATCCTGCATGACCAACGCGGCGGTGAAAGGCTTGGAAACTGACTGGATCGTGAAGGCGTAGTCGACGTCCCCGGCGGTGTAGACCTCCCCGCGCGCCGTGACGATGGCCACACCGAACAGATCGGCCGGCACTTTCGCAAGCTCGGGAATGTAGTCCGCGGGAGCGCCTTCCGCGACCCCTTTGTACTTTTCGTATGCCTCATCTACCATGCGCTTGAGCGCCTGCGCGCTGGGTATCGCATCCGCAACGGCGCTCGTCGATACCACAATAAAAAAGGCGACGAGCATCAGCCGCCAACTCGATTGCGTCCACAAATTGCGTCTCATCTTCCCCTCCCGGTCTTCAATGGCGCATCGCTCAGGCCATCGCTGCCTGTCCCGCGCACTTTGGCGCATAGCACCTCTCGAAATTTTTTGCATCTTCCTCGTGGCGGCGCTCAACTTCTAACCAGCGTCATCTCGCAGTATATAGCCAGGTTAGCTTTCATCTCGGTTCAGGCAGCTCCATTTTTCTCCGTGCTTTGTGGCAGGAGTTCTGTGAAGTTCGGGCGAGCTTTTCTCATCAACGGCCCACCACGGGCGCAACGCACAGGCATTGGACCAAAGTCCAATTGCCGGTTCGCTGCCGTTTCGCCCAGAATTCCGGTGGACGCCAGGAAAGACGGCGCCACCGCCGCCACTCTGCATGAATGCCGCGGATTTTCTGGACTTTGCAGGAGAGCAACGATGAAAGCATACGAAGGCCTGTTTCTCGGGAATCTGATCTTTGCGCTGGCGTTATTGAGCGGATGCGCCAGTCAGCAAGGCCCGGCGAGCAGCCAAAGTGACGTGATAGTCACGGAAGCCACCGTCACTGCAATCGACCTCCCGCAAAGGCGGGTGACCCTGAAGGAGAAAGACGGATCCGAGAGCTCGATCAAGGTCGGCGACGTGGTCAAGAATCTCGACAAGGTCGAAGTGGGCGATGTAGTGAGAATCACCCAGACAGAGACGATCGCGTTGCAGGTGAGAAAGGCCGGCGAGGCCACTCCCGGTGCATCCGTTCAGGAAACTGCAAACGTAGCGAAGGCGGGGGATAAGCCTGCCGTGCAGCAGGGCCGCACGGTAACCATCTCCGCGGCGATCACGGCGATCGACCTTGCCAAGGGTACCGTCACGCTGACCGGTCCTGAGGGGCGTTCCGAGACGATCAAGGCGGCCAACCCCGACAATCTGAAAAAGGTCGCGGTCGGCGACGTCGTCGATGTTATCTATACCGAATCGATCGCAGTCGCTGTGGTTCCGATCAAGAAGTAACTGATCGACGGGTTCCGACGGAACCCGTCGGAAATTGAGAATACCGGCAGCTGGCTGCGGGGCGCGAAAAGCCGGCTGGAGGTGGCCGGCGCGCAGTTCCAAACAAAACGATTGGGGGTCATATGAAATCTCTACTGCAAATCGCGCTTTGCGTGCCACTGGCCGTATATGCAATGGGTAGCTACGCGCAGTCAACACGTGCGGGAAAATGGGAGTTCACGTTGCAGCCGCAATACACCGACTCGTCGAGCTTCAGCGGGAGCAACGGTTCCACTGCGGAGATCGATTCCGATTACGGGTTCGGTTTCGGCGTCGCTTATAACTTGAGCGACCACTTCTCACTGGGCGGGGAACTCACCTGGAGCCAGGCGGATTACACAGCCAACGTAATAGGCGACGCGGGTAGCGGCAATAATGGCAGTTTTTCGCTCAGGGGCGAGCTGTTCACCAACACCCTGCGGTTCAACGGCACCTGGAACATTCTGGCCGGGGCGTTCACGCCGTTTTTGTCGGGGGGAATCGGAGCGACCTATGTCGACACCGACGTCCCCGACGGCCCGCCGCAATCGTTCTGCTGGTGGGACCCGTGGTGGGGTTATTACTGCGGCACCTCAGTGCCCACCAAGAACGAGACTTACTTCAGCTACATGGCGGGTGCCGGGCTGCGGTGGGATTCCCCGCAATCCTTTTTTCTGCGTGGGATGGTCTCGCAGCAGTTCCTCGATGTGGGCGGCGCGGTTGGAACGCTGGATATGACTCAGTACCGGATCGATCTCGGCTGGAAGTTCTGAGGATCTCAGCGCGGCTTCATGTTGCAGTCCGGGCTAGCGGGTGGCGAGGCCCGCCGGCAACCTCGGAGCCCGGCGACGACGCGCAAATCACGGCCGCGAGTTTCATGCCGCATCGACCCTCCCTGACGAAAAGCATCCGCTCTACTCTCTAGTTGCCGGGCGTGATACCGACCGACCCGCGCCTATGGCATCTGGCTTTTTTCGCGATCGCTTGGCGCCGGCAATGCGACCACGCGGAAATATCCGCGGGCTGACACGCTCGGTGATCGCCCTTGATGGTGCCCCGCCCGCGCGACGCGTCCTTCAAACACGACGCAGATCTTGAGGCCTTTGTGCTGCACGTCTTTGCGGTGAAAAGTGGTTGTTGCAGTACTCAGACGAGTTTGACGAGCTGTTTCCCGAGGTTCTGGCCTTTCAGTAACCCGATGAACGCCTTCGGCGCGTTCTTAAGACCTTCGGCGATGGTCTCGTGGTATTTGAGCTTTCCCTGCGAAACCAGGCTTGCCAGCTTCGGTATCGCACGCTGATACAGATCAACGCGATCGAAAACGATAAAGCCCTGCAGCTTCACCCGGTTCACCAGCAGCGAACGGATCATCTTCACGCCGTAGGGTTCCGTCGAGTTGTACTCGGCGATCAGTCCGCACAGCGCCACGCGAGAAAATGGATTGAGCACCCTGAACGCAGCGTCCAGTACCTCGCCGCCGACGTTCTCGAAATAGTTGTCCACGCCGTTCGGGCACGCCGCCTTGAGGTCGTCCTGCAGATTGCCCGCCTTGTAGTCCACGCAGGCGTCGAAGCCGAGTTCCTTGACTGCGTACTCGCACTTCCTCGCGCCGCCGGCGATGCCGACCGCTCGGCAGCCCTGCAATTTCGCCAGTTGCCCGACCACGCCGCCAACCGCGCCGGTGGCCGCGGATACCAGCACGGTTTCGCCGGTCTTGGGCGCACAATGCTCAAGGAGGCCGATCCATGCGGTTCCGCCCGGCATGCCGCAGACGCCAAGATATGCGGAGAGCGGCACGAGCTTGGGATCGACCACCGCGAGCCCCTCGCCATTCGAGATCGCATGCAGTTGCCAGCCGAGCGAGCCGACCACATGGTCACCGGGCTTGAATTTTGGATTGCTCGACTCGACCACTTGGCCGACCGTGCCGCCAACCATGACTTCGCCGATTTCCACATACTTCGTATACGACTTCACAGCGTTCATGCGGCCGCGCATGTAAGGATCAAGCGAGAGCCACAGATTCTTCACCAGGACTTCGCCGGGTCCGGGTTTCGGCATATCGGTTTCGACGATCCTGAAGTTGGATTCCTCGACCCAGCCGGTGGGGCGGCTGGCAAGCAGCACCTGCATGTTCCTGGCCATGTTGACTCCCTGATGTTGTGGCTATTCGTATTATTTTGGCATCGTTGTCCGGCAAAGTGCGACGGCGTCCGGAAAATCGATTTAACGGACTGAAATCACCGGACTCTTACAGGAGTGTAGTCCATCCCAGTCCGGCGTCGTCCAATGTTTGCGCGTAGCCATATGTGTAGCTAGATTCAATTCTTTCCTGGAAAGGTTGAACGCGAAGATGGGCCGACTGAACATGGTGCAGACGAATGGGATGCGTCCCGCGCAACGGACAATCAGCCAACCTGGCACTCGTAAATGCGGCGCACCGTGTCCATGGTGTCTGCTTCATCGGGCCGTTTGTCGGGCCGATAGGTCTTTACGCGGGCGAAGCGCAGCGCGAAGCCGCCGGGATACTGGCGGCTCTGCTGCACCTCGTTGAAAGCCACCTCGACGACGATTTCGGGCCGAAGGTAGACGGTCGCCCCTTCGCAATGCGCTTCGAGCTTCTGGAACTC
>DATENC010000007.1:0-6600 GCA_035275265.1 Burkholderiales bacterium | reverse complement strand
TCCAGAATCTCGCCCCTGACGTTCACCGTGATCTTCTTCGACAGATCGCCCTTGGCCACCGCAGTGGTCACCTCGGCGATGTTGCGTACTTGTCCGGTGAGGTTTGCCGCCATCAGGTTCACGTTGTCGGTGAGGTCCTTCCAGGTACCGGCCACACCCGGCACCTGCGCCTGCCCGCCCAGCTTGCCGTCAGTGCCCACCTCGCGCGCCACCCGCGACACTTCCGAGGCAAACGCATTGAGCTGGTCCACCATCGTGTTGACGATCGCGCCGATCCGGAAGAACTCACCACGCAGCGGCTGCCCGTCTATCTCCAGCACCATGGCTTGCGACAGATCGCCCTTCGCCACGGCATCGATCACGCGCGCCACTTCGGAAGTCGGCCGTACCAGATCACCTATCAACGTGTTGATCGAATCGACGCAGTCCACCCACGACCCGCTCGCAGCGGGCATTCTCACCCTCTGGTTGATTTTTCCTTCCTTGCCGACCTGATCGCGGATGCGGGCAAACTCGCCGTTCATTGACTCGTTCATCTGGACGACGTCGTTGAATGCTTCCGCGATCTCGCCGTCGATCCCGGTAAGATCAGGTGGCATCCGGACAGTAAAGTCGCCCCTTTTGAACGCGCGCAGCGCCCGCAGAATTTCCCGGTGGTCGAGTACTTGCCGTGGATGCGGAATCTGAAGATCTGTCATGAACTTCTCCCTTTGCCAAATTTGCTACTGCCCGAAACCTCAGCAAATCGTTCCGAACGCCCGTTCTTTTTTTGGAAAACGCCTGCCGCGGGCAATGGCAGACGTCAATGATGCTGGCCGCGCGAGTCCTGCTCGAGATTCTTGAGCACGTCGATGACCTGTTCAATTTCACTGGACTTGTCGAAGAAATAGTCCGCTCCGAGGCTGAAGCATTTCTCCCGGTTTTCTGGCGTCGGAAAATTTGTCAACATGATGACCTTGGGAGGTTGCCCGATTCTCTTGACGTCTTCGAGCAGATCGATTCCGCTGCGCTTCGGCATGCGCACGTCGAAAATCGCTACGTCAGGCTTCATGGTCTTCACCAAGTCAAGTCCGCGCAGCGCGTCTTGTGCCTGGGCAACACTCTCGACGCCTTCTATTTCAAGAACGAGATCGGCGAGCCGCACCCGCACGATTGTTGAGTCGTCTACTATCAAAACCTTCATGAGATTTGGGCCCGTAGCAAGACAGGCAGCGAAGGATCGCGGACAAAGCAATGACTAGTCCCTATTTGTCCGGATTTGATTTCGGTATTGATGATGGGCACGTTGGGTCCGACGCTTTCCCCGCGGCTGGATGGGAAGACTGCCCTTGACCTTGAGACGACTCGTTCCGGTATTGCGCCCGACGCCTCACGTGCGAACGCGGCTTTACGCGATGGATACTGCTCGTGTTGCCGCTTTGGCGGTCCTGACAGCGTATTAGTCATCGGATCCCAGCATGTTTGCCGCCGAAGTGTTGCCCTTGATATCGAAATCGACAGATGGATTTCCACAGGATAGGAAGCGTAGCCCTCAGCGCGACGCATCGCTATAGCCGAAATGCGATTTTCGTTTAGAGAAACTACGAATTTGTTGTAGTCGAACGACTACCGCGACTGACCCGCGGTGGGTTGGCAAAGCTGCGTGTTTGCCTGGGGAAACCTGCCCGGTTACTCCATGAGCCGATGCTTGATGGCGTAGCGGACCAGATCCGCATTGGTCTCGAGGTTGAGCTTCTTGAGGATGCGGATCCGGTACGTGCTGATCGTGTTGGGACTCAGAAACAATTCCTCGGCGATGTTTGTGATCGACTTTCCGGACGCAATCATCCACATGACGCGATACTCGCGGTCAGACAGAGATTCGTGCGGAGATGCTTGCGAGCCGCCTTCCAGTTCGAGGGCCAACTTTTCAGCCAACGATGCGCTGACGTACTTCTTACCGCTGACGGCTTTCCTGATGGCTACCGTGAGCTCCTCCGACGCGCACTCCTTGTTGATGTAGCCCGCTGCACCGGCGCGCAGCACGGAAATGGCGATGGCATCTTCCGGATGCATGCTCAGAATGAGCACCGGACGCCGCGGGTGAGACTGCTTGATCTCCTTGAGCAGGACCAAGCCGTTTCCGTCGGGCATGGAGTAGTCGAGAATGAGCGCATCCCACTCCAGATTCCGGGCGAGCTCAAGGGTTTCTGCGGCATTTTTGGCTTCGCCGACTACGAGCATGTCAGGCTCTGCGGCGAGAATTTGCTTCAATCCCTGCCGAACCACCGTGTGATCGTCTGCAATAAGGATATTCATCGTTCCACGACCTCCCGCAAGTGCGGCACATGCGGGCCAGGATTCTCACATGCCAGGAACGCCGCTAGGACGCATCGCCGCGGAAGGCGCGTTGGCTGCCGATCGATGCGGGATTGAAAGCGTGACCGTTGTTCCCTTGCCACCTTTGCCTTCGATTTCAACATTACCCCCAAGAAGAAACGCGCGTTCCCGAATTCCAAGAACGCCGAGCGATTTCGGGTTGCGGAGGTCCGCCTGCGACATCCCCCGCCCGTTGTCGGCGATCTTCAGTATGAAATGATCGGCGTTCACCCGCAAGCTTATGTCCACACGCGTCGCTCCGGCATGGCGTGCCACGTTGGCAAGGGCCTCCTGAAAAATGCGAAAAGCTGCGGTTGACTTTGCCTGGTCCAGAGCGAGTTCCTCCACGGGCAAGTCAACTTTGCAGCGAATGCCAGTGCGAACCTGAAATTCCCTTGCCTGCCATTTGAGGGTGCCAACCAGCCCGACGTCATCCAGCACCTGGGGTCTTAGCGCCGAAGAGATTCTTCGCACCGTTTGAATGGTCGCGTCGACGAGTCCAAACATCGATTGCAACCTGACGGCTGCCGCCTCGAGTTCCTTGGGGAGCCTCTTTTCTAGCCAGGACAGGTCCATTTTCAGCCCCGTCAGTGCCTGGCCGAGTTCGTCATGAAACTCGCGCGCAAGGCGGGTACGTTCATCCTCGCGCACGGATTCGATGTGCGCCGCAAACGCATGCAGTCGCTCCTGCGCTCTTCGCAGGTCGTCCTCGATCGCCTTGCGCTCGGTGATTTCCCGGGTTAGCCCCGCGTTGTACCGGTAAAGGTCGATAAAGACCGATACTTTTGAACTGAGAACCTCCGGCACTATCGGCTTGACCAGATAGTCAACGGCTCCCACTTCGTAACCGCGAAAGCTGGAATCAGCGTCCTGGTCGGCACCCGTCAGGAAAATTATCGGGATATTCCGGGAGCTTTCGCGTTCTCGAATCAGCCTTGCGGTCGCAAAGCCATCCATGTCCGGCATGCTCACGTCCAGAAGTATGACGGCAAAATCGGTTTTCAGGACGCAACGCAGGGCTTCGTCCCCCGACTTGGCAAGGACGATGTCGCGATCCGGGCCATCGAGCAGTTCACGCAACGCAGCTAGCGACGGGGGATCGTCCTCGACGACCAGGACATTACATTTCAAGCTTCCCTCACGGAGGATCGGAATTCACCCCTGATTGCATGCTTCGAATCAGGCGCGCAGTCAGCGAAACGCAGTTCCGCTATTGCGGACAGCGTGCAAGAACAACGCACTGAATGACGTGCGTACATGAATGCCGGGGCTCATGAACGCTGCACCTTGCTTTTCCCATCACTGTCGCAGGACCGAAGGCTCGAAGCAAGGCCGTTGCGGGTACAAAGACATGGCCCAAAGGGGCCACGTTGGCAAGAAAGAGCGACTCCGTGCCGTGTTTGGATTTCCGTCTGCCGCGCACTTGACAGCACGCACGACGGTTTGTCCGAGGTCAGTATTGGCGGCCTTCGAAGCAACCGTGGTCATCGGCCGGATGACTGTCCACCGACTGGGTGAGGCAGTTCCGTTTTAGTTCGTAGACGGGATGCCCGCCTGATTCGCGTTTCCACTCGCATCAGGCATCGCAAATATCGCGCGTTGGCTCGCCGGCCACAGTTTTCCATTCTGCTGCCATAACAATGGATTACGCGGACGGCCCGCCGTAACGAAGTCTCGAAATCTTTGAAGGTCGCGCAAACCGGCGACAACTTTTTCTCAACGCTAACAAGCCCTTGACCGCCGCGCCGATACATTTGTCGCTTTACAACTACAGAACTGTAGTAATATTGCTACACGCATCACATTTACTATCTGATTTAAATGATATTTCTGTAATGGCATAGCCATTGCTTATTTGCGGCGGTTGAATTTTGAGGACTTCAAATGAACCGCTTCACGCCTTTGCCTCGCCTCAATAATGCTCGATCGGAATCTGGGGGTTTTCGGCTGTACTGCCGTTCACGCCCGGAAGCGAACAGCGCTCATTCCACATATTCACTCTCCGCCGCCATTTATCGCGCCGCCAGTGTAATACGCGCTGGCGCCATCGCATTCTTGATGGCCGCAGCCTTACCTGTGGCGGCTCAGACGGCTCCGACGAAATTCATTCCGACCTTCCTGCTCTACCACGGTGGAGGTCCCGCTCTGGTCGCCGCTGATGCGGCAAAGCTCGCGAAGTTCGATCTTATCGACATCGAACGCATGCGCTACAACAGCATCGGCCCCAATACCTGGGCCGCCATCAAGTCTTTGAATCCCAACGCGCAGATCTACCTCTACGAGATGGCAGCCGAAGCGCCCAGCCATCTCGATGGCGCAGCCCAGGTGAACCTCAACGGCCTCGGCCGGCATAACGTCTCGCGAGGCCATCCGCAGGGCAGCCTCAACGGTAACAACCCCGGACTGTTCCAGCTCGATGCTTCGGGCAAACGCATATACAACTTGTTCACCTCGAACTCGGCGGCCAATCGCTACTGGTATCTCATGGACTTCGGCTCCGCCGCTTATCAGGCCTACTGGCTGGCAGCTGTCAAGGCCGACATCGTCAATCAGCCGTGGGTCGCGGATGGTGTGTTCGCAGACAACTGCCTGACCTCCGCAGGTTCGGGAAGGTATAACCAGACATCCGCATGGTATTCCACTAACGCAACCTGGTCCGCTGCCATGAATTCCTTCGCCGGCGCGATAACCAGCGGGTTGCACGGAGTCGGCCAAAAACTCTGGTGCAACAGAGGCGAAACCAGAACGGTCGATGGCAGTGCCGCCTGGAAGAGCCTGGACAACAGCGCCAGCCCACCCGACGTGCTGCTAGAGGAAGGCGCCTTCGCCGTCCAATGGGGAAGTGCGAATACGCAGTTCTTCGACGAAACGGAATGGAAGCGCCAAGTTGACATCATGGGCGCGATCAAGAACTCCAAAGTCGCCATGCTCAGCCACACCAAGCTCCTCGAGGGCCAAAGTGGAACGGACAATTTCGGCAAGCCGGTCACCTACTGGCAGACTCTCTGGTACTCGCTGAGCTCCTTCCTGCTCGGCAAGAACGACCAGCTCAACAACACCCACTTCATGTTCAGCGGTAGCAGCGGCTACGACAAGATCTGGTGGCACGAGGAGTACGACAAAATCGACCTGGGCAAGGCTATCGGGCCTTATGCCGTGAGTACCATTGGTTCGGCGAAAGTTTACTGGCGGGAGTTCGAGAAGGGCTATGTATACGTCAACCCGAGCGCATTCGACGTGTCATCGGTGAGTCTGCCGCAGACGAGCAAGCGCCTTACGCACGAAAATCTGCAGTCGCCGCCGAGTTCCATCGCGAACGTGACGACGATCGCTCTGAAGAGCCATGACGCTGCTATCCTTCTCAAATCCGACGCAACCGCGCCCTCCGATCCCACCGGTCCGACCGTATCCCCATTCGCGTCCGCGTTCGCCGCGTCCGATACCACCGATCCGTCCATCCCCACCGGACTTAGGGGAACGGCCGTTTCCTCCACTCAGATCAATCTGAGTTGGAATGCCTCGACCGACAACGTCGGCGTCAGGGGTTACCAGGTTTTCCGCAACGACACTATGATCGGCACGACTACGACTACATCGTTCCAGAGCACCGGACTGGCCGCGAACACAACATACAGCTACCGTGTGCTTGCCTTTGATACTGTCAACTATTCGGGCTGGACCCCGACAGCGGTTTCGGTGAGGACGTTGGGTTCTCCCAGCGGGCCCGACACCACCGATCCTTCCATCCCCACCGGACTTACGGGAACGGCCGTTTCCTCGAGTCAAATCAATCTGAGCTGGAATGCCTCGACCGACAACGTCGGTGTCCGGGGTTACCAGGTTTTCCGTAACGACACGATGATCGGCACGACCGCTAACACATGGTTCCAGAACACCGGGCTGGCCGCGGGCACCACATACAACTACCGCGTGCTTGCCTTTGATGCTTCCAACTATTCGGGCTGGACGCCGACAGCGGTCTCGGTGAAGACGTTAGGGACAGGATCGCCGCCGCCTGTTCCCGGAACGGCGTTATTCGTCGCTACGTTCCCAACGAATCCGTTTCGGGCTGGCTCGGGTGACGGAATGTCCAATGACGGCGTGTGGTGGGTGGAGCAAAAAGCCGGGACGAACCGCGCGACGGTCGTAAGCGTCGGGCGCGATGGTGGAACCGGCCTGCGCCTGCACACGGAACCGGGCGACAACAACGTCTCGGGCAGCGGCGCCCACGAGCGCAACGAT
>DATENC010000006.1:0-494314 GCA_035275265.1 Burkholderiales bacterium | reverse complement strand
AGGCCCGGTTCGACGAGCCTCGCCGAAAACCGGAATGCCTGCTCCGGCGCCAGAAGTTCGTCAGCAGCGGCCGATGTAAGTGCACACGCCGTCAGCAGCAAACCGGTAAGAAATCTTGCCGCGGTGCGCAGGTTCATTTTCCTGGGAAGAGTCGTTATTCGGCGGTGGATTCGGCAGCGACCCAGCTCAGATATTCGCTCAGACCGGCCACCACAGGGACACTCACGATTTCGGGAAGTTCATAGGGGTGGTTGGCGCGGATCGCGGCTTCGACGCGTGGATAACAGGAAGCCACCGTCTTGATCAGCACCGGTATTTCAGTCGCCGTCTCTATCCCGTCCCGCCAGCGATAGACGGATGAGCATTCGGCCAGCACGTTGACGCAGGCGGCAAGCCGTTGCTCCACCAAAAACTGCGCAAGGTTCCGGGCCGCCGCCAGATCCGGCAGATTAGTCAACACCACGATGACATCGCCGCCGGTGCCACACGCCGCTTTCTCCAAGGGAAAGTACTCCGGGCAGTCAAGTCGCGCCGGCCGCGGCGGATCCGTTGTTCACGCCAATCGCGCCCGCGCGGCAATGACGCCCTGCGTGACCGACGGATAGCGCAGCGTCACCCGCAACTCTTTTTTCAGACGGTGGTTGGCAAGGCGCCGGGATTCGCGCATGAACGACAGCGCATTTCCTGGAACCTCCCGGTCCGCGACTTCGCGACTGATCCGAGGCGGGTGCGGCAGACCGAACTGGTCCGCGACCAAGTCGAAATATTCGCCCATTTTCATCCTGGAGTCGTCGGAAGCGTTGTACGCACGGCCACCGCGACCGCGGCTCAATGCAGCGATCACAGTGCGGGCCAGGTCATCGGCATGGATGTGATTTGTAAACGGATCCTGCTCCGTTTCAAGCGCCGGCGTGCCAGCCCTCAGTCGCGCAAGCGGCAAGCGCTCTGCGGCGTAGATCCCCGGTACGCGCAGGATGCTGACATGCACACCGGTCTCCACTCCCCATGCACGCAACTGCCGCTCGGCATCGAGGCGACGCCACGCGCGATCGCTCGAGGGCTTCGCCCGCCGCGTCTCGTACACCACCGCGCCGCCGCAATCTCCGTAGACGCCGCTGGTGCTGATATACACCATTCGCTGTGGTAGACTGCGCCCCTTTGCCAGAGCCCGAACCAGATTGGCGGTGCGCGTGTCACGCGTTCCCGATCCGGGCGGCGGGGCGAAATGCACCACGTCCTGCGCCAAGCCGGAAAGGCGATCCAGCGTCTCCGGACAATCCAGATCTCCAGCCACCGGAACGATTCCTTCGGCACGCAACAGCGCATGCCGGCTTTCCGAATGTGTTAGCGCATAGATGCGCCAACGCCTCCGCAGGGCGCGCACCATGCGCAGTCCAACGTCGCCGCAGCCTATGATCAACAATCTTCTCATGCCAGCATTTTAACCCGGGCCCCGACCCCAGCGTCTGTCAGCCGCCATGCCCCATCAGGTCACGATCAAACCGAGTAATCACGCTTTCACCGTCGGCGACGGCGAAACCGTGCTTGCCGCTGCGCTGCGCGAAGGCTTCACCCTTCCCTATGGGTGCCGCAATGGTGCCTGCGGTTCCTGCAAGGGCAAAATCCTCGAGGGAAAAGTGGACTATGGCAATCCGCAGCCGCACGTCCTTGCGGACTTCGAGAAGAAGGCGGGACTGGCGTTGTTTTGCCAGGCGAAGCCGTTGACCGACCTGGTAATCGAGGCACGCGAAATCAGCGGCGTCGGCCAGCTGGTGATACGCAAGCTTCCCTGCCGGGTTCAGGAAATGCGCAAGGTCGCTCCCGACGTGATCGTGCTCAGACTGAAGCTGCCGGCGAACGAGCGTCTGCAATTCCTGGCAGGGCAATACATCGATATTCTGTTGAAGGACGGCAAGCGTCGTTCCTACTCGATGGGCAACCCGCCGCATGACGACGAATTCCTCGAGTTGCACGTGCGCAACATGGCCAACGGCGCATTCACCGACTACGTGTTCAACAGGATGAAGGAAAAAGACATCCTGCGCTTCGAAGGGCCTCTGGGCACTTTCTTCATGCGCGAGGATTCCGACAGGCCGATTATCTTCGTGGCGAGCGGCACAGGTTTCGCGCCGATCAAGAGCATCATCGAACACGCCTTCCATCTCGAAACCACCCGCCAGATGGTGCTGTACTGGGGCGGACGCCGGCCGGTCGACATCTACATGGGCGAGCTCGCCGCAAGATGGCAGCAGGAGCACGACAATTTCAGCTTCATCCCGGTGATCTCGGACGCGCTTCCTGAGGACAACTGGGGCGGGCGCGGCGGCTTCGTGCACCGCGCCGTCATGGAAGACTTCCCCGATATGAGCGGTTATCAGGTCTACGCATGTGGCGCTCCCGTGGTGGTGGAATCGGCGCACCAGGACTTCACCACGCGGTGCTCCCTGCCTGAGGACGAGTTCTATTCAGACGCCTTTACTCCGTCCGTCGATCCCAAGCCTGCAAATGCCTAAGGCTTGTTAACCGCTATTGCGGAGACCGGCGGCGATGCCGTTGATGGTCATCAGGATCGCGCGCTTGATGCGCTCATGGGTTTCCCCGGAACGGTAGCGGCGCAGCAACTCGACCTGAAGGTGGTTGAGCGGGTCGATGTAGGGCGAGCGGTTACGCAGGCTGCGCGACAACGCCGGGTTGGTCTCCAGTAGTTCCTTTTGCCTGGTAATAGACAGCAGCCAGCGAACCGTACGGTGCCACTCATCTTGAATGCGAGTGAAGATGCGCTCGCGCAATTCCCCGTCCGTGACCAGTTCGGCGTAGCGCGAAGCGATGTTTATGTCGCTTTTTGCCAGCAGCATGTCCATGTTCGACAGCAACGTGCGGAAGAAAGGCCAATCGCAGTACATCTCGCGCAGGAGTTCCAGGCCGCCGTCCCCCTTGCGCGTCGCCAGCGCCTCCATCGCAGCACCGAATCCATACCATCCCGGCAGCATCATCCGCGACAGGGACCAGGAAAAAACCCAAGGGATCGCGCGCAGATCGTCGATGTGGTCGGACTTCTTGCGTGAAGCCGGGCGGCTTCCGACGTGCAGGTCCGCAATCTCCATGATCGGGGTCGCGCTGCGGAAGAATTGCACGAAACCCGGTGTCTCGTAAACCAGGCTCCGGTACACAGAGAATGCCCTTGCGCTCAGCTCCTGCATCACTTCGAGGTAAGCCGCGCTCACCGTGCCGGCAGGTTCAAGCAGCGTGGCCTCGAATGTAGCGGCCACCAGCGTTTCCAGGTTGCGCCGGCCGATGTCGGGATCGGAATATTTGCTGGCGATTACCTCGCCCTGCTCGGTAATTCGGATCTGGCCCGCAACGCTGCCCGGGGGCTGCGCCAGCACTGCCTGGTAACTTGGTCCGCCGCCGCGGCCAACCGAACCCCCGCGGCCGTGAAAAAGGCGCAATTCGACTTCATGGCGCGCGAACACTTCCACCAGTTCGACTTCCGTCTTGTACAACTCCCAGTTTGCGGTAAGGAAGCCCCCGTCCTTGTTGCTGTCGGAGTAGCCGAGCATCACCTCCTGAACATTGCTCCGGCTCGCCAATAGCGCACGGTAGTAAGGCACCGAAAACAACTGGTCCATGATCGCGCCGCAACCCTGCAGGTCAGCGATGGTTTCGAAAAGCGGAATGATGTTGACGTCCAGACGTGGCCTGTCGCCAGGCTGGAGCAGTCCGACTTCCTTCAGCAACACTCCGACCTCGAGCAGGTCGCTGACGCTGTCGGCCTTGGAGATGATGTAGTTCGGCAATGCCGCAGCGCCATAGCGGCGATGCATATCCGCCGCGGCATCGAGGATGTCGAGCTCCTTGCGCACTTCTTCGCGGTAGGCAAGGTAGGGCGAGCGCAGTAACCGCGGCAGCCTCAATTCCTCAAGCAACAAGGCGCGGCGTTCCGCCTCCGGCAAGGCGATATAACCCTCGCGGCGCGCTCCGAGAGCGAACAGTTCGGCCACCACCTGCTCGTGTACGCCGCTGTGCTGGCGCATGTCGAGGGGCGCCAGGTGGAACCCGAAAATGACCGCGGCACGGTGCAGGCCACGCAGCCTCCCGCGCGCCACGCGTTCCGATCCGTTGGCCGCCAGCGAATCGGCTAGCACGGCCAGGTCGTGTGCAAATTCCGCACTATCCCGATACGGCGGTGCCTCGGCGATCGCACGGCGATCGGGGCTGTGATGATCGAGCAGCCGCGAAGTCGCGGCCAACCTAGCATAGATGCCGGTGAGAGCGCGCCGATAGGGCTCGTCGCGACGATGTTCCGAAGTGTCCGGCGACTGCGCCGCCAGGTTCTCGAGCTCGGGCGTGGTTTCGACGATGCGAACCGACTGGGAAAGTTCGCCGCCAAGCCGATGGATTTCCTCGAAATAAAAATCCATCGCGGTCGCGGACTGACGTGCCAGCGCACGGCGCATTACTTCGTCAGTCACGTAAGGATTACCGTCGCGATCTCCGCCGATCCAGCTCCCCAGTTTCAGAAAAGCGGCAAGCGGCGCGCGCCCGAACCCTTGATGCGCCAGCAAGTCCTCGATCTCCGCGTACAGTCGCGGAAGTTGCCGCAGGAAAGTGTACCGGTAGTACGACAAGCCGTTCTCGATCTCCTCATTCACTGTCAGCCGCAGCTCACGCAGGACCCGGGTCTGCCACAGAGTCAGTACCACGCGGCGCAACTCCTCCTCGTTCCGCACCAGTTCATCGGGCGTGAGCTGCATGCGATCCCGTTCGGTGAGGAGGCGGGCGATCTCCAGCTGGCAATCGAGAATGCTCTTGCGCTGCACTTCGGTGGGATGCGCGGTCAGCACCGGTGAGATGAGCGCGTCGCGGAAGAACTCCGTGACCTTCTTCGCCGGCAACCCCGCATCGTGGCCGCGGGCAAGGGCCAAGGCGACGCTTCCTTCCTGCGGCGGCGAACCCGCTATCAAATGCGCGCGACGGCGGCGATTGTGATGCTGATCCTCGGCGATGTTGGCAAGTTGCGAAAAGAAACTGAACGCCCGCACGACCGCGATGGTTCGCACCGGGTCGAGCCTATTGAGCGTGGTCTCAAGTTCGCGTCTGGCGCCAGGGTCGCGGTCGCGCCGGAACCGGATCGCGTTCTGCCGGGTGCGCTCAATGAGATCGAAAACCGCCTCGCCTTCCTGCTCACGCAGGGTGTCGCCAAGTATGCGCCCGAGGAGGCGAATATCCTCGCGCAGCGGCGATTCCTTGTCCGCAACCGCCGGGTCCGGGTTCTGGCCGGGTGCATTCATCAAATGTCCTGTTGTCGGATTTCGCGGTGCGGGACTGCAATCCGACGCACGAAATCAGAGCACCGGCTGCCTACGCCCGCCCCCGTAGTGCTTCAACTGGCCAAGCGTGACCTCGAGCGCCTTTTGGTACTGGGTCGCAGCCTGTTCGAGTTTGCCTTCGCGCTCCAGCAGGCGCGCCAGCTCCAGGTGCGCCGAGTGCGTGGGCTCGATCGACAGGCTTGCTTCGAGGTAACTGTGCGCCTTGCCCCACAAGCCCTGGTGAGCGCACAGCCTGCCAAGCGTCAGCAACAGCACCGCATCGCGGGGATGCGCGTGCAACCACTTTTCGGCACGTTCCAACTGGAGCCGGACATCTTCCCCCAAGCATTCGGAATATAGCGCAAGCAGTCCCTGGTCCCAGATCCGTTCGACTCCTTCCTCGACGATACGATGCGCTTCCGCGCACCCGCCAAGATCGACGAAGCACCGTGCAGCGGCTGCGGCGATGCGCGGCTCCTGCCGGTCCTGCGCCGGGAGCTTGTCCCAGTACTCTCGCAGCGCCTTGCCGTCCAGTGCCTTGAGCTTCAGGTTCTCGATGATCGCATGGCGGCGCAGTTGCGAGACCACCGGCTTTTCGAACACTTTGCGTTTTTCCAGCTGCGGAATCAGCGCCAGCACGCGGTCCCAGTTTTTTGCCATCTGCTGCGCGCGCAATTCCAGCCGTAACGCGGCGGTGTGGCTCTCTGGCAGCCGCTTCAGGACATCGAGCGCGTCGTGGTAACGGCGCTCATCCAGCAACATCTCCGCCTGCGCGATCAATCGCATGCTATCTTCGACTGGATCGCTGTCAGCGGCCTTGGCCAGGTAATTGTCACGGGTGGAAAACGCCCGCATGCCGTGTGCGGCGCGCGCAGCCAGAATGGCGGAAAGGGTTGGCGACTCACCCGCCTTGAGCGCCGCAGCGGCCGCCTTTTCCGCCTTGCCGAAACGACCTTCGAAGAAATTGACGAGGGCCTCGTTGAAAGTGGCGCGCGCCCTGGTTTGGTTGCGGCGCTTGAGGTAAGCCCGCACCCGGCTCGGCATGGCGATGGAAACGATGATCGCGCGCATTGCCAGGTACGCGGCTACGACGGCCAGTGCTGCAATGAGCAGCGCCAGATTGAGCGAAAGTTCGGCGCGCCAGGGGGGAAGTACCAGCAATACGTAGCCGTTGTTGTAGCGCGCCGCGAGCACCACGCCGACGGCGATTGCAAAAATTCCGACTACCCAAAACAAACCCCGCATCAGTCTGTCCTCTGCATCGGATTGCGAGTAGCTCAGCGCACAGTACGCTCGCGGACAATCCTGAGATTGCGCGCTGCATCGAGGCTCGCGGAGATGTCCGGAACTTCAATACCCACCTCCGATTGCACCAACTGCTTCACCGTGGACAACGCGGCAACGACCGGTTTGCTGTCGGCGTCGTAATAGCGTTGGAGCCAATCCGACGCCGCGCCGAGATCGGTCTTGAAGCTCGTTTCGTCGCGCGCCAGCAACGCCAGCCGTGCCCCGAGCAAGCGCAGCTTCAGATTCTCGCGCAGGAAGAAAGCCTGTTCGGGGGACAGCAGTGGCGCGTCCGGCTTTTCAGCATTCTGGATGCGCACCAGCCGACGCAGATCCTGTAGGGTTTCGTGCCACAGATTGGTCCAGAAACCGGGGCTCGCCGACGCAGACGCATCGTTTGGCGGCAGCAGCCGTTGTTCCATGGCCAGAGGCAGCGCATCCACTGCCGTCATCACGTTGTCCAAGCGCAGCGCCATGCCGACCACATCCACGTATGGCGCGGCCCTGAGCCGCTCGATATCCTGGTTGATTACCCGCCGCAATGCGGTCAACTGCGGACGATCCAGGCGCGCCAGACGTGCATCGGCCGTCTCCAGCGCGGTCAGCGCAACCTTGACGTTGCCTGCAAGCTGGAGTTGCTGGTTGGCGATAAGCAGTGCCTGCTCGACTTCGGCCAGGACCCATTGGTCGCGGCTGCCCGAAAAATCCCTATAGAGCGATTCGAGTGCCAGACGCTGGTTCTGGGTTTCGACCATACGCGCTTCGAGCTGTCCGATCCGCGCCACCACGTCGCGCAATTCGTCGCGCGACTGACTCGCCAGCGACCGAGTTTCGCGGCCATGGGAATCGGCTTGGGCAAAGCGCCTGGCCATGTCCTGCCGGAGTTCGTCGAAGCGCTTGCGCGCGTCGTACCAGTGCAATGCGGTCAGCGCAATCGCAGCCAACGCGAGCAACAGCGCGAGGACGCCAATTCGCGAACGTCGCTGCGGCTTTGGCGCACGCCGTATTTCGGCGTTGGTTTGCTGTTCGGTTGTTGGATCGGCCATATTTCCCAGAATTGACGGTCAGCTAGCGCGCAGGACCCGGCGCAGTCTCGCAAACCAGGTCTCCAATCCCGACGCCAGCGCTTCGTCTCCGGTGCCGGCGACGAAAACCATGTGGACACCCGATGCAAACGCCGTCGCGGCCACGCGCGGATGGGATACGAACATTGGAGTCTGGCACAACCACGGCCGGCCTGCCTCTCCGGCCATGTAGAAGAGGTTGATCACGATTTCCGAGCTGGTGGCCACGCAGGCCCGAAGGCTGCCCTGCTGCCACAATGGCATCATTTCTGCCAGGTCACGCCGGGGTCTTGCGCGCCGGTAACATTCCACGTATTCGACCTGGGCGCCACGCAGACGCAGCGACTCACCGAGCAACTCGCGCCCGCCCTGCCCGCGAAAGACCACCACACTCTTCCCGGCAACCTGCAGCCCCGACAACGCCTCGAGCAAAGCCTCGCTGTCGAATTCCGCTTCCGGCGTGATCATCTCGCGCACACCGAATTTTTTCAACTCGGCCGCGGTTCCCGGACCCAGCGCGGCAATGTAAAGCCCAGCGGGCACACCGCCCGCCTTCTCGATGCGCGGCATCGCCAGCCTTGCCGCGTTCGAACTGGTGAATACCGCAAGATCAAACTGTGCCAGCCGTTTCAGTACCGGCGCAGTCGCCGCATCCGGTTGGGGCACGATCTCCATCGCGGGAAACAGCAGCGGTTCGCCGCCGAGCCCGCGAATCAGATCGGCCAATCGCAGCGACTGATGCTCGGGGCGGGTTACCAGGACACCGATGCCCGACAGGGGCTGCTTGTCTCCCGTTCCGGGCACGCCTGCTATCCGGCCAGCGCCGCAAGGATTTCGCGCGCACCCTTGGCAATCAGGCGCGCGGCAAGACCTCTGCCAAAATCGGCAGGTGAGCCCGCCGCCGAGCCTGCGACCTCGTCGCAGACGATGCGCACGCCGTCGGGACTGGCAACGAAGCCGCGCAGCCTGGCCCCTCCGTTGGTCAACTCGGCATATGCGCCCAGGGGTACCTGGCAACTTCCCGCAAGCTCGCGACTCACCGCCCTTTCGGCCTCCACGCACCAACGTGTCGGGGGATCGTCAAGCGGCGCGATCGCCGCGACCAAGTCATTGCGTTGCACGCAGCACTCGATGCCGAGCGCGCCTTGGCCTGCCGCCGGCAGGCTCTGCTCGGGCGTAAGCAGACAGGCGATGCGGGCAGACAAGCCTAGGCGCTTGAGTCCAGCCGCCGCCAGGATAATCGCGGAATACCCTCCCGCATCGAGTTTGCTCAAGCGTGTCTGCACGTTGCCGCGCAACGGCTCGACCTTGAGGTGCGGAAAACGCGCGCGCAACTGGCTTTCACGCCGCAGGCTGGAAGTGCCGACGCGGCTACCAGGTGGCAGGCTCTCCAGGTCGCGGTAACCATTGGAGACGAATGCGTCGCGCGGGTCTTCGCGCTTCGTAATGGCGGCGATCGTGAACCCGGCCGGCAGGTCCATTGGCACATCTTTCATCGAATGCACCGCGATATCCGCCTCGCCGGATTCGAGCGCCGACTCCAGTTCCTTCACGAACAATCCCTTGCCACCAAGTTTGGCAAGGGAAGCGTCGAGTATGCGATCGCCCTGCGTGGTTACGCCCAACAATTTCGTCTCGACTCCGGCGTAAAGCGCACGCAAGCGCCCTTCGATGTGGCGCGCCTGCCAGAGTGCAAGCGCGCTTTCGCGGGTGGCGATAACGATTCGGGTCGGAGGACTCTGGGTAGGCGACAAGGGTTTGGATCCACGAGCACGGCAACTAGGGTCACCTTCGCATGGCGGCCCCAAGAACTCTACTTCCGCAACCGGCCTGGGCCTGTCGCCACGAGCGCGTCACTTCTTCAGCAGACTGCGCAGCATCCATGCCGTCTTGTGGTTCCGGCATAACGCGCTATGCGCATTGGCCTCCAATGAAAGAAGGCTTGAATGCATTCTAGTCCGACTATTTCTCCAAGAGGCTTCTGAGCATCCAAGCTGTCTTTTCGTGGACTTCCATGCGCTGGGTCAGAAGGTCCATGGTCGGCTGGTCGTTGCCGCTCTCGGCAGCAGGAAAAACCCTGCGCGCAGTACGCGCGACCGCTTCGTGGCCCGCAAGCAGGATCTTGATCATGTCCTGGGCGTTGGGCACGCCGGCTGTTTCCTTGATCGAGGCGAGCTTGGTGAACTGTGCGTACGTGCCGGGCGCCGGGGCGTCCAGCGAGCGGATGCGCTCCGCAATCAGATCGACGTTGGTCCACATCTCGGTGTACTGGGTTTCGAACATCAGATGCAGCGTCTGGAACATTGGACCAGTAACGTTCCAGTGAAAATTGTGGGTCTTCAGGTACAGCGTGTAGGTGTCGGCCAGCAATTTTGACAAACCATTGACGATCTGTAACCGGTCCTTCTCCTTGATGCCAAGATCAGCAGCCATTGTTCATTTCCTTGTTTCCGGGTTGAAGAGTATCTGAGCCTGTTTTCGAATAATAGGTCAATTCTTCGCCGCTTTCAGCGGCACTTGATCAGACCCCGCCCTAGAGATCGCGTGTGCCGCGAACGCGCACGGCATCGCGGGCCCGCATGAGTTCCCGGTAGCCGTCCGTCGTCAGATAGCGAAGCGCCGAACTGGTGATCTTCCCGGAAAATTGTTCCAGCATCACCACGTTTCCGCCGCTGCGCCAGACGCGCACCCGGTTGACGATTGAACCTGCCATGCCGCTGCGCAACTGTTCGTCATGAACCTCGGGCGCTTGGTACCGCACCGTCAGGCGGTCTTCGACTTCGGAAAAGCGCGCCTCGTCGAAAATCACCGTCGTACAATTCAGAACGCCTCCGCGGTACTCGAGTGTTGTCCCCAGAACCGGAAAACCCAGATGCTCGAGGGACTTGCCTCCTGCTCTGCACAGGGTAAGCGCGCCGTTCCCGGAGCAGGAGTACAGTGTGCGGTCGAGATCGGAAAGCCGCGAGCCGAGCGATTCGATAGCCTGTGCGCCGGATGCTGTTCCAGCGATCAGCAAAAGGAACATTGGGTAGTAACGCGCGTTCATAGAACGGTGCGCCCCAGTTCCTTGACGATATGCTGTTGGCGGCGGCTGACCGGCAGTTTTTCATCGAGCCCGGCCAGCGTCACCACCCATCGTGCCTCGCCATCGCCGCCGCCTTCCCTCTCAAAACCGGCGATTTGCGCTTTCGCCACCAGGCAGCTGCGGTGGATACGGACAAACTGATCGCCAAACTCCTGTTCGAGTTTCGATAGCGGCTCTTCCAGCAGGAACTCGCGCAGGACGGTGCGAATGGTCACGTACTTCAACTCGGCGCGCAGGTAGAGAATTTCCGGCACCGGAATCAGCACCACCTTGCCGCGCTCCTGTACCGAGAGATGGGTGCGCGCGTCCGGCGTGATCTGCTGCAAAACGTCGAACCGCAGTGGCGTTATCGCGCGCACTCGTGTAAGCGCGTCGTGCAGCCGCCGCAGCCGGATCGGCTTCAGAAGATAGTCCACCGCGTGCAGCTCGAAGGCTTTCAAGGCGTGGTCGCTATAGGCCGTGGTGAAGATCACCGACGGCGGCTCGGGCAGCTTCAGCATGTGCTGGGCCACTTCGAGACCGTCCATTTCCGGCATGCGAATGTCCAGAATCACCACGTCGGCAGGGGTTTCCTCGAGAAGCGCAAGGAGCTCGCGACCGCTCGCGGCTTCCCCCGCGAGCTCGAGCGGAAAGCTGCCGGCGCAATCCTCCAGAAGGTCCTTGATGCGGCTGCGCGCCGGCGCTTCGTCGTCGGTAATCACCACACGCAAGGACTGCGGATGCTTGCTCACGCTTTCTCCCTCACGTACGGAAGTGTGATGCGCACTTCGTAGTGTCCGTCGCTGGTGCGGGTTTGCAGGCTGGCTTCGGCGTCGAAATGCAGTGACAGCCGCTCCCTTATGTTTGCGAGCGCCATCTTGTTGCCGCTGTGATGGCTGCCCGTCTCGCGGAACGGATTGCTCAACAACATCTGCATCCGGTCGCGATCGCTGGAGATCTGGATGCTGATGACCCCGGGTTCCATCGACGGCTCGATGCCGTGATAGACCGCGTTCTCCAGCAACGGTTGCAACAGTAGCGGCGGTACCAACGCGTCCGCGGGCATCTTGTCGACCTGCCACTGAACACGCAGGCGATCGCCCAGCCGCAGCGTTTCCAGTCCGAGGTACTGGCGGCACAGTTCAACTTCGCGCTCGAGCGGCACCAGATCGCGGTTATCGGCCATTAGCACTCGAAACAGGTCGGCAAGGTCTTCGAGCGCAGTCTCGGCGCGACGCGGCTCGCTACGCACCAGGGACAGGACCGCATTGATGCTGTTGAACAGGAAATGCGGGCGAATGCGCGCCTGCAACGCCTGCAACCTTGCCTCCGTCAGCGCCGGCGACAGCATCCGGCTGCGCAAATTGAAGTAGGCAAGCACGAGCAGCGTGGCCACGGCGGTAAAGAACCCGGTGCGCACCAACCCGGGCGTACCCGGAGTAATCACCGACCAGGTCGCGATCACCACCAGGGACGCAATTCCAAGTTCGACCGCCACGATCACCGCCACCGCCAGCGGGTAATCCAGCCTGTGCAGCCAGCGATCAGCGAGTCCGAGGAGCAGCAGCGAAAGTATGAGCATCGGCTGCGCCAGCGCGGAAATACTCAGCCACTGATCGTGCATGTCGACCCAGTTCGCGGATTTCAGTGCTGCTCCAAAGATAGTCATCCCAAAGACGATCACTATCAAACGCAACATGACGCCCAGATTGCGGAAATTCGGAAGAAGGTTCGGGTAACGGTTTTGATTTATACTTGCCATGGGCTGATTCAGGCCAAAAATCACGGCAGAACAGGCGCTTAACCAAGTCATTGTGAACAGGGCAAGACCTTAATGCAACCCAAGGAAAAACCCGCGTACGGCGCCGGCAACGTCTGGTCCGGCCGCTTCAGCGAACCGGTGCAGGAACTGGTGAAACGCTATACCGCGTCCGTCCTATTCGACAAACGTCTCGCGGAATTCGATATCGTCGCTTCGCTGTCTCACGCGCGCATGCTGCATGCGGTCGGCGTGCTCCCAGCCAAAGATCTTGCCGACATCGAACGCGGCATGAAAACGATCCTCGGGGACATCCGTCAGGAGAAGTTCAGTTGGTCGGTCGATCTGGAGGATGTTCACCTGAATATCGAGAAGCGGCTCACCGACCTGGTCGGCGACGCCGGCAAACGGCTGCATACCGGGCGTTCGCGCAATGATCAGGTCGCGACCGATATCCGGCTCTACTTGCGCTGGGCTGTAGACGAAATCGTTGCGCTGACCCACACCTTCCAGAAAAGCCTGCTCGATCTGGCTGAACATCACATCGATACGCTCATGCCCGGCTACACGCATCTGCAGGTCGCTCAGCCGGTGAGTTTCGCGCATCATCTGCTGGCCTACTTCGAGATGATGAAGCGCGACGCAACGCGCTTCAGCGACTGCCGCATGCGACTTAACGTGCTGCCTCTGGGGGCCGCGGCGCTCGCCGGCACGACGTACCCGATCGATCGCGAGCGCGTCGCCCGGGACCTGGGCTTCGACGGCGTGTGCGAGAACTCGCTCGATGCGGTGTCGGATCGCGATTTCGCCATCGAGTTCTGCGCCTGCGCGGCGCTGACCATGACGCATCTGTCGCGGCTCTCGGAGGAATTGATCCTGTGGATGAACCCGCGCTTCGGCTTCATCACGCTCGCCGACCGGTTCTGCACCGGCTCGTCGATGATGCCGCAAAAGAAAAACCCCGATGTGCCGGAACTGGTGCGCGGCAAGACCGGGCGTATCACCGGCCACCTTGTGGCACTGCTCACCCTGATGAAGGGACAGCCGCTGGCCTACAACAAGGACAACCAGGAAGACAAAGAGCCGCTGTTCGACACGGTGGACACGCTGACCGCCGCGCTCACGATCTATGCCGACATGGTCGGGGGCATCACCGTCAACAAGGACGCGATGCGCGCAGCGCTTGCAGAGGGTCACCCCACGGCAACCGACCTGGCGGACCATCTGGTGAGAAAGGGATTGCCGTTTCGCGACGCCCATGAAGTGGTTGCGCGCGCTGTGCGTTTCGCTGCTGAAAATGGTGTGGGCCTCACGCAACTCAGCGTCGAACAGTTGCAGCAGTTCTCCAAGCTTATCGATAGTGAGGTGCTTGGCAAGCTGTCGCTCGAGGGCTCGGTCGCCGCGCGCGCTCATGTCGGCGGTACCGCGCCGACCCAGGTGCGCGCTGCAATCGTCCGCGCCCGTGCCTGGCTGGCCGCGCGCTAGCCCATCCCGCGCAGGCTGGGCGTTGTGACGGCGCCCGACTCGACAACCTGGCAGGCAATCGCTGCCGATCTCAGCCGCGCCACCGGCTCGCCTTTTACGGTATCGCGCGCCGAACCCGCCGGCGGCGGTTCGATCAACCGTGCATTCCGGCTCGACAGCGATGGACAACACTTTTTCGTCAAGCTCAACTTGGCCGCGCGGCTGGAGATGTTCCAGGCCGAGTTCGCGGGGCTCAAGGAGCTCGCGGCAACGGAAGCGGTACGCGTGCCGGTACCAATTTGTTGCGGTTCCGATGCGTTCTTTTCGTGGATCGTGTTGGAACACCTCGAATTCGGCAATACCACAAAAGGTATGTCCGCCCTCGGGGCACAATTGGCTTTGTTGCATCGGTGTACCGCCGCGAACTTCGGCTGGGAACGGAACAACACTATCGGCTCCACGCCACAACATAACGAGTGGTGCGACGACTGGATCGTGTTTCTGCGCGAACGCCGGATCGGATTCCAGTTGCAACTTGCCCAGCGCAACGGTTACGGCGGCCGGCTGCAATCCTCGGGAGACAAGCTGCGCACCGAACTCGATGCATTCTTTACCGGCCATCGGCCGGGAGCTTCGCTCCTGCACGGCGACCTGTGGAGCGGCAATGCTGCGGTCCTCGCGGACGGTGAACCCGCGATCTTCGACCCTGCGGTGTACTATGGCGACCGCGAAGCCGACCTGGCCATGACCGAGTTGTTTGGCGGCTTCCCGCCGGCGTTTTATCGCGGCTACGACGACGCGTGGCCGCTCGACCCGGGTTATCGGGTACGCAAGCAGCTCTACAACCTGTACCATTTGCTCAATCACCTGAATCTTTTCGGCGGCTCTTATCTAGCTCCGGCACAGGCCGCCATCGACGCGTTGCTCGGCGAAATTCGCGGTTGATTGACATCGCGGCGCGCGGGCGCATAGCCTTTCGGAAGACGGTCAAGCTGATCCAGAGTTTCAGCGAGGTTCATCGCACGTTGCAACCGTTTTGTTCAATAAGTAAACGAGGGAGGAGATCATGGACGGGAATCTGTTTCGACCCCTGAAAACGGTGGCCGCAGTGCTGGCTGGCGTGGCGCTGACCATGGTTTGCGCATCCGGCCATGCGCAGGACAAGCCGATCCGCATTGGTTTGGTCACGTTCCTCTCCGGCCCGGCGGCAGGGCCCTTCGGCGTGCCGGCCAAAATCGCGGCCGAAGCAATTGTCGAATCGCTGAATGCCGGAAGGGCGCCCGCGCCCTACAACAAGAAGGGATTCGGCGGAACCCCGTTGGAACTCACAATCGTGGACGAAGCCGGAGGCGCAACCAAACAGGTAACCGAATTGCGCAACCTGGTCGAGCGCCAGAACGTCGATTTCGTCATCGGCTACATCTCCAGCGGCGACTGTCTCGCGGTAGCACCGGTAGCGGAAGAATTGAAAACCCTCACCATCCTGTTCGACTGCGGCACGCCGCGCGTCTTCGAGGAGGCGGGCTACAAATACGTATTCCGCACCCGCTCGCACGCTACGATGGACGCGGTAGCGGGCGCCTTGTACCTGCTCGAGAACCGGCCTGCGGTAAAGAGTTTTGCCGGCATCAACCAAAACTACGCGTGGGGCCAGGATTCGTGGGCCGATTTCACCGCGGTGATGGAAACGCTCAAGCCCGAGTCCGAGATAACTTCGTCGCAGATGCCGAAGTTCGGCGCCGGGCAATACGGTCCCGAAATCTCTGCCCTGCTGCAAACGAACTCTGACGTAATCCATTCCAGTCTCTGGGGCGGCGACCTCGAGGCCTTTATGCTGCAGGCCACGCCCCGCGGGCTGTTCAATCGCAGCCAGCTGGTGCTGGTGGCGGGCGAACCTTATCTGCATCGCCTGGCAGGCAACATGCCCGACGGCACCATTGTCGGCGCGCGCGGCCCGAATGGCGTGTACGCGCAGAAGAGCGCACTCAACGACTGGCTGCGCCAGATCTACAAAGAGCGCGCCGAAATCTATCCGAACTATCCGGCCTACAGCGTGGCCATGGCGTTTCTGGGACTGAAGGCGGCCTACGAGAAAGCGCGCGGTGCCGGCGGTGCGCCCGCGACCGACGAGGTGATCAAGGCATTCGAGTTTCTCAATTTCGATTCGCCGGCCGGCAAGGTCATGATGAAGCTCGGCAAGGGCCATCAGGCGGTAACCGGCACCGCCTACGGCACCACACGCACGGTCAACGGCCAGGTCACGGTCGGAAACATCAAGTACTACCCGCTGGAGCGCGTCCAGCCTCCCGAGGGGGTGAAGAGCCTGGACTGGATCAAGGCGGGGATGAAACCGGGCAAGTGGTAGAACCGCGAGCATGAACCAGCTGGTCGCGGTCGTCATCGACGGGCTGATCTACTCGTCGTGGCTGTTCATCATCGCCGTCGGACTCACGCTGATTTACGGCGTGATGAAAATCCTTAACATCGCGCACGGCAGCCTGTACGCGCTTGGGGCCTACAGCGCCGCGGCTCTCGCCGGCTACTGGATCAACCAGGGTCACGCGCCGATGGGAAGTTACGCCGTGATGCTGCTCGCGGCGATTTTGGTCGGGCTGGTCGCAGGGCCGGTGATCGAGCGTGGCCTGCTGCGTTTCATGTACGGCAAGGATGAAATCGTCCTGGTGCTGGTCACCTACGCGGTGTTCCTGATCCTGGAGGACTTCATCAAGCTCACCTGGGGCGTCGATCCCTATTTTCTGTACCAACCGTATGGTCTGCTCGGCAGTTTTGACGTGGGCGACCTGACCTATCCGGTCTATAACCTTGTGCTGTTCGGGGCCGCAGTCCTGATCGGCGTCACCTTGGCGTGGGTGCTCACCAGGACGCGCCGCGGCAAAATGCTGGTTGCGGTCATTCATGACCGCGAAATGGCCGCGGCGATGGGAATCAATGTGGGCCTGGTTTATTTCGTCACCTTCACCGTCGGCGCCATGCTCGGCGCCGTAGGCGGCGCGCTTACCGCACCCATGATTTCGGTTCAGCCCGGAATCGGCGCGGAGACCATCGTGCTCGCCTTCGCGGTCGTGGTGATCGGCGGCCTCGGCAGTTTGCCCGGTGCGGCGCTGGCCGCCATCCTGGTCGGGCTGGTGCGTTCGGCCGCAGTTCACTACCGGCCTGAACTCGACTTGTTCGCGATCTATTTCGTTATGGCGGTCGTGCTCATCATGCGTCCCAAGGGACTGTTCAGTGTGCCCGAGGCGCGCAAGATATGATCTATGGCGCGGGAAGCGCACGAGTCTTGAAGCGCGACCTTACCTTGCGCATACTTTCCATCGTATTGGTTGCTCTGCTTGTGGCGGGGCCGCTCCTACCGCGCTGGGCAATGTTCCTTATCACAGTATCGCTGTGCTACGGCATGGTGGTGCTCGGCATGATGTTGCTGATGCGCACCGGTGTTGTGTCTTTCGGCCACGGGTTGTACTACTGCCTGGGCGCCTACGCCGCCGGCACGCTCGACGTCCTGTTCGGTGTCTCGGATATCGCGGTCATGTTGCTTGCCGCAGTTGCGGTCACCGGGGTGGGCTCGGCCCTGCTCGGGTTGCTGCTGCGCAAGTATCGCGACATCTTCTTCGCCATGCTCTCGCTCGCCTTTTCGATGATTCTCTATGGACTGCTGGTGAAGACGTCCGCGTTGGGCAGTTCCGACGGCTTCAACGTCGCGGCAAAGACGCTTTTCGGGATACGCATTGCGGGCACCGAGTTCGAGCGCTACCTGATCTTTGCCGTCACCGTGCTCGTCGCCTTCGTCGCCGCCGTTTGCATGCACAAGTACCTGGCATCGCACATGGGCCGGTTGGCCGGCGCGATACGAGACAACGAACTGCGCGTCGAGTATATGGGTGCGTCCGTGCGCAACACGATCCACGTCAACTACGTGATGTCGGCAGTGCTGGCCGGGCTGGGCGGCGCGATGGCCGCTGTGAGCGTCGGCCACATCGATCCCGAGATGTCTTACTGGACCACATCGGGGGAGTTCGTCTTTGTCGCAATTCTTGCCGGCACCGGCAGCGTGCTGGCACCCTTCCTCGGCGCATTCATCTTCGAAACCATACGCAGCTTCGCATACGAATACTCGCCCAACACCTGGCAGATGGCGCTCGGCACTACCATGCTGTTGGTGATCATGTTCCTGCCTGGCGGTTTGTGGTCGTTGTTCACCAGAATGCG
The DNA here is from genome assembly GCA_035275265.1 of Burkholderiales bacterium. Lineage (GTDB taxonomy): Bacteria > Pseudomonadota > Gammaproteobacteria > Burkholderiales > JACQAP01 > JACQAP01. The sequence continues at coordinate 476,143 of DATENC010000006.1, read as the reverse complement.
AAAGGCCGCCTGAGATGGCCGCCGTTCTGGAAGCGAGGGGGCTGAACAAGAGTTTCGGCGCTGTTACTGCGGCGGCGGATATCAACGTCGCCGTCGAACGCGATAGCGTGGTAGGGTTGATAGGCAGCAACGGCGCTGGCAAGACCACGTTCATCAACATGGTCACCGGCTACCTGAAGCCCAGCTCCGGCAGCATCGTGTTCGGCAGCCGCGACATCACGCCCCTGGCGCCGCGCCAGATTACGCGGCTCGGCATCTGCCGTTCGTTTCAGATCCCGCAGTTGTTCAACACGCTGTCGGTGTTTGAGAATCTGCTGGTCGGCGTTGGCATCGTGGCCTCCGGCGGCGGCAAATGGGCGGACGCGAGTCCCTATGCCGGCACCCCCGACGAAACGGTGGACTCGATACTGGAACGCTTCAATCTCACCGGTTATCGCGACAAGCCGGCCGGCGTGCTGCCCGAGGGCGTGCGCAAGTTGCTCGATATCGCCATGGCCATGGCGGTGAAACCGAAAATTCTGCTGCTCGACGAACCCACCTCGGGCGTTTCGGCGGACGAGAAGTTCGGCTTGATGGACATGGTCATGGAAGCGGTGCGAGCGCAGCAGGTCACAGTGTTGTTCGTCGAGCACGACATGGAGATCGTCAACCGCTATACCCATCGTGTGCTGGCGTTCTACGAGGGCAGGATCATCGCCGACGGCGAACCCGCCATCGTCCTCAATGACACCGAGGTGCGAAAGTACGTGACTGGCGAGGCGCGCTCCGCCGGCGGAGGCAAGCATGCTGCGCATTGAAGGGCTCGGCGTCTCCATCCAGTCGGTCGGCATTCTGCGCGGGGTCAGCATGGAGGTACCGACAGGAAAGTTCGCCGGCCTGATCGGTCGCAACGGCGCCGGCAAGACCACTCTGATACGCTCCGTGATGGGTATTCTCCCGGCACGCCAAGGCACGATCCGTTTCGACGAAGTGCCGCTCGACAAGATGCCAACCCACCGGCGTGCACGTGCCGGCATCGGTTACATGCCCGAGGACCGGCGCCTCGTTCCGCAACTGACCGTCGAGGAAAACGTACTGATTCCGGCGTGGGCCACTGGCGTTGCGGAATCGCAGGCGCGACTGGCACAGGTATACAAGATGATTCCCGAAGTCGAAACCTTTGCCGGCCGCAAGGCGCTGCAGCTTTCTGGTGGCCAGCAGAAACTGGTGGCATTGGCCCGCGCACTGATGTGCGGCACCAAGCTGCTGCTCCTCGACGAGCCGTTCGAGGGTGTAGCGCCGGTGCTGGCGCACCGGCTCGCGGAAGTGATTGCGGGACTGAAAAGCCAGGGGCTTTCGGTCATCCTTACCGAGTCCGATCTCTCGCACTCCCAGGAAATCCTCGACGTGGTGTACACCATCGACCGGGGAGAGGTTTCAGTCGCGACCGTTTGAGCAGAAATTGTAGCGGGCGCCACAATGGCACCCCCGTTCGTACTTCGTTGCGCCAGCCTTGGTACGCAACTTCCTACTCGTTGATCGAGTCCTATACAAGGACGGGACGTTGCCTCGTTTTCATGGATGACGGAACAATGGCCGACTATCGGAAAATTCCGTGGCGATGGGTTGCTCTGGCAGTGTTTGGGCTCGCCGCCTGCGGCGGGTCGGATAGCGGCTCGGGGCTGCCCGGCCAGCCGTTTGGCACGTCTACTTTCACGTTACAGCGCGTTTTCTCTAGCCTCCCTCTTTTTACCAGCCCGGTTGCGATGCTGCAGGCGCCGGGGGACAGCACACGCTGGTTCGTCGTCGAGCAGGCCGGGCAGGTACGCGTGTTCGACAACAACGCGGCGGTTACGGTAGCGCCCGTGTTCGTCGACATTGACGATGGGAATCGCGTGACCTCGGGCGGCGAGACCGGATTGCTCGGCATGGCGTTTCATCCCGGTTTCCCGGCTGACCCCCGTGTGTACCTTTTCTACTCTCACACCGACGCCACTCTTGGATTGGTGTCGCGGCTATCCGAGTTCAGCATGTCGGCCATCGGCTTTACTCTTGATCCGAATTCGGAGCGTGTCCTTCTTACAATCCGGAAACCGCCGACAGAGAGCAACCACAACGGCGGCAACATTGCCTTCGGACCGGACGACGGATTCCTCTACATTGGCGTCGGCGATGGCGGCGGTTCGAACGATGGCGGTAGCGGCACCCAGCACGGGCCCATCGGCAACGGACAGTCGCCCACCACGCTGCTCGGCAAGATGCTGCGCATCGACGTGGCCGGCACGCCCTACGCGATCCCCTCAGACAACCCATTCGCCGGCAACACGCTTTGCGGCACCAATGGTACAGGGACGCAGAGCTGCCCGGAAATTTTCGCCATCGGATTTCGCAATCCTTGGCGCTGGAGCTTCGACCGGGATACGGGAAATCTTTGGGTGGCCGATGTCGGCCAGGGCCAGCGCGAGGAAGTGGACCGGGTGACGCTTGACGGTAACTACGGATGGCGCTGCCTCGAAGGCACGCGCAACACAGGGCTCCCCTGTGGATCGTTACCGAACCGGTTGCCGCCAGTCGTGGAATACAACCACACCGTCGGGAGAAGCATCACCGGCGGATACGTCTATCGGGGTTCGATGGTTACTTCGCTTGTTGGCCGCTACATCTTCGGGGACTTTGAGACCGGCAGAATCTTCAACATTGCAGAAAACACCCAACCCACGCTTACGCTGACGGGTGGCTTCGCGTCCGGCCTCCGTATCTCGTCGTTCGGTGAAGGCAACGACGGCGAACTCTACGTCGTGCACTACGGCGGCGAGCTCTATCGAATCAGCCCGTAGCTATTGCGCAGCTCGGGTTTGGCCCCGTCGACTGCAACGCCCGGTTTGGCAGACGTCATGGTTTGATCAGCTTTGTCCGTCCGGCCTTGTTGGTCAATTTCAAGGAACTATCGCCGCCTTCCGCCTTAAGAACCACGTATGTCAGATCGGAATCGTCCGCCACCAGGGCAAGGCCTGAGCCTTGTTTTGAGCTGGCGAGCTTTACACCCGGGTGTCCGTTCGTATCGATTAGTCGAAGGACCACTGTCTCGGGATAGATCTTGCCGTCCGGCACCGGGACCGAGGGGCCTGCAGGATGCACCTTGATGCTCGCGCGGACGCGCCCCTCCATGTCGACGATTTCAAGCGCACGGCCGCGGAGCACGGGCGCAACCCCTTGCGCCGCTGTCGGATGGAACTGAGCCAGGCCGAATATAAGAAGCAGGAAATTGACTACCGTCAGGACAATCGCGAGTCGCTGGATCTTCATTGGTTTCCTCCTACTACAAACTATGGTTTCAAGGCCCACACTGAAATAAACCCCCAAATATACGGCCGATACCCGGCGCGCAGGTGAGGTGGTTGCGCAACGACCACACTCGTCGTTCATCGTTCCAGCGTCCGCCTGGCCGGGTTAAACTTCCGCCCGTTGCTTCTTGCCATCCGCCTCGGGAGACCGAACAGTGCCGGCGCAGAAAGTACTCGACCTGATCGGAAGCACGCCGCTGGTCGAAGTGGCCCGCATGGACGCAGGCAAATGCCGCCTGTTTCTGAAGATGGAGAGCCAGAATCCCGGGGGTTCGATCAAGGACCGCATCGGCGTGTCGATGATCGCCGCCGCTGAAAATGACGGCAAACTCAAGCCCGGCGGAACCATCATAGAGGCCACCGCCGGAAACACCGGTCTGGGCCTCGCGCTGGTCGCCGCGCTGAAAGGATATCGTCTGGTCCTGGTGGTGCCGGACAAGATGAGCCGCGAGAAAATTTTCCACCTTAAGGCGATGGGCGCGGAGGTTCTGCTCACACGCTCCGATGTCGGCAAGGGACACCCAGAGTATTACCAGGACATGGCCGAGCGCCTGGCCCGGGAAACCCCTGGTTCTTTTTTCGTGAACCAATTCGGCAATCCAGCGAATCCACACGCACACGAGACCACGACCGGTCCGGAGATTTGGGAGCAGATGGACCACAAAGTGGACGCCGTTGTCTTCGGCGTCGGTTCAGCCGGAACCATGACCGGCCTTTCGCGATACTTTGCCAAGGTCTCACCTAATACTGAGATGGTGCTGGCAGATCCGGTGGGCTCGGTGCTCGCCGACTATGTCCTGACCGGCAAATATGGCGAAGCGGGCAGCTGGATCGTCGAGGGCATCGGTGAAGATTTCATCCCTGCGATCGCCGATTTCTCGCGCGTGAAGAAAGCCTACTCGATCAGCGACGAAGAGGCGTGCAAGACCGTGCGCGACCTGCTCCGAAAGGAAGGCATCCTCGCCGGTTCTTCATCAGGCACGCTGATCGGCGCCGCGCTGCGTTACTGTCGCGAACAATCCGAGCCCAGGCGTGTGGTGAGCTTCGTCTGCGACAGCGGCAACAAGTACCTGTCGAAAGTATTCAACGACTACTGGCTGATGGACCAGGGCTTCCTCAAGCGCGAACAGTATGGCGACCTGCGCGACCTGATCACGCGCCGCCACGAGGAACATGCAACCGTGACCGTCGCCCCCGACGACAAGCTGATGACCGCGTATGCGCGCATGAAGCTCTACGACATCTCCCAATTGCCGGTGCTCGATGATGGCAACGTGGTGGGCATCGTTGATGAGTGGGACATGCTCACCGCGGCGCAGGAAAACCCTGGTCGCTTTCGCGACCCTGTGCGCTCGGCGATGACCCAGCGCATCGAGACCGTCGGTTTGAAGACGCCGCTGAAGCAATTGACCGAGGCGTTCAACAAAGGCCACGTCGCGATTGTCGTTGACAAGGGCAAATTCTACGGACTGATCACCCGCATGGATGTTCTGAACCATCTGCGCAATCGCGCTCACTGATCTGCCTGAAACCGGCGCTCACGTCCGATACAAAAGGTAAGATTCGGAAATGAAGAGCAATCAGGAGAAGCGAGGGTTCGCCACCCGAGCCATACATGCTGGCCAGGCACCCGACCCGACCACCGGGGCGGTGATGACGCCGATCTTTGCCACCTCCACCTTCAAACAGAGTTCTCCGGGTGTCCACAGCGGCTACGAGTATGCGCGCTCCCAGAATCCCACGCGCCACGCCTTCGAGCGCTGCATCGCGGACCTTGAGGGCGGCGTTCAGGCCTTTGCGTTCGCTTCGGGACTTGCCGCCAGCGCCACTGTGCTGGAGTTGCTGGATGAAGGCAGCCATATGGTCGCTGTCGATGACATGTACGGCGGAAGCTGGCGCCTGTTCGAGCGCGTGCGCAAGCGCTCCATGGGCCTCAAGGTGAATTATTCCGACCCCAACGTGACCGGCTCATTGGAAAAAGCGTTGAAGCCGGACACGAAAATGATCTGGGTCGAAACGCCGTCCAACCCGTTGCTGAAGATCACGGACCTTTCGCAAGTCGCGAAAATCGGCAAGGACCGCAAGATTCTCACCGTCGTCGACAATACCTTTGCTTCGCCGTTCGTGCAGCGGCCGCTTGATCTCGGCATCGACCTGGTGGTCCATTCGGTGACCAAGTACATCAACGGACACTCGGACATGGTCGGCGGCATCGTGGTAGTCAGGGAGCACAAGGACATCGTCGAGAAACTGGAGTTCATGCAGAACGCCATCGGTTCCATACTCGATCCGTTCTCCAGTTTTCTGGCACTGCGCGGGGTCAAGACGCTGCCGCTGCGCATGAAGCAACACTGCGGCAATGCCATGCACCTGGCGGCGTGGCTGCAGTCGCATCCGAAAGTCGAGCGGGTGATCTATCCTGGACTGCCCAGCCACCCTCAACACCTGTTGGCGGCGAAACAGATGAACGGTTTCGGCGCAATGATCGCCGTCTATCTCAAGACCGACATGGATGGCGTGCGACGGGCGCTTGAGGTCTGCAAGGTGTTCACGCTCGCGGAAAGTCTGGGTGGCGTGGAAAGCCTGGTCGGACATCCGGTCACAATGAGCCACGGCTCGCTGCCTGTGGAATTGCGCGCGCGGCTCGGCATCAGCGACAACCTGGTGCGCCTGTCGGTCGGCATAGAAGACGTCAACGACTTGATCGCGGATCTCGATCAGGCACTGGCCAGGATCTGATCATGAATGCGCGCCGGATTTTCGCGGCGATATTCCTGGTCTGCTGCGGACTGATCGGCTTCGGGCTGTATCTCCAGCACGCACAGGGCCTCGAGCCCTGTCCGATGTGTATCCTTCAGCGTTATGCCTTCGTCGCCATCGGCGTGATCGCGCTTGCCGCAGCGTTCCACAACCCGGGAACACCAGGAAGGTGGGCTTACAGCTCGCTCTTGGTCATTTTCGCCGGTCTCGGCGGTGGTGTGGCGATACGCCACGTCTGGCTCGAGCACAACCCGCCCAAGATCTTCGACTGCGGCGCCGACCTCGGCTACATGATTGAGTCCTTGCCGCTGGCCGACGCGCTGCCGATGATTTTCCGCGGAACTGGCGACTGCACCAAGGTGTTGTGGCGTTTCCTGGGCCTTTCGATTGCGGAGTGGGCGTTGATCTGGTTCGTAATATTCTTGGTCGCCGCGATCGTTGCTGCGGTGATCAAGCCGAAACGTCTGAGGATGTTCGGGCCCTGAGTTCAGGGCTCCGATCCAAGGCTCATCCACTCGCGCGGCAACACCCGCGCCACGAGTACGTAGCCCACTTTGCCGTCCGGCTTGAAGATCGCGGCCTCCCCCTGCGCGCCCAGATGAAACCCTTCCGCGTCCCACAGATTGTAGCCGTGGGAGACCAGCACGGTATTCGTGCCCTGCGCCGGTGTTGCTGAAAGCATTTTCTTCAGGGCCCCAATCCCCCGTTCGCGCTGCGGCGCCGCCTCGGCGGAACGGCTGACGCCGGTGAGCATCGGTTCGAGCTTGTAGCGCCCGAAAGCGAGTTCCGCGGTTTCCTTGCAGCGGCAGAACTCGCTGGACAGCACTTCGCCGAGCGGGATCTTGAGCGACTTGAACTGCGCGCCGATCAGCCGCGCCTCTTCGCGGCCGTCGTCGTTGAGATTGCGCTGGGTCTCACAGCGCTTCAGATCCACGCCTTGCTCGGCATAGGGCGATCCGGTGTCGGCGTGGCGGAAATAGATCACGTAGCCGCCCCTTGCAAGCGCCGATGCAAGGGATTTGCCCCGTAGTGCATGCTCCGCGTCCGGGGTTCCGGGGGGCGCCGGCCGCGCCGGGGCGGAATACACCGCCAGCAGCAAGATCAGGGCGCCGGCAAGTCGCGATGTGAAGCGAAATTGGTCCATCATCTTTTATCCTTGGCTGGTCACTTCCGAAAGCTCATGCCAAAACTCGAGCGCGGTCTGGGTGCGCCACTCGACGTGGCGGCGCAGCGACTTTGCAATCACGGGGCCGAACCGGGAATCGTGCTTGGCAGCCAGTGCCTGGGGAATGCCGCCGAGAATTTCCTCGCGGGTGAAGTAGGGAACTTCCTTCAGCATCAATGCCAGTAACAGCAATCCAGTCTGATAAATGTCCACGTGCCGCCCGATAGCGCCGAACTCTTCGGGATTGAAGGCTTCGGGCGGGCGCATCCATTCGGCCAGTAGCGTCTGGAATATCCGGATATCGGACTCCAGCCGGGTCAGCCCCAGATCGCCAACCTTGAATGACCACACTGGCTCCCCAAGCAGCCTGCGCTTGCGCCGTGTCTCGGTGACAAAAACGTTGCCCGGATGCAGGTCTTTGTGGACGTAGCCGGCCGCATGGATGTAGTCGAGCGCCTGGAGTATGTCGCTCGCGACATAGGGAATCCAACGATCCGCGTCCAGGCCACGGCGGGCGATCAGATTGGCGAGCGGAAAGCTGCAACGTTCGATGATGAGATAGAAAGTGTCCTTGTACTCGAACGCGTCATAGACGAACGTGATGTTGGGATGGCGCATGACCAGCAGCTTTTGAAGTTCGTCCTGCCAGATACTGCGAACCTCCCGGTAGGATTTGTCGTGCGGCAGCAGGACCTTGGCGACGAGCACGTTTCCCCAGTCGTCGCTGCACTCGTACACCACGCCGAATCCGCCCTTGCCTATCGGCTGGCCGATGAAGTAGCGGCGCTCCTCGTTGGTGATCACCTCGCCCGTGGCCGGCAGCCGGAATTGCCGCGGTTGGCGGAATGCAAGGTTCTTGAAAGCGTCGAGCCGCGGCGATTTCCTGGGGGATCGTACGCTCATGGTTTTTTCAGTGCCGGCTGCGGAATCACCGGCGCCTGCCCGCGCTTGTAAACCATTACGGTCCGCTTGAATGTGATGACGATCTTGCCGTCCTGATTGAAACCTGTCGTTTTCACGGTCACGATACCGACGTTAGGGCGTGAACCGGATTCGCGTTTTTCGAGCACCTCCGACTGCGAATAAACCGTATCGCCTTCGAAGACCGGATAGGGTAGGCGAACTTCATCCCAACCCAGGTTGGCAAAAACATTCTGGGATACGTCGGTCACACTCTGTCCGGTAACCAGGGCGACCGTGAACGTCGAATCCACCAGCGGCTTCTTGAACTCCGTCTGTGCCGCGTAGTGTGCGTCGAAATGAATCGGCGCCGTGTTCTGGGTAAGCAGAGTAAACCAGATGTTGTCGGTTTGCGTAACTGTGCGGCCGAGCGGATGACGGTACAGGTCGCCCACCTCGAAGTCCTCGTAAAACCTTCCCTTCCAGCCTGCTTTCTCAGCCATGCTTGCTCGGGAAACCTTGCGACACGGAGTTCATGGCGAACATGGAAATGCAAGACATAGCCTGGATTCCTGGAATTTCATTCTAGCCTCGATTCTGTCCGTGTTGCGCGTGCGTTCGGCAGCTCAAGAGTTCATATCGCCTTTTCTTTTTCCAGCTTCGCGATGAAGCCGTCGTCGAAATCCAGTTCCCGCAAAATCGCGCGCGTGTGCTGGCCGACGGTGGGAATGGGATCCATGCGCGGCTCCACTCCTTGCATGGTCACCGGGGGGACCAGCGCCCTGATCTTGCCCTGTGGCGAACCCACTTCTCGCCAGCGGTCGCGGGCCTGCAATTGTGGATGGTCCCAGAATTCCTGCATGGTGTTCAGGCGCGCATTGGCAATCTGTGCTTGTTCCAGCCGATCCACCACTCGCTCGACAGTCAATGTAGAGAACGCACTGACAATGATATCGGTGAGCGCCTGCCGGTTAGCGACGCGATGGCTGTTGCTGTCGAAACGAGGATCGGCTGCAAGCTGCGGTTGTTCCAATGCGATCGCGCAAAAATTCGTCCACTCCCGCTCGTTCTGGATGCCGAAGAAAACGGTCTTGCCGTCGCCGGCCGGAAATGGCCCGTAAGGATGAATGGTCGCGTGCGCGGAGCTGGTACGCGCCGGTGCGGTGCCGCCGTAGCTGGTGAAGTACGCAGGGTAGCCCATCCACTCGCCCAGCGCCTCGAACATGGAGACGTCGAAGGTCGTGCCCTTACCGGTGGTCTGGCGTTGAAATAACCCGGTGAGGATGCCAGTGTAACCGTACATTCCCGCGGCGATGTCGGCTATCGAGATGCCCGACTTCGTCGGCGTCTCCGGAGTGCCGGTAACCGACACCACTCCCGATTCGCACTGGATCAAAAGATCGTACGCTTTTTTCAGGCTGTACGGCCCGTCCGGACCGTAGCCGGAAATATTGCAGGCGACGATGCGCGGGTTCTTGTCCAGCAGATCCCCCGGCGCGAGGCCCAATCTGGCCGCCGCGCCGGGCACCAGATTCTGCACGAACACGTCGGCTTTCTTCACCAGCCGGTCGAGAATCGCCGCGGCGTCAGGGTGCTTGACGTCCAGCGTCAGACTTTCCTTGGAGCGGTTGAGCCAGACGAAATGCGAGGACTGACCCAGCACGGTCTTGTCGTAGCCGCGCGCGAAATCGCCCACTTGCGGGCGTTCGATTTTGATCACCCTTGCCCCGAGATCGGCAAGCTGCCGCGTGGTGAACGGCGCGGCCACGGCTTGCTCAAGCGAAACAACTGTTATGTCTTTGAGTGGAAGCATTCGGGTCAGATCGTGAAGCGCAAGCAGGCACGCGTGCAACCGCAAAAACGCTGCGCGACAGTGCAATTCCCGCGTAGCTTTGCTTGTCCGTTACGTACCCCTCAAGGGGGTATTGAAAAGAATCTTTGCGGTGTTCAAGGATTCTGTGCGAAAGCAACTCCGACCATGGAGTCGCGGGTCACCAGCGCCGCGAGTTTCTCCTCGGGCCAGCCCTCGGTGCCCGCCGGACGCTTTGGCAGCACCAGATAACGCATATCGGCAGTGGAATCGTGGACGCGCACGGTCATATCCCCGGCAATCGTGGTGCCGAATTCCTTGAGCACCTCGCGCGGTTCATTGATCGCCCGCGATCGGTAGTTGCGGCTCTTGTACCAGTCCGGCGGCAGTCCGAGCAGCCAGCGCGGATAGCATGAGCACAACGTGCACACTATGACGTTGTGTACCTGGTCGGTGTTCTCCACCACCACTAGCTTATATGGCCCTCCTTCCATGCCGAGCGCCTTGCAGGCCGCGTTGCCATCGGTCAGCAGAAGCTTCCGAAATTCCGGGTCGGTCCATGCCTTGGCCACCACCCTGGCGCCCTGCAGCGGCGTGCGGTTGTCCATGTCCTCGACCTGCCGCCGTACTTCGTCGGCGTTGAGGATGCTCTTCTCGATCAACAATTCGCGCACCGCGATCTCCATCGCCCGCCATTGAGTGATGGTGTCGTCCTGGTCCTGCCGCGCCGGATGCCGGTGTGGTTGAGTACCGCCGTGACGATGGTCGTGGTCGTGCGGGTGATCGTGATCGTGCGGCATTTCAGGCAGGCTCCAGCCAGTGTTGGAAAATTTCGACATCTACTGTATCGGCAGGATTGCCATCGTAGGCGGGCCAGACCTCGCGCTGGAGGAACCGCACGCGATACAGCGGCTGTTTCGGCGCCCCCGGCCGGGCGTACGCGAGTTCCTCGGGATTGCCGTACGCGCCGCACTGGCGCTCGATGACCCCGCGTTTGCCGCGGATGTAATAAGGAGTGCGCACGTGACCGATCGGATAGGCAGCCCGCACCGCGACGCGGTCGCCGGTGCGGAATTGCGGCGATAGCCCTTCAGGGGCCGCCATGGGCTCGCGCCTGCACTTCGGCCATCTTGCGGCCTAATTCGTCGATACTGATGGTGCCGCGCTGGATAAGGGTTTGCGTAATCGAATAGATCCAGCGCTCGTAGTAACCCATCTTGTCGTAGGCATCCTGCCCCAGCCCCTCGATGTTGCGGCGGAGCTCATCCACCGTCATGAGCCCCTTCCTTGTCAGAAGCACCAGCAAGGCGTCCACGCGCTTTTCCCATAGCGCGTAATCATGCTCGGTCGGGTTGACGGTTCCCGCCGGTAGACCACCCATGTCATGGATGCCGCGATAGTTCATGCTGGCCTGCGTCAGGTCGGTGATCGCCGCCGCGCCATCAGGATGCGCTCGACAGCGGGATTATAGGACGCCTGTGTCATTTGGGCTGCGCGTTTCCAGCCGGAACAGGCGGGGCCGGCGCCGGCTGAGCTGCAGCCGCTGCTGGTGTCTTTGGCGTCGGGGTGCCGGGCGGAACCGACGGGTTCACCTTGGCGTCGTCGGGAACCGTGTTGGGCAGGTTCAGCGCAACCCGCACCCCTTCACCGAGTCCGTTCAGGATCCTGATCACGCGGCCGTCGGTGCCCGCGACGTCGATCGGCACCAGCTTGATGCGATTGTTGTCGCCGACGACAGCGACGTAATTCTTCTTGTCGCGCACCACCAGCGCCGGCGCCGGTACTTCGACGTAACTGACTGCGGGGATCAGCAGGGTAACGTTGACGTAACTGCCGGCAATGAATTCGCCCTTGCCGTTGTCGAAATCCACTTCCGCCAGGAGCGTGCGGGTGCGCGAATCGAGCTCGCCGCCGATACGGCTGATCTTGCCCTTGTTGCGGCGCTCGGGATTGGCGGCATCCACAATCTCGACTTCGATCCCCGGTTTGACGAACGGCGCGTCCACCTGCTCGACGTATACGCTGACCCGCAGCCTCGATGTGTCGGCAATGGTGACCACCGGTTGCGATGACGTCTGGTTGTTGGCGGCGTTGGTAACCAGCGCACCCGGGTCGACATGGCGAGCAGTTACCACGCCGGAGAAAGGCGCGCGCAGCGCCTTGTAGCCCAGCCTGGTGCGCAGCTCATGGACATGACCTTGCTCCAGCGTGACCTCCGTCTGCGCATTGTCCAGCGCCTGCTGGGAAAAAAAGCCCTTCTTCGCGAGATCTTTGGTGCGGTCCAGGACGCGCTGCTTGTTCTCGAGACTCGCCACTGCGCTGCGGTACTCGGACTCGAGTTCGGGCGTCTCCACCTCGGCAATGAATTGGCCTTCCTTGACGCGGTCGCCGGTATCGACCGCGATCCTGGTGAGATATCCGCCGACCTTCGAATACAGTGTGGTTGATTTGTGCGGGGCGGCCTCTCCGACCAGCGTGATTCTGCGCGCGGTCGGCCCCTTTGCAGAGGTCGCCACCACGACGGTAAGGCCGGCGTCGAGCTCGATCGCCCGGGCCTTCGCATCCTGCACCAAATGACTCTGCTTGGCGCTCCAGTAATACCACACGGCACCAGCGGCCACCGCGACCATGACAAAGGCGATGACGTAGAAGAGAACAAACGATTCGCGACGCTGGATTGGCATTGCTTCGATTCCTCTAGGCAGTCTCGCCGCGTGCTTCGGCTTCGAAACGCGCGTCGAGTTCGTGCAGTATCGGCATCTTATTTCTCAGGAAGGTGTAGACCACGGGCACGACGAACAGCGTGGCCACGGTTGCCATCGCCAGCCCACCGATCACCGCGCGGCCAAGCGGCGCATTCTGCTCACCGGCCTCGCCGATGCCAAGCGCCATCGGCAACATGCCGATGATCATCGCCAGTGCGGTCATCAGCACAGGACGCAAGCGGGTCTTGCCGGCCTCGATCGCAGCGTCGATCACCGGCATCTCCGGATGTTCCGCCCGTACTTCGTTGGCGAAACTCACTACCAGAATCGAGTTCGACACGCCGATACCCACCGCCATGATGGCCCCCATCAGCGACATCACGTTGATACTGGTACCGGACAGCGCCAGCATCCACAGAATGCCGATCAGCGCCCCAGGCACCGCCATCATGATGATGAACGGGTCCATCCACGACTGGAACAGCACCACCAGCAGCGCGTATACCAGGATGATAGCCAGGATCAGCCCCAGGATCAGGCTCTGGAAGGAGGCATTCATGACCTCGTATTGGCCGCGGACGATGATCTTTGCGGAAGGCGGAAAGTCCTTTTCCGCGACGATGGCGTCGATCTTTTTCTTGATGTCCGAGACCACGCCACCCAGGTCGCGCCCGTCGATATTGGCGGCGATGTCGATCACCCGCTGCACGGTGTAGTGACTGACCGACTGGTAGCTGGTCTCGGGTTTGATCACAGCGAGGTTCGACAGCCGGGTGACCGGTGCGCCGTTTACGGTGGTCGGCGTCAGCGGCAGGCCGATGTCGGTAATGCCCGAGGCCGAAGAGGTGATCGGCGTTGCCAATACGTCATCCACGCTCTGGATCCTGTCGATCGGCGTCTGTACCGAGACGGTGTAGTTCACCCCGTTCGGGCTGAGGAAGTAGGATGGAAACACGATTCCCGAACCCGACAGGGACGTGAGCATGTTGTTGGCTACGTCGCGCTGGGTGAAGCCGAGTTTCGCCGCGCGCAGCCGGTCGACCTCGACCCTCAGCGCTGGATAGTTGAGTACCTGCTGCTGACGCACGTCCACCGCACCCGGGGTTTCCTCGATCGCTTTTTTGATCCGACCCGCATAGATCTGTGCCCGCTCGAAGTTCGCGTCCTGGATCTGCACGTCGATTGGCGCCGGCAGGCCGAAATTGAGCACCTGCGTAACGATGTCGGCGTTCTGAAAGTAGAACGTCGAGCCAGGGAACTTCTGCGGCAGCTTGGCACGGATTTCGCGCATGTAATGCGATGCGGGCTTGTGCGGCTTCTTCAGCGAAATGAGGATGTCCGCATCCATGCCGCTGATGTTGTCGGTCGGCACGAACGCGAGGTTGAAGAACAGTGGCACGCCGATCATGTCGTTGACGACCGAAACTTCCTCGCGCGGGATGATCTTGCGGATTTCCTCTTCGACGGCGAGCACCAGTTTCTCTGTCTCCTCGATGCGGGTGCCAATCGGCGCTCGGTAGTGCAGCTTCATGATGCCGACGTCGACAGAGGGAAAAAAGTCTGTGCCGACCACCCGCACCAGGAACACGCTCACGCCGCCGATAAGGACCAGGCATACCAAGACAAACGGACGGTGGCGCATCACCGCAGTCAGCACAGCACCATAGGTCTCGCGCATCCCGTCGAGGACGCTTTCGCGGGTGCGGTTGAAGCGCGCGCTCCAGCCGCTGCCGTGCCCATCGTGATGCTCCCCGGCCAGCAATTGCCGCGACAGCATCGGCACCAGCGTGAAGGAGAGAACGTAGGAGGCCAACAGCGAGAACACCACCGCCAACGCGAGCGGTACGAACAGGTATTTCGACACCCCGTAGAGAAACGACACTGGCAGAAAGACGATGCAGATCGCCAGTGTCGCCATGGTACGCGGCAGCGCCACCTCGCGCGAACCCTCCAGGATCGCCACAGTGAGTGGCTGGCCGAGGCTGCGGTGACGGTGAATGTTCTCGACGGCAACCGTGGCATCGTCAACCAGAATGCCGGTGGCGAGCGCCAAACCGCCGAGGGTCATCAGGTTGATGGTATTGCCGGTAAAGTACAAAGCGAGGATCCCGGCAAACATCGCGCACGGAATCGAGGTAATGACCACGATGGTGTTGCGCCAGGAGCCAAGGAACAACAGGATCATCAGGGATACCAGCGCCGACGCGAGAACCGCTTCCGTGGCTACGTTCTTGATCGCGGCGCGCACGTAGACCGACTGGTCGAAATCGAGATTGATCTCGATGCCCTCCGGCGCCGCCTTGCGAATCTCGGGAAGTATCTCGCGAGTCGCCTCCACCACAGCGAGGCTGGAGGCGTCGGCGTGCTTGAGAATGGTCAGGTAGGTGGCGCGCCCACCGTCGACGTGCACCATGTTGCTCTGAACCACGAAGCCATCTGCAACCTTGGCGACATCTCCCAGCAATACGGGTACACCGCGCACCACCTTCAGCGGCATCTGGTTGAATTGATCCACGACTGTCGGGCTGGAATTCATCAGCACGTTGTAGTCGGTAGTGCCGATACGCGCAGTTCCGGCCGGGATCAGCAGGTTCGAGGATTGCAGTGCGTTGACAACATCGTTTGGCGAAATTCCCTTGGCCGCCATCAGCGGCGGATTCAGGTCCACGGAAATCTGCCGCAGACGCCCTCCAAACGGCGCCGGCACCGTCAGTCCGGGGATGGTGAACAGCTTCACCCTCACGAAGTTGAAAGCATGGTCGAACATCCGCCCTTCGGGAACCGACTTGCTGGAGAACACCATCTGCACGATCGGCACAGTGGCTGGGTTGTACTGGATGATCACCGGCGGCTGTATGCCGGGCGGAAGGATGCGCAGGACGGTGCCATTGATCGCGTTGATCTGGGCAATTGCAGCACCGATGTCGGTACCCGGGTGGAAATAGACCTTTACCAGGCCGATGCCGGGAATGCAGTTGGACTCGATGCGCTCGATGCCGTTGACCGTGGTGGAATAGGCGCGCTCGCTGATGATCACCACGCGGCGCTCCATTTCCTCAGCGGACAGGCCGGGGTAGTTCCAGCCTACGAAAACGACTGGGATGTCTATCTTGGGAAAGAAGTCCACCACCATCCGTGACAACGCCAGCGCCCCGAGCAACAGGATCAGCAGCGAAAACACGGCAACGGTGTACGGGCGGCGCAGCGCCACCCGCACGAGTTCCATCATGTCGATTCTCCAGCCATGGGGACCACCTGCCGTGCTTTGAAGAGTGCGGACTTTCTTCTTCTGGTCACTATGCCGGCGATGATAACGCGCAACTCCGCTTTGCGTTGTCTTGCAAAAAAAGCGTCAAAACTATCGGAATTGGCTCAGTTGCGGAATGGGTTCCTTCGGAATAACACTCATGCGAAACGCGGCGCGAATTGCGGCTTAGTATGAGCGCGGCAGTCCGAGGACGTGTTCCGCAATGTAAGCGAGTATCAGGTTGGTAGAGACCGGTGCCACCTGGTACAAGCGTGTCTCGCGGAACTTACGTTCGATGTCGTACTCCGCAGCGAAGCCGAAACCGCCGTGGGTCTGCAGACAGACGTTGGCGGCCTCCCAGGACGCGTCCGCAGCAAGCATTTTGGCCATGTTTGCTTCCGCCCCACAGGGTTTACCTTCCTCGAACAGCGCGGCCGCCTTGTAGCGCATCAGATCGGCGGCCTCGACGTTGACGTGGGCGCGTGCAATCGGAAACTGGACGCCCTGATTCTGGCCGATCGGCCGCTCGAACACCACGCGTTCCCGGGCGTATCGGGAGGCGCGCTCGATGAACCAGTGCCCGTCACCGACGCACTCGGCGGCGATCAGGATGCGCTCGGCATTCATGCCGTCGAGGATGTAGCGGAAACCCTTGCCCTCTTCGCCGAGCAGGTTTTCAGCCGGCACCTCGAGGTTGTCGAGGAACACTTCGTTGGTCTCGTGGTTCGGCATGTTGCGGATCGGCCGCACCGTGATTGCCTTGCCGCCCGAAACACGCAAGTCCACCAGGAATACCGACAGGCCATCGGATTTGCTCTGCACTCGATCCAAAGGCGTGGTGCGTGCGAGAAGCAACATCAGATCGGAGTGCTGCACGCGGGAAGTCCAGACTTTTTGCCCATTGACGATGTAGCGGTCGCCGTTGCGAACCGCCATGGTCTTTAGTCTCGTGGTGTCGGAGCCGGTGGTCGGTTCGGTCACCGCGAACGACTGCAGCCGTAGTTTTCCTGCCGCAATATCCGGCAGGTACTTGCGCTTTTGCGCGCCAGAGCCATGGCGCAGCAGCGTGCCCATGATGTACATCTGCGCATGGCAGGCACCGGAATTGGCACCCGAGCGATTCACCTCTTCGAGAATAATCGACGCCTCGGTGATGCCGAGCCCGGCCCCGCCGTATTCCTCCGGGATCAGCGAAGACAACCAACCAGCGGCGGTCAATGCGTGAACGAACTCTTCGGGATAGGCGCGGGCTTCATCGAGTTTGCGCCAGTACTCGCCGGGAAAACGTGAGCACAGATCGCGGACCGCCGCTCGGATCTGCTGATGGGATTCTGCCCGGTCCATTTTTGTTGGGATGTCCCGACCCTGAAACAAAAAAGGGCTGGCTCGACGGCCAGCCCTTTAACGGTGGGTTTGCTTATTTTACGAGGAGTTTCTGCAACTCGCCGGACTGATACATCTCACGCATGATATCCGCCCCGCCAACGAACTCGCCGTTGACGTACAACTGCGGAACCGTCGGCCACTTGGAGTAATCCTTGATGCCCTGCCGGATGTCCTGATCGGCCAGAACATCGACCGTGGCGACATTCTCGACGCCACAGGCCTCGAGAATCTGCACTGCCGACGCGCTGAAACCGCACATCGGCGCGTCCGGCGTACCCTTCATATAAAGTACTACCGGATTGCCGGTAACCTGCTTCCTGATCTTTTCCTGTACATCCATTGGCGATATCCCTGGAAGATTAAGGGAGTGCCCCTTCCGGACCCTGCCCGGCGCAGACACTCCCGATAGATGAACGATGTTAACGACTCGGCGAATCGGGCGTCAATAGGCGTCCGCCCGCAATTCGCGACAATCCCGCAATGTCGGTACGGAATACCAGCCCGCCAAAGCCCGTTTTTCGCAAAAGGTCTCTGCAAGCCTCGGCTTGGTCGTATCCGTGCTCGAGCAGCAGCCAGCCGCCCGGACACAGATATTCCGGCGCAGCGGCGACGATACGGCAAAGGTCCGTGAGTCCGTCAGCACCGGCGCTGAGTGCCGGACGCGGCTCAAAGCGAAGGTCGCCCTGTTGCAGGTGGGGGTCATCTGCGGCAACGTAAGGCGGGTTAGCCACGATCAGATCGAAGCAGCGCCGCCCCAACGCGGCAAACCAGTCGCTTTCCAGAAACTCCACCTCGACATCGAGTGCGGCCGCGTTCTTACGCGCCAATTCCAATGCGGGAATCGAACTGTCCACGGCGGTGACCCGTACTGCAGGCCGATGGCGCGCGATCGCGATGGCGATGCACCCGCTACCGGTGCCAAGATCCAGCACCGTGCACGCTTTGCCCTGCGGCAGCCTTTCCAGCGCCGCCCCCACCAATTCCTCGGTTTCAGGGCGCGGGATCAACACATCGGGCGTGACCCGCAATGGCAGCCCGTAGAATTCCTTCACACCGAGCAAGTAGGCCACCGGGTGACCACCTGCTCGGAGCGCCACAAGAGACTGAAATCTTCCCGCGGCATCAGCATCCGCCACCTGATCCGGGTGACTGGTCACCCACGCGCGCGTCACACCGAGTGCGAAACCCAATAGCACCTGCGCATCGCGCCGCGCTTCGGCCGCGTCACGATCTACAGCCAGATCCCCCGCCGCTCTCTCGAGAAGCGCGCCGACTGTTGCAATCACGCTTGGGTCGCGACCACGTCTTCCGCCATCGCGGCAAGCAGTTCGGCCTGATGCTCCGCCATCAGCGCGCCGATCAGCTCATCGAGCGCACCATCCATGATCTGATCGATCTTGTACAGCGTGAGGTTAATGCGATGGTCGGTGACCCGTCCTTGAGGGAAATTGTAGGTGCGTATGCGTTCGGAACGGTCACCGCTGCCGATCAGCGACTTGCGGGTCGCCGCCTGTTTTGCCTGCTGCTCACGCAACTGCTTGTCCTTGATGCGCGCAGCCAGCACGGCGAGCGCCTGCGCCTTGTTCTTGTGCTGGGAACGATCGTCCTGGCATTCGACCACGATCCCGGTGGGGATGTGGGTCACGCGCACGGCGGAATCGGTTTTGTTGATGTGCTGGCCGCCCGCGCCGGAAGCGCGAAAGGTGTCGACGCGCAGTTCCGCGGGATTGAGCACTACGTCGCCGACCGCATCGACTTCCGGCAACACCGCCACCGTGCAGGCGCTGGTGTGGATGCGGCCCTGGGTCTCGGTCTCGGGCACGCGCTGCACACGATGGCCGCCGGACTCGAACTTGAGCTTCGAGTAGGCGCCGTAGCCGATGATCTTGGCGATCACTTCTTTGTAACCGCCCTGTTCACTCGGGCTCTCCGAAATCAGGTCCACTTGCCAGCCCTGGCGCTCGGCGTAGCGCACGTACATGCGGAAGAGGTCGCCGGCAAACAGACCCGATTCATCCCCGCCGGTACCGGCGCGGATTTCCATGAAGATATTGCGCTCGTCGCTCGGATCCCTGGGTAGCAGCTGCCGTTGCAACTCGGCCTCGATGGCGACGAGCCTCTGTTTGCCTTCGCGCATTTCAGCCTCGGCCAGTTCGCGCATTTCCGGATCGCCGGCCAACTGCAATGCCGAGGCAACGTCGCGCTCGCTGGCCATGTACGCGTTGTAAAGCGCGACTACCGGCGCTATCTCCGCGTGCTCGCGGGTGAGCTTGCGGTAGTTGTCCAGATCCTTGGTAACGTCTTCGCCCGAGAGCAAAGCGTTGAGTTCCTCCAGCCTGGCCGACAGTTGCGCCAGCTTGGAGGCGATCGATGGTTTCATTCCGGCGGATTCACCTGGTAGAGGCGGGCAAGCATGGCGACCAGGGACTCGCGCTCCCTCGCTTCAGCGGAATTGAGCGCGTGGGTCGGCGCATGCAGAAATTTGTTGGTCAGCGCATGGGAAAGCTGCTCGAGCACTTTCTGCGGGTCTTCACCTTTGGCCAGCAGTTTCGCTGCACGGTCGAACTCGTGGCGGCGCATGCGTTCTACCTGATCGCGCAGCGCGCGAATGGCGGGTACCAGCTCGCGTGTCTCGAACCAGTGCATGAAATCGTCCACGCTGGCACTGATGATCGCCTCCGCGTGCACCACCGCTGCCTGACGCGTATCGAGGCCTTCCTGCACGATCTTGCCCAGATCGTCCACGCTGTAAAGAAACACGTCGTCGAGCTCGGCTACCTCGGCCTCGACATCGCGCGGCACCGCCAGATCTATCATCAGCATCGGCCGGTGCCGCCGAGCCTTGATCGCGCGCTCGATCATGCCTTTGCCGAGGATCGGCAACTGGCTTGCCGTACAGGAGACCACGATGTCGTGCATTGCCAACTGCTCGGACATGTCGTTCAGGGTGATCGCCTTTCCTTGGAAGCGGGCTGCCAGTTCCTCGCCGCGCTCGATTGTTCGATTGGCAAAGGTGGTCTGGCGCGGCTGTTTGGCTGCAAAGTGTGAGGCACAGAGTTCGATCATTTCGCCGGCGCCGATAAACAGCACACGCTGATCGGCAATGCTCGGATAGATGCGCTCGGCGACTTTCACCGCTGCCGCGGCCATCGACACTGAGTTGGTGCCGATTTCGGTCTGGGTGCGCACTTCCTTCGCCACCGAGAAAGTCGACTGGAACAGCTTGTGGAGCACGGTGCCAAGCGTACCGGCGTGCTCTGCGGACTTAACCGCGTCCTTCATCTGTCCGAGAATCTGGGGCTCGCCCAGCACCATGGAATCCAGCCCGCTCGCCACACGGAATGCATGCGCGACTGCCAGCTCGCGCGGCAGCGTATATAAGAAGGGGTCGAGCGATTGCGCCTTGAGATGATGAAAACGTGCCAGCCAGTCGATCGCACGGTCGGGTTCGGGCGTACTGCAGTAGACCTCGGTGCGGTTGCACGTCGAGATAATCGCCGCCTCTCTCACCGGTTCGTGATTCACCAGATCACGCAACGCTTCTTCCAGATTTGCGGCGTGAAAAGTCACCTGCTCGCGAACAGCGAGCGGGGCGGTATTGTGATTTACGCCGAACGCAAAAAGCTGCATCGGAACCCTGAAACGACAAGGGACCTGACGGTCCCGGAAAGGCTATCAATTATAAGGCAAATGAGTGGCTTTCCCCTGGATTCAGGGGCTTGGAAAGCGACATTCGAGTGCTCAAGAACTCGCTACAACAAAGCCAGAATGTGCACGTAAAAGGCTTGCAGGAAGTTCGAAGTCGATGACGGAATCGATGGTGGCCAAGGGCGGAATCGAACCACCGACACAAGGATTTTCAGTCCTCTGCTCTACCGACTGAGCTACTTGGCCACTTTGCTGCAGATACAACGCACCGTTACGGCAGGAGGCGTCGTTCGGAAAGCGCGGCATTTTACCCGAAAACACGCGCACGGACTCACCCGGATCGTACGGACCAGGAAATGGAAAAGCCCGCGGGCGCGGGCTTTCCGAGGTACAGCGGATTGTGCATCAGTTCTGATGAATGTCCCTGTCCTTGGTTTCCTTCAGGAACAGGGTTCCGACGATCAACGTCATCACAGCGACGACGATCGGATACCACAGCCCGTAGTAGATATCCCCGGTTGCCGCGACCATCGCCGTAGCCGTCAACGGCAGCATGCCCCCGAACCAGCCGTTGCCGATATGGTAGGGCAGCGACATCGAGGTATAACGGATCCGCGTCGGAAACGTTTCCACCAGAAATGCCGCGATCGGCCCGTACACCATGGTGACGTAAATAACCATGATGACCAGGATCAACAGCGTCATGCCGTAGTTGACTTTGTTCTTGTCCGCCGGGCCGGGATAGCCGCTGGCCTTCAACGTTTCATTGAGTTTCTTTTCGTCCCAACCTTCGATCGCAATGTCGCCGATCGTGGCAACCACCGACTTACCTTCAATTCCAGGCAACGAGGCAAACGACAACCCCTGCTTTGTCAGAAAGTCCTTGGTCCGGTCGCAATCGCTGAACTTGCTCCACGGTCCAACGAATATGTGGAAGCTGCAGTCGGAAGCCGCTACCTTGATCTTGACATTCTGTTGGTATTGTTCGAGAGCGGGATTGACGTAGTGGGTCAGCCCCTGAAACAACGGAAAATAGGTCAGCGCCGCGATCAGGCAACCCGCCATGATGATCTTGAGCCGGCCGATCCTGTCGGAAAGCCAGCCGAAGACAATGAAGAAGGGCGTTCCGATCAGCAGTGACGCGCCGATCAGCATGTAGGTGGTTACATAGTCCAACTTCAGTGTGATGATCATGAAGAACAGCGCATAGAACTGGCCCGTGTACCACACCACACCCTGGCCCGCGGTCGCGCCGAGCAGCGCGAGCAGTACGTACTTGTTGTTCGGGTAGCGCAGGAAACTGTCGGTCAGTGGCGCCTTGGAGCCCTTGCCCTCGTCCTTCATCTTCTTGAACACCGGCGATTCTTCGAGCTTGAGCCGGATATACACGGAAAAAGCAAGCAGAATCACCGATACCCAGAATGGAATTCTCCATCCCCAGTTCTTGAACTCCTCGGCGTCCATGTTGCTGCGGCAAAGGTAGATGACCACCAGGGCCAGGAACAGGCCAAGCGTTGCTGTTGTCTGGATCCAGCTGGTGTCGTAACCGCGGCGGTGGTTGGGCGCGTGCTCCGCCACATAGGTCGCTGCACCGCCGTACTCGCCGCCGAGCGCAAGTCCCTGCAACAGGCGCAGGCTCACAAGCAGAATCGGCGCCAACCAGCCGATAGTCTGATATGTCGGCAGCAGGCCCACTGCGAAGGTTGAGGCGCCCATTACAACGATAGTGATCAGAAAGGTGTATTTCCGTCCCACCAGGTCGCCGACGCGACCGAAGACCAACGCGCCGAAGGGCCGAACCAGGAAACCTGCCGCGTACGTCGCGAAAGCCGAGAGCAGTGCGGCGGTCTGGTTGCCTGGCGGGAAAAACAGCGCGGCGAAATACGGCGCCAGCACGGCATACAGATAAAAGTCGTACCACTCGAAAACCGTACCCAGGGAAGAAGCGAAGATGACCCGCTTTTCCTCCGGTTTGAAATCCGGGTGATTGCTGTCGTGAATGCTGGTGGTGGCTGCGACTCCAGTCATGTTCTTCTCCCAGGTTTACTGTTCTTTTGGCCGCAGCCAGACCGTGGTCGCCAAGGCGCGGGATTTCTGTTGCACGCGAACCGGCGTCGCGGAGAATCAACATATTATTCGCCCCCGCAATTGTCAACGTCATGCTTCCCCGGGGCGCAACCCGCAGACAACGCATCCATCGTGGACAGCATTGACCCGTATTGCTGCCGCACAAAAAAAGCCCCGCTCGCGCGGGGCTTCTTCGTTCGAACGGGCCAGCGGCCGGAATTTACATGTCCATGCCGCCCATGCCGCCCATGCCGCCCATGCCGCCACCGCCGCCGCCACCGTGGGAATGTTCTTCCTTCGGTGCCTCGGCAACCATCGCATCGGTAGTCAGGATCAGGCCAGCCACGGAGGCCGCGTTCTGCAGCGCGTAGCGGGTCACCTTGGTCGGATCCAGCACGCCCATTTCCACCATGTCACCGTACTCACCAGTCGCCGCATTGAAGCCGAAATTTCCCTTGCCTTCGACGACTTTGTTCAGCACTACGGACGGTTCATCGCCGGCGTTGGCGACGATCCAGCGCAGCGGCTCTTCCAGTGCGCGCATCACGATCTTGATACCGGCGTCCTGATCGTGGTTGTCGCCCTTGAGCTTGGTGATCGCGGAGCGGGCACGGATCAACGCGACACCGCCGCCGGCCACAATGCCTTCCTCGACTGCCGCACGGGTAGCGTGCAACGCATCCTCGACGCGCGCCTTCTTCTCTTTCATCTCCATTTCGGTGGCTGCACCGACCTTGATCAGCGCCACGCCGCCAGCGAGTTTCGCTACGCGCTCCTGCAGCTTTTCCTTGTCATAGTCGCTAGTAGCCTCGTCGATCTGTTTGCGGACCGACTTGACACGGCCTTCGATCGTCTTGGTGTCGCCGGAGCCGTCGATAATAGTCGTCTCTTCCTTGCCGATCTCGATGCGCTTGGCCTGGCCGAGTTCCTTCAGGGTTGCCTTTTCCAGAGTGAGGCCGACCTCCTCGGCGATCACGGTGCCGCCGGTAAGGATGGCGATGTCTTCGAGCATGGCCTTGCGGCGGTCGCCGAAGCCCGGCGCCTTGACTGCGCAGGTCTTGAGGATGCCGCGGATGTTGTTGACCACAAGCGTCGCAAGCGCTTCGCCGTCGACTTCTTCGGCGACGATCAGGAGCGGCCGCCCGGCCTTGGCGACTTGTTCCAGCACCGGCAGCAGTTCGCGGATGTTGGAAATCTTCTTGTCGTGCAGAAGGACGTAGGGGTTTTCGAGGATGGCAATCTGGCGATCAGGGTTGTTGATGAAGTAGGGAGACAGGTACCCGCGATCGAACTGCATGCCTTCCACCACTTCCAGTTCATCGGCAAGGCCGGAACCGTCTTCAACTGTTATCACGCCTTCCTTGCCTACTTTTTCCATCGCCTCCGCGATCCGCTGACCGATTGAAGAATCGGCGTTGGCGGAGATCGAACCGACCTGGGCGATTTCCTTGCCGGTAGTGCAGGGCTTGGAGATCTTCTTGAGTTCTTCGACCACGGCGATTACCGCCTTGTCGATGCCGCGTTTCAGATCCATCGGGTTCATGCCGGCGGCAACGAACTTCATGCCCTCAGCCACGATTGCCTGGGCCAGCACGGTAGCGGTGGTAGTGCCGTCGCCGGCTACATCGGAAGTCTTGGAGGCAACTTCCTTCACCATCTGTGCCCCCATGTTCTCGAACCTGTCCTTCAGTTCGATTTCTTTCGCGACCGAAACTCCGTCCTTGGTTATGGTCGGGGCGCCGAAAGAGCGCTCCAGCACTACGTTGCGGCCCTTCGGGCCCAATGTCACCTTAACCGCATCGGCCAGTATGTTGACACCGGCCACAATGCGTGCGCGGGCCGAGTCATGGAATTTGACGTCTTTTGCTGCCATAAAAATTTACTCCTGAATGTAAGGGTGTTGGACTCTTGGAATTGACTCTCAGGCGGCTTCGACTACGCCCATGATGTCTTCTTCGCGCATCACCAGCAGTTCTTCGCCGTGAACCTTGACGGTCTGACCGGAGTACTTGCCGAACAGGATCTTGTCGCCCTTCTTGACATCGAGCGGCCGCAGCTTGCCGTCTTCCAGAATCTTGCCGTTACCCACCGCCATGATCTCGCCTTGGTCGGGCTTCTCGGCAGCGGTATCGGGGATCACGATGCCAGAGGCCGTTTTACGCTCCTCTTCCAGGCGCTTGACGATTACTCGGTCGTGCAACGGACGAATTTTCATTTCAACTCTCCTCTTGTCTTGTTATGAAACGAATAACGAGGCAAAAGCCTCGTTAGCACTCAATACATGCGAGTGCTAATAGTATGCGTGCGTCCCTTGAATTTCAAGGCCAACGTTGATTTTCTAGACGTGCCTCAAGCATCGTGAGCAAGCGCTCACACTCAGGTGGTTTGCGGATGGAGGCGGGGAGTTAACGCGCGGCCGATGACCGCACGTCGGCCGCTCAGTTCGGGCGGTGAGGGCTGCCGGAGATACCGAAGCGGTAAACGGTCTTCCGTGACCCGCCACGGGCAGGGGGGACCGGCACAATCGGGCAAGGTGGCGTGCGTGTGCCGTCGGGCCGCAGGGTCGCGTCATCGGCAATTTCAGCCCAGATACCCCCGTGCACGGGCCGGAACATCCACATCAAGTAGCCGCGCCGCGCGGCGAGATTCAGCAGGTCTTCCGCATCCGGCGCGTCGGACACCACAACTTTTTGCCCGTCAACGCCATAGGGAAAGGCGCCAAAGGCCTGGAGGCACTCCAGGGCTTCGCTGGATTCGGCACCTGGGCGAATGCAACCGACGCGCTCGGCGCGCGCCACGTCCCACGCCCCCAGCTCCCATCCGGCTTCCATCGCTGCGCGATCGAGCGCTGTCAGATCATTCCAGCGCTCGTTGACCTGCAGAGCAGAACTCGGGATCGGCGTATAGGCCACGGTTTCGGCTTCTTCCACTTCGATGATCTTCTGCTCGATGAAGCCGTGCCAATGCAGGGTCAGAATCACAGGTGTATCGGGACAAGGTACCGCCGCCACCGTGATCGCAAACAAAGGTCGGTTGGCCGCAGCCATCCTGTCGGAGATGGATTCCAGCAGATTCATTCACGTCCTCCTTGCATGCGCATAATGCGAAGCATTGCTCCTAGGATTAAGCATCAATCACGCCAACATTCCTAGCAGCCGTAGGCCCGGAGTGCTAGTGAAGCGGGTCGCGCAGCGAAGCAATAGCCTTCATCGCGTACCGCCGAATACTCGCCCTCGGCGCCAACTTGATCGAACCGGGAAAAGATGTCTTACTTCGTCTGACGTCATCCCGCGTTTGCAGTTGCATTGCCTACGTCTGCGTATTCCAAATTGACTAGCAACGACCGCCTTGTGTCACGCAGCCTGCACGCCGTCTGGCACCCATGCACGCAGATGAAACACCACGAGCATGTGCCGCCGTTGCCGATCGCGCGCGGCGAAGGCATTTGGCTGGTCGACTTCGAAGGCAACCGCTATCTCGACGCGATCAGTTCATGGTGGGTCAACTTGTTTGGCCACGCCAATCCCAGGATCAACGCCGCGCTCACCGACCAGCTCGGCAAACTGGAGCACGTGATGCTTGCGGGTTTCACCCATGAGCCGGTGGTACAGCTTTCCGAACGGCTGTCGTCGTTGACCGGGTTGTCGCACTGTTTCTACGGGAGCGACGGCGCTTCGGCGACCGAGATCGCGCTGAAAATGAGTTTTCATTCCTGGCGCAACGCCGGACAACCGCGGAAAACGCAGTTCGTGAGTCTGGAAGGGAGTTATCACGGCGAGACGCTGGGCGCGCTGTCGGTGACCGACGTACCGTTGTTCCGAGACACTTATGCGCCGCTGCTGCGCTACAGCGTGCAAGTACCGACGCCGGACTGGCGTCTGGCCCGATCCGGCGAAACGCATGAAGGCGTGGCGCTGCGGGCGGCTCACGCACTGGAAACGCACTTGGCCGAGCATCACGAACAGACTGCGGCGCTGATCGTGGAGCCACTGGTACAGGGTGCAAGTGGCATGGTGATGTACCACGCGCGCTTCCTCAGTGAGGCCCGGGCCCTCTGCGACCGTTATCGGGTACACCTTATAGCCGACGAAATTGCCGTGGGTTTCGGCCGTACGGGCACTTTCCTCGCCTGCGAACAGGCGGACATCAGGCCGGATTTCCTCTGTCTGTCCAAGGGCATTACCGGGGGATATCTCCCGTTATCGGTGGTGCTGACGACCGAGGATGTGTACCGCGCGTTCTACCACGACGATCTTGCGCGCGGCTTTCTGCATTCGCATTCCTACACCGGCAACGCACTTGCCTGCAGGGCCGCCCTCGCGGTGCTGGACATTTTCGAAGAGGATCGAGTGCTTGCACGCAATCGCGAGAAATCGGCGCAACTTTCGCGGCGCTGTATCAGGCTTGCAGAGCATCCGGGGGTCAGGCACTTTCGCAACACCGGCATGATCTGGGCGTTCGATGTGGCAACCGAAGACCCGACATTCGCACGCAGGTTCTATCAGGGCGCGCTGGCACGCGGATTGTTGTTGCGGCCGCTCGGCAACACCGTGTACTTCATGCCCCCGTACCTGATCGACGAGGAGAACATGGACTTCCTGGTTGAAGCTACCGGTGCAATTCTGGACAACCTCCTCTGAGCACACGATTTTCTTGCGAAGGCGCCTTTCGTAGCGGCGAACGCAACGCAATGATAGCGCTCGCGCGTTTTTCACTGCTGCTGCTACTCACGGCGCCCCCGGAGGCCGCGGCCACGAAGCCGATGAGCGAGCCGCCCGCGTCGGTCGCTGCCGCATTGGCGCAAGCCGGCGTGCCGGTACGCAGCGTGGGAATTTACGTTCATGACCTGACCAGGAACCTGCCGGTCGTGGCGGTCGGCCTCGACCGATCGCTCAATCCGGCGTCCGTGATCAAGCTAGTGACCACGTTCGCCGCACTGGAGATTCTCGGCCCGGCCTACACCTGGAAGACCGATGCTTATCTGGATGGCACGCTTGTGGGAGATCGGCTGGATGGCAATCTGGTGCTTAAGGGCTACGGCGATCCAAAACTGACGCTCGAGAACTTCTGGCTGTTTCTGCGCGACCTGCGCAGCCGCGGCTTGCGCGAAATCACTGGTGATCTGGTACTGGATCGCAGTTTCTTCGCCATCGATAACCACGACCCGGCCCAGTTCGACAACGAACCGACACGGCCTTACAACGTCGGCGCGGACGCGCTGCTGCTGAACTTCAAGTCGTTCCGGCTTCGTTTCGTTCCGGATGAGGAAAAGCACACGGTGGCGGTGTATTCCGAACCGATCCTTCCGCAGATCACGGTGGTCAACAATCTCTATCTTGCCCCGGGATTCTGCAGCGTTTGGCCGGACAAGCCGGCGCACGACGGCAATACCCTGACATTCTTCGGCACATTTCCGTCCAGTTGCGGCGAGAAATCCCGTAACTTCAGCCTGCTCACCCCTAATGAATACATGGCCGCGGTTTTCGGCCAGATGTGGCTGCAGGTGGGCGGCGTCTGGTCGGGGCGCATGCGCGAAGCAGCAGTGCCGATCAACGCGCGACTGTTTTCAAGCTGGGAGTCTGCGGCGCTGGCGGAAAGCATTCGCGACATCAACAAGTTCAGCAACAACGTCATGGCGCGCAATGTTTTCCTGACGCTCGGCGCGCAGGACGGCGGGCCTGCCACACTGGAGAAGTCGGATCGCGCGATCGGTGAATGGCTGGCAGGAAGGGGGCTGTCGTTTCCCGAGATGCGCATCGAAAATGGTGCCGGGCTTTCCCGCACGACCAGAATATCCGCCCTCCAACTGGGCGAACTCCTCGTCGCCGCCTGGAACAGCCCTTTGATGCCCGAGTACATAGCTTCGTTGCCGCTGGCAGCGGTGGACGGCACCATGAGGAGGCGGCTCACCAACTCGTCGGTTGCCGGCCAGGCCCACGTGAAAACCGGCTATCTGGACGGCGTGCGCGCCATCTCCGGCTACGTCATGGATACTCGCGGGCACATGCTGGTGGTCGTATTCCTGATCAATCATCCCGGCGCGCGAAACGCACAGGCCGCGCAGGACGCGCTCCTCGAATGGGCGCAAGAAGGCTATCCGGCAGATTGCTGCGGCGAAAGTGATCCACGATAAGTTATTTCCTAATCGCGAATTTCTATTTGGCTTTCCTTTCGTCAACGCCTAAATTGATAGCCCTTCCCAAACACTGCCTAGACCAATGGAGGAAATGATGCTCAGACTCTCCCGCCTGCCGCGATCGGTAGCCGCCGTGTTGCTCGCGATGGCCTTGCTTGGCGCCGGCCTCGATGCCGGTGCGGACGAAACCTGCAATTCGCCGTACATGGGTAATCTGATCAAGGGCCAGGAGGATTACGTGTACGTCTGGACGCTGGGCGTGCCAGGGCTGGGGGACGGTTCCGACAAGCTGGTTACCATCGACGTCAATCCGGCATCGAAAAAGTACGGCAAGGTAATCCACAGCGTGTCGGTGGGTGCGCGTGGCGAAGCACACCACATGGGATTTACCGACGACCGTCGCCATCTGTGGGCAGGTGGGCTGTCCGACAGCAAGATCTACGTGTTCGATGTGGGCTCCAATCCCGCCATGCCAAAACTCGCGAAGGTCATTGCCGACCTGCCGGACAAGACTGGCTACATCGGCCCGCATACCTTCTATGCGATGCCCGGCCGCATGCTCGTGGGAACGCTATCCAATACCCAGGACAAGGGCGGTGTCACTGGCCTGGCCCTTTTCAACAACAAGGGTGATCTGATCAGCAAATACGACATCCCCGCCGACAATGGCGGCGACGGCTACGGTTACGACATCGGCATCAATCCGCGCAAGAACCTGCTGCTCACTTCCAGTTTCACTGGTTTCAACAAT
This sequence comes from Burkholderiales bacterium, assembly GCA_035275265.1. Classification (GTDB taxonomy): domain Bacteria; phylum Pseudomonadota; class Gammaproteobacteria; order Burkholderiales; family JACQAP01; genus JACQAP01. Next base: position 446,245 of record DATENC010000006.1, on the reverse strand, counting down.
TACATGCGCGACCTCGGAGAAGTCGTTGCCGATGCCGAAGCGATGAAGAATTTCGGCAATACCATGGTTCTCTGGGACCTGAAAGCGATGAAACCAAAGAAATTACTCAGCGTTCCCGGCGCTCCGCTGGAGATCCGTTGGTCCCTAAAGGAAGGCGAGAACTGGGCGGTCGTCGCTACGGCGCTTACCTCAAAGATCTGGCTGATCAGTGAGGGCGCCAGTGGCGAATGGGAAGCCAAGGATGTTGCCACCATCGGCGACCCGGCGAAAATTCCGCTGCCGGTGGACATCAGCATCAGCCACGACGGCAAGGGACTCTGGGTCAATACTTTCATGGACGGCAAGACCCGCTACTTCGACCTGTCCAATCCGGAAGCGCCTAAACAGACCTACGAGAAAGTCACCGGCAGGCAGGTCAACATGGTGTCGCAGAGCTGGGACGGCAAGCGGGTGTACATAACCTCGTCTCTGCTCGAAAAATGGGACAAAAAAGGCGCGGATAACGAACAGTTCCTGCGCGCCTTCAATTGGGATGGCAAGGAACTCAAACCCGCCTTCGAGGTGGACTTCACCAAAGAAAAGCTGGGCCGCGCGCATCACATGAAGTTTGGCTCGAAGTCGCTGAAATCCGCGTTTGGCGACGCCGACGCCCCCGGCGAGATCGCGGCCGCACGCTGATGCTGCGTCCGTTTTCTTTGTGCGGAGGGCTGTTTCTCGCTGCCACGACGTTCGCTGCCGGTGACGGCGGAGGTCCGGTGAGGAACCTCGAGTTCCCGCCGACGCCGGCCGGATCGTACCGGCTCGAACACATCATGCCTGTGCCGAGCGGGATGGTGCTGGATAGCGACGACCAGCCCAGACCGCTTGCCCGGTTCACGACCGGGAAAGTCACGGTACTGTCGTTCATGTACACCAGTTGCAGCGATGTGTGGGGCTGCCCTTTCGCATACCAGGTGATGGAAGAGTTGAAGAAGTCGCTCGATCGTGAAGCCGCGCTTCTGCCCCACTTGCGTTTCGTCAGCCTGTCTTTCGACCCCGACCACGACACGCCGGAGGCCATGAGCCTGTATGGTGGCAGCCACACCGTCGACAAGGGCGGGCTGCCCTGGTACTTTCTGACCACGCCTTCGCCGATAGAGCTGCGGCCCATGCTGGACGGATTCGGGCAGGACCTATCGGTGGTGCTCGACGAAAACGGCAAATCGACCGGGTCGCTCTCACACGTACTCAAGGTGTTCCTGATCGACCAGCGCGGTTCGATCCGGGAGATTTACACCACCTCCTTCTTGTTGCCGCAGGTGGTGCTGAACGACATCAAGACCCTGCTTATCGAGCAAGGTATCCGCACAAATTAGCTGAAGCATCGTCTTTCCGGGGCCTTGTGCGATAATCCCCTGCGTTTTCCGTGCCCCCTGTGAAAAACGCCCCCCTCAATGTCGTAGTCCTCGCTGCCGGCAAGGGCACACGCATGTTTTCGCGTTTGCCGAAGGTCCTGCACACGCTCGGCGGCAAGCCGCTGCTCGCTCACGTACTGGACCGCGCACGGGCGCTGCACGCCGAGCGTACCATCGTCATTTACGGCTACGGCGGCGATGCCGTGCCCGCCGGCTTTGCCGATCCCGCTTTGAAGTTCGTCCTGCAGGAACCGCAACTCGGAACAGGTCATGCGGTACAACAGGCGCTGCCGCATCTGGTGCCCGGCGGCTCCACGCTGATTCTTTACGGCGACGTCCCGCTTACGCGACACAAGACGCTGGCGCAACTGTCATCGCATCCCACGGGGCTCTCGCTGCTTACTTCGCTACTCAATGATCCGACTGGCTACGGACGAATCGTGCGCGATGATGAAGGCGCGATCGTGCGCATCGTAGAGGAAAAAGACGCGAGCTCGAAAGAAAGGAAGATCCGCGAGATCAATACCGGCATGTTGTGCACGCAGACCGCCAAGCTCGGTGAATGGCTCGCGAAACTTACCAACCGCAACGCGCAGAAGGAGTACTACCTTACCGACATCGTGTCGCTGGCCATCGCCTCGAAGACCCGGGTAACCACGGTCGAACCGGGCGAGTCCTGGGAAATTCTCGGCGTCAACAGCAAGGAGCAGCTCGCCTATCTGGAGCGGGTCTATCAGCTGGAATGCGCGCGCGAACTGATGCGCAAAGGCGTGACGTTGGCCGACCCATGGCGTTTTGACCTGCGGGGCAAACTGGTGTGCGGTCAAGACGTATTCATCGATGTGAATTGCATTTTCGAGGGCACAGTGACCTTGGGCGATGACGCTAAAGTTGGTGCCGGCTGCGTGCTTAAAGACGTCGAAATCGGCGCTGGCACGGTGATCGCTCCTTACTCGCATCTCGATGGCGTAGTGGCCGGCAAAAATTGCAGAATCGGCCCCTACGCCAGGATGCGACCAGGCACGCAACTGGCGGACGAGGTCCGCGTCGGCAATTTCGTCGAGATCAAAGCGACGGAAATTGGCCAGAAGTCCAAAGCGAACCACCTCACCTACCTGGGCGATTCCACCATCGGACGCAACGTCAACATCGGTGCCGGCACTATCACTTGCAACTACGACGGCGCAAACAAGTATCGCACCGTGATTGAGGACGACGTGTTCGTCGGCTCCGACACGCAGTTTGTTGCGCCTGTCACCGTCAGCCGCGGCACCACCATCGGGGCGGGCAGCACCATCACCAGGGACACTCCGCCGGACGAACTGACGCTGTCCCGCGCGAAACAGGTTTCCGTGCCTGGCTGGAAGCGACCGGTGAAGAAGCCTCGTGAGGGGTAAAGCATGAGGCGTGACAGCGTGCCCATGCGGAATAGACAGTTGACTACACTCTAGAATTTCTCTGAGAACCGCCAACCAGGAATCGCCATGATCGCGACCGACTTACGCGTCATCAAATTGACATGTGCGGAATCGTAGGAGCCGTAGCTCGGCGCAACGTTGTTCCAATCCTGCTCGAGGGCCTGCGCAAGCTCGAATACCGCGGTTACGATTCGGCAGGGCTTGCGGTTGTCAACGGCGGAATGCACAGGCTACGCAGCGTCGGCCGCGTGGCGGCTCTCACCGAAATGGTGGAACAGGCAAAGGTGCATGGCAGCCTGGGCATCGCGCACACTCGCTGGGCCACCCATGGAGCCCCGACCGAACGCAATGCGCATCCTCACGTCAGCGAGGACGGGTTGGCGGTGGTGCATAACGGCATCATTGAGAACCACGAACAGATCCGCGAGCGACTGAGCGCGCTCGGCTACAAATTCGTCTCCGACACCGACACGGAAGTCGTCGCGCATCTGATCCACCTCAACCTCAAGAGCGGAAATGGTCTGTTCGCGGCGGTGCGCAAGTCGGCCGCCGAACTCGAGGGCGCGTACGCAATTGCCGTGCTGTCCGAGAAGCACCCGGATAGGTTGGTGGCGGCACGCAAGGGAGCGCCGCTGCTGCTGGGATTGGGCAAGGGCGAGAATTTCGCCGCCTCAGACGCCTCCGCACTGCTGCAGGTCACCAAGAGGATGATCTATCTGGAGGAGGGTGATGTCGCGGAGCTCGGCTTGGACGGCCATCGCGTTTTCGACTCGAATGGACGCGAGGCCGAGCGCGTCGTCCACGAAAGCAAGCTCTCCGCCGATGCTGTCGAACTGGGACCGTACCGTCACTACATGCAGAAGGAGATTTTCGAGCAGCCGGGTGCCGTGGCCAACACCCTGGAAATGGTGACCGGAGCGCAGTCGATCGCTCCACAGCTGTTCGGGGTGGACGCCGAGCCCTTGTTGAAGCGCGCCAATGCGGTCACGGTGCTCGCTTGCGGCACCAGCTACCATGCGGGACTGGTGGCGCGTTACTGGATCGAGGCGATCGCGGGCATACCCTGCTCGGTCGAGATCGCCAGCGAATATCGCTACCGTGAAAGCGTGTCCAACCCGGACGCGTTGATCATTACCGTTTCCCAGTCAGGGGAGACGGCCGATACCATTGCAGCGCTGCAATACGCAAAATCGCTCGGCCAGAACTTGAGTCTGGCGATCTGCAACGTTGCGGAAAGCACCATGATTCGCCTCGCCAGCCTCAAGTTCCTCACCCGCGCGGGCCCTGAGATCGGGGTTGCATCGACCAAGGCGTTCACCACCCAGCTGGCGGCGCTGTTCCTGCTGACGCTTGTGCTTGCGAAGCTGCGCGGGCGGTTATCGGCTGAGCAAGAGAAGCGGCATTTGCTTGCGCTGCGCCACTTGCCGTCGGCGTTGCAGCAGGTTCTGACGCTCGAAGCGGAAGTGACGAAGTGGGCCAAGCGCTTTTCCGGCAAACAGCATGCGCTTTTTCTCGGTCGCGGCATGCATTACCCGATAGCGATGGAAGGCGCGCTCAAACTCAAGGAGATTTCCTACATCCATGCAGAGGCCTATCCGGCCGGAGAACTCAAGCACGGCCCACTGGCGCTGGTGGACAAGGACATGCCCGTGATCGCGATCGCGCCCAATGATATGCTGCTGGAAAAGCTCAAATCCAATCTTCAGGAAGTACGCGCGCGGGGCGGCGAGCTATACGTGTTTGCCGACGCAGACAGCCATATCCAGGCTGGCGACGGCGTCCACGTCATCCGCATGATCGAGCACGCCGGATATCTGAGCCCTATCCTGCATACCGTGCCCCTTCAGCTGCTTGCCTATCACGCGGCACTCGCCAAGGGTACCGACGTGGACAAACCGAGGAACCTGGCAAAGTCAGTAACAGTCGAATAGAAACGCATTCTCGGCCTCCCAAGCAGACTGCCGATGCGTTATAAATGAAGCCGCACGCGGTGTCTTTGCCAGCCGGAAGGAGGGGATAGTGAAAAGCCCATTGAAATCGCTGTTCGCGGCGTTCCTGATTTTGTTCGTTCCGGTGGCGGCAGCCAACCTGGGCGACGATGACGTGGCAGCGAGCGACGACCCGAACTTCCTGGAAGGCAGGAAAGCCTTGGAATCGCAGGACTGGAAAAAGGCCGTCGACCTATTCTCGAAAGCCGTCCAATCCGACCCCAAGAATGCGGATGCGCACAACTTCCTTGGCTACGCATATCGCAAGGCCGGCAAAGTGGATTCGTCGTTCAACCACTATAACGAAGCACTCAAACTCAATCCGAAGCACAAGCATGCACACGAGTACATCGGCGAAGCGTACCTGTTGACCGACAACCTGACCAAGGCCGAGCAGCATCTCGCCGAATTGCAGAAACTGTGCACGCCGATCCCATGCGAGGAGTACAAGGAACTCAAACGCGCGGTGGACAGCTACAAGAAAACCAAGAAGTAGGGTACGGATGCCGAACCCGGCAGTGCGCGCCGTGCTCTGGGATTTCGGGGGCGTGCTGAGCGAGAGTCCTTTCGTCGCCTTCCGAAGCTTCGAGCGGGAGCGTGGGCTGCCTGCAAACTTCCTGCGCGATATCAATACCCGCAATCCGGATGGGAACGCCTGGGCTCGTTTCGAACGTTCCGAACTCACCCCCGACGAGTTCGACCGCGCATACGCGGCGGAAACACGCACCGCGGGATACGAGGTACGCGGGCTCGATGTCATTGACCTGCTGTATGGTGAATTGCGACCGGAGATGGTGCGTGCGCTTCGGACTTGCAAACAGCACTACACGAACGCCTGCGTCACCAACAACGTCAACACCGGGCCCGGTCGCGGGATCAACCGCGACCCGCAGCGCAGAATGCAATGCCAGGCGGTGCTTGCCCTGTTCGACACAGTAATCGAGTCTTCGAAAATCGGCGCACGCAAACCCGAACCGCGTTTTTTTGAGTTGGTGTGTACGCGGCTGCACATCACGCCCGAGCAAGCCGTCTATCTCGACGACCTGGGCGTAAACCTCAAGCCCGCAAAAGCCATGGGCATGCACACCATCAAGGTCGAGGATCCGGCAACCGCGCTCGCCAAGCTGGAAACTGCGCTGGGGATCGTGCTCCGCTGAATCCGCGTGCAGCGAAGACGCACTCGCGGTCTAGGTCATAGTGCGGCGAAGCTTGCGCGGGGCTCGACTGAACAGTGAATCAAAAAGCGGGCGGGGTAAGCGCCGCACGAACCATCCCACCACGGCCATCTGCCACGGCAACACATAGAAGGACTTGCGCTGCGTGATCGCGCCGGCAATTTTCATCGCTGCTACGTCCGCATCCATCAGGAAGGGCATTCGGTATGGATTGCTGCCCGTCAGTGGCGTGGCGATGTAGCCCGGACAGATGGTCACCACCGAAACACCGCTTCCCTTCAGCTCGACGCGCAAGCTCTCGAGATAGGAAATCACCGCGGCTTTCGAGGCCGAATACGCCGCCGCTCCGGGCAACCCGCGGAATCCGGCGATGCTGGCGATTCCCGCCAGCGTACCAAGTTTGCGCGCCTTCATCGGTTCCATGAAAGCCTGAAAGGTGAGCATCATTCCGGTGACGTTGATTGCCAGGATTTCTTCGAATACCGGATTGTCTTGCGGCTTGCCGGTCAGTGTGCCGGCACTCACTCCGGCATTGGCTATGACCACGTCCGGGCAGCCAACTCGCCCGATGAAATCTTCCGCCACGGCCGCCAACGCTCCCGCATCGCGAACATCCGCGACATAAGCGTAGGAACGCGCCGCAAGAGAGCCCGCAAGCTGGGTGAGTAATTCTCCGCGACGCGCGACCAATGCCAAGGTGGCGCCGCGTTTGGCATATTGGTGCGCCAAGGCCTTGCCGATTCCGCTCGATGCACCGGTGATGACGACCTTCAGCGCCGCGTCGGTCATTTCGCGGCGCGCTCCTTCCGTGCTTTGTCGATCAGGCCGTCCACTGCCGGCAGTAACGCGTCCAGGCTGCCGAGCATCCCGCCGCTGGTCAGATATCTGCCGTCCACCACGATGGACGGGGTAGCGCGAATTCCGTAGGCGACCGTAGTGTCGCGTGCCCGTTGCACCTTCGCCCCCATGCTTGCGGAATTCACGATCGTCTCGAAACGGCTGCGTTCCACTCCGTTCATTTCCGCCCAAGTGATCTGTTCGCCCGAATCGCCGAGGTCGACGCCCTTCTCATGGATCGCTCTGTAAACCTCACCGTGCAGCCGATCCAGCGCTCCCGTTTCTTCGAGCGCGAAGTACAGTCTGGTCAGTGGTACCCATTCCATGCGTCGCAATGCAGGCACCCGCCTGAAGGAGACATCGGGCGCCAAATTCCTGAGCCAGGCGGCAAGCGCCGGCTCGAAGCGATAGCAGGAATCGCAACCATAGTAGAAGAACTCGATAACTTCGATGCGGCCGCCGCCGGCTACCGGCTGAGGCGCAATCAGGACGTAATCCACATCCTCCATCGGCTCTACCGCAGCGAGCGCGCCGGACGACGCGGCGAGGCTGAATGCGAAACTCAGCGCAGCGAGAATGCGCCCCACGTCAATGCCTGCTCCTAGCCTACTTGGCGCCGCTCCGCCCCATGATGACGAGGTCGTTGAGCACCTGGAAAAAACGGTTGGGATCGACGTTGCCGTCTGCACGCAAGGTCAGCGAAGGGGCGGTCTGATATTTGCCCGCAACCACGACGTAGGGTGTGGCGGTAATGCGGTAGTTGCGGGTGAGTTGTCCCGCACGTTGTGCCTTGCTATCGACGCTGAAGGAGTCGTAGCTGGCCTCGAATTTCTTGGCATCGACGCCCTGTTCGGTGATCCACTTGATCATCACACCCCGGTCGGCAAGATTAAGATGCTTCTCGTGGACCGCCTCGTAGACACTGTCGTGCAGTTTGTCGAGCCATCCCAACTCTTCGAGAGCGTAATAAGTCTTTGCCAGAGGCAACATCCGCTCGTTGAACACCGCAGGAACGTAGCGGAATTCCACGTCCTTGGGCTTGCTCTTGAGCCACGACTTAAGCAGCGGCTCGAAGTCGTAACAGTGCGAGCAGGCATAGTTGAAAAACTCCAATACCTCAACACCTTTGCCTGCCACCGGTTGCGGCGGATTGATCAGTTTGTATTCGACGTCCGGTGTCGGTTTGGCGAACCCGGAAGGGGAGAATGCCATGCCTAGAAAAGCAAACGCGACGATCGTCACTGCGTGAAAGCGGTTCATGAATATCCCCGTAGCGGTTTGGAGATTACTGGATCGACTCGCGAACCTTGATCAGGTTCGCTTCAAGATTGTTTTCCTTGAGTGCGGCGCGCGATTTGCCCAACTCATCCTTGTTCGAGAACGGTCCTACCCGGACCCGGTGCCATACCCTGCCGTCCGGCAGCGTGGCAGTCTGGATCTGCGCCTCGATCCCGGCAAGCGCAAGTTGCGCCTTGAGATTGTCCGCATCGGTCGGGTTCTGGAATGCCGCCACCTGAAGAAAATAGACTTCCCTGTTTGAGGCCGGCTGCGTGCGTTTGAATTCTTTGTCGGGTATCGCTTCCTCGGTGCCAGGCAGGATCTTGTAGAAATCAAAGCGAGGTTTGCCCTCGGTGGTCCTGGTCTGCTTGTCGGCTGACGCCGGTGTCTTTGATGTTTCGGCTGCGGGTGTTTCTCGTCCAGCAGCCTCGGGCGGTTTTGCTTTCTGTACGAATGGATTGGCGCCCTTGTTGATGTACAGCGCCACAGCGAGCGCAATGCACAGACCGAGCAACAGCCCGATCAATATGCCGACCCCCATCGGATTGCCGCGTGCATTGGACGCGGCAGACCCGCTGCTCTTGTAGTCACGGCTCATGGAATCGAAGTTTACCTCAGAGGTTCGAACGCAAGCTCACATCTTCTCAGGGGCGCCGACCCCGAGTATCGCGAGACTATTGGCAAGGACCTGTCTCACTGCGTTTGCCAGCGCCAGGCGTGCCAATTGGATATTTTTGTCATCGACCAGAATGCGGGTCGAGTTGTAGTAACTGTGGAACGCGGCGGACAGCTCTTTCAGGTAGAAGGCCAGTTGGTGCGGCGCTAGGTCCCGCGCCGCGCCCTCGATAGTCTCCGGGAATTCCAGCAGCTTTTGCAGGATCTCGAGCTCCTGTTCATCAACGAGCGGCCGCGGGTCCGCGTTGACCAGCGTGGATGCGTCACCACCCCATTGCTCCAGCACCGAACACACCCGCGCGTGGGCGTACTGAATGTAATACACCGGATTGTCGTTGCTCTGCGACTTGGCTAGTTCGAGGTCGAAATCAAGATGCTGATCGCTCTTGCGCATCACGTAGAAAAACCGCGCTGCGTCGTTGCCGACCTCTTTGCGCAGCTCGCGCAAGGTCACGAACTCGCCGGCGCGCGTGGACATGGAGACCTTCTTGCCGTCGCGGTAGAGCACCGCGAACTGTACCAGCGCAATGGTGAGATGCTCGGGGTCGAGCTTCAACGCCTTCAGTGCACCTTTTACCCGTGCAATGTGACCGTGATGGTCGGCGCCCCAGACGTTGATCAGCAAATCGAAGCCGCGCTGAAACTTGTTGAGGTGATAAGCGATGTCGGACGCAAAGTAGGTGTACTGGCCATTGCCGCGCTGGACTACGTGGTCCTTCTCGTCGCCAAAAGTCGTGGACCGGAACCATTTTGCCCCGTCCTTCTGATAGATATGCCCCATCGACTCGAGCTGCTCGACGGCGCGCGCCACCATGCCGGAGTCGAACAATGATTTTTCCGAAAACCAGGAATCGAAGTCGACGCCGAATTCGTGAAGGTCATTGCGGCAATCGCCGAGTTGCTGGTTGAGCACAAAATCGTGCACATGATTGTAGTCTGAGCCAAGGTTTCTCTTGGCGTTTGCGATCAGGCCGTCGAGGTGCGCCTCCGGATCGCTATCCGCGTGCGGCAGATTGTGCATCAGCGGACCGACCGGCTGGAAGTAGCGTTTGCCCTGCGTCTCGAACATTTGCCGCGCCATGTCGCGGACGTAATCCCCCTGGTAGGCGTTCGCCGGAAACTCCAACCGCGCTCCAGCGATCTCCAGATAGCGCAGCCAGGTCGATAGCGCCAGGATGTCCATCTGTCGGCCGGCGTCGTTGATGTAGTACTCGCGCGTGACGGCAAACCCGGAAGCTTCCATGAGGCTCGCGAGGCTGGCGCCGAAAGCCGCGCCCCGGCCATGGCCCACGTGCAGCGGGCCGGTCGGGTTCGCAGAAACGAATTCCACCTGTACTTTCCTGCCACCGCCGAATTTGACATGTCCGTAGGCATGGGCTTGTACAAGCACCGTGCGCACTATCTGTTGCTTGGCCGCAGGCTTGAGGTAGAGATTGACGAAGCCGGCACCGGCGATCTCCGCCTTCTCGAGGTACGGGGATTCCGGCAACGCCTTCACCAGCGCCTGCGCGATTTCGCGCGGATTGCGCTTCATCGGCCTGGCCAGCTGCATCGCCACGCTGCATGCGTAGTCGCCGTGGTGCGCGGACTTGGGGCGTTCCAGTATCAGCGGCAGACTGGCTGCGTCGGGCGCAATCTCGAGGAGAGCGCAACGCAACAGCCCGGTAAAATGGGAGCGCAGATCCAGCGCGGGGGCGTTGCTCATTGCGTGAGGCGTCGGGAAAAAGCGCGATTATACCGGCTCGGACACGCCCGACTTCTCACAACTCGAGCGGATCGATGTCGATCGACCAGCGCACCCGGCCCGCTTTCTTCTGCGAGAGCGCCGGGACCCAGTTCGCCAGGAAGCGCTGCAGTGCCCCGCGCGCAGGGGACTGCACGAGCAGGTGGGCGCGATGGTGGCCGGCAACCCGCGGGATTGCAGCGGGCACTGGGTCGTACAGCGTCACGGCTTTGTCGTGACCCGAAGCGCTGCGAACTGCCTGCGCCAGAAAATCCGTCACGGCTCCCTCTCTGAGCGCCTCTGCACGCAACAGCGCCTGATACACGAACGGAGGAAAGCCGCTGCGTTTGCGTTCCGCTAGCAGTTCTTCCGCGAAAGCCCGGTAGTCCTGACGCACCAGCGCTTGATACAAAGGATGTGCGGGAAACTGCGTTTGCACCAGCGCCTCGCCGGGCAGGTCGGCGCGGCCGGCGCGGCCGGTCACCTGTATCAATTGCTGCAACAACTTTTCAGCTGCACGGAAATCGGCAGAAAACAACGCGCTGTCTGGGTTGACGACGGCAACCAGCGTCAGTTTCGGAAAGTCGTGCCCCTTTGCCAGCATCTGCGTGCCCACCAGAATGTTGACACGTCCCTCCTGGATGTCATCTCTCATGACCTCCCAGGACCGCTTGTGGCGGGTGCTGTCGCGGTCGATACGAAGAATGCGCGCGTCGGGAAAAATTCCGGCGAGCGCCTGTTCGAGACGCTGAGTACCTTGTCCCAGGCCCTTCAGATCCAGATTGCCGCAGTCGGGACACGCCGGCGGCAGAGGTTCTTCGTGTCCACAGTAGTGACATCGCAACCGCGCTCCGCGCAAATGCCATACCAGACGCGCTGCGCAACGGCTGCACTGCGCGGTCCAGCCGCATGCCCCACACAACATTGCCGGTGCAAAACCTCGGCGATTCAGGAACACGAGGCTCTGCTCGCCGCGCACCAGGCGTTCGCGTATTGCCTGCAACAACGGGTCCGACATGCCGTGCGTCTGATGTGCAGCGCGGGTTTCGATCAGCCGGATTTGCGGTGGGCTGGCAGCTGGACGTGTGCTCAGGTGAAGACTGCCGAAGCGCCCGTTGCGGGCGTTTAGGTAGCTTTCGAGCGCGGGCGTGGCCGAACCAAGCACGATCGGCACGCGGCGTTGCCGCGCCCTGAAAACGGCAAGATCGCGTGCCGAATAACGAAGTCCTTCGTGTTGCTTGAAGGAAACGTCGTGTTCCTCGTCCACGATCACCAACCCAAGCCGCGGCAGCGGCGTGAACACCGACAACCGCGTTCCAAGCACGACCTGCGCATCGCCTGTAAGCGCCGCCAACCAACGCTCACAACGCTCGCCCTCCGACAAGCCACTATGAAGGCTGACGAGACTTACTCCGGGAAAACGCCGGATAAACCGTGCCTCCAGTTGCGGCGTGAGATTGATCTCGGGAACCATCAGCAGCGATTGCGAGCCGCGTGCTATTGCAATCTCGATCAGGCGAAAGTACACCTCGGTCTTGCCGCTGCCCGTGACGCCGTGCATCAGCCAGGGCGAGAATGTTCCGAACGTTGCCGATACGCGGTCCACTGCCTCGCGTTGTTCGTGTGTCAGTTCCGGACCTTGCTCGGACAGCGACCCCGTCGTAGCCGGCACGGAAGCCGGTCGTTTTTCGACCCATCCCGCTTCCATCCACTGTTGCAGCAACGCCGGTGCCCGGGCCGAAAGGCTTCGCGCTTGCGCATGTCCAAGCGCCGCCGACGTCGATAGCGCTGCAAGCAGACGGCGCTTCACCAACGCCGCTGGCCGAAAACTATCAGGATGCAACTCGCGCCCTCTACGTGTGAGCACGTACTCCCATTGGCGCGTTGGTCCAATGTAATTGGCACGCCTGATGACGGACGGCAACACGGAAAGCAGCACCCGACCCAAGGGATAATGGTAGTAGTCGCTGCAAAACCGGGTTAGGGCCAGCAGTTCCTGAGGCAACGGTGCGAGCGGCAGGCTGTGTTCAATGCGTCGCAGTCGAGAATCGGAAATGTCCGAACGTTCGGCGAGCTCCACTACCACGCCGACGTCTCTGCGCCTGCCGAAGGGAACGACCACCAGTTGACCGGGAAGCGGCGCGACATCGCCCGTGCGGTAATCAAACAGCGATTTTAGTGGAACGTCGAGAGCTACCCTTGCGATGGTCATTGAAATCTGCGACGCAAAACCAGGCTGAAGTTTACCGCCGGCCTCTCGCGTACCGTGTACGGTACCGCACCTAAATGACTTGCACGGAAAGGCTTTTTCCGAACCCGTGTCGGCTGTGGATAAATCTGTTGATTAAATTGGCGGCAAGCCTCGTCTGAAATCCGCCCGAAACCCGGATCAGGCGCGGGGTTTGCGCCGTCTAGTCTAAATTTATTCCATCTTTCAATAGGTTAGTAGGCAGGCCTCCGGAAAGCCTTACTACGCCTGAATCTACGCAGGGGATCCTGCCGAATTGTGCATAAATACTGGGATTCGGCAGGGTGCCCCCTGCAAACCTAGTGAAATTGCGGACTTCCCAAGTGCACCGTTTCGACCAACACGGCAACGTGCTCCGGGGGCGTGATGGGGGACACCCCATGGCCAAGATTGAAAACGTGACCATTGCCATGGCCGTATCCCGCAAGAATTTTGTTGGCTTCGCGACTTATGACCTCCGGCGAAGAGAGCAGTACGGCCGGATCAAGATTTCCTTGCAGAGCCACACGATCGCCGACCCGGGTCCGCGCCGTGCCAATGTCTGTTGTCCAGTCGAGGCCCACCGCATCGGCACCGCAATGCGCGAGGCTCTCGAGCCACTGTCCGCCCCCTTTGGTGAAGACGATGCGCGGTACCCGCTGGCCGTCATATTCGCGCCGCAGCTGTGCGAACACGTGCTCGATGTAGCGCAGCGAGAATTCGTGAAAAGCCTCCCCGGATAGCATCCCGCCCCAGGTGTCGAACAGCATAACTGCCTGCGCGCCCGCGTCGATCTGGGCATTCAGGTAGGCTGAGACTGCGCGGGCATTGATGTCGAGGATGTGATGGAGCAGCTCCGGGCGCTGATAGAGCATGCGCTTCGTTTGGTGGAAATCCGACCCGCCGCGACCTTCGATCATGTAGCAGGCGAGCGTGAACGGACTGCCGGAGAACCCGATCAACGGGACTGCGCCCGCGAGCGCTTTACGGATTCTCGAAATCGAATCGAGTACATAGCGCAAGTGAACGTCGGGTTCGGGAACCATGAGATTGCGGATTTCCCGCTCGTCGCGAAGCGGACGCTCGAAACGCGGCCCTTCGCCTTCGGCAAAGGAGAGCCCAAGTCCCATTGCATCGGGGATGGTGAGTATGTCGGAGAACAGGATTGCTGCATCGAGAGGAAAGCGCGCCAGCGGTTGCAAAGTGACTTCGGTTGCAAGGTCAGGGTTCTTGCATAGGTCCAGGAAACTGCCTGCCTGCGCTCTGGTCCGGTTGTACTCGGGAAGATAGCGGCCGGCCTGACGCATCATCCAGACGGGCGTGTACGGAGTCGGCTCGCGCAGCAAAGCGCGGATGAACGAATCGTTCTTTGGCTTGGACATTCGCCTACTCCGCCTGTGTGCCCCTGACCACCAAGAAGGGCTTTCAGCGCGGTAGATCCGAACTTCCCATCAGGAATTCATCAACAGCGCGCGCGCACTGGCGCCCTTCGCGAATCGCCCACACTACCAGCGACTGGCCGCGACGCATGTCTCCCGCGGCAAACACCTTCGGCACCGAAGTCGCGTATGCCTTGGGGCCCTCGGTGTCGGCTTTGACGTTGTTGCGCGCGTCCTTTTCGACGCCAAATTCGTCGAGCATCGACTGCAGGGGCGAAACGAAGCCCATCGCCAGCAGCACCAGATCGGCGGGCATTTCGAACTGTGAGCCCGGTACCTCATGCGGCTTGCCGTCCTTCCACTCCAGGCGAACTGCCTTCAGGCCGGTAACGCGATTGTTGCTTCCAACAAATTCTTTGGTCGCAATCGACCAGTCGCGTTTCACGCCCTCCTCGTGCGAAGACGAGGTGCGCAACCTGGTCGGCCAGTACGGCCACACCGGATTACGCTCGACATCTGGAGGCATCGGCAGCAATTCGAACTGCTTGACCGAACGTGCGCGGTGCCGGTTGGACGTGCCGACACAGTCCGAGCCGGTGTCACCGCCGCCGATGATCACCACATGCTTGTTGGTCGCCCATAACTCCGGGACCATGGTGTCGCCGGCGACTCGCTTGTTCTGTAGCGGCAGGAACTCCATCGCGAAATGAACGCCGTCAAGGCTGCGGCCAGGGATCGGAAGGTCGCGCGGCTGCTCGGCGCCTCCGGCAAGCACCACGGCATCGAACTCGGCCATCATGTTCTCCGGGGCGATGCTTTCACTCGCATCGCTTACCAGACCCCTGCCTGGCGGCTGCACGCCGACGAATACCCTTGCGCGGAACGTGACACCCTCGGCGCGTAACTGATCGAGGCGCCGGTCAATAACGCTCTTGTCGAGCTTGAAGTCGGGAATGCCGTAGCGCAACAGCCCGCCGATGCGGTCGCTCTTCTCGAATATCGTGACCTCGTGTCCGCTGCGGGCGAGCTGCTGCGCACAAGCGAGCCCTGCGCCGCCCGAACCGACCACCGCGACTTTCTTGCCGGTCTTGTGCGCCGCCGGTTGCGGGGGCACCCAGCCTTCCTCCCACGCTTTGTCGATGATCGCGTGCTCGATCGACTTGATGCTGACGGCATCGGCGTTGATGCGCAGCACGCACGCTTCCTCGCACGGCGCAGGGCAGATGCGGCCGGTGAACTCAGGGAAGTTGTTGGTCGAGTGCAGCACCTCGATCGCTTTCTTCCAGTCTTGGCGATAGACCAAGTCGTTCCAGTCCGGAATGATGTTGTTGACTGGACAGCCCGACATGCAGAACGGAATGCCGCAATCCATGCAGCGCGCACCCTGAGTCGCGGCCGCCTTGTCCGACAGGCGTGCATAGAACTCACGGTAGTGCTTCTTGCGGTCCTCCGTGGCCTCATGCGGCTCCTCGAGGCGCTGGTATTCCATGAAACCAGTGATTTTTCCCATATTGATTCGAATGTGCTAGGCGCAGACGCGCGCGGCGGCCGTTAGGCCGCCGCGCGCGTCTAAGCAGTTTATGCGGCGGACTTTCGCCCCGCTGCGGCAATCTCGCCGAGCGCGCGCTTGTATTCCTTCGGGAAGACTTTCACAAAGCGCAGCCGGTACTCGGCCCATTTATCCAGGATCTCCCGCGCGCGGTGGCTCCCGGTCGCGCGCGCGTGCCTCTCGATCATGCCCTTGAGGTTCACCTCGTCCGCAAGTCCGAGGTGCCACAGGTCGCGCGACACTTTGGCTTGCTGCTCGGTCTCCGACAATACCGGCTCGAGCTCGATCATCGCGGTGTTTGCGCGCCTTCCAAACTGACCGTCGGCATCGAAAACATAAGCGATACCGCCCGACATGCCGGCACCGAAATTGCGCCCGGTCACGCCGAGCACCACCACGGTGCCGCCGGTCATGTATTCGCAGCCGTGATCACCAACGCCCTCCACCACCGCATGCGCACCCGAATTACGGACCGCGAAGCGCTCGCCCGCGACGCCACGAAAGTACGCCTCTCCGGCGATCGCGCCATACAGCACCACATTGCCGGTGATGATATTCTCGGTCGGCTCGCCTCGGAACTTTGGCGAGGGCTGCACCGATATACAACCGCCCGAAAGTCCCTTGCCGCAATAGTCGTTGGTATCACCGATCAGATCCAGGGTGATGCCCTTAGCCAGGAACGCACCGAAGCTCTGCCCGGCAGAGCCCGCGAACCTGATGTGGATGGTGTCGTCCGGCAGACCGTCGTGGCCGTATCGCTTGGCGACCTCGCCCGAAAGCATTGTGCCGCTAGTGCGGTTAATGTTGCGGATGGGCATCTCGATCGTGACCGCGTCACCGCGTTCTAGTGCCGGCTTCGCCAGCTCGATGAGGCGGTGGTCGAGTGCCTTTTCCAATCCGTGGTCCTGCTTCTCGCTGTTGTAGCGCGCGACATCGGCCGGCATCTGTGGCATGCAGAAGATCTTCGAGAAATCGAGCCCCTTTGCCTTCCAGTGATCGATACCCTTCTTCATGTCCAGCAGGTCGGTGCGGCCGATGAGATCGTTCAAATTCCTGACGCCGATCCTCGCCATCAGCTCGCGCGCTTCCTCGGCTACGAAGAAGAAGTAATTGATCAGGTGCTCCGGCTTGCCTTCGAATTTCCGGCGCAGCACCGGGTCCTGGGTCGCCACCCCCACAGGACAGGTGTTCAGGTGGCATTTGCGCATCATGATGCAGCCCTCAACCACAAGTGGCGCCGTGGAGAAGCCGAATCCGTCCGCCCCGAGTATGGCGCCAATCACCACATCGCGGCCAGTCTTCAGTTGGCCGTCGACCTGGACCGCGATGCGGCCGCGCAGGCGATTAAGCACTAACGTCTGCTGGGTCTCGGCGAGTCCGAGTTCCCACGGGGTGCCCGCGTGCATGATCGACGACCACGGGGAGGCGCCGGTGCCACCGTCGTGGCCGGCAATGGTGACGTGATCCGCCTTCGCCTTGGACACGCCCGCGGCCACAGTGCCGACACCCACTTCTGACACGAGCTTTACGCTGATCGAAGCATCGGAATTGGCGTTTTTCAGGTCGTGGATGAGTTGGGCGATGTCTTCGATGGAATAGATGTCGTGATGCGGCGGCGGCGAAATGAGTTCAACGCCCGGCGTCGCGTAACGCAACTCGGCGATGTATGCGGAGACTTTACGGCCTGGCAGCTGCCCGCCCTCGCCGGGTTTCGCTCCCTGTGCGATCTTGATCTGGAGCATTTCGGCGGACGCCAGATATTCTGCGGTTACGCCAAAACGACCAGAGGCAACCTGTTTGATCTTCGACTTGAGGGAATCCCCAGCCACCAACGGTATGTCGACTTCCACGCGCTCGTGACCGAGGCGCGACATCAGGCTCTCTCCGGCCTTCACCGGCGCATAGCGCCTGTAGTCCTCGCCCCCTTCGCCCGTGTTGGATTTGCCTCCGATACGGTTCATGGCGATGGCAAGCGTGGTGTGCGCCTCCGTGGAAATCGAACCCAGCGACATGGCACCGGTGGCGAAGCGCTTGACAATTTCCGCCGCGGATTCGACCTCTTCGATAGGCACCGGCGCGCACTGGTCCACCTTGAACTCGAACAACCCACGGAACGTCATGTGACGCTTCGACTGATCGTTGATGATCTGCGCATACTCGCGGTAGGTCGCGTAGCTATTGCCACGCGTGGACCGCTGGAGCTTGGCAATCGCGTCCGGCGTCCACATGTGCTCTTCGCCGCGTACGCGCCAGGCGTACTCGCCGCCCGCATCCAGGGCATTGGCCAGCACCGGGTCGTCGCCGAACGCTGCGCGATGTTGCCGTATCGCCTCCTCGGCAACCCCGAATACACCGATGCCCTCGACGCTTGAAGTGGTGCCAGTGAAATACTTGTCCACCAGGCCTTTCGAAAGACCCACGGCCTCGAAAATCTGCGCGCCGGTATAGGACATGTACGTGGAGATGCCCATTTTTGACATCACCTTCAACAGCCCCTTGCCAATTGCCTTGACGTAGTTGGCTATTCCCTTCTTGCCGCGGTATTCGTCCGGAATTGATTGGTCTGCGTTGAGGATGGTTTCCATCGCCAGACACGGATGCACGGCTTCCGCGCCGTAACCGGCGAGTAGCGCGAAGTGATGCACTTCGCGCGCGGATCCGGTTTCCACCACCAAGCCAGCCGAGGTGCGCAAGCCCTTGCCCACCAGGTGCTGGTGAATTGCGGACAAAGCCAGCAACGCTGGGATTGCCATATGCATCCTGTCAAGTTTGCGATCCGACACGACCAGAATGCTGTAGCCGGAGCGAACTGCATCCTCGGCCTGCGCGCACAGGCTGGCCAGTCTTGCTTCGATCGCATGGTTACCCCAGGCGGCCGGGTAGGTGATCTCAATCTCGAAGGACTTGAATTTGCCACCGGTGTAGTAATCGATGTGCCGGATGGTCTCCATCTGGTTGAAATCCAGCACCGGCTGGCTAACCTCGAGGCGCATCGGCGGATTCGATTCGTCGATGCCGAGCAGGTTGGGCTTGGGACCGATAAAAGACACGAGCGAAGTCACAAGCTCCTCGCGGATCGGGTCGATCGGCGGATTGGTGACCTGGGCGAACAATTGCTTGAAATACTGGTAAAGCGTCTTGTTCTTGTGGGACAGCACCGCAAGCGGCAAGTCATTGCCCATCGAGCCGATCGCTTCTTCGCCCTGCTGCGCCATCGGACTGAGGATGAATTTCAGGTCTTCCTCGGTGTAGCCGAAGGCCTGCTGGCGGTCCAGCAGAGGTACCTTGCTCTGCTCCACGATCTTGGTGGAAGCCGGCAGGTCGTCGAGCTTGATGCGAATACGGTCGATCCACGCTTTGTAGGGTTTGGCGTTGGCAAGCGTGTCTTTGAGTTCCTTGTCGTCTATGATGCGGCCGGCCTCGAGATCGATCAGGAACATCTTGCCGGGTTGCAAGCGCCACTTCTTGACGATCTTCTCTTCCGGCACCGGCAGCACGCCCGTCTCGGAAGCCATCACCACCATGTCGTCACTAGTTACCAGATAACGCGCCGGCCGTAGGCCGTTGCGATCGAGCGTGGCGCCGATCTGGCGTCCGTCGGTGAACGCCACCGCGGCCGGACCGTCCCAGGGCTCCATCATCGGCGCGTGGTATTCGTAGAAGGCACGCCTGGTCGGGTCCATGTGGGTGTGCTTTTCCCACGCCTCCGGAATCAGCAACAT
This sequence comes from Burkholderiales bacterium, assembly GCA_035275265.1. Lineage (GTDB taxonomy): Bacteria > Pseudomonadota > Gammaproteobacteria > Burkholderiales > JACQAP01 > JACQAP01. The sequence continues at coordinate 426,880 of DATENC010000006.1, read as the reverse complement.
CATCGCGTGCGCAATCGAGTAGCCGCTCATGGTGAGCAGCTCGAGCGCGTTGTCGAAAGAGGCCGAGTCCGATTGGCCGTCATAGATCAATGGCCAGAGCTTGTCGAGATCACGTCCGAGAATCGGGCTGGAGATGGCGCCTTGGCGCGCGCGAATCCAGTTCACGTTGCCGCGGAGGGTATTGATCTCGCCGTTATGGGCGATCATCCGGAAGGGGTGCGCCAGATCCCAGGTCGGGAAGGTATTGGTCGAGAAGCGTTGGTGCACCAGTGCCAGGGCGGAAACGACGCGCGTATCCTGAAGGTCCCTGTAGTAGCTGCCGACCTGTCCCGCGAGAAGCATGCCCTTGTAAAGCACGGTCCGGGCTGACATCGACGGCACATAGAACTCCTTGCCGTGCTCGAGTTTGAGCGCCTGGATGGCATGCCCCGAAACCTTGCGGATGATGTAGAGCTTGCGCTCAAGCGCGTCGGTCACGGTAACGCCGGCGCCACGGCCGATGAATACCTGCCGGATGACCGGTTCGATTTTCTTGACTGATTCGCCGAGGCTTGAACTGTCGCGTGGTACGTCGCGCCAGCCCAGCAGAACCTGGCCCTCGTCTTTGATGGCGCGCTCAATCTCGTATTCGCAAGCAAGCCGCGAGGCCGGCTCCTGAGGCAGGAATACCATGCCTACGCCGAATTCCCCTGGCGGCGGGAGTTTTATCCCCTGCTTCGCCAGTTCCTCGCGGAAGAACTGGTCTGGAATCTGGATCAGAATTCCGGCGCCGTCACCGGCCTTGGGATCCGCGCCTACCGCGCCTCGGTGGGTCAGATTCTTGAGAATCTGCAGGCCCTGCTCGATGATCGCGTGACTCTTCGCGCCTTTGATTTGCGCAATGAACCCCACGCCGCAGGCGTCGTGTTCGTTAGCGGGATCGTAGAGTCCCTGTCGCGCAGGCGAAGCCGGGTCGATCATCTTGCACCTCTATCACTACCGCATTTGGCGCCCGAAAGTCGCCCACACCGGAAGCCAGAGTGGGCAAGGCCGGGACGCTCAATAATTCGGACGAGCCGTAAATGTTACCGCGATTGCAGCCGCCCTATCAATAAACGCGGCTAAATCAGGACCCTTGCCGACCCACACGGGTTGTCAAGACTCCTCGACAGCGAACAAGCGCTGATGTTCGCGGATCGCATAGCGGTCAGTCATCCCGGCAACGTAATCGGCGATCGCCCTGGGAAGGTCCGCCTCGGCACGGGTCTGGAACTCCGGAGGCAGTAGACGCGAGTCGGCCATGAAGGCCTGAAACAGGTCGCGGACGATGCGCTTGGCCTTGTTGCTCATGCGCGCAACCCGGTAGTGCTGATACAGATGCTTCCTGAGAAAGACTTTGAGGTCGTGCTGCTCTTCGCGGATTTCCGGACTGAATGCGATCAGCGGGGGGGCCAGCCGCACGTCCTCTACGCTATCCGGACGATGCTCTGCGATCAGGGCCCGGCTCCGCTCCGTCAAGTCCGAAACCAGTGTATTGATCATGCGACGGATTGTTTCGTGGATCAGTCGCCGGTCCACCAGTGCCGGGTACTGGCCGCGCACGTCGTCGAGGTGACGCGCGAAGATCCGCACGGAAGATAGCTGCTCGATGGAGATCAGCGCGGAGCGCAGACCGTCGTCTACGTCGTGATTGTTGTAGGCAATTTCGTCCGCCAGGTTGGCCAGTTGCGCCTCCATCGACGGTCTATGATTCTTCAGGAATCGGCTGCCGACGTCGCCCAGCTTTTCTGCATTCTTGATGGAGCAATGTTTGAGTATGCCTTCGCGGGTCTCAAAGCAGAGATTCAGCCCGTCGAACGCCCCGTAACGCAATTCCAGCAGATCGACCACGCGCAGGGATTGCAGGTTGTGTTCGAAGCCGCCGTGTTCTTTCATGCATTCGTTGAGCGCGTCCTGACCGGCGTGTCCGAACGGCGTGTGTCCGAGATCGTGCGCGAGCGAAATCGCTTCCACCAGGTCTTCGTTCAGCGCGAGGTTGCGCGCCACCGAGCGGCCGATCTGCGCTACTTCGATGCTGTGGGTCAACCGTGTGCGAAACAGGTCGCCTTCATGATTAACGAAAACTTGGGTCTTGTACTCGAGCCTGCGGAAGGCCGCGGAGTGGACGATGCGATCGCGGTCGCGCTGAAATTCTGTTCGTCCGCTCGGAACGGTCTCTGCAATGCGGCGGCCGCGCGAAGTTGCGGGATCAGCAGCGTAGGCTGCCAGCTCATGCATGCGCGGCGGCTCCCGCAAGAACCTGGCGCAGGTCCCCGGGGCGGAAATCCGACGTAACAAATGCGTTGCCAGGAGCTTTGAGCAGTACCAGACGCAACTTGCCGCCCTCCACTTTCTTGTCGTGACCCATCAGCTCCAGGTAACGGGTCTCGCCCAGGTCGGGCGCCTCGGTCGGCAGTCCGGCACGGTCCAGCAGGCGGACAACACGCCCGACCTGCGCAGCATCGAGCAAGCCCATGCGCTCGGACAGCCGGGCAGCGAGGACGGTCCCGGCAGCGACCGCCTCGCCATGCAACCAGCTACCGAATCCCAAGCCGGCTTCGATGGCGTGTCCAAAGGTGTGCCCGAGATTGAGCAGCGCGCGTTCGCCTGCCTCGCGCTCGTCCGCCACTACCACCAGGGCCTTATTCTCGCAGGACCGGGCAATCGCATAAGCGAGGGCGTCGCTATCGCGTGCACGCACCTTCTCCATGTTGACCTCGAGCCACGCCAGGAAGGGTGCATCCATGATCAAACCGTACTTGATCACTTCTGCCAGGCCTGCCGAGAACTCGCGTTCCGGTAACGTGTCCAGCGTCGCGATATCGGCGAGCACCAAGCGCGGCTGGTGAAAGGCGCCGATCATGTTTTTGCCACTGGGATGGTTGATCGCCGTCTTTCCGCCCACGGAGGAATCCACCTGCGCCAGTAGCGTGGTGGGTATCTGGATCAACGGCACGCCACGCTGGTAAGTTGCAGCGGCAAAACCGGCGAGATCACCGACCACTCCGCCCCCCAGCGCGATGATGGTGGTCTTACGTTCGCAGCGATGCATCAGCAGGAGGTCGAAAATGGAATTGAGCGTCTGCCAGTTCTTGTGATCTTCGCCATCGTCAATGACGATCGGCACGACCTCGACCGCGGCGTCCCGCAGGGCCGCGGCCAGCGGTTCCAGGTAAAGTGGGGCGATTGTCGAATTGGTGACGATCGCAACTTTGCGTTGCTCCAGGCATGGCAGCAGAAGCTCGGTACATGCGAGCAGCCCCCTGTCGATGTGAATCGAGTAGGAACGTTCGGCGAGCCCGACGGGAACCGTTCGCATGCCTACTAGTCCTGCTGTGCCGGTGTCTGTTGCTCGGACCGCGTTTCGAGCAGGAGCTGACACAGCCGGTTGACGAGCGAAGCGATGCTCTGGTTGCCGGTGTCGACGGTGACACGCGCAACCTCGCGATAGAGTGGATCGCGTTTCTCGTAGAGTTCGGTGAGTCGGGCACGCGGATCAGCGGCCTGCAGCAGCGGGCGGTTCTTGTCGTGGCGGGTGCGGTTGAGAAGGTCTCTGACGGAAGCTCGCAGATATACCACCGTGCCCCGGGTCCTCAGCCTGTCCCGGTTTCTCTCGCTCAACACCGCGCCGCCGCCGGTGGCAAGCACGATATCACGCAACGCCGTAAGCTCGTCCACCACAGCGGACTCGCGGATGCGAAAACCAGGCTCGCCTTCGATGTCGAAGATCAAGGGTATTTTCACGCCGGTGCGATCCTCGATAACGTGATCCGAGTCGTAGAACGTTTTCTGCAGGCGTTTCGCGAGGACTCGGCCGACCGAGGTCTTGCCCGCACCCATCATTCCTACCAGGAAGATGCTGCCCGGCACATCGACACGTGTTTGCTTTTGGTGTTCCGGGGTTGTGGCGTCCATTCGGCCATTCTAACGAAACCGGTCGTGCAGAGTCGGGCCGCGGAAAACAAAACGGCCGCAGTCCATGCGGCCGTTCCGGGATAGCGTGGTGTTCAGCGGACGGTCAGCGTGTCCTTGACCACCCTCGGCGTCACGAAAATCAGCAACTCGCGCTTGTCGTTGCGCCGCAGGTCCTGTCGGAACAGGATGCCGATGACAGGTATGTCGCCGAGCATCGGTACCTTGGTCCTGGTGCTGGACTCTTCCTGTTCGAAGATGCCGCCGATGCCGACTGTGCCGCCGTTTTCCACCAGCACTTCCGTGGCAATCTGCTTGGTGTCGATCGAGGGACCGGCGCTGGTATTGGCGCCGACGCTGTCCTTGTTGACGTTCAACTTCATGATGATGTTGTCGTTGGGCGTGATCTGCGGCTTTACCTTCAGGCTCAGTGTCGCCTTGCGGAATGACACGCTGGTCGCGCCGCTGCTGGTCGCCTGCTGGTATGGAATCTCGGTGCCCTGTTCGATGACGGCCTCCACGTTGTCCGCAGTGATGACCCTCGGGCTGGAGATGATCTTGCCTTTGCCGTCGGCCTGCAGCGCGGTAATCTCGAGGTTGAGAAACTTCGACATCAGGTCATTCATCAGAATCAGCGAGAACTGCCCCGGGGCTACGCCGCCGAGACCCGGTGCCGGCATGTTGCTGGAAAGCCCGTCCGTGAAGAAGTCAGGTTGGTCGGCAATCTGGCCGGTCAAGAAGCCGGTGCTCGCCAATCCAGCCCCGGCAGTGATCCGATGAGTGCCGCCGGGTATTTGGGAACCGCGGCCCGTTCCATCCACGAATCCGAGCCTGGCGCCGAGGTTACGGCTGAAAGTGTCGCTGGCCTCGACGATGCGCGCCTCGATCAAAACCTGTCGGGAAGGAATGTCCGTCACCTTGATGAGGTTCCGAACTTCATCCAGCTTCGATGGAATATCCTGAATGAAAAGCATGTTCGTCCGCGGATCGATCACGGCACTGCCACGTTTCGACAGTATTTTCTGTGATGAGTCCGACAGGATTTTCTTGAAATCATCGGCCTTCTGATAGTTGAGTTGGAATGACTCCGTGCGCATCGGCTCAAGGTCGGCAATCTGTTGTTGCGCTTCCAGAGCCAGTTTCTCCTTGGTTGCGAGTTCGTCGCGCGGCGCGATCCAGACCACGTTGCCGGTCTTGCGCATATCCAGTCCTTTGGCCTGGAGAATGATGTCCAGCGCCTGGTCCCAAGGTACGTCCTTCAACCGCAACGTCAGGTTCCCGGTCACCGTATCGCTCGTGATGATGTTGAGGCTGGTGAAATCCGCAATCACCTGCAGCACCGCACGCACTTCGATGTTCTGGAAGTTGAGCGAAAGTTTTTCGCCGGTGTAGCCTTTGCCTTCCTTCGCCCGGCCAACTTCCTCGATCACGGGCTTGATTTCTATTATGAAGCGCCTGTCAGTCTGGTAAGCCGACTGCTCCCAGCGCCCCTTCGGGGTAACCGTGATGCGGGTATTGTTGCCTTGACGGGCCACCTCGAAGAAATCAACTAGGGTGCCGAAGTCGGTGACGTCAAAGCGCCGTTCCAGTGCTGGCGGCAGCATGGTCTGGAGAAAGTCCACCAGGACGGTGCGTCCCTGCTGACGCAGATCGATACCGGTTGCCGTATCGGAGAGGTCGACGATGATCTGCGCCTCGCCATTCTTGCCCCGGTGAAAATCGATGTCCTGCACGTTATGCGCTTCGCTGGTAGGTTTTGTCTCGGAAAACTGCGTGGTCGCCGGCGCGGCAGTAGTTGCGCCGTTGCCCTGCAGCGTCACCACGACCGTGTTGCCTTCCATTCTGGTGTCGTACTTGACCAACTTTGCCAGGTTGAACACCACCCGCGTCCGCCCACCTGCCTGCCCGAATCGTATCGTACGCAGGTCGCCCTGGTTGACGTCCTGAGTGCTCTTGCCAAGGCCGTTTGCCGTGTTCGGAAGATCGAGCGCTACCCGCGGCGGGTTGTTCACGGTGAAAGACGCAGGAGGATTCGGCAAGGCTTCCTTCAGGCCGAGTCTCACGGTTACCGTCCCGGCCTGCGCGGAGACGTCGATCGACTGGATGACGTTGCCGGCACTGCCATTTTCCGTCTTCGTCTCCTGGCCGTGCGCGGCAAAACCGCTTAGCACCAGCACCAGACAGATCGGAGCGGCGGCCAAATTGATCAAACTACCGAAGCATTTCATTTTCGCGTACTCCTTGTTTATTGCTCGAGCAATTGCAAGTTGCTGGTGCGCTCGGTCCAGGAGCCTGACGAGGAATCCTGGATGACTTCCTTTAGGGTCACAGCGGAATCGCTGATGGCGGTGATGACGCCGAAGTTCTGTCCGACGTAGTTGCCGACCTTGACGCGGTAGAGATTCTTGTCTGGGGTCTTGATCAACGCATAGTAGATCCGCTTTTGCTCAAGCGTTCCGACCATCTGCAGGCTCTCGAGGGGAAATGCCTCCAGCGCTTCCTTCCGGCGGTTCAGATCCGGCTGCGGCCCGCCTCCGGCAAGCGTACGGTTGTCGGCAATTGTCGTCCTCGGCTTGAACGGGTCGGGCAAATCGAAGGCGTTGTAAGCAAAAGGTTCGAACTGTTTCACCTCGGGGATCGGCTCGACCCGGCCACGCAATCCTTCACCCGACTCCTTGACGAACTGCTTGAGATCCGAGAACTGATCGCCCCCGCAGCCGGCGAGCAGCAACACGCAAACTGCCATGGCACGCAGTGCACGCATTACTTCTTGCCCTTTTTCGCGGCCGCGGCATCGCGCGCGGCCTTGCGTTGCGCCGCAATCTCGTTCTCATCCAGGTACCGGAAGGTCTTGGCCACGGCATCCAGGATTACATCGCCCTCCTTGTTGGGAACAAGCCCAATGTCGTTCAGGGTCACGATGCGCGACAATTGCGAAACGTCGCTCGCGAATGCCCCGATATCGTGGTACTTGCCGGTAAGCTTGATAGTGATCGGCAGTTCCGCGTAGAACTCCGACGTATTTTCTCTCGGCGCCGGACGGAAGAGTTCGAATTGCAGACCGCGGCCCAGCCCCGCTTGATTGATGTCGGTAAGCAGTGCCTCCATCTCAGATTTGTTGGGCAGTTGCTTAAGCATCTCTCCGAAGGATTCCTCGATTTCCGCAAGTTGTTTGCGATAAGCCTCGAGATTCACCGCCTGTTTCTGCTTGTCGAGGAATGCTGTGCGCAGTTCCTGTTCCTTGTTGCGCGCCTGCGCCAGTTCCTCCAGTTGGTTCTTCCAGTCGAACCAGTAACCGGCAAACACGATGAGCAGGAGCAGGATGAGCAGAGCTCCCAGCTTGGGTACCACCGGCCAGCTGCCGATGTCCCGCGGGTCCAGTCCTCTGAGGTCGTCGAGCGTCATGATCGTCAGGTCTTGGGCGGGGCGGGGGCGCCCGGCACGGCGGGGGTGCCCGGTTTGGCGCCCGCCGATTCTTCCTTGGGCCGCGAGATGTTCACGTTGAGAATAAACTCGTTGAGGATGATGTTGTCCTTGCCCAGCCGGGTAGCCTTGACCTCAACCAGGGACGGGGCTTCCAGCCAGGGAGATGCCTCGAGATTGCGCATCAGTGTCGAAACTCTCGCATTGGACGTTGCATAGCCGACGACGTTGACCTTCTGACCGGTTTGCTTCAACGTCTTCAGATGTACGCCATCCGGCAGTTGCCGTACCATCTGGTCGAGCAGCCGCACGGTCTCGGTTCGGTTGGTCTGCAGGGTTTCGACCACGCGTTTGCGCGCCAGCAGCGCCTGCGTCTGTTCTTTGAGCTTCTTGATTTCGTCGATCTGCTTGTCGAGCGTTGCAATCTCGGTTTGGAGATATTTGTTGCGATCCAGCTGGTTCTCGATGCGGGTCGCGAATAGTCCGTGCACCGCCACCACGATCGCGGCGCCGAGTCCCACGATCATTCCCGCCAGGACGAAAAACTGCCGCTGTTGCGCTTTGCGCCGCTGCGCGCGGTGCGGTAGTAGGTTAATTGGGATCATTCGTCGAATTTCCTCAGGGCTAGTCCGCAGGCAACCAGCAACGCGGGGGAATCCACCGCAAGCTGGGCCTGCCGAACTTTGGAGGAAATCTCCATTCCAACGAACGGATTCGCGACCAGGGTATTCACTTGCGTGCGCTCTCCCACCACTTCCGGCAGACCGGGAATGGTCGCCGAGCCACCGGAGACGAAGATGTGGTGAACCTGGTTGTACTGGGTGGATGTAAAGAAGAACTGCAGTGCTCGGGCAACTTCGAGCGCCAAGGTGTCCATGAACGGTGCCAGGACTTCGGAGTCATAGGTATCCGGCAACCCGCCGTTGCGCTTGGCGGCTTCGGCTTCTTCGGGCGAAAGATTGTAATGGCGCATGATCTCCTGGGTGAGTTGATTGCCGCCGAATGGCTGCTCACGCATGTAGACCGATTGGTTATTGCGCAATACGTTGATGTTCATCATCGAAGCGCCGATGTCCACAAGCGCGATGGTCTGATCCCGGCCGCCCTCGGGTAACTGGCCCTGCATCAGTTCGAATGCGTTCTGCGAGGCAAAGGAATCAATATCCATCACCACGGCCTTGAGACCAACCGACTCGGCCACAGCCACGCGGTCGTCGACTTTCTCCTTGCGCGACGCGGCGATCAGGACTTCCACATCCTCCGTGCTGTTGGGGGCGGCGCCGAGGATCTGAAAGTCGAGGTTGACTTCTTCCAGTGCAAAGGGAATGTACTGATTGGCTTCCGTTTCCACCTGGGCTTCGAGTTGGTCGTCGGTCTGTCCTGCGGGAACGACGATCTTCTTGGTGATGACCGCAGCGGAGGGAAGGGCCATTGCCAGATTCTTGACCCTGGTGCCCATGCGCTTCCAGCCGCGCCTGAGAGCATCGCCCACCTCCTCCAGGTTCATGATGTTGCCGTCCACCACCGCGTCCTTCGGCAGCGGCTCGATGGAATAGCGCTCGAGGCGATAGCGTCCCCTGCCGGATCCGGTCAGCTCCACCATTTTCACGGACGAGGAGCTGATGTCGACTCCGACAAGGGGAGGCGACTTGGCCTTCAGCAGACCGCCTAGAAAGTCCGCGTTGAACTCGAATTTTCCTTTGAGCATTGGCCGTTTAGGCGCGATACGTATAATCTACATTAAATGCTAGCAACAACTATTTTGCAAGTGAAACGTTCTAACACCCCCCTCTGTCGGGTCCAGGCAACATCTATATAATGCCCGCCGTCCCCCCTGCCGGCCCCCCCCTTTCCATCTATCCCATGTCCTCCCGTTGGTGGTTTTATGGCCTGTTCGGGCTGGCCGCAATCGCGGCAGCGATCCTCCTGGTGATTGGATACGCCATGGTGGTCGCCTACCCCAACCTGCCCTCCCTGGAGGCGCTGACTTCCTACCAGCCCAAGATTCCGCTTCAGATTTTCAGCGTCGAGGGCGACCTGATCGGGGAGTTCGGCGAGGAGAAGCGGGCTTTCGTCAAGATCGATCAAACCCCCAACATGCTGCGCAAGGCAATAATCGCAGCAGAGGACGAACGCTTTTACGAACACGGCGGAGTCGATTACATCGGCGTGGTACGCGCCGCACTGTCCAATTTCGCCGCCGCCAGTGCGCGCCAGGGCGCCAGCACCATCACGATGCAGGTGGCGCGAAACTTCTTTCTTTCCACTGAAAAAACCTTTAGCCGCAAGTTCAATGAAGCGCTGTTGGCTTTCAAGATCGAGCACAGTTTGACCAAAGACGAAATTCTGCAGCTCTACATCAACCAGATCTACCTTGGCCAGCGCGCTTACGGCTTCGGGGCCGCCGCGCTGGTGTACTTCGGGAAACCGCTCGACCAGTTGAACCTTGGCGAAATCGCAATGCTTGCCGGGCTGCCCAAGGCCCCGTCTCGTTACAACCCGGTGATCAACATGAATCGCGCCAAGCAGCGGCAGCGCTACGTGCTGCGGCGCATGCTCGAACTCAATCATATCGACGCGGATCAGTTCAAGCAGGCGGACGCCCAGCCGATCATCGTTACCCGCCAGGTACAGGAGTTTGCAACGCGCGCGGACCACTTTGCCGAGATGGTCCGTCAAGCCATCTATGACGCCTACAAGGAGGAAGCGTATACCCGCGGCTTCCGTGTCTACACCACGCTTTCCAAAGTGCACCAGGACGCCGCCTATCGAGCCTTGCGCCAAGGGGTACTGGAATATGATCAGCGCCAGAATTATCGCGGCGCGGAGGGCTACTTCGATCTTCCCAAGGAAGAAGTCGGAGAAGAGGCGCTTGAGGATGCGCTGCAGGACGAACTGGAGAGCGACGACATCTATCCGGCAATTACCCTGGAGGCCGAACCCAAGGCGGTCAAGGCCTACCGCAAGGGGGGCGAATTCGTCACGATCACTAGCGACGGCTTGAAGTTCGCCGGTCGCATGATCGGCAACCGCGCACCTGCCAAACTGAGACTGCGCCGTGGCGCGCTGATCCGGACGCAACCTGACGGCAAGGGCGGCTGGAAAATCGTGCAGTTGCCGCAGGTTGAGGCCGCACTTGTGTCCGTGAACACCAACGACGGCGCAATCCGGGCTATGGCCGGTGGATTCGACTTCTACCGCAACAAGTACAACCACGTAACGCAGGCGCGCCGGCAACCCGGTTCCAGCTTCAAGCCATTCATTTATTCCGCGGCGCTGGAAAAAGGTTTTACGCCAGCCACCATCATCAACGACGCGCCGCTGACCATCGACGCCAGCGAGACCGGTTCGGTGAACTGGGAGCCAAGGAATTTCGACGGTACTTTCGATGGCCCGATCCGCATGCGCACTGCGCTGACCCGGTCGAAAAACCTGGTTTCGATACGGATCCTGCAAGCAATTACGCCGCAGTACGCGCAGGACTATATCTCCCGCTTCGGATTCGATCCGAAGCAACACCCGCCATACCTGACCATGGCGTTGGGCGCCGGGTCCACCACTCCTCTGGAAATGGTGATGGGCTACTCGGTATTTGCCAACGGTGGGTTTCGTGTGACGCCGTATTTCATCGAGCGCATCGAGGACGCGCAGGGTCAAATCCTCGGCAAGGCCAATCCGATCCAGGTCGGCAAGGGCGCGGAACGGGTTATCGATGCCCGCAACGCGTTCATCATGGCAAACATGATGCAGGACGTGATCCGTGGCGGCACCGGGGCACGCGCGATGGCCCTCGGCCGTGTTGACCTCGCCGGCAAAACCGGGACGACCAATGAGCAGTTGGACGCATGGTTTGCCGGATTCCAGCGCAACCTGGCTACAGTTGTCTGGATCGGCTACGACCTCCCGCGTACATTGGGCGACCATGAAACCGGCGCGGTAGCTGCCCTCCCGATCTGGATGTCGTACATGGGGACCGTCCTCAAGGGCGAGCCGGAAGAACTCTGGGTGGCGCCCCAAGGTGTGCTTGCAGTCGCGATCAACCCGCAAACGGGGCTTCGTGACCGACATGCGGCCACGCCTATGATCGAGTACTTCTACCACGAGAACGTGCCGCCGGAGCAGGAGAGCAGTCCGGAAGACGAACTTGGCGATTCCGCCAAACCGCCGGAGGAAGTCAGGGACCAGCTATACTAAATCGCGATGTCGAGGGACTACGGCAACAACCGACAAATGCGCGAGCGCATCGCTCAGCTTGCCGCACGCCTGATGGCCGTGGACGGGATCGATGATTTTGCGCTGGCCAAGCGCAAGGCCGCACGTCAGGTCGGCGCGCCCGACACCCGCAACCTGCCCAACAATCAAGAAGTGGAGCAGGCCCTGCGCGCCTACCAGCAGCTCTACCAGGCCGACGAGCAACAAGCGCGCCTGCGCCACCTGCGGCAGAACGCCCGCGAAATGATGCAACTGCTCGCCCAATTCGATCCCTACTTGTCCGGTTCGGTACTGTCCGGCAGCGCGGGCAAGTATTCCGACATCAACATCCACCTGTTCACTGACAGCGCGAAGGACGTGGAATTGTTCCTGCTCAACCGCCAGATCCCGTACCGCAGCCGCGAACGGCGCGTTTTTATCGGCGGGGAACCGCGTAGCGTACCGAATTTCACCATCAGTTCCGACGACGCCGATTTCGACATCACCGTGTTCGCGCAGCGCGATCTGCGTTATCAGCTACGCACCACCGCCGAGGGCAGACCATTCGACCGTGCCCGTATCGACTGGCTGAACTCGGTGCTCAATGGCGACGAAATTGCGGGGGGCCAGGGCTAGCCTTCCTTGAGCCAGGCGGCTGCCTCAAGGGCGAAATAAGTAAGGATGCCGTCCGCGCCAGCGCGCTTGAAGCCCAGCAACGACTCCAAGACGCACTTGCGACGGTCGATCCAGCCGTTCAACCCAGCGGCCTGTAGCATCGCGTACTCACCGCTGACCTGATATACGAACGTCGGCGCACCGTATTCGTCCTTCACCCTGCGCACGATGTCGAGATACGGCATCCCGGGCTTGACCATCACCATGTCCGCGCCCTCTTCGAGGTCCATTCCGACTTCCCAAAGCGCCTCGTTGCTGTTGGCCGGATCGATTTGGTAGGTGTACTTGTCGCCCTTGCCCAGGTTTGCCGCCGAGCCAACAGCGTCGCGAAACGGGCCATAAAAACTAGACGCGTATTTGGCCGCATACGCAAGTATGCGCGTGTACATATTCCCTCTCTCATCCAACGCTCGCCGCAACGCGCCAACGCGCCCATCCATCATGTCGGAAGGCGCGACCACATCCACCCCGGCTTCGGCATGCGTCAGCGCCTGATTGACCAGAGCCTCAATGGTCTCGTCATTTAGCACGTAACCGCTTTCGTCGATCAAACCATCCTGGCCGTGGCTGGTATAGGGATCGAGGGCGATGTCGGTGATTACGCCCAATTGCGGGAACCGGCTTTTCAGCGCCCGGATGGCTCGGGGAGCGAGCCCGTCGGGATTGAACGCTTCGCTGGCATCAGCAGTCCTGAGCTTGTTGTCCACAACCGGAAACAATGCAATCGCCGGAACACCAAGCTCGACGCAGCGTTCGGCCTGCTTGAGCAATGCGTCCACGGTCAGCCGCTCCACTCCTGGCATCGACGGAACCGGCTCGCTGCGATTCTGCCCATCAATGACGAACACCGGGTAGATGAAGTCGTCTGCTGTCAGCCGATGCTCGCGCACCATGCGCCGGGAAAAATCGTCCCGGCGCAGCCTGCGCATCCTGCGGACTGGAAACTTCCCGAGTACATGCATTTTTGCTCCTCGGTTTCCCGCTTCTTCGAGTTCCCGGAGCTTGGCGAGAAACTATCTTGTTGAATTAACTTATAAAAAAGGCAGTTGTGCAAAGCGGAACTTTTTTGTGCGTCGGGCACTCTCAAGCAGTAGACAGTGATGTCTCCCGCTTCTCCTCCCTGAGCGGGTGCCTTAATCCAATTGAGGCTTTGTTTGACCCCCGGTTTTAGTCCCCTTTAACCGGGGGGTTTTTTTTATTCTAGCCGCCCTTCTGCCCTTAACGCGCATCGAACCATTTGGCCAATATTGCTTCTGCTTCGTCAACGCCTTGTTTGGTCATCGCGGAGAAAAGCTGAACGCTGCTGCCGTGGTACTCGGCGGCAAGCGCTTCGCCAACAATGTGCAATTGCTTGGCCGCTTCCTGTTTCGACAATTTGTCCGCCTTGGTAAGCAGCACATGTACCGGGCGGCCGGTCGGGGCGAACCAATCCAGCAACTGGCGGTCCAGGGGTGTCAGTGGATGCCGGGCATCCATTACCACCACCAGCCCGCGCAGTTGGCTGCGGGTTTGTAGATAACCGGACAGCAGTTCCTGCCAGGCACGCTTCAATGTCCCGGGTACCTTTGCGTAACCGTATCCGGGCAAGTCCACCACAAAGCGCCCCGCCCCTAACCCAAAAAAATTGATCTGCTGGGTTCGGCCAGGGGTCTTGCTGACGAAGGCCAAGCGATGGCGTCGGGCAAATGCATTGAGTGCACTCGACTTGCCTGCGTTCGAGCGTCCTGCGAACGCAACCTCAACGCCAGATGACGCTGGTAGGTCACGCCCATTCGCGGCTGCAGCAACGAATGCGACGTCGTCGAACAAACGGGTGCGCCTCATCGCTTACGTTAAAATTGCCACTCTCGCGTTGGCCGGCTCAGGCTCGGGAATCGGCATGAAACTGGAGGAGTGTTCATGAACCTTTTTGTAGCAGCTACCATGGCCGCATCCATTTCCGCTGCCACCGCCGTTGCGGCTGACTTCGGCGACCCCGCGAGGGCCCAGCCCATCGCGAACCAGATCTGCGCCGCCTGCCACGGAGCTGACGGCAACAGCCCATTGCCGATGAATCCGAGCATTGCCGGCCAACACCCCGAGTATCTGTTCAAGCAACTGAACGAATTCAAATCGGGCATCCGCAACAATGCCGTGATGATGGGCATGGTGGCCGCCCTGTCTGTCGAGGACATGCGCAATCTTGCCGTTTTTTACGCCGGGCAGAAGCCCGGCGAAACTGCAGCAAAAGACAAAGAACTGGTCGTGCAGGGACGTAAGCTGTTTCGCAGCGGCAACGCCGCCATCGGAGTGGCGGCCTGTGCCGGCTGCCATTCGCCGAACGGTGCCGGAATCCCGTCTCAATATCCGCGGCTTGCCGGTCAACATCCCGAGTACGTCGTCGCGCAATTGAAGGCATTCCGTGCCGGCGAGCGCGCCAACGACGCCAACAACATGATGCGCGCCGTGGCCGCCCGGCTCACAGACAAGGAAATTGCCGCCGTCGCCGAGTATCTCTCAGGTTTGCGTTGACCGCGCGACCGTTCACGCGGCGGCGACTCGCGCAAACGACACCGATGCCGCCTCGAGGGTCGCGTCGATTTCGGATTCGCCGTGAGCGGCGGAGACGAATCCCGCTTCGAATGCCGACGGCGCCAAGTACACGCCTTGTGCCAGCATGGCATGGAAAAACCGGTTGAAGGCATTCTTGTCGCATTCCATGACTTGGGCGTAACTCTCCGGCGGCTCGGCGCGGAAGTACATGCCGAACATCCCACCGACCGATTGCGCCGAAAACGCGAAATCTGCATCCCTCCCGGCCTTCTGCAGTCCCTGCGTCAGTCTGGCAGCCGCATTGCCAAGCCGATCGAAAAATCCGGGCGCCTGAACAAGCTTGAGCGTGGCCAACCCGGCGGCGACCGCCACCGGATTTCCCGACAACGTTCCGGCCTGGTACACCGGGCCAAGCGGCGCGATGCATTGCATGATGTCGCGCCGTCCGCCAAACGCGCCTACCGGCATGCCTCCGCCGATGACTTTGCCCAGTGTTGTCAGGTCGGGAGTAATGCGGTAAAGGCCCTGCGCGCCCTGGAGTCCGACCCGGAAACCTGTCATCACTTCGTCAAAAATCAACACCGCTCCGTGCTTCGTGCAAAGGTCCCGTAGCGCGCGCAGAAAATCCGGCCTGGGCTTGACCAGATTCATGTTGCCCGCCACCGGTTCGACGATCACCGCGGCAATTTCATCGCCTTTCGCGTCGAACGCACGCTCCAGCATGCCGGCATCGTTGTAATCGAGCACCAGCGTGTTTGCCGTGATCTCAGTGGGCACGCCGGCGGAACTGGGTTGACCGAAAGTGAGCGCACCTGAACCCGCCTTCACCAGCAACGAATCGGCGTGGCCGTGGTAGCAGCCTTCGAACTTCACGATTTTCGCGCGTCCGGTAAATCCGCGCGCCAACCGAATCGCACTCATGGTCGCTTCGGTGCCGGAACTTACCAGACGCACCTGCTGTATCGACGGCAGCAGCCGGGTGATGAGTTCCGCCATTTCCAGTTCGGATTCCGTCGGCGCACCAAAGCTCAAACCACTTGTAGCAGCCTCCCGCACTGCCTCCACCACCTGCGGATGTGCGTGGCCGAGCACGAGCGGCCCCCACGATCCGACATAGTCGATGTAGCGCCGGCCCTCGGCGTCCCAAACATTGGCACCCTCCCCGCGGCTCAAGAATAACGGCGTGCCGTCTACCGAGCGGAAGGCTCGAACCGGCGAGTTCACTCCGCCCGGAATCACCCGTTGCGATTTATCGAAAAGAATCTCGTTTTTCGTTTTCATGATTTGCAGTTTAAGACTCAATATCTGACGCGAACAGCCCGGCAATCTGGCGCGCCGCGCGCTCAACGTCGGGTGCATCGAACACGGCGCCGACCACTGCCACCGCGTCCGCCCCGGCCTCGACGAGGCCGGCAGCATTTTCAAGCGTGATACCACCGATCGCAACGATTGGGAGCGCCAATTTCTTTGCCACGCGCAGCAGATCGCGGCTTGCAGTCACCGTGCCGGGCTTGGTCGACGACGGGAAGAAACTGCCGAACGCGATGTAGTCCGCACCCTGCACAACAGCGTCACGCGCACGCCACAACTGGTTGTAGCACGACACTCCAATCAGCTTCGCGGGACCGAGCAGCACGCGCGCGGAGGCAACGCCGTCGTCGTCCTTGCCCAGGTGCACTCCGTCAGCGGCCACGTCGTGCGCCAGTCTGATACTGTCGTTGACGATGAAACAGGCTCCCGCGCTGCGGCACAACCGCGCAATCGCAAGAGCCTGTTCATGCCGCAGCTGTTCGTCTGCAGCCTTGTTACGGTACTGCACAACACGGGCGCCGCCGCGCAACGCAGCATCGACCTTGAGCATCAGCAGCGTCGAGTCGGCGAGCCCGGGTGTGATCGCGTACAACCCGCTAACTGTCTTGCGCATCCTCCGGATCTTCCTCGCGCGCCCAGAATAACCGGTCCGGGATCAACTGCCCCATCCCGGTCCGGTATGCGAACTTGAGCGTTTGCCACGTATATTCCTGTGCATCGCCTACCGCCTCGGGTACGCCGAGCCCGTTGGCAATCGTCGCCGAGATCGCCGAGGCGAGTGTGCAGCCCGAGCCATGAAAAATGCCAGGCAGGCGTTGCCAGGAGTCGGTTCGCACTACGCCCTGTTGGTCGTAGAGCGTATTCACCACCTGAGGCGTATTTTCGTGGGTCCCGGTAACAAGCACGTACTCGCAGCCGAGATTGAGCAGGCGCCGTGCGCACTCGTTCAGATCGGGATCGTCATTCTCGTTCGTGTCGTCCTGCGCCAGGCGCCGGGCCTCGAGGCTGTTGGGTGTGATCAACGTGGTCTGCGGGATCAGCAACTCCCGCATCGCCGAGATCATGTCCTCGGAAGCCAGTTCATCACCACGACCCGAGGCGAGCACCGGATCGAGCACGAGCGGGATATCCGGATAGTCGGAAACCACTTCGGCAATGGCCGCAATCGCCTCGACACTCCCGAGCAGGCCCACCTTGAACACCGTGACTGGCATATCCTCTAGCACGCAGCGCGCCTGGTCGGCAACCCATTCTGCATCGATCGGCAGCACATCTTCCACGCCCATCGTGTCCTGGATGGTCACCGCAGTAATTACCGATAACGGATGGCAACCCATGCTGGACAAAGTGAGGATGTCCGCTTGAATTCCGGCGCCACCGCTGGGATCGGTCGCCGCGAATACCAGAACGATCGGGGGGGAATCTGGCACAGCGATGTTCGCGACGGGCTTTCGACTTAAAATGGAATCTTAACTGAAAAGCTCTGTCATTCTCTAAACTGACCATGATTGCAAGCGAGAAAGAGTTCAAGACCTACATGTGTCTGATCTGCGGATTCATCTACGACGAGGCGGCCGGCCTGCCTGAGGAAGGCCTTCCTAGTGGCACACGCTGGGACGACGTGCCGGTCAACTGGGTTTGCCCCGAATGCGGGGCGCGCAAGGAGGACTTCGAATTGGTGGAAATCTAGAAAGGAATGAAATGCGAATTTTGCACACGATGCTGAGGGTGGGCGACCTGAAACGTTCGATCGATTTCTACACCCAGGTGCTCGGCATGAAAGTGCTGCGCAAGAGCGACTATCCGGACGGCCGATTCACTTTGGCATTCGTGGGCTACGGCGACGAAGACAAGGAAGCGGTGCTCGAACTCACTTACAACTGGGACACCGCGAAATACGAACTGGGCAACGGCTACGGCCATGTCGCGCTGGCGGTAGAGAATGCGTACAAGGCGTGCGCGGAAGTAAAAAGGCTCGGCGGCAAAGTCACGCGCGAGGCCGGCCCAATGAAGCATGGCACGACCGTGATTGCCTTCGTCGAGGACCCGGACGGCTACAAGATAGAATTCATCCAACGCTAGCGGGCCGCTCCTTCAGATAGTTTGCGATGCGGACAAATTCCGCGACACCAAGGGTCTCGGCTCTGGCGCCCGGCTCGATTCCCAACTGTTCTAGTTCCCGGGCGACGAGCAACTCCCTCAAAGAGTTGCGCAACGTCTTGCGACGCTTGCCGAATGCGCGTGTCACCACGTTGGCGAACAAGGACTCATCGCTGGCACGGTGGGGCGGGGCGGCGTAAGGCGTCATCCGCACTACCGAGGACCAGACTTTGGGTTGCGGACGAAATGCTGTCGGTGGCACATCGAACAGCGGCTCGATGAGCCAACGGTACTGCAACATCACCGACAGGCGGCCGTACGCCGGGTCGCGTGACCCCGCCGCCATCCGCTCGACGACCTCGCGCTGTAGCATGAAATGGCAGTCGCGAAGCAATGCCACCTGCGCATTCAGGTGAAACAGTATCGGTGTGGAAATGTTGTAGGGGAGGTTGCCGACGACGCGCACGTCGGAGCCTAACGCAGAAAAATCGAACTCCAGCACATCGCCCTCGTTGACGTGCAGGCTTCCTGACGGAAAACGCGCAAGCAGTCCGCGGACGATGTCGCGGTCTATTTCGATCACGTCGAGACGGGCAACATGGTCGAGCAGCGGCGCGGTGAGTGCGCCCGGCCCCGGTCCGATCTCGACAATGCAGTCATCGCTCCGCGGATCAATGGCGGCGATGATCTTTCGAACGACGTCTCGATCCTCCAGAAAATTCTGGCTGAACCTCTTTCTTGGGGTATGCATAACCTGCAACGGGCTCAGCCGCGGCGCCGGAACCTGGCGCGAAGTCTTTGTGCCGCTCAGCGTTCGTCCAGGCGCAATTCCACGTAGGCGCGGTCGCGCTGCTGCCGCACCCACTCCTGATAGGCTTCGTCGGATTTGCGCGCGCGGATTGCCTGCCGCGCCAGCAGCCGCTGACGCTCCTTCGAGAGGTCTTCGCTGCGACGCTCAAGCACCTGGATCAGATGCCAGCCGAACGGCGAGTGTACCGGCCCGCTTACCTGCCCCGGCTCGAGTGCGTTCATCGCGCGCTCGAACTCCGGTACCGTATCACCGGGAGACAGCCAGCCCAGATCGCCGCCACGCGAGGCACTCGCATCCTCAGATTGCAGCCGCGCCAGTTCGACGAAATCCCCGCCGTTGTCAATGCGCTCCTTGAGATTGAACAGGCGCTGTTTCGCGTCGGCTTCGGAAACGACTTCGTTTAGGCGCACCAGAATATGACGCGCGTGGGTCTGCTGCACTATCACCGCCGCCGTTTCGTTGCCACGCTTGTCGAGAACCTTGAGAATGTGAAAGCCGTTGGCGCTGCGCAACACCGGGGTTGTATCGCCAACCTTCAGGGTCTTGACCGCGTCGACGAAAAGTTGTGGAAGACGCGATGCCGGCCGCCATCCCAACGGGGCCCCTTCGAGCGCATTCTGCGCATCGGACACTCCCGCCGATACCTGGCGGAAATCGGCACCGCCCTTGAGTTGTGCCAGCGCCTTTTCTGCAGCAACACGTTTGGCCTGGATTTGCTCCGGGCTCGCCTGTTCGGGTACCAGCACTAGGATGTGCGCGAGACTGTACTCGTCGTCCTTTCCACCCAGGTTCTGCTGGTTCTTGAGATAGTTGTCGATCTCTGCATCGGTGATAAGGATCTTGCTGTCGACTTCACGCTCCTTGAGGCGCGCAATCAGGATTTCGTTGCGCAGCTCGTCGCGGAACCGGTTGAAGTTCACGCCGTCGCTTTCCAGGGACTTCCGAAACGCGTCGGGCGAAAGTTTGTTCTCCTGCGCGATGCGTTCCAGCGAGCGCTGCAACTGCGCATCGTCCACCCGCAATCCGGTCTCTCTCGCGGTCTGCACCAGTACCCTGGCGGTAACGAGCCGCTCCAACAACTGGCGCTCCAGCAAATCCTGAGCGGGCAGTGGAGTGCCCTGGCGCCGCAGTTGCTGCAGCGCCACCTTCACTTGTTCATCGAGGTCGAGCCGCGTGACGACTTCGTTGTTGACCACCGCCACCACGCGATCGAGAACGACGGGCTCGCCGCGCGCACGCTCACCCGCCGCCGCTCCGGCCGGAGAGGACCCAAGCAATGCAAGAAACAGAACCAGAATTCGCATTCTTGTTGTCAAGGTGATTCGGGCCGACGCTGGCGGCACAACGGGCGTCGGCACACGATATGGTTGCGTTCAATACACCGGGAACGGATTGCGCTCTGCCGGCAGCGGCTCATTGGTCTTGGTGTATCCGGTGACGCTCTGACGCAACAGTTCGAGCGGGTTGGAGCCGATCCTCGATACGCCGTTCAACTCGAGTTGAAAGAACATTGCGTTGATGTATTCCTGTGTGGCGCTGACGAACCGATGCATCACGAAACGTGCCGCCCAGCAGCCGGCATTGTACTCGACTCCCGCCAGCCCCTCGAGCAGGCGCTTGTCGCGCAGGGTATAGTTCCAGCGTGCCAACCCGCTCCAGTGCCTGCCTAAAGGCCATTGCGACGAAAGATCCACCTGTTCCAGGGAATCGCGCGTAAAGCGGTAGCCGAAATTCATCAGCTTGCCGATTCCAGGTTGGTAGCGCAGCGCCACGTTACTGCGTTCCATGCGGCTGGCATTGCCGCTGTACTGCACGCCGATATCGGTAACCCAGCTGGGTGTAATGCGGCCGGTCATCGCAACCAACACGTCGGAACGATCGAAATCCCGCGGCGTGGTACTGAGGAAAACCTGCTGTTCCTTGAAGTAGTAGCGCTGCCCGAGAACGAAACGCAGTTGCTCCTCTCCGCTGCCGGCATTTATCAGGCGGCTCGACAACGCCGCGGTGAGTTGATTGGCGTCGTTGATGCGGTCGCCGCCGGTAAACTGGTTCTCAGTGAAGATCTGCGCCAAGCTGAAGTCCGCTTCGGCCGTGTCGAAAATCGGCAACTGGTCCTGTGGGCGAAACGGAATGTAGACATAGTAGAGGCGCGGCTCCAGCGTCTGGATGAAATCGCGGCCCCGGAACCGGGCATTGCGTTCGAAGGTTATTGCGCTGTCGATGCTGTAAATCGGCAAACCCCGCGTTTGGTCGGGGAGGTTCGGATCTTCGAAGGAATAGCGGGTGTCGTGATAACCGATCTTGGGCGTCACGTAGAAATACGACGTCTGCAGCGGCACACTGATCGAAGGATAGAGAATTTGCCGTTTGCCGTTCAGTAGAAAGGGATGATCGAAATCCACGTACTCGCCCTGCAGGCCGAAATCGAGGTAATAGTCGGTCTGGCGATTGACGTTCAGGGTAACCTGCGGCACGCGCGCATAAGGCGGCGTGACCGGAGCCAGCGGATCCTGCAAGGTCTGAAAGCGTTGCACGCGGGCATTCAGGTTCCACCAGTTGCCGTCGTAAAACAAAGTACCTTCGCGCGGCAGGTTGGTCTGGGACGTCGCCGCAATCTTGTCGCTGAGGTCTGTGAAATAGGTATCGTCGGACACGCCCTGCAGATCCAACGACCCGGAGAATCCGTGACCGAAATGCTGACGGTGCTGCCAGGAGTAACCGTAGCGGGTTTCCTGTTTCTCCCGATCATCAGGAAGGTATTCCGCGCGTACCTGGCCGCTCAGGCTCGGTTCGAGATACCGCAGTTCGGTGTTGAGCAGCACGCCGCGCTTGGCAAGAACGCGTGGCGCGATGGTGGCATCGCGATTGGGTGCGATGTTCCAGTAGAACGGTTGCGTGACCTCGAAGCCGCTCTGCCCGGTGCTGCCGATTGTCGGCGGCAGCAAACCAGTCTTGCGCGTACCGCTCAGCGAAAAGTCGAGATAGGGCGAATACAACAGCGGCACACCCTTGAAAATCACCGTGGCGTTACGCGCCACGCCTACGTCGCGTTGCCGGTCCAGTTCCAGCTTGTCCACCCGCATGAACCAGTCGTCGTCTCCGACGTCGCAGTTGGTGTACGTCGCCTTGTCCACCCGCATCTTTGTGCGGCTTTCCAACACCATCCGATCGGCGCCTCCGCGTGCGCGGAACTGCTGGAATCGGTAAGTAGGCTTCTCGAGGTAACCGCTTTCGCTGTCGAGGTTGTAGAACATCTTCTCGCCGTTGATGACGTCACCTTCCTTTTCGAAGCGGACATGGCCCGTGACCGTCAGCTCTCGCTCCGGGAACGCGAAGTACAGATAGTCCGAGAACACCGCCGCTCCGCGTTTGCGCAGGCTCACGTTACCCTCTGCCTCCAGTTCGCGTTGCTGGTGGCCCTGCAGCCGGTCGGCTTCGATAAACATCGGTGTGGTTTCGTCTCGGCCTTCGGAATACGGAATCAACCCCGACTGAGTTCTCAGTTTGAGACCAGGTTCGTCGGCACCGGCGCCGGGGGCAAGGAAGAAGATCAACAGTACAATCGGAGAGGCGAAGCGTAGGCGATGCATGCGGGCTGTTGAACGGGGCGAGGTGCTAAAATCTCATAAAACCACTGTCAAGGCAACGAAGCCGCTTGGACCGCTACGCCTCTCTTCAGGATTGGATCGCGCGCCAGTTTCCCGGAAAAGCGTTCACCCTCTCGCCGGCTTCCGCCGACGCCAGCTTCCGCCGTTACTTCCGCGTCACCTTCCCGGACGTCGCGCTGATAGCAATGGATGCGCCTCCACTGCAGGAGGACTGCCGACCTTTCGTTCGAGTAGCCGCATTGATGGCCGCCGCGAAAATTCATGTGCCCGAGATTTTGGCGCAGGATCTTGCGCGCGGCTTTCTGTTGCTGTCGGATCTTGGCGCCACCACGTACCTCGCGGCGCTCAACGCTGGCAACGCGGACCAACTCTTCAGCGATGCAATCGATACGTTGATCCGCTGGCAGCTTGCCAGCCGGGAGGGCGCGCTGCCCGCCTACGACGAGACGTTGCTCAGGCGGGAACTCGATCTATTTCCCGAGTGGTACATCGGCCGCCACCTCGACATCAAGCTGAGCTCCCGGCAATCCGAGGCGCTGCAAGAGATTTTCGGCCTTGTCCTGGCCAACAACCTGGCGCAGCCGAAAG
Source organism: Burkholderiales bacterium (assembly GCA_035275265.1). GTDB lineage: Bacteria > Pseudomonadota > Gammaproteobacteria > Burkholderiales > JACQAP01 > JACQAP01. The sequence goes on along the minus strand of DATENC010000006.1, from coordinate 403,711 downwards.
TCTATGTCCATCGCGACTACATGCCACGCAATCTGATGGTGAGCAATCCGAACCCCGGCGTACTCGACTTCCAGGACGCCGTATTTGGACCGATCAGCTACGACGTGGCGTCGCTGTTCAAGGATGCGTTCCTGAGCTGGGAGGAGGAAAGGGTGCTGGACTGGACGGTACGCTACTGGGAACGGGCGCGGCGGGCCGGGTTGCCCGTGAACGCTGATTTCGGTGCGTTCTACCGTGACTTCGAATGGATGGGCCTGCAACGGCATCTCAAGGTGCTCGGCATCTTTGCGCGCATCTACCATCGCGACGGCAAGCCCGGCTACGTCGAGGACACGCCGCGCTTCCTCGGCTATGTGCGCGCCGTTGCATTGCGCTACGCCGCGCTCGCGCCATTGCTGCGGCTGCTCGATCAGTTCCAGGACCGCGTGCCGGCCGTTGGCCACACCTTCTGAGCGTGACCGCTCCCTCCGCAATGATCCTTGCTGCCGGCCGTGGCAATCGCATGCGCCCGCTGACCGATCTCACGCCCAAAGCGCTGCTCGCCGTCGGCGGCAAGCCGCTCTTGTTCCGGCATCTGGAGAAATTCGCGCGCGCCGGCTTCGGAACGGTCACGATCAATCACGCCCATCTTGGCGAGCAGATTGAAGAGGCAGTCGGTGATGGAAGCCGCTGGAACCTCGAGGTGCGTTACTCTCCAGAAGTTGAGGCGCTGGAAACAGCGGGCGGCATCTGCAATGCTTTGCAGCTGATCGGCAAACGTATTTTCGCCGTGGTCAATGCGGACGTGTATTGCGATTACGACTATTCCGGTCTTGCCGCAGCCGTTGAACGACTCGCGGATTCACACGCCCTCGCGCACTTGGTGTTGGTGGACAATCCGCCGCATCACCCGAACGGCGATTTCTGCCTCGCGAACGGGCTGGCGCGTGCCTCGGGTCCGCAAATGTTGACGTTCAGCGGCTTGGGTGCGTACCACGCCGAACTGTTCGAACCGCTTGCACGCGGCACCAAGTACGCGCTTGCGCCGCTGCTGCGCGATCAAATGCCCAAAGGCAAAGTCACCGGCGAGCATTACCGCGGCGTGTGGAGCGACGTTGGCACTCCTGACCGCCTTGCGCAACTCGACGCCCGACTGCAGCCGGGGACATGGACGTGATTCACATTCCCAAACATTTCGCCGAGGACGACCTTACCCGCCTGCAATCGCTGGTGCATGCCCACAATTTCGCGACGCTGGTATCGGCCCACGAAGGCAAGATCCAGGTTTCCCATCTGCCGTTCCTGATGGACGACGCAGGCAAAATGCTGCGCGCCCACATGGCGCGCGCAAACCCGCAGTGGCAAACTTTCTCGCCCGAACGCGAGGTTGTAGTGATTTTCCACGGTCCGCATCACTATGTCTCCCCAGCTTGGTACGCTTCCCATCCGAGCGTTCCGACCTGGAACTACGCGGTGGTGCACGCGCAAGGGCGCCCCACGCTCATCAATGATCGCAAGTGGCTGGCAACGCTGGTGCGGGATCTGGTCACACGCCACGAAGCCGCTTCGCCTGAACCCTGGAAAATGGACTTGCCTGCCGACTATCAGGACAAGATGTTGTCCGGAATCGTCGGATTCCAGATCGAGATCACCCGACTCGAGGGCAAGTTCAAACTGAGCCAGAACCGTCCGGGCGCGGACCGGCCGATGGTGATCGAAGAGCTCGAGCGACTCGGCAGCGACGATGCCTTGGGCGTCGCCGCACTGATGCGCGACGATCTCGCAAAACACTGAGGCGGGACGGACTGTCGCGGGCAGGCCGTATAATCCTCGCTCGTTTCTCGATAGTTGCGTAGATGGACAACCACAGACTGCAAGCGTATCGCCGCCAACGGCTGGCCTCGCTGATGAAGCAGGGCGTCGCCGTGGTGCACAACGCGCCCGAACGAGCGCGCAACCGCGACTCCGGTTACCCGTACCGATTCGACAGTTACTTCTTCTACCTGTCGGCTTTTCCCGAGCCGGAGGCGGCGCTGGTCCTGGTCGCAGGCGCCAAGCCCAGGAGCATTCTGTTCTGCCGCGAGAAGAACCCGGAGCGCGAAATCTGGGATGGTTTCCGTTACGGTCCGGAGCAGGCGCGCGAGATTTTCGGGTTCGACGAAGCGCACTCAATATCCGAACTCAACGAGCTTATGCCGCAACTACTCGCCAACCAGCCTTCGGTTTTCTGCGATGTCGGATCCGATGGCGGCTGGGACAGCCGCGTGATCGGCTGGATCAACAAGGTGCGGGCGCAAGTTCGCACCGGCGTGAGCGCACCTTCGGGTATCTGCGACTTGCGTCTTTTCCTCGATGACATGCGCCTGATCAAGGATCAGCACGAAGTCGGCACCATGCGCCGTGCCGCGGACATATCCACTGGGGCGCATCGCCGCGCAATGCATGCGACCAGGCCCGGACTGCGCGAGTACGAGGTCGAAGCCGAGATCGTTCATGAGTTCCGACGCTGCGGGGCGCAGGCTCCTGCCTATACTCCGATCGTCGCCGCCGGCGCCAATTCCTGCGTGCTGCATTACGTGCAGAACGACGCAATTCTGAAGGATGGCGATCTGCTGCTGATCGATGCCGGTTGCGAACTCGATGGTTACGCCTCGGACATCACCCGTACCTTCCCGGTGAGCGGCAAGTTCGCCGGGCCTCAGCGCGACGTCTACGAAATGGTGCTTGAAGCTCAAGTTGCTGCCATAGCCGAGGTCAAACCGGGGGCCGAATGGGAAGACCCGCACAACGCCGCAGTGAAAGTGCTGGCGCAGGGAATGGTGGATCTCGGGCTGTGTAAAGGCACCGTCGATAGCGTGATCGAATCCGGGGATTACCGGCGCTTCTTCATGCACCGAACCGGCCATTGGCTTGGCCTGGATGTGCACGACGCCGGCGATTACAAGCGCAACGGCGAGTGGGTGGAACTCAAACCGGGAATGGTACTAACGGTCGAGCCCGGCTGCTACGTGCGACCGGGTGAGGGCGTTCCGGAAAAATTCTGGAACATCGGCGTGCGCATCGAGGACGACGCTCTGGTCACCGACGGCGGTTGCGAGATCCTTACCGCAGCAGCGCCGAAGAAGATCGAAGACATCGAGTCCCTGATGCGGGGCTGACACCGGCTTTGCCCCTAATGTGAGCGAACGCGAACACGACGTCGTCATCGTCGGCGGCGGCCCGGTCGGCGCCGCATTGGCGATCGCGCTTTCCGCCAGCGACTACGACGTGCTGCTGCTTGAAGCGCGGCCGGGGTTGGGGACGGCAAGCGACGGTCGCACGCTCGCAATGTCCTACGGCAGCCGCCTCATACTCGCACGACTCGGCGCCTGGAAGCGGGTCGAACCGGCCACACCGATACACAGCATTCACATTTCGCAGCGCGGCGGCTTCGGCCGCGCGCTACTGACTGCCGAAGATGCCGGTTTGCCGGCGCTCGGTTACGTCATCGGCCATGCCAAGCTGCACAGGGCAATGGGCGAGGTGCTCGCCTCGGCCCAGGCGACGCTGGCCGCAGGTGCCAGCGTCGATGACCTCCAGTTCGGCGCCGACCATGTCACGATTCGATTCCGTCGCGGCGATCAGGAGCACTTCGTGCATGCGCGCCTGCTGGTCATTGCCGACGGCGGCGCCAGCCTGGGAAAGCGTGCCGGCGCATCCATCAAGGTTCGCGACTACCGGCAGGAGGCCATCGTCGCCTCCGTCGCAACCTCTTTACCGCATGGCCAACGCGCCTACGAGCGTTTCACCACCGACGGTCCGGTGGCCTTACTGCCGTTCGAAGACCGCTATGCGCTGGTCTGGACCGCGGCGCCTGCAGCGGCAACTCGAATCTCCGCGATGAACGACAAGTGCTTCCTCGAATGCCTGCAAGCGCACTTTGGCGACCGCGCCGGGCGCTTCCTGTCCGTTGCGGGGCGCGCAAGGTTTCCGCTCGCGCTTAGGTACGCCGCCAATCCCGTGCTTCCGCGCAGCGTGTTGCTGGGCAATGCCGCCCAGGCGCTGCACCCAATCGCCGGACAGGGATTCAATCTGGGCCTGCGCGATGCGTGGGACCTTGCCGACCTGATACAGCGCCGTGACGATCGCGATCCTGGAAGCGCGGCCTGCCTTGCCGCTTACCGTTCGGCGCGCCGGCTGGACAGGCTGGGCGGAATTGCTGTTACCGACTCGCTGGTCAGAATCTTTTCCAACGATTTCGCGCCTTTGCGAGCCGCGCGCGGCGCTGGCCTGGCGTTGCTGGACATCGCGCCGCCGGCCAAGCGCGCATTCATGCAACGGATGATCTTCGGCGCGAGTTTTGAATCAGGCTTTTAGCGACAGGTAGAATTGTGCGTGCTCAATGCTGCATCCTTTGCGCTAAAATGGCGCTCCTCTTTTGTCGCCCGCGCACATGCACATCGGTCCACACGCTCTCAAGAACAATCTGATCGTCGCACCAATGGCGGGCGTGACCGATCGGCCGTTTCGCCAGTTGTGCAAGGCAATGGGTGCTGGAATGGCCGTCTCGGAGATGATTTCCGCGAATTCACAATTGTGGAACACGACGAAATCGCAGCGGCGTTCCGATCATCAGGGTGAGGTTGAGCCGATTTCGGTGCAGATCGCCGGCGCCGACCCTCAGCTAATGGCCGACGCGGCGCGACACAATGTGCAGCGCGGGGCACAGATCATCGATATCAACATGGGTTGCCCGGCCAAAAAGGTGTGCAATGTCGCCGCGGGTTCGGCGTTGTTGCGCGACGAATCGCTGGTGGGAAGAATTCTCGATTCCGTGGTCGCGGCGGTCGAAGTGCCGGTAACGCTCAAGATCCGGACCGGCTGGGATGTCCAAAACAAGAATGCGTTGCGAGTCGCAAAAATCGCGGAATCCTCGGGCATCGCAGCGCTTTCGGTACACGGTCGTACCCGGGCCTGCGGTTTCACAGGCGATGCCGAATACGACACCATCGCCGAGGTGAAGTCTCAAGTCGGCATTCCAGTCATCGCCAACGGCGACATCGATTCGCCCGAAAAGGCGCGCGAAGTACTTTTCCACACAGGGGCCGATGCGATCATGATCGGCCGCGCCGCACAGGGCCGCCCGTGGATCTTCCGCGAGATCGAGTACTTCCTCGTCAGCGGCGAACATCTGCCCGCACCCGAAGTTGTGGAAATTCATCGCGTACTGGTACAGCACTTGCACGCGCTGTACGCGCTTTACGGAGAGCAATCCGGCGTGCGCATCGCCCGCAAGCACATTGCCTGGTACACCAGCGCGCTTGCCGGAGCCACCACATTCCGCCAGACCATGAATCGGTTGGAAACCGCTGGCCAGCAGGTGGCCGCGGTGGATGGTTTTTTCGCCGAACTCGGAGGCTTGGGAAAACGCCTTACCTATATCGAGGAACTTGCCGCATGAAGAACGACAACGAAATTGCCCGATGCGTGCGCAAGGCAATGGACGGCTATTTCAGGGACCTTGACGGTGAAAAACCCTGCGCGATTTACAACATGGTGATTAGTTCGGTGGAAAAGCCGCTACTTGAGCTGGTGTTGCACCGCGTTGCCGGTAATCAGACTCAGGCTGCACAGTTGCTTGGGCTGAACCGCAACACGCTGCGCAAGAAAATGAAGGAGTACGGCATCAAGTAGCGCACCGTGCCCTCCCGCGCCAGCCCGCCCGCGCGATCATGGCGGGCGGTTTTTATTTTTTCGCTGCCTCATGACCCGCAGACAAGCCCTTATCAGCCTTTCCGACAAGTCCGGCGCAGCCGATTTCGGCCGCGCGCTTCAGCGCTTCGGATTCGAAATCCTGTCCACCGGCGGTACCGCCAAGTTGCTGCGCGAGGCCGGGATCAAGGTCACCGAGATTGGCGATTACACGGGTTTCCCCGAGATGCTCGACGGCCGGGTGAAGACCTTGCATCCCAAGGTACACGCCGGCATCCTCGCGCGCCGCGACCTTCCGGCGCACGTCACGGCGTTGGCAAAGGCGGGCATCCCGTCCATAGACCTGGTAGCCGTGAACCTGTATCCCTTCGTGGAAACCATCTCCAGTGCCAATTGCACGCTTGAGAAGGCGATCGAAAATATCGACATCGGCGGTCCCACGATGGTGCGCGCGGCTGCGAAGAACTGGCAGCACGTCACTGTGATCACCGATCCGGGGGATTATCCTGCGCTGATCGCGGAAATGCAGTCCGCAAGCGGCGCGATCAGCATGGAGACGCGCTTCCGTCTGGCGTGCAAGGCCTTTTCGCACACTGCGGCCTACGATGGCGCGATCAGCAACTACCTCACCGCCACCGATATCCACGGCAAGCGCAGCGAGTTTCCGGATCAGTTCAATTCGAGCTTCGTCAAAGTCCAGGACCTGCGCTACGGCGAGAATCCGCACCAGCACGCAGCTTTTTACCGGGACCTGAAGCCGGTACCTGGCGCGCTTAGCAACTATGCGCAACGGCAAGGCAAGGAACTTTCCTACAACAACATTGCGGATGCGGACGCGGCCTGGGAATGCGTGAAGACCTTCGAGCGGCCGGCCTGCGTGATCATCAAGCACGCCAACCCGTGCGGCGCGGCGGTGGCAGCGAGCGCAGCCGAGGCCTATCGCCGGGCGTTCAAGACCGATCCGACTTCGGCTTTCGGCGGCATCATCGCCTTCAATCGCGAACTGGACGAGGAAACCGCCGCAGCCGTGTCGCAGCAGTTTGCCGAGGTGTTGATTGCGCCGCGCGTGACGGTGGGGGCGGCGGCGATATTGGCGCAGAAGAGCAACCTGCGGGTGCTGGAGGTCACAGCCCATTCCGGCTCCAATGAATACGACACCAAGCGCGTCGGTGGAGGACTTTTGGTGCAGACACCCGACGCGGTGAATGTCGATGCCGGCGACCTGCGCATGGTTACCAGCAAACATCCGACCCCGCCGCAGCTTGCCGACCTGTTGTTCGCCTGGCGCGTCGCCAAGTTCGTCAAGTCCAACGCCATCGTGTTCTGTATCGAAGGCATGACGCTCGGCGTGGGTGCGGGACAGATGAGCCGGGTGGACAGCGCACGTATCGCTTCCATCAAGGCGGAGAACGCCGGCTTGTCGCTGAAGGGGTCGGTGGTTGCTTCGGATGCTTTTTTCCCGTTCCGCGACGGGGTGGACGTTGTTGCCAAGGCCGGGGCAGCGGCGATTATTCAGCCCGGCGGCAGCGTGCGCGACGAAGAGGTCGTTGCCGCCGCGGACGAACACGGCATTGCGATGGTGTTCACTGGCGTGCGCCATTTCCGTCACTAGAGTGACCTGAGCGGCTACGTTGCCCCCGAACTCAACCTATGAACTTATTGGTAGTCGGTAGCGGCGGTCGCGAGCACGCTCTCGCCTGGCGACTGGCTCAGTCGCCACGCATAGGACGGGTTTACGTCGCACCGGGCAACGCCGGCACGGCGCACGAGGACGGATTGTTCAACGCGCCGCTAACCTCCATCCCGGAACTGGTGGATTTTGCCCGCAAGGAGTCGATCGCGCTCACCGTGGTCGGCCCGGAGGCGCCGCTCTCACAAGGCATCGTCGATGCGTTTCGCGCCGCGGGGTTGAAGATCTTCGGCCCTACGCAGCAGGCGGCTCGGCTCGAATCCTCGAAGGACTTTGCAAAGTCCTTCATGGTTGCAAACGGCATTCCGACGGCGGCGCATGGCACTTTCTCCGACGCCAAAGCGGCGCGCGATTACGTCAGGCAGCAGGGCACGCCGATCGTCATCAAGGCCGACGGACTTGCCGCCGGCAAAGGGGTGGTCGTCGCAATGACGCTCGAGGAGGCCCACGCCGCCATCGACATGATGCTGGTCGACAACAGGCTGGGGGTCGCGGGCGGCCGTGTTGTCATCGAAGAGTTTCTGGAGGGAGAGGAGGCCAGTTTCATCGCGATGGTGGACGGCAGACACATCCTGCCGCTGGCATCGAGCCAGGATCACAAGCGCCTGCTCGATGGTGACAAAGGCCCCAATACCGGAGGAATGGGCGCGTACTCGCCGGCGCCGGTGCTGACCCCGACTATTCACGCACGGGTAATGCGCGAGGTCATACAGCCGGTGGTTGCCGGGATGGAGAAGAAAGGCACACCTTACAGCGGATTTCTTTACGCCGGCTTGATGATCCGTCCGAACGGCGATACCAAGGTGCTTGAGTTCAACTGCCGGATGGGCGACCCGGAGACCCAGCCGATTATGATGCGGCTGAAAAGCGACATGTTCACGCTCATCGAACATGCCACTAACGGAACTCTGAAGAACATTGAAGTCGAGTGGGATCGCCGGGTCGCTCTCGGCGTGGTTATGGCTTCGGCCGGTTATCCGGACAATCCGCGCAAAGGCGACGAGATCTCAGGTATACCGCGCGCCGGCGAGGATTTCCACGTGTTTCACGCCGGCACCGCGCTCGCGGGAGGCAAGGTCGTCGTCAACGGCGGGCGCGTATTGTGCGTGACCGCGCTTGGGGATACGGTGCGCATGGCGCAGCGGCGCGCATACGAAATCGCCGAAGGCATCAAGTTCGCTGGACAGCAGATGCGCCGCGACATCGGCTTCCGCGCGATCGGTGCCAGGAAAAGCACACTGTAGACCTGCATGGACATCACGACGATCAGGGAGTATTTGACCGGCCTGCAGGACTGGATCGTCGGCCGCCTGGAGGAGATGGACGGCAACCCTTTCCGCCGCGATTCATGGGCTCGCGCCGAGGGAGGCGGGGGCGTGAGTTGCCTGGCCGAAGAAGGAAACGTGTTCGAGCGCGGCGGGGTCAATTTCTCTCACGTCACCGGATCGTCGCTTCCGCCCTCGGCCACCGTGTCGCGATTCGATATTGCCGGCCGCTCGTTCCAGGCATTGGGCGTGTCACTGGTGTTGCACCCGCGCAATCCCTACGTTCCGACGGTACACATGAACGTGCGCTTTTTCGTTGCCGAGAAAGGCACGGACGATCCGGTGTGGTGGTTCGGAGGCGGGATGGACCTGACGCCGTACTATGGGTTCGAGGAGGACGCGGTCCACTTCCACCGTACTTGCCAGGCCGCGCTCGATCCGTTCGGATCCGAGGCACATCAGCAATTCAAGAAGTGGTGCGACACGTATTTCTTTCTCAAGCATCGCCAGGAACCACGCGGGATCGGAGGCATTTTTTTTGACGACCTGTGTGAACCGGATTTCGATACCTGTTTCGCGCTCACCCGCAGCGTCGGCGACCATTTTGTCGACGCCTATGTCCCGATTGCAGAACGCCGCAAGGATCAGCCTTACGGCGATCGCGAACGCGACTTCCAGGCCTATCGGCGCGGGCGGTACGTCGAGTTCAACCTGGTTTACGACCGTGGCACGTTGTTCGGACTGCAATCCGGTGGACGCACCGAATCCATCCTGATGTCGCTTCCGCCGGTGGTTAAGTGGCGCTACGACTGGAAACCCGATCCCGGAACCGCCGAGGCTGCGCTGTACGAGAAGTTCCTGGTCGCGCGAGACTGGATTCGGGATCCAGGTTCTACATCTTGAGCACACATTTGTCGTACAGGTCGCGCAGTCTGCCCTGAGGATCGTACTTGGCCTTCAGGCGCCGGTAGGCCGTTTCGCCGTAGATTCCCCAGAACTCTTCGCGCGGATAGCAACTTTCCGAATAAAGCGACTTGATTCCGCCTAGGTCGGCGACTTTGCGCTCGATGAGCCGGTTGAAATGTCCGCTCGGGTGAGCGATCGGTGATTTGACCACATCCCAGAAGCCAAAGTTGACATACGCCTTGCCCGCGACCAGCGGATACAGGTCGAACCGCGCCTGCGGAGTGGCGGGGCGGATCGGACAGATCCACACCGGCAGTATGCCGATCTCGCGGTGAAAGAACTCGAGGAATTCGGGCGCGCGCTCGAGCGGGATGTCAACGTCCTGAATCACCGACTCGCGATGCAGCCCCGATAGCCGGTCGATCCGGTGGGTGATCTTCCAGCGACTGTTCCAGCGCATGACCCTGGTGTAGGTGCGCGAGTTGAGCCTCGACCTGCCGAGCAGTTTGCGGATCAGCGGATTCTGCGCGCCGAGATTTTTGGAGCACCAGAACCAGTCGGTGTCCCAGCGCCAGAGAAAATCGCGCGCCACGAGGTAATCGGTAGCCCTGTTTCGGATCGAGCGGTAATAAATGTGCTCAAACGTGTAGTCGCTCGTAAGCGGCGCTTCGTCCGTGAAGCGTGCTGTGGTCAGATACATTTCCCCGGCGCCAAACACCACACCGTCGACGAAATCCGCTGGCGACGTGCAGGCCCGCTCCAGCGCCGCAAAGTAGGCTTTCGGGTCGCGAAAGCCGGTATGGTCGATGCGTACGAATGCCTTCACCGGGAGCAGCTTTGCCCGAACCCGCAAGGCGTATCCCAGCGTGCCGTAGGAATTGGGAAAACCGAAGAACAGCTCGCGGTGCTCGTTGGTGGGCGAACACAGGTAGATTCTGCCGTCCCCGGCCAGGACTTCCATGTCCAGTACGGTGTCGTGCACCAGACCCTGTCGGAACGAAGTGGCTTCGATGCCCACGCCCGCGACCGCACCACCAAGGGTGATGGTTTTCAGTTGCGGCACCACGGCGGGCATTGCGCCTTGGCGCAGCGTGGCCTCGACCAAATCCTCGTAGCTGGTCATGCCCTCTGCATCCACCCAGCCGTCCTGCGCATTGACATGCAGCACGTGATTGAAATCGCGCACGTCGAGGCGCTGCGCCGCGGCAGACGCGCGATCACGGAAAAGATTCGAAGTGTCTTTGTCGAGCGCGAGGTGGCCCGCCCCCGACTGGATCTGTGCGGCCAGTCCCGCTTTGCGAACTGCGTAGTCCTGCATGCGCCGCTCTGGGGAACGAAGCATCGATTCCGCGACGGATGCAGACACGCTCAGTTCCGGTCGTAGAGAAAAGCGCGGCTCATCGGATAGTTGTCCTTCGAGATATTGCCCTTGCTGAACACGATCTGGAACAAGTGCGTGCCCAGGCTTGCCGAGCGGAACATCTCCGCACAACCGTACAGGTAAGTGCGCCATACCCGGCGGAAGTGCTCGTTGAATTTCGCCGGATTGAGCGCCCGAATCTTGTCCCAGTTACGGTCGAAGCGCTCGCTCCAAGCATCCAGCGTCAACGCATAGTGACGGCGCAGGTTCTCGATGTCCACGACCTCGAGCCCGCACTCCTCCATTGCGACGATGGTTTCTGCAAGGCTCGGAATCCAGCCGCCCGGAAACACATGCTTGCGGATGTATAACTCGGTATCACGCACGCCGACATGGCCGATGAAGTGCAACATGCCCAGACCGCCGGGCTTGAGGAAATCCGCATGCGCCTTGACCACCGCGTGCAACTGGTCGCGTCCGGCATGCTCGAGCACTCCTATCGATACCACCTTGTCGTATTGCCGGTCCACTTCGCGGAAGTCGCCCTCACGCAATTCGATCCTGCCTTCCAAGCCGCGGCGGCGGATTTCGTCTCGCACAGCCGTCACCTGCTCGGTTGCAGTATTCACACCGGTCGGCACCGCACCGTATTGCTCCAGGGCATGAAACAGGAAGCCGCCGAACCCGCAACCGATGTCCACCACCGTTTCGCCGCGCGACAGGCGGATTTTGCGGCATACGTGATCGATCTTGTTTTTCTGCGCCTCCTCCACCGTCGCGGTGCCTTCCTTCCAGTAGGCGCAGGTATACATCATCGACGGCAGATCCAGCCAATGGCGATAGAATGCCGTGCCCAAGTCGTAGTGCAATCGAGCGTTCTTTTTTGCCTGAGCGATCGTTCGGTTGGAGAAGCGCAGCTCGTGCCAGTAGTTGCGAATAACGTTCAAAGGGTTCGAGTGATGCGCGAAGCCGCCCTCCATCCCGACCCGGAATGCCGCCGCGAGATCGCCTTCGATATCGATGTCGCCTTCGAAAAAGGACTCGATGAATCCCATGTGCCCAAACAACGCGGTGCGAAACTCAGCTGCACGCTTGTGAATCACAACGGTGAACACCGGCGTGCCGGCGCCGTTCTGGTAGTGCGACCCGTTCGCAAATTCGACGCGAAAGAGAACACCCGCACGCTCACCCAGTGCCGCCATCTTGCGCTTTACCGCTCCGGTTGCCATCTCCGCCTCACTTCATCGCTATTCTGTCGCCGCGTCCCGATCGGGATACCAACAATTGTGCCGCCGCCTACTCTCCGAGGTACGCCTGTCGCACCTGAGAATTATCGAGCAAGGACTGGGTGCTACCGCCCACCGTGATCAGCCCGCTTTCCATTACATAGCCCCGTTGACTGGTTTCCAGTGCAAGTTTTGCGTTCTGTTCCACCAGGAGCACCGTAACGCCTTCCTGCGATATGGCGCGCACGGTCGAGAAAATCCTCTCCACCATCATCGGCGCCAGTCCCATGCTCGGCTCATCGAGCAACAGCAGTTTCGGGCAGCTCATCAGCGCGCGCCCTATGGCGAGCATCTGCTGCTCGCCCCCCGAAAGCGTGCCGGCGGTCTGACGCCGGCGTTCGGCAAGTCGCGGGAACAGCGAATAAATGCGATCGAGATCGGCGCGAACCGCAGCGCGGTCGTTGCGAGTGTACGCACCCATTTCCAGGTTCTCTTGCACCGTCAACCGGCCGAACACGCCACGCCCCTCCGGCACCAGCGCCAAGCCGCGCTCCACAAGTTGGCACGACAATAGTGCGCTGACATCCTCGCCGCGGTAGCGCACCTTGCCGCTATGATGCAGCATCCCGCAGATCGCCTTCAACGTCGTCGTCTTGCCCGCTCCGTTCGCGCCGATTAACGCGACCATCTCGCCTTCACCCACGTTTAGATCGATGCCCTTGACCGCGTTGATGCCGCCGTAGGCCACCTTCAACCCGGAAACCTCCAGGAGGGCGTTCATGGCAGCGCGCCTCCGAGATAGGCGCGGATCACTTCCGGATCGTTCTTCACCGATACCGGCTCGCCTTCGGCGATCTTCTTGCCGTAATCAAGTACCGCCACGCGGTCGCACAAACCCATCACCAGCTTGACATCGTGTTCGATCAGCAGGATGGTCACTCCGTCGCCGCGGATCCGTATGAGCAGACCTCGCAGGCCCGCGGTTTCGGTCGCATTCATGCCGGCGGCCGGTTCGTCCAGCGCCAGTAGCTTGGGCTCGGTGGCCAGCGCCCTTGCGATCTCCAGACGCCGCTGGTCCCCGTAGGACAGGTTCTTCGACAAAGCGTGCGAGTGACTCAAGATGCCGACATAGTCGAGCAACTCACGCGCTCGGCGGCGGATCGCCGATTCCTCCGCCATGGTGCGCCGGCCGCGCAAGATTGCGCCGAGAGCGCCGGCATGGGTACGCACGTGACGCCCCACCATGACGTTTTCCAGTGCCGTCATGTTGCCGAACAGGCGGATGTTCTGGAACGTGCGCGCGATGCCATGCCCGACCACTCGATGCGGCTTGAGCCCCATCAGATCGATGCCGTCAAATTGGAAACGCCCGCCGTCCGGTTTATACAGCCCGGTGAGTACATTGAAAAGCGTGGTCTTGCCCGCCCCGTTTGGGCCGATCAGGCCGTAAATCTCGTTGCGCCGGATTGTCAGGGACACGTCGGCAAGCGCGGCGACACCGCCAAAGCGTTTGTCGACCCGACTTGCCTCGAGCAGGATCTGGGTATCGTTCATCCGGTTCAGTCGGCGTCGACCAATTCGCGTTTCCGGGTGGTCGATGGCCACAATCCTGCCGGCCTGTACAGCATCATCAGCACCAGCGCCAAGCCAAAAAGCAACATGCGTATCACCTCTGGTTCGACGATCAGACGGCCGAACACCGCTTTCTGGACCGGCTCTACGGTATAGCGGAGGATTTCCGGGACGAACGACAGCAGTATTGCACCCAGGATCACGCCCCAGACATTCCCCATGCCGCCAAGCACCACCATGGAAAGCACCATGATCGATTCCACAAAGACAAAACTCTCGGGGCTGATGAAGCCCTGCATCGCGGCAAATATCCCGCCGGCTACGCCGCCAAAGCTGGCACCCATCGCGAATGCCAGCAGCTTGACGTTGCGGGTGTTGATGCCCATTGCCTGCGCCGCCACTTCGTCTTCACGAATCGCCACCCAGGCCCGTCCTAGACGGGAATCCTGCAAACGCAGGTTGACGACGATGACCGCGATAAGCACCAGGAGCAGCAGATAGTAGTACTTGATCGGGCCGCTGAAATTGAGGCCGAGCACCGTCTCACTGCGGCTGAAGCTGAACGCACCCAGCGTAAATGGATCGATTGGCGTAACGCCTTGCGGCCCATTGGTGATGTTCACTGGCTGCGAAAGGTTGTTGAGGAATATTCGTACAATTTCGCCGAAACCCAGAGTCACGATGGCGAGATAGTCCCCGCGAAGTTTCAAGGTAGGTGCGCCGAGCAGAACGCCGAATATGCAGGCAACCAGGGCGCCGATCGGCAAGATCGTCCAGAACGGAAGGTGCAGACCGAAATGCGGCGAAGCGAGCAGCGCGTAGCAATACGCGCCGACCGCATAGAAAGCGATATAACCAAGGTCAAGCAGCCCGGCAAACCCGACCACGATGTTCAGACCAAGGGAAAGCAATGCGAAGAGTATTGCGAGATTGGTGATGCGGACCCACGCCGTACCCACGGACGCCAGCACGAACGGAAGCAGCAGCAGCGATGCTGCGATCAGCGCAATACCGACGCGCGCGGCCGTCGGCCCATGTCGCAGGCGTTCAAACCAGCCGGCGAGATGAAAAGTCACGCCCGGTCCCCGACCCGTTCGCCCAGCAATCCCGACGGCCGAAATACCAGCACTGCGATCAATACCAGGAAAGCAAAAACATCCTGGTAGTTGCTGCCGAAAAGAATCACGTGGCCATTGGCGGCACAACGCTGCTCAAGCCAGTCGGACAACCAGCTCACGTGACACAAGTCGGTGAGTTCGCCGATATAACCGGCGCCAAGCGCTTCCACTATGCCGAGCAGTATGCCGCCGAGCATCGCGCCGGCAAGGTTGCCGATGCCGCCGAGTACCGCGGCGGAGAACGCTTTGAGCCCGAGCAGTGCGCCCATCGTGTAATGCGCGACCCCGTAGTAGGTGCCGACCATAACACCGGCCACCGCACCGAGGGCGGCGCCGATGACGAACGTCAGGGAGATGACACGATTGACATCGACGCCCATCAGCCCTGCAACCTGCGGATTCTCAGAGGTAGCCCGCATCGCCACGCCGAGGCGGGTTCGGTACACCATCAACGTAAGCCCGGCCATCATCGTCACGGATATCAGCATGATCCCGATTTGCACCATGCTGATGTGAGCCCCGGCGAATTCGAATATCGGGTTCTCCATGATCTGGGGAAACGACAGGGGACTGCGGCCCCAGATGAGCAGCGCGACATGTTGCAGGATGATGGACAGACCGATTGCAGTGATCAGCGGCGCCAGCCGGGGCGCGCCGCGCAACGGCCGGTAGGCAACACGTTCCATCACGAACCCGAGCAGCATGCATACCGGCACGGCACAGGCCACTCCCGCGATAACGATCACCGCAGGCGGCAGCGCAGTTGACCCGGCCAGCGTCGCAATTGTTGCCAACGCCACCATGGCGCCTACCATCACCACTTCGCCGTGCGCGAAGTTGATGAGCTGGATGATGCCGTAAACCATGGTGTAGCCCAACGCCACGACCGCGTATATGCTTCCCAGCGTCAGTCCGTTTACCACCTGCTGCAGGAAGATATCCATCACGGTCGCGTAGTCAGCTCGCCGAAACCGGGTCCGGATTCGGAAATTGCGGCGTCATGTGAAAACAGCACCCGAAGGTGCCGTTTCACATCCCGTCAGAAGCGCATTTGGTTCACTCGCGCAATGCCGCCGTTATTTTTTTCATGCCGGATTCTTTACGTAATCTTCGAACTTGATGGAATTGCCGCCCTTGATGATCGCGACCGGCTCTACCTTGCCCGCTTTCATGGTGAAGATCGTCATCTCGGCATCCTTTCGGTCGCCCTTGGCGTCGAACTCGATTCTTCCGCTCGCGCCCTCGAAGCTGATCTTCGCGAGTTCGGGAAGGTACTTGGCGGGATCCGTTGAGTCGGCCTTCTGCATCGCAGCGATCAGGAGATTCGCGGCGTCATAGGTGAACGGCGCATAAATAATGGGGTCGACATTGAAGCGTTTCCTGTGCGCCTCGAGGAAGCCCTTGCTGGCAGCCAGCGCCGGAATGCCGGCCTGCGAGCACACCATGCCCTCGGCCGCCGCGCCCGCAAGCTCGTGCATCTTCTCCGAGCAGGCGCCATCGCCGAACGCGAATACCGCCTTGATGCCGAGCTCGCGCCCCTGCTTGATCAATGGTCCCCCCGCTGAATCCATGCCGCCATAGAAAATGGCATCGGGTTTCTTGCCTTTCAGCTTGGTTAGAATCGCCTTCCAATCCTTGGTGTCCTTGGTACCTTTCTCCCGGGGCAACACACTTACGCCGGCGGCTTTCAGGGTCAATTCAACCTGGTCCGCGAGCCCTTCGCCGTACGAAGTAGCATCGTCCACGACGGCAACGGTTTTGGGTTTGAATTGGGAATTAAGGTAGCTGGCGATTGCCGGACCTTGCTGATCATCGCGGCCGACCGTCCGGAAAGCCACCTTCAGGCCCCGTTCGGTCAACTTGGGGTTGGTCGCAGAACCGCTGATCATCGGAATCCCGGCTTCGTTGTACACCACCGAAGCGGGAATGGTCACACCTGAGTTCAAGTGTCCCACTACGCCGGAGACTTTCGCATCCACGAATTTCTGCGCGATGATTGGTCCCTTGTTTTCCTTGCCTTCGTCATCCTCGCTCAGGAATTCGAAAACTACTTTCTGGCCGCCGATCGTCAGCCCCTTGGCATTAGCCTCCTCAATCGCGAGGCGCGCGCCGTTTTCATTGTCCTTGCCCAGATGGGCAATTTCGCCCGTCAGCGGTGCCGCATGGCCGATCTTGACGACACGCTCGAGCGATGAACCGGTCTTGGCCTTGTCCTCCTGCTTGCCGCACGCACCCAAGGCCGCTGCGAATGCGACTGCGGCTGCTACGGCGACGATTCGCCCCGAGATCCCAGAGATTTCGCTGTTCATGATTGTTGTCTCCCCTCCATGTAAGCGCGCCAGAAAACCCACGCGATTATCGGGCACGCTCTGAAACGTTGTCAATTTTCACCCGTAATTCATCGGGTTGTCGCTGGCAGCAAAAACAAAAAAGCCGGCGGTTGCCGGCTTTTCGTATGGTTGCGTAAACCACGATCTACAGCGACAGAACCCACTCCACCAGGAGTTTGGCTTCGTCTTCCTTGACCGGATTGGGCGGCATGGGAATGGTACCCCACACGCCACCGCCGCCGTTGATGACCTTCTTGATCAGCATGGCTTCGGCGTCCTTGTTGCCCTTGTATTTCTTGGAGATGTCCACATAGGACGGACCCACCAGTTTCTTGTCCACCGCGTGACAGGCCAGACAATTCTTGGACTGTGCCAGCGCCTTGGCCTTGGCGGCGTCCGGAGCCGCGTTCGCCCCGCCCGCAAGCGCTACACCCGCTGCCGTCGCGATCACCATGAGGATTTTCTTCATTTGTTCGAGCCTTTCGTTACAGGTTGGATTCAAGCGCCGGGCATTTTATCGGGTTTTGGCCGACCTTGGAAACGGTCACCCGGGTTCGCCATCGGCCTGCTTTGAAGATTCCCGAGCAGCTCGGCTAGATCCCGGATGGGCGCGAGGCAAATAACGCCCCGGCACAAGTAGGCGTTGACAGCCGCACCCGCAGGTTTATCCAGCGGTCCTGGGAGGGACCGAGCCGCCGAATCGAGCGCCAGAGTCAGCGTATCGGGCAGGTAGACACGGGACAGCGCTTTTTGCCATTCAAGCAGGGGCTGGCGCTGGCCGCGTAGCACCACGGTCCGCGTTGGCTCCAGCAATTCGGCGAGTGCCGTGCACAGCGTCGCGAATCCGGCCGGGTGTTGCGCTATCGACGGGTAGAACAGTTTCACCGTGGCCTCCGCTGCGCGCAGATAACGAGGCTCGCCAAGAAGATGGCCAAGCCGGGTGAGTGCCAGCGCCGCGACCCCGTTTCCAGAGGGCGTGGCATTGTCGTGCCCTGGCTTGGGCCGCAGGATAAGTTGTTCGTGATCGTGGCTGGTGAAGAAAAACCCGCCTGCGCCGCGATCCTCGAAATGCTCAAGCAGCGCATCGGCAACCCCGGTCGCGAGCTCAAGATCCCGCTTGCGAAACTCTGCCTGCATCATCTCCAGTGTTGCGGCCAGCAAGAACGCATAGTCGTCCACATAGGCGTTGAGGTGGGCGCGGCCGTCCTTGTATGTCGCCAGCAGTCGCGCCTGCTTCCACATCCTGGTGAAAAGAAAATCCAACGCGCGCTGCGCGGAGGCGAGCCAGTCTTCACGTCCGAATGCCCGCGCGGCATGAGCCATGCCTTCGATCATCAGCGCATTCCAGCTGGTAAGGATTTTGTCGTCCCGGCCGGGGCGCACGCGTTTCTCGCGCGCAGCGAACAGTTTCCTCCGCGCGCTTTGCAGCAGGCGTTCGCATTCGGCCGGTTCACGCACCAGTTGTTCCGCCACCGCCTGAAGCGGCCGCGGCACATACAGGTTCCAGGCAAGGTTCTCGAAATTCGGCGGCCCCTCGAGGCCGTAATGCGGAAATACCACCGCGAGCTCCTCTTGGTTCAGAAGCGCATTCACTTCGTCGCGCGACCAGACGTAGTATTTGCCTTCCTCATGCTCCGAATCGGCGTCGAGCGAAGAGTAGTAGCCGCCCTCCGGAGATTGCATTTCGCGCGTCACCCAGGCCGCGGTTTCCTCGCACACGCGCGCGAACAGCGGATTGCCGGTGATCAGCCAGGCGTCCGCGTACAGCCTCAACAACGGCCCGTTGTCATAAAGCATTTTCTCGAAGTGCGGGATCAGCCAATACTGATCCACGCTGTAACGGCAGAAACCGCCGCCGAGCTGGTCATAGATTCCGCCCTGCGCCATTTTCTCGAGCGTGAACAACACCAGTTCGCGCAGTCGCGTATCGCCGCTTGACCCGGCCACACGCATGCAGAACGCAAGTTCGTAGGGATGCGGGAATTTCGGCGCAGCCCCCAAACCCCCATGCACTTCATCGAAGCCCGCGCGAAGATCCGCGGCCGCAGCAGTTATCGGCGCCGCGCCAAGCGCGACTTCGCCTGGCGGTGCCGGCAACGAGCGATTCATGAACTCGAGCAGGGACTCATTTTGGTGATCGATCTCTGCACGCTTGCTGCGATAGACCTGTGCAACCTGCTCGAGCAACGGTCCGAATCCGGGTAACCCGTAACGCGGGGATTTCGGAAAGTAGGTGCCGCCGAAGAACGGCTTCTGCCCGGGAGTAAGAAACATGGTTAACGGCCAGCCGCCGGCGCGCTGGGTGAGCACGTGGTGCGCCGTCTGGTAGATCTGGTCGAGATCCGGCCGCTCTTCGCGATCGACTTTGACGTTGACGAACAGCCGGTTCATCGTGGCCGCGATCTGCGGGTCCTCGAAAGATTCGTGCGCCATCACGTGGCACCAGTGGCAGGCTGAGTAGCCGACTGAAAGCAAAATCGGTTTGTCCTGCTCGCGCGCGAGTCTCAGCGCCTTCTCTCCCCAAGGATGCCAGTCCACCGGGTTGTCGGCATGTTGTTGCAGGTATGGGCTGGTTTCCGCAGCAAGCTGATTGGGCATCGCTAGAGTCCGAGTTCCGACCACATCCGTTCGACGCGTTGTTTGACCCGATCATCCATCGCAATCGGCTTGCCCCACGAACGCTCAGTTTCGCCTGGCCACTTGTTGGTTGCATCCAGCCCCAACTTGGATCCCAGTCCCGACACCGGACTGGCGAAGTCGAGATAATCGATCGGCGTGTTCTCGGCTATCAACAGGTCGCGCGCCGGGTCCACGCGGGTGGTGACGGCCCAGATCACTTCCTTCCAGTCGCGCACGTCGATGTCGTCTTCCACCACGATGATGAACTTGGTGTACATGAACTGGCGCAGGTAAGACCAGATGCCGAACATCACGCGCTTGGCATGCCCCGGATACTGCTTGCGCATGCTCACCACTGCGATACGGTACGAACAGCCCTCTGGCGGCAGATAGAAATCCACGATCTCCGGGAACTGCTTTGTGAGCAGCGGCACGAATACTTCATTCAAGGCCACGCCGAGTATCGCCGGCTCGTCCGGTGGCTTGCCGGTGTAGGTGCTGTGATAGATCGGACTGCGGCGCATGGTGATGCGATCGATGGTCAACACCGGAAACACTTCCTGGTCATTGTAGTAGCCGGTGTGATCACCGAACGGGCCTTCGAGCGCGGTCTCTCCCGGATGGATGCATCCTTCCAGCACGATCTCCGCGGAAGCAGGAACCTGCAGATCGGAGCCGATACACTTGGTGAGTTCGGTCTTCGAGCCGCGCAACAGGCCGGCGAACTGGTACTCCGAAAGCGTGTCGGGAACCGGCGTCACGGCGCCGAGGATGGTTGCCGGATCCGCGCCGAGCGCCACTGCAACCGGGAACGGCTGTCCCGCACTCACGAGGCCATGGTCGCGAAAATCCAGCGCGCCACCGCGCTGCGGCAGCCAGCGCATGATCACTTTGTTGCGGGCGATCACTTGCTGGCGATAGATACCCAGATTCTGTCGCGCCTTGTGCGGCCCGCGCGTGACCGTCAATCCCCAGGTGATGAGCGGTCCCGCGTCCCCCGGCCAGCAGGTCTGGACCGGCAGCCTGGACAAGTCGATATCCCCGCCTTCCCAGACGATCTGCTGGCAAGGCGCATGCGACACCACTTTCGGCGCCATGTTCAGGACCTGTTTCAGAACCGGCAGCTTGTCCCATGCATCTTTGAGTCCCTGGGGTGGGTCAGGCTCCTTGAGATAAGCCAGCAGTTTGCCGATCTCCTTCAGCGCCGCGACCGATTCCTCGCCCATTCCCATGGCCACTCGCCGGGGTGTGCCGAAAAGATTGCCGAGCACCGGGATATCGAAACCTGTTGGCTTTTCGAACAAGATCGCGGGACCCTGCGCTTTGAGTACCCGGTCGCAGATCTCGGTCATTTCCAGATTGGGCGAAACTTCGGAGGTGATGCGCTTGAGCTCGCCCTGTTTTTCCAGTTGGGCGATGAAATCGCGAAGATCGTGATAGTGCATGTGGTAAGGCGGCTTAGACGATCGGGTTGAGCCCGCCGTCCATCGGAATGATCGCGCCAGTCACATAAGCGGCAAGATCCGAAGCGAGGAATAGCGTGACCCGTGCGATGTCCTCCGGGTCGGCGTAACGGCCCAGTGGCACCCGCGACTGGCCGTCTT
The DNA here is from genome assembly GCA_035275265.1 of Burkholderiales bacterium. Lineage (GTDB taxonomy): Bacteria > Pseudomonadota > Gammaproteobacteria > Burkholderiales > JACQAP01 > JACQAP01. Next base: position 382,351 of record DATENC010000006.1, on the reverse strand, counting down.
CGAGCACCTTGTCGATCGCAACGCCTTTCGCTTTCGCCTCCAGCGCCAGCGCTTCCTTGATCCTCCCGGTCATCGTCGCACCCGGGTTGATGGCGTTGATGCGTACCCCGAACTTTCCGTAAACGCTGGCGAGCCCCACAGACGCTAGCATCAGCGCGGAGTTGGCCGCGCCGCCCGGCAGGTGAATCGGCGTCGCCACCTTGCCGCCGGTGCCGATGATATTGACAACCACGCCGCGCCGGCGGCTGCGCATCGACGACAGCACCGCATCCATCGCGTGGATGTAAGTGAAGTACTTGGCATCCATCGCCGCATGCCAGGCCTGCGCATTTAGTTCGTCCGGCGGGTAGCGCTTTGCCGCGCCGGCCGAATTCACCAGGATGTCTATAGGGCCGAGCGCACGTTCAGCTTCCAGCGCCATACGCGTGGCCTCCTCTGCGCGGGCTAGGTCCGCGACGATCGTCCTTACGTTGGGTAACTGCGCCGCGGCCGCGTCCAGGTTTGCGCGATCGCGCGAAACAATCGCGACATTCGCGCCCGCCTCGAGAAATGCTCGTGCGCAAGCGAGGCCGATTCCTTTGCTGCCGCCGGTGACGAGCGCCGCGCGTCCTTCCAGTTCAAGATTCATGGGGGTCACTATAGGCACAGCGCCGGCGCGCAACAACCCTCAGAACGGCTTCGGGAACTGGAAACTCGCCACCAGGCCGGCAAAAACCATCGCGCCGATCCAGTTGTTGTGCAGGAACGCGCGGAAACACGATTTTGGATCGCGATCCCTGATCATCTGATAATGGGTCGCGGCCAGCCAGGCTGCCATCAGCAATCCGCCGAAAAAGTAGACTCCCAGCGAATAGCGCCAGCCGATACACGCAAGAATCACGAGAAACATCGCGTGACAGATCATCACCGCGGCCACATCGTGGCGCCCGAATGTGATTGCCGACGTCTTGATGCCGATCCTGCGATCATCATCACGATCCACCATCGCGTACTCGGTGTCATAGGCGAGCGCCCAGAACACATTGGCGAGCAACAGCCACCATGCGACCTCGGGTACCCAGCCGGCTTGCGCTGCGAACGCCATCGGGATCCCGAAACCGAAGGCAATGCCAAGGTATGCCTGCGGCAGGGCGAAAAAGCGCTTGGTGAACGGATAGGTCGCCGCAATGAACAACGCCGCCACCGACAACATGATGGTCTGCTTGTTGAGTTGCAGGACCAGCGCGAACGCAGCAAGCGCCAGTATCGCCGCCACGACCAGCGCCTCCCAGGGCTTGATCAGTCCAGTGGCAAGCGGGCGCCCCCGCGTGCGCGCGACATGACCATCGAAGTTCCGGTCGGCATAGTCGTTGATCGCGCAGCCCGCAGAGCGCATCAACACCGTTCCGAGGATGAAGATCCATACCATCCTCCAGCTTGGCTCCCCGCGCGAGCACAGCCACAAAGCCCACAGCGTGGGCCAGAGCAACAGCAGAATGCCGATCGGCTTGTCGAGCCGGATCAGCTTCTCGTAGGCATTGAGGCGTTCGAGGAAGGTCACCGCGCGGTCCACATCACGTCGAAGTCTTCGTTTCCCGATATTGCAGCCAGCCGAGGGTTGGCCTTTTAGCTTTCCCTCCGGATGTGAAACACGAAACGCCCGTCGTCGCTTCGCGCGACCCCGCCAGACCAAGCGGAACCCAGAAAAGCAAAGCTCGACGGCCGCGAAGAGCGGGGTCAAAACTCATTTCGATCGGCAATGCTTCAAGGTGCCGCCGATGATAGCACCCGGCTCCCGGCCCTCTCAAACCGCCAGGAGTTCTCAGACTTTCATCAGCTCCTGCCTGCCACCCAGCCAGCGCTTGAGATGACGCTCGGCACTCTTGGCATGGTCTCGCAGCAACTGCGGCGCGACGTTGCGTGCCGCTTCGAGAAGATCGAGATCCTTTTCCAGATCCGCGAACCGCAGCATCGGCACCCCGCTCTGGCGCGCGCCCAGCAACTCCCCCGGACCACGCAGGCGCAAGTCGTGGCGCGCGATTTCGAAGCCGTCGTTGTTCTCGTAGATAATGCGCAGCCGTTCGCGCGCGTTGTCCGAGAGAGGATTCTGGTACAGAAGAATGCAGACACTGGACTCGGCACCGCGACCCACCCGGCCGCGCAACTGATGGAGCTGCGACAAGCCCATGCGCTCGGCATGCTCGATGACCATCAGCGACGCATTGGGTACGTCTACTCCGACCTCGACCACCGTAGTCGCGACCAGCAACTGGATCTGGTTGGCCTGGAAGGCCGCCATTACCGCCGTTTTCTCCTGGTTCGGCAGCCGTCCGTGCACCAATCCAACTTTCAGTTCCGGAAAAATCTGCCGCAGCCCTTCGTAAGTTTCCATTGCAGTCTGCAATTGCAGCGCTTCGTGCCGCGGGCGAAGCCTGATCGGCAAAGTCTTCTCGGCAGGGCGCGCGGCCTCGGCACTTCCGCTGGTGTCGGACTCCTCGATCAGCGGACAGACCCAATAAGCCTGCCTACCCTCCAGACAACCGTCACGCACCCGCCGGAGCACCTCATCCCGGCGCGTTGCCGACAACAGCTTGGTCACCACCGGCTTTCGGCCGGGCGGCAATTCGTCGATCACCGAAACGTCGAGGTCGGCGTAGAAACTCATCGCCAGTGTGCGTGGGATGGGCGTGGCGCTCATCATCAACTGGTGCGGCTGCAACGCCTGATCGGCACGGCCGCCCTTCATGCGCAGCGCGAGACGCTGATGCACGCCGAAACGGTGCTGCTCGTCGACTATGGCCAGCCCGAGTTTTCTGAATGTGACGTCTTCCTGGAACAGTGCGTGGGTTCCAACCGCGAGCTGGGCCTTGCCTCCTTCTATCGCCGCAAGCATCTTGTCGCGTTCCTTCATTTTCAGACTGCCGGTCAGCCACGCCGTTTCGATTCCCAGCGGCTCCAGCCACAGGGAGAATTTCCGATAGTGCTGCTCGGCGAGGATCTCGGTGGGTGCCATCACAGCTGCCTGATAGCCGCTCTCGATGGCCTGCAACGCCGCGAACGCGGCCACAATGGTCTTACCACTGCCCACGTCTCCCTGCAGTAAGCGCTGCATGGGGTGCGGGCGCGCTAGATCACCGCGGATATCGTTGAGTGTGCGCGTCTGTGCGCGCGTGAGCCGGAACGGCAACGACTCCAGAAGGCGCTTCGACAAACCCGAATGCTGCAACAGGGGATGCGCGCGCACGCGGTTGCGGCGGTCGCGATGCAATCGCATGGACAATTGCTGTGCGAGAAATTCATCGAACGCGACCCTGCGCCAGGCCGGATGCACACGCTCGGCCAGCGCCTGGGCATCCACGTCGGGCGTCGGGTTATGCAACAGGCGGACCGCTTCCGGGAACGGCGGGATTCTGAGCTTTCTGCGTATCGGTTCCGGCAGCGTGTCCTCGAGGTCGGCGCGCTCGAGCGCGCGTCCGGCAAGTTTGCGTAGCGTGTCCTGGCCCAGGCCCGCAGTGGTTGGATAGATCGGGGTCAATGCCTGCGGCAACGGCACTTCCCCGCGCAGCACGCGGAAGCGGGGATGCACCATCTCCGCACCGAAGAAACCCTGGCGGATTTCTCCCATTACGCGTACGCGTGCACCCGGTGCGAGCACCTTCTGCTGACTCGGATAAAAATTGAAGAACCGCATCATCAGACCACCACTGCCGTCATCGACCTCGGAGACAAGTTGCCGGCCCGGACGGAATTTGACCTCGGTCTTCACCACGGTGCCCTCAATCTGCACGGTGTCTCCGGACAAGGCGTCGTGGATCGAAACGATGCGCGTCTCGTCCTCGTAGCGCAAAGGCAGGTGCAACACCAGGTCGGAGAGCTCAAGGATCCCGAGTCGCGCCAACTTGTCGCGCACCACGGGGCTGGCGAATTGCAGTGAAGGATGAGGGGCGGGGGACGAGGGGCGAGGATCGCGACCTGAGGCAGAAGAACTGTCGGTGGCGGGTGATGCAACCTGGATGGGCGTGCGTTTCTTGCCGGTGCTAGCGGCTGGCTGTTTCTTCCGTTGGGGAAGTGCTCGTTTCACGCGGGTGGTTGCGGCCGCTGGGTGCGTTGATCGGAAACTCTCTGTCTGTGCCGCTTCACCCTCACGCCTCACGGCTTCACCACGATCGCCTCGACCTCCACCAGAGCGCCGCGCGGTAACTGCGAAACGCCGACGGCGGAACGTGCCGGAAACGGCGGCCGGAAATACTGGGCCATTATCTCGTTCATACGCGCGAAGTTGGCGAGGTCAGTAAGGAACACAGTGACTTTCACCACGTCATCGAGGCTCGCGCCCGACGCGGCGGCCACCGCCCGCAGATTCCCGAACACCCGGTGGATCTGCGCGTCGATTCCCTCGACTACTTGCATGGTCGTCGCATCGAGGCCGATCTGGCCGGACAGGTAAATCGTGCCGCCTGCCTGTACGGCCTGCGAATAGGTTCCAATCGCCTGGGGGGCGTCCTTCGTGTTGATTGCCTGTTTGGTCACGGCCCGCTCCGGGGTATAGAATGTGGCGCCTGAAATATTCAGGGCCGCGACCGATCGCAAATGGCCCCGAACGTGAGTGTGGCGATCATAACCGAAGGGGCCATTACGTTGCGGCCCACGCATCACTCGACTGCAAGGGATTCGACACCCCGCAATACGGCCACGCCGAACAGACCGCGAGCAGGTTGAAGAAAAATCTTCCAAGTTCGATCTCTGCTGCCGGTTTCAGTCGGAACGCCGGGAATTGTGGCGAATTCGCGCGGCGAGTTCGCCGACCCCGTCCGTTGACCCGCAATTCAAATTTCGCATGACTTCCCTTTCCGACCGGAATGCCAGGCCGGGCGTGGCTGCGCTCGCCGTCACTGCCATCGGCGTCGTATTCGGCGACATCGGTACCAGTCCCTTGTACACGATGAAAGAGGTTTTCAGCGGTAAGTACGGGATTCCGCTCACACATGACACCGTGCTAGGCGCGCTGTCGCTGGTGTTCTGGGCGCTGATCATCATCGTTACCGTCAAGTACGTGGTTTTCATGATGCGCGCCGACAATCACGGCGAGGGCGGCATCATTGCGCTCCTCGCATTGCTGCTGCGCACGACCAAGACGCACGCGCGAACCCGCTGGATGCTGATGTCGCTGGGGCTTTTCGGCGCCGCATTGTTCTACGGCGATGGCATGATCACGCCGGCGATATCGGTGTTGTCGGCAGTGGAAGGACTAAACGTCGCGACTCCGGCATTCACGCCCTACGTCGTGCCAATCACAATTGCAGTACTGCTGGTCCTGTTTCTGTTTCAGCGTGGTGGGACTGCCAGAGTCGGCGCGTTGTTCGGACCGGTCATGATCGCATGGTTCTCGATCCTCGCCCTGCTGGGCATCGTCAACATCGTTGACCAGCCAAGCGTGCTCGCGGCGGTTTACCCCGGCTATGCGGTGCAGTTCTTTGTGCAAAACAAAATCCACGGATTTCTCGCACTCGGCGGCGTCGTTCTGGCGATTACCGGCGTGGAGGCCCTGTATACCGATATGGGCCACTTCGGCAGGAAGCCGATGCAGATCGCGTGGCTCTATTTCGTGCTGCCGGCATTGTTGTTGAACTATTTCGGCCAGGGTGCGCTGTTGCTTCACGATGCCTCGGCGATTCAGCATCCGTTTTATCGGATGGCTCCGTCCTGGGCGTTGTATCCAATGGTCGGTTTTGCCACGCTTGCCACGGTAATCGCTTCGCAGGCGGTGATTTCCGGCACCTACTCGCTGACGCGGCAGGCGATCCAGCTCGGCTATTGTCCGCGCCTGGACATCACCCACACATCCGAAAGCGAAATCGGACAGGTTTACATGCCGTGGATCAACTGGGTGCTAAGCGCCTGCGTAGTCGGACTGGTGCTGGGCTTCGGTTCCTCCAGCAACCTCGCCGGCGCGTACGGCATTGCGGTCACCGGCACCATGGCGATCGACACTGTTCTCGCGTTTGTACTGGTGCACAGGCTGTGGAATTGGCCGCTGTGGACCGCAGCAGTACCGATGTTGCTGTTCTATCTCACGATTGACTTGTCTTTCCTGAGCGCCAATACGGTCAAACTGGTGCACGGAGGCTGGTTCCCAGTTGCAGTCGGCATCGTTCTGTTCACGCTGCTGGCCACCTGGAAGCGCGGTCGCGAGCTGTTGATGGAGCGGCTGGCCCCGGGGGCGATCCCGATCGAACCATTCATCCAGAGCGTCACCGCGCATCCACCAACGCGTGTGCCTGGCACTTCGGTATTCCTGACTGCCGCAGCCGAAGGGGTGCCGCACGCGCTGCTCCACAACCTCAATCACAACAAGGTGCTTCACGAGCGCATCGTGCTGCTGACGGTGCAAACCCGCGATATTCCGCACGTGCCGGACGAAGAACGCATCGAGATCGTGCCGCTTGGCGGGGATTTCTATCGCGTTATTGCACACTATGGTTTCAAGGACGCACCCGACGTGCCACGCGCGCTTGAGTTAGCTGCCGCAAAGGGACTGAAGTTCGAGATGATGGAAACTTCGTTTTTCCTGAGCCGGCAAACGCTGATCCCAACGGTGGGGCCTGGCATGGCGCTGTGGCGTGAGAAGCTTTTTGCTCTCATGTCGCGCAATGCTTCAAGCGCCACGACATTTTTCCGGATCCCCGCGAATCGCGTGGTCGAGCTCGGTACCCGCATCGAGCTCTAAGCACGTTTCCATGGATCCCGCATCGGTCGTTCGCAATCTCGAAGCGCTGCTCTCGCAGGGAAAGGACTCGGCGCTACTGCGCTTCAGTCTCGGCAGCGAGTATCTCAAGCTGCAGGAAACATGGGTCGCGGTCCACCAGTTGCGGCGCGCGATCGAAATGGACCCGAACTATTCCGCCGCATGGAAGCTGCTGGGCAAGGCACTGACCGATGCCGGTGTCCTGCGCGACGCGCTCGACGCTTATCGCCATGGAATCGAAGTTGCGGAGCGTCGCGGCGACAAACAGGCAGCGAAGGAGATGTCCGTATTCGCGCAGCGCCTCGAGAAACAGCTGCAATCCTGAGTGCTTCGACATGACCGCCCGGTCCGGCTGGCCGATCTCCGGCGTGGATTTCACCAGCCGCCCCAGCAAGCAAAAACAGATCACCATCGCGACCGGAAAAATGCGCGGGCGCGCATTCGAGCTCGCCGACATCGAGGAGTACTGCGAGTGGAAGACCTACGAATGCTGGTTGAATCGCCGCGGCCCCTGGGTCGCGGGTTTCGACTTTCCGTTCGGTTTACCGCGCGAGGCGACGCGCGATCTCGGTTGGCCGGCAACCTGGGATGAACTCGTACTCCATTGCCGCTCCCTGGGCCGCGAGAGATTCCGCGCGGCGCTCGACGGGTACCGCGAAAGCCGCGCGGCGGGAAGCCGCTATGCCCACCGCGCCACGGACCTGCCGGCCCGCTCTCACAGTCCGCTCAAGCTGGTGAATCCGCCGGTCGGCCTGATGTTCCTAGAAGGTGCGCCGCGTTTGCTGGAGGCCGGTATCACGATTCCAGGCTTAGTCAAAGGCGATCGGCTGCGAATTGCATTCGAGGCCTACCCCGGATTTGCGGCGCGGCAGATGGTGAGAGGCTCATACAAGAACGACGCCCCCGCGAAACAGACCCCGCAGCTCACGCGCGCGCGAAGAGCGATCGTCGCGGCATTGGTCTCACGTGCCAACCCATTCGATATTGCGTTGAGCGCATCCGCTCTGACGCTGAATTCGCTGGTACGCGACGCCAGCGGTGACCGTCTCGACGCGGTGCTGTGTGCCCTGCAGGCGGCGTGGGCGTGGCAGCGGCGCGAACACAACTACGGATTACCTTCAAGAATCGATTCGCTGGAAGGGTGGATCGCGACGGTGGCGGAGAGGTAAGGAACTGCAGGCTACTTGTTGCAGACTTCAAAAAGAACAAGGGCCGCGCAAGGCGGCCCTTCTAATATTGGTGGAGACGAGGAGGATCGAACTCCCGACCTTCGCATTGCGAACGCGACGCTCTCCCAGCTGAGCTACGTCCCCTTCATGATCGGATTCACACTTAAGCGCCAGAATTGCTGGGTTATTATACTGTAATCAAATTCCGGCAAAACGACTCCCATTCCATGAAGATCGAGGCACCGCTGGGTTACGCGCAGATCACGCCGCTGCGAAAAAATCACAAGGTGGTCCTGCCCCGCATCGGAGAAGAGGCACCCGCGGTCTTCCATCGGCTGCACTCGATGCCGATCAGTCTTGCCGAATTCGGGCCAGCCAGCCGCGACTATCCAATCATCTTCGTGAGCGCCGATGATGGCAAGACTTTCGACGCAGTCGTCATACTCGGCCTGCAGTCCATGCAGAACCTCTTCATCCTTACCGACGGCACCTGGGACCGGCGTGTGTACCTGCCTGCTTACGTGCGCCGTTACCCTTTTTGCATGGCCAAGGTGACGCTCGATGGCGAAGCGCAGAAGGAACGCATCGTGTGCGTGGAAACGAGCGCCGTTCAGGACGGCGGCGAACCGATGTACGACGAGGCCGGCAACAGGCTGCCGCAATGGAGTGCACTGGAGAAACTGATCTTCGACTACGAGAGCGACCTGTTGCGCGCAGACGAATTGTGCAAACTGCTGGCGCGGTTTGAACTGCTGGAGCCGTTCACGATGAAGGCGGAGGTCGAAGGATTCACTATGCAACTTGAAGGCATGCACCGGGTTGCGAGAAATGCGCTGGATTTGCTGGCGGACGACAAGCTGCGCCAGTTGCTCGTCACCGGCATGCTGGAAAAGGTCTATTCGCACCTGCTGTCGCTGGACAACTTCCGGCGTCTGCTCAACCGCCGCAGCTTCTTTGCGGTTTCTCCGCCGACGAAACCGCGCGACCTCAACTAGCGCTGCTTATTCTGCGACGGTTGGACCAGGCAAGCAGCGCAATACCGGCTAGAACCATCGGCAGGCTCAACCACTGACCCATCGACATTCCCAGCGCGAGCAGTCCCAGGAAACCGTCGGGCTCACGGGTGAACTCGACTAGAAATCGCAGCGTCCCGTAACCGATCAGGAACACCCCGGACACCGCGCCGACCGGCCGCCAGCGCCTGGAGAACCACCACAGCAGCGCGAACAGGACCAGGCCCTCCAAAAGGAACTCATAGAGCTGCGAGGGATGGCGCGGCAGGCTGTCCACATTCGGGAAAACCATCGCCCAGGGGACATTAGCTGGCCGTCCCCAGAGTTCCGCATTGATGAAGTTGCCGATTCTTCCGGCGCCCAGCCCGAGCGGAATCAGCGGTGCGATGAAGTCGGTCACCGAGAGCCAGCTCTTGTGATGCGAGCGCGCGAACCACAGCATCGCGACCAGAACACCCAGGAAGCCGCCGTGAAAAGACATGCCGCCTTCCCACAGGAAAAGGATCCGCACCGGATCGTACATATACTCGGAGAGCTTGTAGAACAGCACATAACCAAGCCGCCCGCCCAGCACGGCGCCGAGCACGCCGAGGAACAGCACGTCGTCGAGATCGCGGTTAGTCCAGCCCAGCCGCGGCTGGGTCCTGATGCGGTAACGTCCAAGCAGCAGCACGATGACAAAGGCCAGCAGGTACATCAACCCGTACCAGCGCACAGACAGCGGCCCGAGATGGACGGCTACGGGATCGAACTGCGGATGGATGAGCATGTCGGCGCGGGAGAAGTTGGCGAATTATACGTGAGCGATCTATGAGCCCGATAACTCAGGGAACCTCCGCGTAGTGCATGTGCTCCAGGATGATGCCGGTGCGCCGCTCCAGTAGGGGGGTGTAGCGCACGCGGTCGTAGAAGCGTGGCCTTGGCACCATTGCGGCAAGCCGCGCCGCCTGCCCGGCGTCGAGATAGGCCGCGCTGGTGTCATAGTAGTGACGTGCGGCGGCTTCGGCGCCGAAAACGCCGTTGCCCCACTCGATGATGTTGAGATAGATCTCGAAGATGCGCCGCTTTGTCATCACGTTTTCGATCATGACGGTGATCAATGCTTCCTGGCCCTTGCGCCATGGCGTGCGCTTCCCGGACAGGAACAGGTTCTTGGCCAGTTGCTGGCTGATCGTCGAACCTCCGGCAACGACTTTTCCCCTGACGATGTTCTTTTCATACGCCTTCTGGATCGCTTCCCAGTCGAAGCCGTCGTGGTCGAGAAACTTGGCATCCTCGGCCGCGATCAGGGCACGCTTGAGATTGATCGAGATGCGCTCGTAGGGCACCCATTTGTGGCGTAGCGCGGCCTTGGGATTGTCCTCCTGCAAGACTTCCAGTCGCCTTTCCATGAATGCGCTGGTCGAAGGGTTGAACCAGACCCACCAGACCACATGACCGAATAGCCAGAACTGGTAGACGACGATCGCGGCGAGCACTAGAGCAACGCCCCGCCATGCCCAGCGCAGTGGGCGCTTCATTGCTCTTGCAGCAGTTTGATGACGGCACGGGTTTCGGGACGCACGCCGCGCCACAAAAAGAACGACTCGGCGGCCTGCTCGACCAACATGCCCAGACCGTCGGCAAGACGCATCGCGCCCTGGGATCGCGCGAATGCAAGAAAGGGCGTAAGACCCTTGCCGTACATCATTTCGTAGGCAAGTGAACCTTCGGCGAACATTCCCGCAGGTAACGGTGGCAATTCATCGTGCAAGCTGCTGGAGGTGGCGTTGATCACCAGATCGAAGTGATGCCCCGCCAGGTCATCGTAGCGCAATCCCGACAATACCGAAGACACCGCCGACGCTTGGTCGCGAAACGCTTCGGCGAGCTGCCGCGCTTTTTCTACGGTCCGGTTGGCGATTGTGAGGATTGCGGGATGCTGCGCCAGGAGCGGCTGCAACGTGCCCCGAGCCGCGCCTCCCGCCCCCATCAGCAGTACTCGCCTGCCGGCCATGTTGAAGCCGAGATTACCGGTGATATCACGAGTGAGACCGGCGCCGTCGGTATTGTCGGCCCGAATGCGCCCGCCCTCGAAGCTCAGAAAATTCACCGCCTGCGCAGTCTGGGCTCGCTGCGATACTTCATCGGCGAGGTCGAAGGCTTCCAGTTTGAATGGAACGGTCACATTTGCGCCCTTGCTGCCCGCCGCGCGAAAACCTTCCACGGTCCGGTGGAATCCGTCAGGTGGTGCAAGCAGGCGCGTATATTCGATGTCCTGACCGGTTTGGCGCGCAAACGCGGCGTGGATTTGCGGCGATTTGCTGTGAGCAATCGGGTTGCCGATTACCGCGTACCGGTCCGTCATGGGGAAGCGATGAGTTCGAGGTCGCTGCGCGTAAACATCCAGGTGCGCGAAATGCTCAGTATGTCCCAGTCTCTGCGCACCACTGCCGGGAAGGGCGGGAACGGGCCGGCAAGTTCGACTACGCGCCTCGCCGCCGCGTCGAGCAGGCGATGTCCGGATGAGCGGTCGATCTCGACTTTCTCCACGCTACCGTCCGCCTTGATGTGCACCGTCATCAACAGCGATCCGTAGATTTTGCTCCGCTTCGCTTCCTCCGGGTAGTTGCTGGTGCCAACCTGTTCGATGCGCCGGCGCCACTTATCCACGTATTCAGCGTAAACGACACCCTCGGTGCGCGAACCGATGGCTTTGCGGCGTGGCAGTTCCTGGTATTCCTTCATCTCCTTTTCGATTCTCGCCTCGAGTTGTGCGATCAACAGGCGCTGCTGCTCCAGTGCCGGGTCTTCCAGACGTTCCTGCTGCGCGGCTGTGGGTGCAGGCTGGGTCTCTGTCGCGGACGAGTTGTCTCCTTGGGCCAGACGCAACAACCTTTGCGCTTCCTCTTCGAGTCTCTGCACCTTTTTCGCCGCCAATTGCACTTCCAGAGAAGGTTCGAGGTTGCTTACTTTCGGCAGATTGGTGCTGGCCCTGGCCTTTGTCTCGGTATTGCCGCCGCCCTCGAGGCTGGCCTGGGCCAGAGCATCGACCTTGAGCGGCTTCGATGATGATTTCGAATTGACCAGCACGACTTCGAGCTGGGGCACAAAATTCTTTGCGGTGAAATTCGGCGGCGCAAATGTGATCAGCAACAAGACGGCGTGGAAGACGACGGAGAACGCGAGCGTAACCGGCAGGATGTCGCCGGTGGAGGGCGGCGGAGGGGCCGAGAGGCTGGCGGCGAGGCCGCCTCGGGTGTCGAACGCTCTAATCGAGATATCGTGCAAATCCGCTAGGCGAATAAGTGACGCTGCGTCAATTCTAAATAACTGCGAGGCAACTGTCAGCGCGCAATTTCATCCGTATGCCGTCTGAACTCGCAATGCAGAGTCAGTTCGACCAGGTCAATGTCGGAAATTGCCAGTTCCACACGCTTTCCGGGTGGGAGCGCCGGCAATGACGGCACGCGGACCACCAGGGGGATGCGATCGATTCGAGCCAGTTCCTCACGGAGCACCTCCGCTTCCGTCGTAGCAATGCCCTCCTGGAGCAGCCAGCGCAGGCACCAATAGCGCTCCATGCTGCGCTGAAACTCCGCGTACGCTTCGTAGGCCAGCTCGAAATCCCGCAGGATCACCAGCAGTCGTTCATCCTTCGGCAGGTAAGGCGGCGCCTCGTGGCGATAAAATGCCAGCAACTGCCGCTGGTTCACCAGGTCTGCGTAACGGCGCAGCGGCGAACTCGCCCAGATGTACTGCGAAACGCCCAACCCCTGATGCGGCGCCGGCAGCGTCGACATCTTCACTTTGCCGTTTCCCTGCGCGCGGTACAGGGCCGGGATTTCGTTGAGCGCTAGTTGCCGACCCCATTCGGTATTTACCAGGATCATCAGTTCTGAGACGACCCTGTCAATGGGAGATCCGCGTTTGCGCTCGACGATTCGGATGCGGTCGTGGTCGACGTAGAAGTTGTAGTCCGCGCGCGCGGTTCCCGGTTCCTCTTTTCCACGGCGCTGTTCCAGCCGGGACGCAAATCGCCACAGCAGCAGCAGCTCGGCGCCGAATCGGCAATCCACAACCCCCGCCGTCACCCTCTCCAGATTGAACGTCTGCTCAAGGGTATCGTGGCGCAGGTTAGCGGCAATCCTGACCCGTTCGACCGCGCTGTGGTTACCGACGATTTCCAGTTCTGGCGTGATCTCAACGTACATCGACAGCGCCGGACTTTCCCGGCCCTCTGAAAGCGTGTACTGGTCGATCACGGATTCCGGAAGCATGGTGACCTTGCTGCCCGGGAAGTAGACGGTCGAAAGCCGCTTTGCCACTTCGACATCCAGGGATGATCCGACCGGCAGTCCCAGCGCGGGCGCGGCGATGTGCACACCGACTTGCCAGTTGCCATTCGCAAGCTTGCAGACCGAGAACGCATCGTCGATCTCGGTGGTGGTCGCATCGTCGATGCTGAACGCCGCCACGTCCGCGGTTTCCAGCGCGTCGGGATCGCCAGCGGTAAGCGATGGGTCGAAACCGGTGCCCTTCGGAAAGTATTCGAACAGGAATCGGCCGTAGTGATAGTCGTGGCTGGACGGCAGAGCACCGCATTTTTCCAGCAGCTTCGGAATCGTCAGACGCGCCTTATCCGCCGCCTGATCCAGCGCTTTGAACTCGATGCTGTTCCTGTCGGGCCGGTACAGCAGCTGCGTCAACATCGGCCGGAGCTCCTCCGGCACCTCCAGCCGGCCAAGCTGCTCGAGGTAGCGGGCCTGCTGTGCCGCCTGTTTGTGCTTGCGCTCGATGCTGGCCAGCGCTGATTTCAGTGCGTCCGGCGGCGCAGCCTTGTAGTGACCTTTGCTCTTCTTGTAGAAATGCGTCGGGGTAGAGTGCAGCCGCATCAGCAGGCCGGCGCTTTCCTGAGGCCTGGGCGCGTGCCCGAAGTATTCGCGCCCCAATTGCTCAAACGAGAACTCGGCCTCGCCGCAGCATTCCCATAGAAACGCCGGATCAATTTCGTCGGAGACCTTGTGCGCCTCTGCCATGAATTGCGTCAGCGTCAGGTGCTCGAAACGAATCAGCACCGCCGCAGCCTTCACCTTGGTGCGCTTGCCGTGCAGTGTTTCGACTTGCAGCGATGTGTTGTTGTCGCTGAGCACGGTGCCGACCTTGAAGCCGCCGTCCTCTTCGAAAAAAACGTTCATGTGCAGTGGTGGCGAAGCTGAGGGTGAGGGATGCAGGGAAAAAGCGAGCGCGCGATTATACGGGAAGCGCACCCCTCATTTGGCGAATTCGAGAACGATATCGAGGTAATCGCCGAACTCCCTGAATCCGTGATCGCCGCCCTGCAAGATAACCTGACGGCAACCGCGGTAACGGTCGACCGCGATGCGCCAGTCGAGCAATTCGTCGCCGGTCGTGTGCATGAGCAGATAGCGGCCCGGTCGCGCCAGCTTCGGGACACGCAATTCGGCGAGCTGTGTGAGATGTTCCTCCGTGAGCACGTACTCCTCACCCGAGTAAAGGTTTCTCTGCGGGCCGAGGTAGGTCCTCAGGCCCTCGTACGGCGTGATCGCCGGATTCACCAGCACGGAACGCACGCCGGTTTTCTCAGTGAGGGCTGTGGCGTAGAACCCACCGAGAGAACTTCCGACGAGCGTGACCGCTTCCCGAGGGGCGTGTGCCACTTCGCGCTCCAGCAGCGCCATCGCCTGCGTCGGCCAGTGCGGCAGCGCGGGGCATACAAACTCCGCGCCGCGACCGAGCGCAACTAGGCGGTCGCGCAACTGACCGGATTTGTGTGATGCGGGGGAACTGTTGAATCCGTGGATATAGACGATCATGAAGTTGGCAGAGCCGCACGCACCGGTATTGTGCCCCACGGTCACAAACGACACAAAAGCGCCGCTGCAAAGGCGGCGGGCGGGCTCGGGCAACCTCTGAAGCACCAGTTCGGAATCGCCCAGGGGACCGGCGACGGCAAGGCGGTATGCTCACGACAGCGGCGTGATTCAACGGACACGCGGAAGAACTAGCGCTTGAGCGCTTCCAGAAGCAGGTTGTGAATGCCTCCGAAGCCGCCATTGCTCATCACCAGCACGTGGTCGCCGGGCTGGCTCGCTGCGGCGATCGCTTCCGTCAGTTTCTCCAGATCGTCGAAGCAGGCCGATTTCGCTCCCAGTGGCGCGAGCGTCGGTCCGGCATCCCAGCCCAGCCCGTTCGTATAGCAGAACACCAGGTCGGCCCCGGCAAGACTCCCCGCCAGTGCGTCCTTCATCACCCCCATTTTCATGGTGTTCGATCGCGGTTCCAGGACGGCAAGAATGCGCGCACCCTTGACCTTGCTGCGAAGGCCCGCGATTGTGGTTTCGATCGCAGTGGGATGGTGGGCGAAATCGTCGTATATGGTGATGCCCTTGATGGCGCCACGCACTTCCAGACGGCGTTTCACGTTCCTGAACTTCGCCAGCGCATCGACGCCCTTGGCGACCGGCACGCCGGCATGTCGGGCAGCGGCAAGCGCTGCAAGCGCGTTGTGGCGATTGTGCTCGCCCAATAGACCCCAGTTCACCGTGCCGCGCGAACCTCCCTCGAAGAACACCTCGAACGCATGTTCGTCACGCGCCCTGGCGACCCAGCCCTCGTCCACGCCGAGCAGCTCCACCTTGCTCCAGACGCCGCGTGCCAAGACGCGTTTCATGCTCTGCTCGTGGCCGTTGGCGATGATCAGGCCGTTGCCAGGGATCGTGCGCACCAGATGGTGGAATTGAGTTTCGATTGCCCCAACATCGGCAAAGATATCGGCGTGATCGAACTCGAGGTTGTTCAGGATCGCCGTTCGGGGCATGTAGTGAATGAACTTGGAGCGTTTGTCGAAGAATGCGGTGTCGTATTCGTCCGCCTCTATGACAAAAAAAACCGAATCGGTTACGCGTGCAGAAACGTCGAAATTGATCGGCACGCCGCCGATCAGAAATCCCGGCTTGAGCCCCGCGTACTCCAGAATCCACGCCAGCATCGACGTGACGGTGGTCTTGCCGTGGGTACCGGCGGCCGCCAGTACCCACTTTCCGCGCAAAACGTTCTCGTACAGCCACTGAGGTCCGGAAACGAAGGCGAGCGCGCGATTGAGGATTTCCTCCATCAGCGCATTGCCGCGCGAAACCACGTTACCTATTACGAACAGATCGGGTCTCAGGTCGATCTGCGCCGGATCGAAGCCTTCGATCAATTCGATTCCCTGCTCCTGCAACTGCGTGCTCATGGGCGGATAGACGTTGGTGTCGCAGCCGGTCACCTTGTGCCCAGCCTGCCTGGCGATCACCGCGATGCCGCCCATGAACGTACCGCAGATACCTAGTATGTGGATATGCATGAAACCCGATGACCCGCAAAGGACACGGAGAATATGGAGGAATTCAAGACTTCAAAGGCGGCAACGGTACACGAAGTCACGAGAAAAAACTGCTATCTGGTTTCGAGGAGATACCTTCCGTATTCCTGGAATCCTGCGGTCACAAAACTCGTTTGCCCGGATCGCTTTGTGACCAATGCATTTTTAGTAGTCCGACGAATGCGCCAACGCCTTGGCGGCAATGCGGGCACCCCACTCTGGGGTGAAATGGCCTGCCTCGTGTACTTCGAGCGGTGCCGGGCAACCACGGATGCATTTGCGCAGCTCGTTCATCACCGGCGCGCCAAGCACCGGGTCTTGCATGCCGATCGCCATGAGACTCGTGCCCTTCCAATGTTTCGCCCACCAATCCCGCGCCGCCCTGGAAATTTCCGCCCCCGGCGCCGCGGGATGATCGGGGACGAGTTGGGGAAACCGGCGAACACCCGCTTTGTGGCGCGCATCGGGAAACGGTGCATCGTAGGCCGCGCGCTCGTCCGCGGCGAGATGCGGGCACGCGCGCCCAAGCAGCTTGCCGACTTCCATGTCCGGATGCGCAGCCGCCCAGTTTCGCCAGGCGAGAAATCCGGCGGAAAGCGGCGCATCACCCGTGCCCAGAGTGGTATTCATCACCAGCAGCCCGGTGAAACGCTGCTCCATTTCCATCGGCAACGTCAGTCCGAGCAAGCCGCCCCAGTCCTGGCACACCAGGGTGATGCTCCTCAGATCGAGTTCGTCGATCAGTGCCTTGAGCGCATTCCTGTGAAAGTCGAAGGTATACGCTGCGTCGTCCGCCGGCTTGTCGGAGCGGCCAAATCCGAACAGATCCGGCGCGACCGCGCGGAATCCGGCGCCGGTGAACACTGGGATCATGCGCCGGTAAAGGAACGACCAGGTCGGTTCGCCATGCAAGCACAGGAACACGTCCGAGCCGCGTGGGCCCGCGTCCACGTAATGCATCCGCAAGCCCGCGTAGCCGCGAAGATCGCTAAGGTAACGCGGCTCATATTCGAAACCGGGCAGGTTCACGAATCTTTCCTCAGGTGTTCTAAGGATTACCATCGCGCAGTATCCTCACAGCAGGCGGCTCCGGTCGCCGGTTTCGAAACCGGCGAGTGGCGGCTGAACGCCGCGCCCGAGCGCGATCACCTTGAACAGTTCGCCCATTTCCGCGGGCGAGATCAGTTTCTGAACACCGGCGGCAAGCGGCAGATACTCAGCAATCTGGTCAGCGGGCGTGCACGCAAGCAGCTCGGTGATGCCGCAATTGATCAGGAATTGCGCCTGAGTGGTGTACCCGATCAATCGCAGTCCGGCTTCGATGCCTGCTTCGGCTACTGAAGTAAAGTCCACGTGCGCGGTGATATCCTGCAATCCCGGGAGAAAAAAAGGGTCGTCGTGCGCGCGATGATGGTAATGGCACATGAGCGTTCCGCTGTTGCGCTGCGGATGGTAGTACTCCCGGCGGCCAAAGCCGTAATCCACGCACATCAACACGCCGTGGTCGAGTGCGCCTGCAAGTGTGCGTATCAGTGCGGGGGCAGCAATGGATAGTTCGCTCAGGTACGGCGGTTCAATCTGCAGTGCCGTTGCGGCATCCCGAAGCGCGCCAGGGGCTAGACCGCGTTCCTTCCAAGCGAACGCTTCGCCTTCGCAGATCACACCGCGCTCGGTCACACCTTGCTCGTGCCACGCAAGCAAATGAACCGGCAGCGCATCCAACACTTCATTCGCGACCACCACCCCTGTGAAGTTCGGCGGCAGCGAAGTGATCCATTCGACTCTGTCGGCGTATCCGGGCAACCGCTGCAGCAGCAGCCGGCGTTGCCGCTGTACCAGTTCCGGGCTGACTTCAAGAATCCGATAGCGCGCCGGAAGTCGGTTGCGTGCTTGCAATTGTTCCAACAGAGACAGCGCGAGCCTGCCTGAGCCCGCACCGAGTTCCAGCACCTCCCCTCCGGTTTGCGCGAGGATATCGGCGACTGGGGCCGCGAGCGTACGTCCGAACAATGGAGAAATTTCGGGCGCGGTTATGAAATCCCCCTCTCTTCCAAGTTTCGCGGAACCGGCGACGTAATATCCCAGTCCGGGCGCGTACAACGCCATCTCCATGTATCGGGCGAAGGAAATCCAGCCACCGTGTTCTGCGACTTCCGCACGGATTTTTTCGACCAGCCGATCGCTGTGCCGCCGTGCGTCGTGGGCGGGGACAGGCAGTTGGGCAGCGAATCGCTTCAGTGGAAGTGCTTGCACCGTGCGGTTTGGGGGGCGCTTAGGCTACAATCGCTATTCAACAACGCGCCAGTCAACTATTCAAGATCGCGGCGGGCAACCCGCGCATCTGCAGGCCAGGATGGCTCAGGTCAAGCGCAAGCAACAGGTCGCATTGGTGACCGGTGCCGGCACGGAAAACACAATGGGCTGCATCGTCAATATGCTGGACCAGAAGGTGTTCAACCTGACCCCCGATTTCCTGTCGTACACGCGCGACGTCCGGTTCGGCGTGGAAACAGGCTGACATGACGGCGACTACGCTGCACCCGCGTTCGGCGGCGGAGCTGGCCATGACGGGCAAGCTCGGCCCCGCCCGCCGCATTTTCCTGAAGAATTTCGAAACCCGGATCTCGATGGGGATCCACGAATTTGAGAAGAAAGCCAGACAGCGCATCATGGTCAATGTGGATCTCTATCTCGAGCCGGACGCCAGCATCGAGCATGATCACATCAGTGAAACCGTGGATTACGATTTCCTGCGCCGCGAGATCGCCGCGCTGGCCGAAAGCGGGCACTTTCACCTTCAGGAGACATTTTGCGAGAAAATCCTCGCGATCTGCCTGGCCAAGCCGGGGGTGGTCGCGGTACGGGTGTCCAGCGAGAAACTGGACGTGTATCCGGATTGTGAATCGATCGGGTTCGAAATTTTCCGCGCGAAACAGGAATAAATAATAAATGGCGACCTTGCAAAAACAGGTTTACGAAGGCAACAAGCTCGCCAAGCGGCTGCGCCGGCAGGTCGGCGAAGCCATTGCCGATTTCGACATGATCCGCGCCGGCGACAAGGTCATGGTCTGCCTCTCGGGTGGAAAGGACAGTTATGCTCTGCTCGACATCCTGCTTTCGCTCAAGCAGCACGCGCCGATCGACTTCGAAATCATCGCGGTCAACCTAGATCAAAAGCACCCGGGATTCCCCGCCCAGGTGCTGCCCGGGTACCTGACCGCGATCGGCGTGCCCTTCCGGATCGTCGAGCAGGACACTTACACCGTGGTCAAGCGCGTCATCCCCGAGGGCAAGACCATGTGTTCGTTATGCTCGCGGCTGCGCCGCGGGGTGCTCTACCGCGTCGCCAGTGAGATCGGCGCAACCCGCATTGCCCTCGGGCATCATCGCGATGACATCCTGGAGACATTTTTTCTTAATCTCTTTCACGGCGGACGGCTGAAGGCGATGCCGCCCAAGCTGGTCAGCGACGATGGCGCCCACATCGTCATTCGCCCGCTGGCCTACTGCAAGGAACAGGACCTGGAGGAATACGCGAAGATCCGCGCCTTCCCGATCATCCCCTGCAATCTCTGCGGCTCCCAGGAAAACCTGCAGCGGCAGGTCGTGAAAGACATGATGCAGGAGTGGGAGAAGAAATTTCCTGGGCGCCTGGAAACCATGTTTGCCAGCCTGCAGCGCGTTTCCCCCTCGCACTTGCTCGACCCGCAACACTTCAATTTCAAGAACCTCAAGTCCCAGTCGGACGCCTATCTCGACGGCGACATCGCCTTCGACGAGGAGGACTTTTCCGCGAAACTGCTCCAGCTTCCGATCGGCAAGACGGCGGAAAGCAAGTGACGATAGTCAATTTCACACCGTGGTCGGCGCTCGCCGGCGGTGCGCTGATCGGCTTGGCTGCCGCCGGCACGTGGTGGTTGCTCGGACACTTGGCCGGCGTCAGCAGTATTCTCGGCACGGCGATGATTTCTCGCAGAGAGGATTTCGCCTGGCGTGCAGCTTTCATTGCAGGACTGTTTCTTGCGGGAATCGCTGTCGTTTTCGTATTCCCTGACAAAGCGCACTTCAGACTCGAAGCTGGCTACGGTCAGGTGGTGCTCGCGGGTGCTCTGGTGGGTCTCGGCACGCAGATGGGCAGTGGCTGCACCAGCGGTCACGGCGTGTGTGGCGTGTCGCGGCTGTCCCCGCGTTCGATCGCGGCAACCCTGCTTTTCATGGGGGCTGGGATAGTCACTGTCTATTTCTGGGTACACCAGTCGTGAAGCGCGCCGCCGTAGCTTTGGTCTGCGGCTTTGTGTTCGGCGCAGGCCTGATCATTTCACAGATGATCAACCCGGCAAAGGTGATCGGCTTTCTCGACATCACGGGCAAGTGGGACCCGAGTCTGGCGCTGGTCATGGGCGGCGCAGTCGCGGTGTTCGGTGTGCTGTATCGCCTGGCGTTGCGTCAAGCGACGCCCCTGTTTGCACCTCGGTTCAGCCTTCCGGACAAGGAAGATCTCGAGGCATCCCTGGTGGTCGGCGCGCTCATATTCGGCGTCGGCTGGGGGCTGGGCGGCTTCTGTCCGGGCCCGGCGATAGTGAGCGCCGCCTTCGGCGATGCGCGAGTCTGGGCTTTCGTTGGAGCCATGATTGCCGGGATGCTCGTCTACCGGGTCGGGCTGCGCCGGACCCACGAATGAGCGGATCCTCCTGATCAGTTTCTGGGCAATCCAACTTGGCCCGCGCGCCGGGACCTTGCTACACTGCGCGTCTTTCCGCGCCTGGGTTTTCATGCACCGCGCGCGGGCCACGAAGCCAACTTTCCTGCCGGTGAAATCATGTCCAGCCAAGACTACGCACCGAAGAAGAAGATCTCTTCGTTCTATCCGCCGCAACGCCATCTGATGGGACCGGGTCCCTCGGAAATCCATCCGCGGGTGTTTTCAGCGATGGGCAAGCCGACCATCGGCTATCTCGATCCCGTGTTCGTGGAAATGATGGAAGAACTGAAGGAGTCGTTGCGCTACGCCTTTCAGACCAACAACGCACTGACCTTCCCGGTTTCCGGTCCTGGATCCGTGGGGATGGAGATGTGCTTCGTCAACATGATCAACCCCGGCGACAGGGTAATCGTCTGCCGCAACGGGGTCTTCGGCGGCCGCATGATCGAAAACGTGCAGCGCTGCGGCGGCGTAGCTGTCGTGGTGGAGGACCGTTGGGGCACGCCGGTGGACCCGCAGAAAGTCGAGGACGCGTTCAAGCTCAACGCTGATGCCAAGATCCTCGCCTTCGTCCACGCCGAGACCTCGACCGGCGTGCAATCGGACGCCAGGACGCTTGCCGAACTCGCCCGCAAATACGGCGCGCTTACCATCGTGGACGCGGTCACTTCGCTCGGCGGCACGCCGGTTCTGACCGACGAATGGGGAATCGATGCGATCTATTCCGCCAGCCAGAAGTGCTTGTCCTGCACGCCGGGGCTGTCGCCGATCAGTTTCAGCGACCGTGTGGTTGAGATGGTCAAGAACCGCAAGGAAAAGGTGCACAGTTGGTTCATGGACATGAACCTCCTGCTCGGCTACTGGGGTGCCACCAATCGCACCTATCACCACACTGCGCCGACAAATTCGTTGTATGCATTGCACGAAGCGTTGCTGATGTTGCGAGAGGAAGGCCTGGAGAACTCATGGGCGCGCCACCAGCGCAATCACAAGGCGCTCAAAGCCGGACTCGAGACGCTCGGATTGAACTACCTTGTCGAAGAGCCCTACCGCCTTCCCCAGATGAACGCGGTGACGGTACTGCCGGGGGTGGACGAAAAGGAGGTGCGTCGCCGGCTGCTACTGGATTACAACCTGGAGATAGGCGCGGGCCTCGGCGATCTCGCCGGCAAGATCTGGCGCTTTGGCATCATGGGTTACTCGTGCAAGATGGAGAACGTGATGCTGTCGCTATGCGCGCTGGAAACAGTGTTCGCGGATCTCGGCAGGAAAGTGGAGTTCGGTGCCGCCGAGGCTGCCGCATACCATGCGTATGCAGCCCTTCCGAACAAAGTGCAATCAGTGCGCGCCGTCGCCGCCTGACAGAACTTTTCACTGCCGAGGCACAGAGACACAAGGAAGTTCCACGATATTCCCGGTGTCTGATGGTCAGTCCGGTTTTTCGCCGTGCCTCGTCTCTGTTCTTACGGCGATCGTTGCGAAACGCGCAATCTCGTCCGACTCGATCACACCTGCAGGAACGGTATTATTGGCCACGTACACCATCGCCGCGGCCACCGTGTCGGCATGGACCGGCCGATACTTGCGCAATCCGCCAATCATCAAAGGTGCAATCGCCTTCCCAACCGCAATACCGATTTTCTCCACTGGCCGGTTCTCGGCGCGCGCGCCCAATAGAAGCGAGGGCCTGAAGAAATACGCTGCCGACAATCCGACTCCGGCGATCGCCTGCTCCACCTCGCCTTTGACCCGGTTGTAGAACACTGCTGACTTCGGATCGGCACCGAGCGCCGACACCATCACGAATGTGCCCGCGCCAGCGGCCTTGGCAAGCCGCGCCAACGCCAGCGGATATTCGTAGTCCACGCGCCGGAACCCTTCCTCGGAGCCGGCTTTTCTGATGGTGGTGCCAAGGCAGCAGAACACCTCGTCGGGAGCAATTCCCGGCACGCCGGTGTCAATATGCTCAAAATCCACTATGCGTTGGGCGAATTTCGGGTTGCGGATCGGGGATTCGCGACGCACCAGAATTTCCACATGCGAGTACGAAGGGTGCGCCAGCAGTCGTCTCAGGACGTAGCCGCCGACCAAGCCGGTCGCCCCGGCTACCAGCACTCTCTTCATCCTGGTATCGACCGACTTCGCCTCACCTCTCGCTTCACCCTTCACAAGCCAAGGCGCCGCCAGATGGTGATGGTCGGGCCGGGCTGGTTCAGCGTGTAGAAGTGCAACCCTGGAGCCCCGGCGGCAAGCAGCTTCTCGCATAGACCGGTCACTACATCGAGGCCAAATGCACGGATCGAGGCAGTATCGTCACGGAAACTCTCGAGCTTGATGCGCATCCAGCGCGGAATCTCCGCGCCACAGGCGTCGGAAAATCTCGCCAGTTGCGAGAAATTTCCGATCGGCATGATGCCCGGAACGATAGGAACCGTGATCCCCGCAGCCTCGCATTCGTCGACAAAGCGGAAATAGGCGTCAGTATTGTAGAAATACTGCGTGATCGCAGAGTTGGCGCCGGCATCCACCTTGCGCTTGAAGTTCGTCACTTCATCGGCGGCGTTACGGGTCTGCGGGTGATACTCGGGGTAGCAGGCCACTTCAACCTGGAACCAGTCACCGGTTGTCTCGCGAATGAAAGCCACGAGTTCACTGGCGTACCTCAGTTCGCCGCTGGAGGCGATGCCGGAGGGCAGGTCGCCACGCAGCGCCACCACGTGGCGGATGCCGCTTTCCTTGTAGCGCGACAGGACTGCGGCGATTTCCGCCTTGTTCGAAGCCACACAGGATATGTGCGGCGCCGCGTTCTGACCCGCCGCGCGGATTTCAAGCACAGTTTCGAGGGTGCCCTGCTGGGTCGATCCTCCCGCGCCGAAGGTCACCGAGAAAAAACGCGGCTTGAGCGTGGCCAATTGCTGCCAGGTGGCGCGCAGCTTTTCCTTTCCCTCTGAGGTTTTAGGGGGAAAGAATTCGAAACTAAAAGCCGGTGACGGGTGACGAGTGACAGGTGACATGTGGACGAATAGCGATACGGTAGCGTCGCGACTTACCTTCCCCGCGCCTGTAGGGATCTAATCACGTTGCCATGCATGGCAGCGACGCGCGTCGAGCGTCGCCGTTTTTCTCGTGTCACTTGTCACCTGTCACTCGTCACGCTGATCGGGCGCAGCCCGATCAGTAACGATAGTGCTCCGCCTTGTACGGTCCTTCCTTCCTGACCCCGATATAGCGCGCTTGCGCATCGGTAAGTTCGGTGAGTTGTGCCGCCAGTTTCCGTAGTTGCAGCCGCGCAACTTTCTCGTCGAGGTGTTTGGGCAGGACATACACGCCGACCGGGTACTTTTCGGGATTGTTGAACAGTTCGATCTGCGCGATGGTCTGATTGGCAAACGACGACGACATCACGTAACTGGGATGTCCGGTGGCGCAGCCTAGATTTACCAGCCGGCCCTCGGCCAAAAGTATGATGCGCTTGCCGTCCGGGAATATCACGTGGTCCACCTGCGGCTTGATGTTCTCCCAGGTGTACTTCTTCAGCGCGGCGACGTCGATTTCGTTGTCGAAATGGCCAATGTTGCAGACGATAGCCTGGTTTTTCATGTTCTTCATGTGATCATGCGTAATCACATTGAAATTTCCGGTGGCGGTGACAAATATGTCGGCCTTGTCGGCAGCGTAATCCATGGTCACGACCCGATAGCCTTCCATGGCCGCCTGCAGGGCGCAGATAGGGTCGATTTCCGTCACCCACACCTGCGCCGAAAGCGCGCGCAACGCCTGCGCCGAGCCCTTGCCCACGTCACCGTAGCCAGCGACCAACGCGATCTTGCCGGCGATCATGACGTCAGTGGCGCGCTTGATGCCGTCAATCAGCGATTCCCGGCAGCCGTAAAGATTGTCGAACTTGGACTTGGTAACTGAGTCGTTGACATTGATCGCCGGGAACTTGAGCAGTCCTTCCTTGGCCATCTGGTACAGGCGCTTGACGCCCGTCGTGGTCTCCTCGGTTACGCCTTTGATATGCGCGAGCCGCGTGGAATACCACTTCGGGTCCCGGGCAAGCCTGCCCTTGATGGCGGCGAACAGGAAAGTCTCTTCCTCACTGCCAGGATTCCTGAGCACCGATGAATCTGTCTCAGCGCGCGTACCCAGGTGCAACAGCAGCGTCGCGTCGCCGCCGTCGTCGAGGATCATGTTCGAGAAACCGGTGTCCGGCCATTCGAAAATGCGGTGAGTGTAGTCCCAGTACTCCGCGAGAGATTCGCCTTTGTAAGCAAACACCGGCGTGCCGGTGGCGGCGATGGCCGCGGCCGCGTGGTCCTGGGTTGAATAGATGTTGCACGAGGCCCATCGCACCCGGGCGCCGAGTGCCTGTAGCGTCTCGATCAGCACCGCCGTCTGGATGGTCATGTGCAGCGAGCCGGTGATGCGCGCGCCACGTAGTGGCTGGGTCGAGGCGTATTCCTCGCGGATCGCCATCAGACCGGGCATCTCGGTTTCGGCAATGCGGATTTCCTTGCGGCCCCAATCGGCGAGCGACAGGTCGGCAACGCCAAAATCGGCGGACTTCATGGAATTCGGAACGGCAGACATCGACACTCTCCTAGTGAAAACGGAGCGCCGAAATGACAACGGCGCTCCAAACCAATCAAAGGTTTGTGAGCGCCGTTAATCCCTTGCTGAGCCTGGCCCGACCACCAAAATGACCCACGTACCCTAGAACTGCAGCGACGACATGGTCCTTTTGGTGGTCAGGTCGCAACGCTCCTCAGCAGGGGCGAATTATAGGCCGTTCAGGGGTTTCTGAAAAGCGGTCAGGCTGCTGCAGTTTGCTTCAGGCCTGCGTCCGCTTTCAAAATCTCAACTTTGTCCAGATTTTCCCAAGTAAATTCCGGCTCGTCGCGGCCAAAATGCCCGTAGGCAGCGGTCTTTTCGTAGATCGGACGCAACAGGTCGAGCATCAGGATGATCCCTCTGGGACGCAAGTCGAAATGTTTGGCGATCAACTGGCCGATACTCTCGTCGGAAATTCTGCCGGTGCCGAAGGTGGTAACCATCACGCTGGTTGGTCTCGCCACGCCGATTGCGTACGAGACCTGAACTTCGCACTTGCTGGCCAGTCCCGCCGCAACGATGTTCTTGGCTACATAACGCGCAGCATAGGCCGCCGAGCGGTCGACTTTGGAGGGATCCTTTCCGGAAAATGCGCCGCCACCATGATGGGCGGCACCCCCGTAGCTGTCGACGATGATCTTGCGACCGGTCAGTCCACAATCGCCCTGTGGTCCGCCGACGACGAAGCGGCCGGTCGGGTTGACCAGATAGTTGATCTTGCCCTTGACCAGATTCCTGGGAAGCACCGGCTTGATGATGTTTTCCACCACTGCTTCGCGGATATCCTCTAGGGAAACGTCGGGGGAATGTTGCGTCGACAGTACGACGGTATCGATCGAATCGGGCTTGCCGTTCACGTAGCGGATTGTCACCTGAGACTTGGCGTCCGGGCGCAGCCAAGGCAGACGGCCGTCGCGGCGCAATTCCGACTGGCGCTCCACCAGACGATGCGCGAGATGAATCGACAGCGGCATCAATACGGGAGTTTCGTCGCAGGCGTACCCGAACATCAGACCCTGATCCCCGGCCCCCTGATTCAGCGGATCGTCCTGGGCCTTGTCCACACCTTGCTTGATGTCAGGGCTTTGCTTGTCGTATGCCACAAGCACTGCGCATCCCCTGTAGTCAATGCCGTAGTCGGTGTTGTCATAGCCGATGCGCTTGATGGTTTCGCGTGCAATCTGCTGGAAATCCACCACCGCATTGGTGGTGATTTCGCCGGCCATCACCACCAGACCGGTATTGACCAGTGTCTCCGCAGCAACGCGGGCATACCTGTCCTGGGTTAAGATGGCGTCCAGAACCGCATCGGAAATCTGATCGGCTACCTTGTCGGGATGACCTTCGGATACCGACTCGGACGTAAACAGGAAGTCGCTCATTCGTAAGCCTTGCATTCAATCGGGGAAGCTGGTCAGCATAGCAAAAACACGGCAAAAGAACAAAGCGAAAACAGTATAAGTTCATGCTCATAGGGTTGATGCGGCTGCTAGCCAGAGTGCCGCTGTCCTGGATTCACTCGGCAGGCGCCGCTATTGGTTGGATTGTCTATCTCCTCTCCCCGTCATACTCT
The DNA here is from genome assembly GCA_035275265.1 of Burkholderiales bacterium. Classification (GTDB taxonomy): domain Bacteria; phylum Pseudomonadota; class Gammaproteobacteria; order Burkholderiales; family JACQAP01; genus JACQAP01. Next base: position 355,190 of record DATENC010000006.1, on the reverse strand, counting down.
GCGCGTTTGCGCGAGAACCTGCTGCAGAGCGGCGTCTGGCGCGATGAAGCCGAGTACCAACGCCTGCTTCACGAGAACATTGCAGAATCCGGCAAGGCCGGGTCCGAACTGATGCCCGTTTGGTTTCGTCCAGTTTCCGAAGCACGCAAATTGGTTGTCTCCGTTCAGTCGCTATCGCTGGTCGAGGAATCGGAGCGACGCGGTAAGGGGATCATTTACCTGACGCCGCATCTCGGCTGCTTCGACGTCGCCGCGCTATGGCTGGCACAGCGCACTCCGATAACCGTGCTGTATCGGCCGCCAAAAATACAGCGCCTGCAGCCACTCATCGAAATCGGGCGCGGTCGCGACAGCGTGCACCTGGCACCGGTCAGCCTCAGCGGCGTGCGCCGGCTGCTCAAAGCCCTCAGGCGCAACGAAGCAATCGGAATCCTCCCCGATCAAGTGCCCGGTGTCGGCGAAGGCGCATGGGCGGAATTCTTCGGGCGCCCCGCGTTTACGATGAGCCTGGTTGGGCGGCTCGTCGAAGCCACCGGCGCTATTGTCATCATGACCGCTGCGGAACGATTGCCGGGAGGCCGCGGTTACTCGCTCGATTTCACGCTCGTGGAGAGTGACCTGTCGGGCCAACAGGGTGCGCGTCGCTTGAATGCCGCGATCGAGCAGCGAGTTCGCCGCTGCCCTGCGCAGTACCTGTGGAGCTACAACCGCTACAAGGCGCCGGCCGGTGCTCCGCCCCCTGGCGAAGGGTCTGCCGCGAAAGGTGCACAGGGCTGATGCTGACCCGCCTTGCCATTGGCGTGTTCTGGCTGCTGCACTTTCTGCCCCTCGTAGTTCTGGCACGCATCGGAGCGCTCGCCGGTCTCGCATTCATGGCCTTCGGCCGCGAGCGGCGGGAAGTCGCGCGAACCAATCTCGCGCTGTGTTTTCCGGAATGGGACGAAGCACGCCGCGAAGCAGTGTTGCGTGCGCATTTCCGCGCCGTCGGCAGAAGTTTTCTAGAAGCGGGTATCGTCTGGTGGGGATCCGAAAAGCGTATCCGGCGCATTGTTCGCATAGAGGGCGAGGAGCACGCGCTTCCGCAGAGCGACCGGCGCATCATCCTCTTGTGTCCGCATTTCGTCGGCATCGAGATGGAGGGGCTGCGCATGTCGATGGACTGCAAGGGAATGGCGGTTTACAGCCACCAGAAGAACCGCGTGTTCGACGAATTCCTGGTGCGCGTTCGCAGCCGCTTTCCCGGCACGCGCATGGTAGCGCGGCAGGAGGGCGTCAAGACATTGTTGCGTGGCTTCAGAAATGGCCTGCTGCTGCAACTTTCTCCCGACCTCGATCTCGGTCCGCGGGACGCGATATTCGTGCCGTTCTTCGGCGTTCAGGCAGCCACCGTCACGGCATTGTCGCGAATCGCCAGGCTCGCCGAAGCCGCCATCGTACCGGTGGTTGTCCGCCAGTTGCCCGGCGGCGAAGGCTACGTGATGCGCATGTATCCCGCTTGGCAAAATTTTCCTGGAGCGAGTGTAGAAGCCGACACACGCTACATGAATGCGTTCATCGAAGAGCGGGTCCTGGAGATGCCCGAGCAGTACTACTGGGTGCACAAGCGCTTCAAGACGCGCCCGGAGGGCGAGCCGAAGATCTATTGAGATGAAACCAAAGCGCCCGGACCGGCTCCCGGGTTTCCAGATCATGATGCCCGCGGTGACGGACGACCACAGCATTTCCCCGCTCGCGCCTGTAGACATCGTCCCGCTCACCGCGCTGGTGCGCGAAATCTGGCACCAGCATTATCCCGGTATCATCACGGTCAAGCAGATAGAATACATGCTTAAGCAGCGATACTCGCCTGATACGATTCACGCCGAGATCGAGAGCGGTGCGGCCAGGTGGGTCAAACTGCTGGTGAATGGCGTGCTCGGCGGATTTGCCTCTTACGAGGCCGACGACGCTCGGCGCGTAGTGAAGTTCGACAAACTGTACGTGCACGCACTGTACCGCGGCAAGGGTTGTGGAACGGCACTCGCCCGGCACGTCGAGCGAACGGCTTTCGCGCTGGGTTGCGACCAGGTGTACCTGCGGGTGAACAGGAATAATTTCGACTCGATAGCGGTATACCGGCGCCTCGAGTATGAAGTGGTGGACAAGGTCAAGACGGACATCGGCGGCGGTTTCTACATGGACGATTACGTGATGGCAAAGGACGTGAGACGTCTCACCTCCTGCCTCTAGCCGTGCGACTCAAGTTCACCAAGATGCAGGGCGCAGGGAACGATTTCATAGTCATCGATGCTACCCGCCAATCCCTGCGTTTGGAGCCGGAAACCATCCGCAAGCTGGCACATCGCAACTTCGGAATCGGATTCGACCAGTTGCTGGTGATCGAGCCAGCGCGCACCCCCGGAACCGACTTCTACTACCGCATTTTCAACGCCGACGGTGGCGAGGTGAATCAATGCGGCAACGGCGCACGCTGCTTCGTGCGCTACGTGCGCGACAAGGGACTGTCGGACAAGTCCGCGATCCGTGTGGAGACCGGCTCGGGCGTAGTCGAGCCACGGCTCGAAAAGGACGGGCGGGTAACGGTGGCGATGGGCCCGCCGGAGTTCGAGCCGGCGAACATTCCGTTCGTGGCCGATCGTCGAGCGCTGACCTACGCACTTGAAGTCGCTGGCAGATCGATCGATATCGGCGCCGTGTCGATGGGCAATCCACATGCGGTCCAGGTGGTGCCTGACGTGGAGGCCGCGCCAGTGCTGACCGAGGGGCCGTTGATCGAACGGCATCCACGTTTTCCGAAAAGGGTAAACGTGGGCTACATGCAGATCGAGGACCGGCGCCGCATCAGGTTGCGGGTTTTCGAGCGCGGAAGCGGGGAAACACTCGCCTGCGGCACCGGCGCCTGCGCGGCAGTTGTGGTGGGGATCGCGCGCGGTCTGCTCGACTCCCCGGTGGAGGTGCAGACCCATGGCGGCAAGCTCGAAATCGCGTGGCAGCGAGAAGGCCAAGCGGTGCTGATGACCGGGTCGGCTGAGACCGTTTACGAAGGTGAAATCATCCTGTAAGGAACGATCCGGAATGAGACCAGAAGACGTTGCCCGCTACCTGCAGGATCACCCGGAGTTCTTCGAAGAACACGCCGAAGCGCTCGCCGAAATCCAGATTCCGCACCCGCATGGCGGCAGGGCAATACCGCTTTCCGAGCGGCAGATCGTGAGCCTGCGTGAGAAAACCAGAGTGCTTGAGGCGAAACTGCGGGAACTGGTGCAATTCGGCGAGGAAAACGATGCGCTTGGCGAGCGGGTGCATCGCGCCGCGATGGAATTGATCAAGGCGCCGGATCTGGTCGCGATGCTAAGGGTGATCTACTACAACCTGCGCGAAGACTTTGCGGTACCGCATGTGAACATTCGGCTTTGGAGCGACGCGGGTCATTCGGCTCTCGCCGAGTTCGGACCAGTTAGCCACGAAGTTCGGGTCTTCGCCGAAAGCCTCAATCATCCGTATTGCAGCGGCAAACCGATGTTCGAAACCGGAAAGTGGTTCGGCGAGGCGGAAACCATCGTGAAGTCGTTTGCCTACGTGCCTCTGCGGACAGACAAAGTGTTCGGCCTGTTGCTACTGGCCAGCGAGGACCCGCAACGTTTCTACCCCGAAATGGGAACGCTCTACCTGAAGCGTCTCGGTGAGCTGGTCAGCACCGGGCTCGGCAGATATCTCTAGTGTCCCACTAGATGGCCGGCGCAAGAGTTTCCCTGTCCCCGCTCGAGGCCTCCAAGCCCGAGCATCCATACCTTGCCGGTTTCCTGTCCCAGTTGGGGCAGGAGCGGCGTTTGTCGCGCCACACCGCTGATGCCTACGCGCGCGATGTGCGTGCGCTGCTCGAGCTGGCGGGGACAACGCCGCTCGCGGAACTGCAGATTCACCAGATCCGACGCTTCGTAGCGCAGCTGCATGGGCGCGGGCTTAGCGGAAAATCGCTGGCACGCCTGCTCTCTGCTTGGCGCGGTTTCTTCAAATATCTCGCGCGCGATCACGGGCTCAGCCGCAATCCATGTACCGGCGTGCGGGCGCCCAAGTCCCCCAAGCCGCTTCCCAAGGCGCTATCGCCTGACGAGGCCACGCGCCTTGTAAGCATTGCCGGCGATGACAAGCTGGCTATACGCGACCGGGCTATCTTCGAAATGTTCTACTCTTCGGGCTTGCGGCTTTCGGAATTGACGTCGCTCAAGTCGGGCGACGTCAGTTTCGCGGATGCAACCGTGCGCGTGATTGGCAAAGGCAACAAGACCAGGGTGGTACCCGTTGGCAGCTACGCATTGCAGGCGTTAACGGCGTGGATGACTGTAAGGCCGTTGCTCGCGGCAAAGGACGAAACGGCATTGTTCGTCAGCCAGCAAGGCGGAGGCATAACACCACGCTCGATCCAGCAGCGGTTGAAGACCTGGAGTGTCAAGCAGGGCGTTTCCAGCCACGTACACCCGCACATGCTGCGTCACTCTTTCGCCTCGCATGTACTGCAATCCAGCGGTGACCTGCGCGCCGTTCAGGAAATGCTGGGTCACTCCAGCATTTCCACGACGCAGGTTTATACGCATCTTGACTTTCAATACTTGGCAAAGGTGTATGACGCCGCACATCCTCGCGCGAAACGCAAAACGTCCAAACCTTGAAACATGGAGGCAGGGAGATTAAAGACAAGAGAAAAACAAGCATTCCAAAGTTGAGATCAAGTACCGGTTGTCACTTCGGCAGCGCACCTGCTTCTAACTCGCGTATGTTCTTCCCCGTTTCTGGTTTCCTCCATGTCTTCCGTGGTTCACGGTTTTTTTGAAGTATGCATAAAGTCATTCTGAAACCAGGCAGGGAGAAGTCGCTGTTGCGCCGCCATCCATGGGTATTTTCTGGCGCAATCGCGAGCGTGGAGGGCTCACCTGTGGCGGGCGACACCGTGCGCATCGTTGCGCGGGACGGACGTTTTCTCGCGCTTGCAGCCTACAATCCGAAGTCGCAGATATCGGCGCGTGTTTGGGATTGGCGCGAGGAAACGCTCATCGACGCCGGCTTTTTCCGAGAGAGAATCGCAACAGCGCTGGGAATGCGAGAGGCGCTGCTCGATACGGAAGAGGGCGGGGCGGTGCGTCTCATCCACGGCGAGTCGGATGGTCTCCCGGGACTGATCGCGGACCGCTACGCCGACGTGGTGGTGATGCAGATTTCAAGCGTCGGCTGTCATCTCTGGCGGGGCACGATCATCGCGGCGCTGGACGAACTGACCGGCGCGCGCGCGCTTTACGAACGCTCCGATGCAGACGTGCTCGAACTGGAAGGACTGGAGCACCGCACCGGAGTTGTGCGCGGGACGCTCGACCCGCCGCAGGTAGAAATCCTGGAGAACGGCGCGCGATTCAGGGTCGATGTTGCGCGCGGCCAAAAAACCGGGTTCTACCTCGATCAGCGCGACAACCGGCACTTCGTCGGCAAACTCGCCGCCGACCGGGATGTGCTGAATTGCTTCTGCTACACCGGTGGCTTCACCGTGCATGCACTGGCGCAAGGCGCAAGATCGGTTGCGTCAGTGGATTCCTCTGCGGATGCGCTGCAGCTCGCGCAGGAACACGTGCGCATGAACGGCCTGCCGGAGGATCGCTGCGAGTGGATCGAAGCCGACGTGTTCCAGTTGCAGCGTAAGCTGCGCGATCGGGGACGACAGTTCGATTTGATCATTCTCGATCCGCCCAAGTTTGCGCCGACACCGGCAACGGCGGAGCGCGCCGCGCGCGGTTACAAGGACATCAACCTCCTCGCATTTAAACTGCTGCGTCGCGGCGGCTTGCTGGCGACGTTCTCGTGCTCGGGTGGGGTCTCGGCGGACCTGTTCCGCAAAATCGTCGCTGGTGCGGCGCAGGACGCAGACGCCGATGTGCAGATGATCGGACAGTTTCACGCGGCGCCCGATCATCCGGTGTCGTTGTCTTTTCCGGAGGGTGAATACCTGAAGGGGCTGTTGTGCCGTATCGGCTGAACTACGAGGAGGCTTGGCCATGCTGAAAGGAAGCTGCCTGTGCGGAAGCGTAAGGTACGAAATCGACGGTGCACTCGACGGAGCGCTGAACTGCCACTGTTCGATGTGCCGCAAGGCGCATGGCGCGGCATTCCGTTCCCGTGCCGGAATCCGTGCGAAGGATTTTCGCTGGACAAGCGGTGAAGAATTGATCACCTGGTTTGAATCTTCACCGGGCAATCATCGCGGCTTCTGTAGCCGCTGCGGTTCACCGTTGCTCAGTCGCTTCGACTTCCGCCCGGACGTTTACGGATTGCCTTTGGGATGCCTCGACACCGATCCGGGCGTAAGGCCGGCGATGCACGTGTTCGTGGGCTCGAAGGCACCCTGGTTCGAAATCACCGATGCATTGCCACGTCATCACGAGTTTCCCCCGCGATGAGCGAAACCGTACTGATCCTGGTTCGCCACGGTGAAACGGAATGGAATTCCAGAGGCAGGATTCAGGGCCATCTCGACATTCCGTTGAGCGCTATCGGTCTAGGGCAAGCCGCGGCAATTGGCCGGCGTTTGGGCGGCGAATCCTTCGATGCCGTCCTGTCTAGCGATCTCGAACGGGCATTGCAGACTGCACGGCCGATCGTGAATCGCTCCGGGCAGATCATTTTTCGCGAGGCCCGCCTGCGAGAACGCCATCTGGGCGTGCTGCAAGGACTGACGGGAGAGGAGGCGGCGACGCGGCAACCGCACGCCTGGGGAGCGTTCAAGGCACGAAACGCGGAGACGGTGCTCGAAGGCGGAGAAACGCTTGGCGAGTTTTCGCACCGGGTGGTAGGACTGATCGATGAGCTGCTGAGGACCCACGCGGGCAAACGGCTGCTGTTGGTTACCCATGGCGGCGTATTGGATGCTGCCTACCGCCACGCAACCGGGATGCCGCTCCACGCGCTGCGGGATTTCCCCATCTACAACGCTTCAGTCAACGTACTGAGCCACCGTAGTAGCGTGTGGACCGTTGAATCCTGGGGAGACGTCAGCCACCTGCCCCAGGAACTGGCGATGGACGATACATGAGCAAAGCAACGATCCATGCTTCTGATGCCGGCCATCGGCCGGCTGCCATTGGCGCAAGCCGGAAGTTGGGGCTACACTGCTCGAAGCTTCATCCCAAGACAACATGAAACTGCGACGCGTCCTTTTCGGTCTGCTGACGTTGCTGCTGCTTTCGGCACAGCAGGCCGCGCTTGCGCATGGCGTTTCGCATACAGGCAAGCCGCCGCCGGCGAAGGAACAGCTCGCCCACTCGAAATTGTGCGGCAAATGCGTCGGTTTCGAGAAGCTGACTCACGCGGTGTCCGGTGATGCCGCAGCGGTCCTTCCACTCGAACTGATCTTCCAGCAACCTGTCGGCGACCGGTACTTTTTCCGCCCGCGTCCGGTTGCCGCGTTCCACAGTCGCGCCCCTCCCGTTCTCCTCTAGACAGCAAGTCGAATCTGTCCGCGACGAAATCGTCGCGCCGTTTTGGTTTGCCATGAGGAGAGCCATTCATGCTCAGGAAGAAAATCCTGGCTGCGGCCGTCGCCGCCGGCTTTGTCGTATCCGCATCCGTGCTCGCTGCCGACGATGCGGAAATCAAGAAGGTCCGGGAAGAAATTGAAACCATCAAGGACGACTACGAAACGCGCGTGCGCCAGCTCGAGCAGCGCCTGGAAAAAGCCGAGCAGAGCGCCGGCACGGCAAAGCCCGCAACACGCGCTCAATCCGCGCCCGCTTCAGCCAACGCCTTCAATCCTGCAATATCGCTGATCCTCGGGAGCCAGTTCAACAACCTGCAGCTCGATCCGGAGACCTACCAGATCGGCGGCTTCATTCCCGGCGGGGACGAAATCGGTCCCGGCAACCGCAGTTTCAATCTCGGCGAGTCCGAACTCACCGTGTCGGCCAACGTCGATCCGTATTTCTCCGGCTTTTTCGTCATGGCCGTCACCCCCGAGAACGAGGTCGAGGTGGAGGAAGGCTACATTCAGAACAGCGGCTTCGTTCCGGGCGTTACAGTGAAGTTTGGCCGCTTCCTGTCCGGGTTCGGTTACCTCAATGAAACACATGCCCACGCCTGGGACTTCGTTGATGCTCCGCTGGTGCACCAGGCCTTCTTCGGCGGGCAATTGAAGGAAGAGGGGCTGCAGGCGCGCTGGTTGGCGCCGACGCCGGTATTCCTGGAGTTCGGATTGGAAACGGGACGCGGTGCGAACTTCCCGGGCTCGGAGCGCAACAAGAACGGCGTTAACTCCGGCATGGTCTTCGCGCATGTGGGCGACGATGTCGGCATCAGCAACAGCTACCGGTTTGGCGCGTCCTACCGGGTCACGCATGCGCAGGATCGGCCGTATGACGACCTGGATTCCCTGGGAAACGCGGTCATCAATGCCTTCACCGGCGACAGCAAGATGTGGGGGCTGGATTTCGTCTGGAAGTGGGCTCCGAACGGTAATACGGTGGATCGCAACTTCAAGTTCCAGGCCGAATACATGCATCGCGAGGAAGACGGCAGCCTTACTTTCGATGAAGACGGCGCTGTCGGCGGGCCGCTGTCCAATTCCTACAAGAGCAAACAGTCGGGCTGGTACCTGCAGGGCGCCTATCAGTTCATGGCGCGCTGGCGCGTGGGACTGCGCTACGAGGAACTGGACAGCGGCATCCCCGACATCGGTCTGGTCAACAGTGCTGTGCTGTCTGCGGCCGACTTCCCTCGCATTGCGCAGAACGATCCCAAGCGGACGACCGCGATGATCGACTTCTCACCGTCGGAGTTCTCGCGTTTCCGACTCCAGTTCGCGCGCGACGAGGCCAGGTTCAACGAAGCCGATAACCAGGTCTTCCTGCAATACATCATGAGCCTCGGCACGCACGGCGCGCACAAGTTCTGAGCCTGCCTGCGATGCTCGACCAGACACCACGCGCATTGACGCGCAAAGGTACGAAAGGATACGGACATGAACAGATTGTTGACATTGACGGGCGCCGCGGCGTTATCGCTTGCGTGCTCCCCGGTATTCGCCGCGGTGAATGTTTTCGCCTGCCTGCCCGAGTGGGCTTCACTGGCAACCGAACTGGGCGGTGACAAGGTTTCGGTTTACCAGGCATCGAATGCGCTGCAGGACCCGCACCGAATCGAGGCGCGCCCGAGCCTGGTCGCACGCATGCGCAGCGCCGATCTGGTGATCTGCACCGGTGCGGAGTTGGAGATTGGCTGGCTGCCGGTACTCCTGCAGACCGCCGGAAACCAGAAAGTCCAGCCAGGCAAGCCTGGTTTCGTTGCTGCAGCGGAACTGGTCGACCGGTTGGAAATCCCGACGAGACTGGATCGCGCGGAGGGCGACGTCCACCCCGCCGGCAATCCGCACATCCAACTCGACCCGAACAACATCGCGAAAGTCGCCACCGTAGTGACGCAGCGGCTGCAGCGGATCGATTCCGCCGACGCGGTGTATTTCGAAGCACGCGGCAAGGACTTTCAGGCCCGCTGGCAACAGGCCATCGCGCGCTGGGAAAAAGAAGCGGCTCCCTTGAAGGGTTTGCGTGTCGTTCCCTATCATAAGAACACTGTCTACCTCTCCCATTGGCTAGGGATGTCCGAGGTAATGTACATAGAGCCAAAACCTGGCATTCCGCCGAGCGCCGGTCATCTTTCCGATCTGGTCGTGCGTTTGCAGGCCGAGCCCGCCGACGCGGTAATCCGCACGGCATACCAGGATCCCAAGGCGGCAGTGTGGCTATCCGAGAAGACCCTGATTCCAGTGGTCGAACTGCCCTACACCGTGGGCGGAACGCCAGGAGCAAAGGACCTTTTCGGACTGTTCGACGACACCATCGCCCGCTTGAACAAAGTGAAAAAATAGCATGCCAAACCTCGAGTTCAGCATTCTGCTTCCTGCCTTTGTAGCGGGCCTGCTGGTCACGGCTACCCACGTGCCGCTGGGAATCCAGGTGCTGAATCGCGGCATCGTTTTCATCGACATTGCGATTGCGCAGATCGCCGGTGTAGGCGTCATCGCCGCCAACTATTTCGGACTGGAGGAAAAGGCCTACGCCGTACAGGTCACGGCGCTCGGCGCCGCGCTGCTTGGCGCGCTGTTCCTGACCTGGACAGAGAAGCGCTGGCCCGCCGTCCAGGAGGCGATCATCGGTTCGGTATTCGTGCTGGCAGCGACGCTTGAAATCCTGTTACTGGCCGGCAACCCCCATGCCGGCGAGTACCTGAAAGACATGCTGGTCGGACAGATTCTCTGGGTCGGTCATCACCAAATTGCAATCGTCGCAGCATTAACCGTTATCATTCTGGCCGCCTGGTTCGGCATCGGCATGGCCCGACTCGGCCGCGTTGGTTTCTATCTTCTGTTCGGCCTCGCGGTGACCGCTTCGGTGCAGATGGTCGGCATCTATCTTGTCTTCACCAGCCTCATCATCCCGGCTCTTGCCTCGCGCAATGCCACGCGATGGCGCCTGGCCAAGGCCTACGCAGTCGGCGGGCTGGGATATTTTTTCGGACTGATCGCATCGATCGTATTCGATCTGCCCACCGGCGCAATCATCGTCTGGGCTATGGCAGTGGTAGGAATCGCGTTGTCCGCAGTCGAGCGTGGCCGGCCGTCCGCGGCCGCGGCGTGATAGTCTCCAGTACAATCACTGTCTTGCTGTTATCGTCCGGCCCGTCGCCAGAATGATGCGGGCCTTTCGTCATCCCACCGCGCGCCGGCCGCCGCGCCGAATCGTTATGAGTTCCGCCAACATCGAGGTCTCGGAGATCCAGCCCCAACTGTCAAGGGCAGAGCAGGAAGCCGCGGTGCACTACGCCAACGGCCACACCGGTGCTGCAATCGAAATCCTGGTCGAAGCCGTCAAGGCAGAAAAAGTTGCGCCGCCGCCGGCCTGGTTGATGCTGTTCGACCTTTTCAGGTTACAAGGGCAATGGGCCGATTTCGAGGGCCTGTCGAAACGCTATGCGGCCCTTTTCGGACGTGCTGCACCTGACTGGCTCAGCGATGACATGCTGCCCGACGGCCTGTCCACGGAACTGCGGGCCGGCGGCGCGGCGCATGTGGAGATCGAAGGGCCGCTCGGCACATCTTCTGCTGCAGGTCTTGCGCGGATTCGCGTAGTGGCGGCCAAGCACCCTGTGGTCCACATCGATCTGACCAAGGTTTCGCAAATCCAGGAAGAAGGTTGCACGCTGCTTTCGCAGGAACTACAGTTTCTGGCCGGCAACGGCGTCCTGTTCAGTGGCGCCGAGCGCATCGAGAAGTTGCTGCGGCAGGCGTTGGATACGATGCCCAATGTACCCGCGTTCTGGCTTCTTCTTCTCGATCTGCAGCGGCTGCAGGGAAATCAGAAGCAATTCGAAAGCATCGCGCTGGAGTATGCCTTGTGCGTCGAGACCGACCCGCCAGCGTGGGAACCGGAACTGACGCCGGTTCTGATTCGCGAGACCGTCGAAGAAAAGCGCGAAGAACCGCGCTACCAGTCAGAGTTGATCACCATTGCCGGTGAGATGGCCGGCCTCAAGGATCCGCAATTGCAGGCACTGCAGCACTTTGCCTCAAACCGCGAGTACGTGAACATCAACGTGGGCAGGCTGCGCCGCATCGACTTCGTGTGTGCCGGGAGCCTTGCCAACACGATCGCAGCGCTGAAGGGCAACGGCAAGACCGTGCGCATCCTGCACGCCAATAGGCTCATCGCAACGTTGTTGCGCCTGCTCAAGGTGGACGAGAATGCCGCGCTGCTCGGCAAGTAGGCTGGGCGCTGGCACAGCAGCATTCATTCCTGACGGTCCGTATTCATATGGTTGAGAATTTTCACGGCACGACGATCTTGTCGGTGCGTCGCGGAAGCCGCGTCGCACTCGGCGGCGACGGACAGGTAACCTTCGGCAATGTCGTTCTCAAGGCCAGCGCGCGCAAGGTTCGGCGCCTTTTCCAGGAGCGCATCCTCGCCGGTTTCGCCGGCGGCACGGCGGACGCCTTCACGCTATTCGAACGCTTCGAGGCGAAGTTGGAAAAGCACCAGGGCAATCTGCTGCGTTCCGCGGTGGAACTCGCCAAGGACTGGCGCACCGACCGCATCCTGCGCCGGCTCGAAGCGATGCTGGCGGTGGCGGACCATGAAACTTCGCTGATCGTGTCCGGCAACGGCGACGTGGTCGAACCGGAACTGGGACTGGTTGCAATCGGCAGCGGCGGCCCCTACGCTCAGGCCGCGGCGCGCGCGCTGCTCGAGAATACCGAACTGTCGCCGCAGGACATCGTCAAGAGATCGCTGACCATCGCCGGCGATATCTGCATCTACACCAACCAGAATCATGTGATTGAAGTTCTTGAGTGAGTGAAGAAGTGAAAGTGTGAAGGCTAAAACCGAAAACACCCCGCATTTCCCACTCATTCACACGTTCACGTTCACGTCTTCCATGTCTCACATGACCCCCCAAGAAATCGTTCACGAACTGGATAAACATATCATCGGTCAGCACGCCGCCAAGCGCGCGGTCGCGATCGCCTTGCGCAACCGTTGGCGGCGCCAGCAGGTGGCCGAGCCGTTACGCCAGGAGATCACGCCCAAGAACATCCTGATGATCGGGCCCACGGGCGTGGGCAAGACCGAGATCGCGCGGCGGCTGGCGAAGCTTGCGGATGCGCCGTTCATCAAAGTGGAGGCCACCAAGTTCACCGAGGTTGGGTACGTCGGCAAGGATGTGGATTCGATCATCCGCGACTTGGTTGAGACCGCGATCAAGCAGGCGCGCGAACTGGAAACACGCAAAGTGCGACACCGTGCAGAAGACCAGGCCGAGGAGCGCATCCTGGACGTACTGCTGCCACCGGCACGGGAGATCGGCTTTCAAGCCGAGCAGGAAGACCGAGACAATGCGACCAGGCAGAAATTCCGGAAGAAGCTGCGTGAAGGGGAACTCGACGACAAGGAGATCGAGATCGACCTCGCGGCGATGCAAACGCAGATGGAGATTCTGGCGCCTCCCGGAATGGAGGACCTGACGACGCAGATTCAGAGCATGTTCCAGAACCTCGGCGGGGCGCGGCGCAAGACCCGCAAGCTCAAGATCCGAGAGGCGATGCAGTTGTTGACCGAGGAAGAGGCGGCCAAATTGGTCAACGACGAGGAACTCAAGCTCAAGGCTCTCACCAACGTGGAGCAGAACGGTATCGTATTTCTCGACGAGATCGACAAGATCACGAGCCGCCAGGAAACCTCGGGACCGGAGGTGTCGCGTCACGGCGTACAGCGCGACCTGCTGCCGCTGGTGGAGGGCACCACGGTTTCGACCAAGTACGGCATGATCAAGACCGACCACATCCTGTTCATCGGCAGCGGCGCGTTCCATCTTTCCCGGCCGTCGGATCTGATCCCGGAATTGCAGGGCCGTTTTCCTATTCGCGTCGAGCTCGGCAGCCTTTCCGTGGATGACTTCGAGCGGATCCTGACTGCAACCGACGCCTGCCTTACGCAACAGTACCAGGCGCTGCTCGAAACCGAAGGCGTCCAGCTCGATTTCCGCCAGGAGGGCATCCGGCGGCTCGCCGAGATCGCCTGGCAAGTTAACGAAAAGACCGAAAACATCGGTGCGCGCCGACTCTACACTGTGATGGAGAAATTGCTCGAGGACGTATCGTTTGAAGCCGACCGCAATCAGGGGCAGAAGGTCGTCATCGACGCGGCGCGCGTCGACGCGCGGCTCAAGGATCTGGCGCAGAGCGAAGATCTGGCGCGATACGTGCTCTAGCGTCTTTCGGGCGCCAAGATGGCAGGCAAGTGCGGTGGCCGTTGCACCGATCCGGTGCCGGCCGCCGTTTCCCCAAACCGCGGCTTTTCCTCATAATCCCGCACTCTGATTGCTGACCCGGTCCAACCATGTCTCAAGGTACGACGTTCACCCTCGAAGTCAATGCCAAGCTGCCGCGCCGACTCGCGCGGCTGGAGGAACTCGCCAACAACCTCTGGTACAGCTGGGACCGGCAGACGCGGTTGCTGTTCTCGCGTCTGGACACCCTGCTCTGGGATGAAGTCGGTCACAACCCGAAAGCTTTCCTGAAGCGCGTCGACGAGCAGAAACTTGTAGACGCCGCCGACGACCCGGTGTTCCTCGGCAATTACAATCGGGTGCTCTCAGAGTTCGATACCTACCACGGCGAGCCTATGCGCAGGAATGGCTCCGAGTGGCTGCGACAGAGCGATCTGGTCGCCTACTTCTGCGCCGAATTCGGATTCCACGAGAGCCTGCCAATTTACTCAGGAGGATTGGGCATCCTCGCCGGCGACCATTGCAAGTCGGCAAGCGACATGCGTCTGCCCTTCATCGGCGTCGGACTGCTCTATCGCCAAGGTTATTTCCACCAGACCATCGATGGCGAAGGCAACCAGCACGCGGCCTATTCCGATTCCGATTTCGACGACCTGCCGGTAGCACCGCTGTTGCGCGATGACGGCTCCGAGGTGAGGGTGAAGGTCGATCTGCCTGGGCGCGCGGTACACGTGAAAGTCTGGCAGGCAGAAGTGGGGCACGTGACGCTGTACCTGCTCGATACGGACCTCGATGAGAACACCGGCGACGACCGCGATATCACTCACCGCCTGTACGGCGGCGACCGGACCACGCGCATGGAACAGGAAATCGTGCTCGGCGTCGGCGGCGTGCGCGCGCTGGTGGCACTGGGACTGAAACCGACCGCCTGGCACATCAACGAGGGGCACCCGGCATTCCTGGTGCTCGAGCGAGCGCGCATGCTGGTCGGACAGGGACTGAGTTTCGACGCCGCGCTCGAAGCCGTCGCCGCCAACACCGTGTTTACGACCCACACGCCGGTACCCGCAGGCCATGACCACTTCAGCGCGGACATGATGCGCGACTATTTCTCCTGGCTGCGCAAGGAACTGGGCATGAGTGAACAAGACCTGCTCGCACTCGGCCGCGTTGACGGCAACCAGGAGTTCAACATGACTGCGCTGGCGATCCGCGGATCGCGGTTCCAGAACGGTGTCAGCCAGATTCACGGCAGCATGTCTGCGCGCATCTGCGCGCCGCTGTGGCCGGAAGTGGCGCCGGAGGAAAATCCCCTTTCCTACGTCACCAACGGCGTGCATGTGCCCACATTCCTGGCACCGGAGTGGTCCGACCAGTTCGACAAGTTTCTCGGCTTCGACTGGTCGCACCATGCCAACAACCAGGCGTTCTGGCAGCGCATCGACGACATGCCGGATCACCTGTTCTGGAGCGTGCGCCAGTCCCTGAAAGCGCAGATGCTGCACCTGGTGCGTCACCGGGTGTCGCGCCAGCACTTCCGCAACCGTGGGTCCGAGGCCCACCTCGATCGCCTGTTGCGTTACGCCGATCCGATCAATCCGAATGTTCTAACCATAGGTTTTGCGCGGCGTTTCGCTACTTATAAGCGCGCAGCACTGCTGTTCGAGGACCTCGACTGGCTGCGGCAGATACTTGGCGACGAAAAACGTCCGGTCCTGTTTGTCTTTGCCGGCAAGGCGCATCCGGCAGACGTGCCCGGTCAGGACATCATCCGCCGGCTCACGCAAATGGCGCACCTGCCGGATCTCGAGGGCAAAATCCTGCTGATCGAAGGCTACGATCTGCGGCTGGCGCGGCGGCTGGTTTCGGGAGTGGATGTGTGGCTGAACAACCCGGTGTATCCGCTGGAGGCCAGCGGCACATCCGGCATGAAAGCGGGGATGAATGGCGTGCTCAACCTCTCGGTGCTCGACGGCTGGTGGGGCGAGGGTTACGACGGCAAGAACGGCTGGGGGATCAAGCCGGTGTCGGAAAGCCTGGATGAGGCGCGCCGCAACTTCGAGGAAAGCCGGACTCTCTACGAGTTGCTTCAGGACCAGGTGATCCCGTTATATTACCGGCGCGGTGACATGGGTTATTCGGCCGAATGGCTGCGCATGGCGAAGCGCTCCATCGCGACGCTACTGCCGCGTTTTTCGTCCACGCGCATGATGAGCGAATACCTCGCAAAATTCTATCTTCCCGCTACCCGTCAGGGGCGGCGCTACGGGGAATCGAACTTCGAGGCGGCGCGTCAGCTTGCCGAGTGGAAGAAGCACGTACGCGGTTCCTGGCCAAGAGTAACCATGCGCAGGCTGGACGCACCGAAGAAACGCATTGCCTTCGGCGAGAACATGCGTTTTGAAGTCGGTGTGGGCCTCGACGGCCTGAAGCCGGAGGATGTCAGGGTCGAACTCCTGATTACCAAACAGATGAGCCGCGACAACGAAGCCGAGCCGGACCGCTATCAGTTCCAGTCGGAAGGGGTGCGCACCGAGAAGGGCGAACATCGCTTCGTGCTGGAACTGAGCCCCGAACACTGCGGTAAGCTCGGATACCGCATTCGCATTTATCCGCATCACGAATTGCTGACCCATGCTTTCGAGATGGGTATGATGCGCTGGCTTTAGAGAGCGTTTACGGATGCCGGTGCGGATCGATCGACTCGATCACTTTGTTCTCACAGTCAAGAACATCGACGTGACGTGCGCGTTCTACTCGCGCGTGCTCGGCATGGAAGAGAAAACGTTTGCCGACGGCCGCCGTTCGCTCCATTTCGGCGCAGCAAAGATCAATTTGCACCAGCAAGGCAGCGAATTCGAACCCAAGGCCGCCTTGCCGGGACCCGGTACTGCCGATGTTTGCCTGATAGCGGTTACGCCGCTGTTGGAAGTGATCCGACACCTGCTCGAATGCCGGGTGGAGATCATCGAGGGTCCGGTGCAGAGAACCGGTGCGATCGGGCCGATTCTCTCGGTGTACTTTCGCGATCCGGACGGAAACCTGATCGAGGTTTCCAACTACAGTTAGCCCTATGAAGTTTGACGTTCTTCGACGTGCGTCCACCTTGTCCCGCAACCCGTTTGGACTCCCGGTGCCGTTCATGGTTTTACGCACTGAGCGGTGTCAACCGCCGGCGTCGCGTCACGTTTTTTGTCATGCGCCCGCGATTTTTGGGCGAATCCAAACAGCATGACCGGGTGCTGCGACGCAGCGCCCGAGTCAAAACAGAACAATATCCCGGAGGAAATCATGCGCATGTACCTTCTCTGCGCCCTGGCAACGGGCGTTGCAACATCGCTCATCGGACTTTCTGCGGTTGCGGCCGATCCCATCCGCATCGGCCTCGTCAGCGAAATCACCGGTCCGAATGCAGAAGCGGGCAGCTACACCATCAACGGCGCCAAACTCGCCGCCGAGGAAATCAACAAGAAGGGCGGAATCCTCGGTCAGCGGGTCGAGTTGGTAATCGAAGACAACCAATCCACCAACCCTGGCACCGTGCTGGCAATTTCGAAGCTCGGCGGACGCAAGGACATCCCGGCGATCATCGGGCCGATCCGCAGCACCCAGACCCAGGCAGCTTCGCCAACCATTGCCAAGCTTGGCATCCCCACCATGATAGGTGGCAGCGACCCCAGCCTGACCAGGGTCAACAACCGCTGGCTGTTCCGCTGCCGTCCGAACGACCTGTATTCCTCCCGCGTTATCGCCGACTTCGGCGCCAATTCGCTTAAATTGAAGAAGTGGGCAGTCGTGCATTCGACCGATGCCTTCGGTTCAGGGGGCTCGAAAGCGCTGCTCGATGCGCTCACGGCATACGGTGTGGAACCGGTGCTGGTGCAGGGCTACACCAACAATTCGCAAGACTTCACCCCGGTCGTGCTGGCGATCAAGAAATCGGGCGCGGACATCATCGGCAGCTATATGACCACTTCGCAGGATCTCGGCATTTTCGCCAAGCAACTGCGCCAGCTCGGCGTCAATGCAACATGGGTCGGCTCGGCCTCGATCGTCACCGACACCGCGATGAAGCTCGCCGGAGACGCCTTGCACGGCACCTATGGTGTCGCCGATTTCAATCCCGACGCCAATGAAGAGGCGACGGCGTTCTCGAAGATGTATCGTGCCAAATACAAACTGGAGCCCGACGTCTATTCGAGCTGGGCGTTCGATGCCATGAACGTGATCGCAACCGCATTGAACAGTGCGAAGGATACGAAGCCGGAAAGCATCCGCGGCGCGATTGTCGGCCTGAAGAACTGGAAGGGTGTCGAGGGGATCTACAACTTCGATGAGCAGGGCGACGGCCTGCGCGGTTATAACATCGTCAAGAACGATAACGGCAAACTGGTGTTCGTGAAGCACATTAACTTCGAGAAGTAGGCACGGCGATCGCGCAACTGCGGGTGCAGGAGGGCTCGCGATAACAAGGGGGAAAGCGCCGTGGAAGCGCTTGCCAACAATTTCCAGGTATTGTTCCAGGGCCTTGCGCTAGGCAGCATCTATGCCCTGGTTGCGCTGGGCTTCGTGCTCATCATCCGCGCCACCAATGTGGTCAACTTCGCGCAGGGCGACTTCGCCATGCTCGGCGCCTACATGATGGTCGCGTGCCTGGTCGGCGCAGGTTTGCCTTACTGGCTGTCTTTCCTGCTGGCGCTGATCGGCATGGGCGTGTTCGGCATCCTCTTCAACTATGGGGTGTATTTCCCGCTGCGGCACCGTGGATTCCTGCCGGTGCTGATTTCTACCCTTGGCGCATCGATCTTCCTTCAGAACACAGTGCTGGCGATCTTCGGTGCGCAGCCGAAACGGCTCGACAACGTGATCCAGGGCGGCGTCCAGATCGGTTCGGTTTTCCTCGACAGCCAGTACCTGGTCATCCTCGCGGTAACAATGTTGATGGTGGCCTTCCAGTACTTCTTCTTTGAGCACACGCTGGTAGGCAAGAAGCTGCAGGCCACTTCGCAGGACAAAGACATGGCACGGCTGCTTGGCATTCCGGTCGCGCTGATGATCGCGGTCACGTTCATCTACAGCGCGGTGTTGGGCGGACTTGCCGGCGTGCTGGTCGGCCCGGTGCTGTTCGTCTCGATCGGCATGGGTTCGATCATCGCGCTAAAGGCCTTTGCGGCCACCATCATCGGCGGCTTCGGCGACGTCAAAGGTGCGATTGTCGGCGGTATTTTCATCGGCGTGGTCGAGAGTTTCGCGGCGTACTACATCTCTGTTCCCTACAAGGACGCCTATGCCTTCATGATGCTGTTTCTGGTGCTGGTGTTTCGCCCGCAGGGCTTCTTCGGCGAGAAAGTGTCGGAGAAAGCATGAGGTCGCAGGAAAGTTCGCGAACCACTTTGTCGCCTTCGCGCCGTTTGTCTGCGTGGCTTTTGGTGCTGATACCGGCTGCGGCCGCGGTGCCGCTCATTCCCTACGCGACCGAGGTCAGCCATTTCGCGGTCTCCATGTTCATGCAGACGGTAACCTATGCGATCGCCGTGCTTGGCATGGTCGTTGTGCTTGGTTACGCCGGACAGATCAATCTCGCACAGGCGGCGTTTTTCGGATTCGGCGCTTATGGCGTCGCGCTCGGCACCGTCAGCTACGGTCTGCCGTTCTGGGTTTCGTTCGCCATGGGCATTGGTGTCGCGGCGATTGCCGGCGGCATCCTCGGACTGACCACGCTGCGCCTGGGTGGGCACTACCTGGCGATGATCACGATCAGCTTCCAGCAGATCTTCGATCTGGTCGCGGTAAACTGGATCGCATTGACGCACGGTCCGGACGGTATCGCGGGGATCCCTCGCCCTTCGCTTTTCAGCTACGAACTTTCCGATGACCGCGCCTACCTGCTGCTGTGCACGCTGGTGTTGTATGGCCTTATTGCGCTGGTTTGGTGGCTGCCGCAGACCCGGTTGGGCCGGGCGATGCGTGGCGTTCGCGAGAACGAGCTGGCGGCGGAAGTCATTGGCGTGCACACGCTGCGGGTGAAAGTCACTGCATTCATCTTGTGCGCGACGCTCGGGGGGATCGGCGGCGGCCTGTACGCCGGCGGCTTCGCATACATCAGCCCGGACAACTTCAATTTCACACGGGCGGTGGAGTTCCTTTCGATGGTGCTGCTCGGCGGTGCGCAATCACCGTTCGGCGCCGTGCTCGGTACTACGCTGCTGATCCTGCTCCCGGAGTGGCTCAAGGAAATGCCGCCGTCGCTGCAGTTCATCAAGGATGTTTATCTGGCGATCTACGGCTTGGCGGTGATCCTGATCATGGTGTTCATGCCGGAGGGCCTGTGGGGCCTGCTTCGCAACGGATGGAAGAAACTGCGCTCGCCGGTACCGGTTGATACCACCAGCATTCCGAAGCTCGAACTCGATATCCCGGTGACGGATGCCACTCCGCTGCTCAAGCTCGAAGGCATGCAGAAGTTTTTCGGCGGGCTGCGCGCAGTGGACGGCATCGACCTCGAAGTCGGCCGCGGCACCGTGCATGCCTTGATCGGTCCTAACGGTTCCGGAAAGACCACCATGCTCAACGTCGTCAACGGCATCTACAAACCGACCGGCGGCCGCATCATCATCGACGGTCAGGACGTCAGCCAGAAGGCCCCGCACGAACGTGCCGGACATGGCCTTGGGCGCACTTTCCAGAATATCCGCCTGTTCCCAGCCATGTCGGCGCTCGAGAACGTGATTGTCGGTGCCCAGCGCGACAACAATCCGATCGAACCAGGCCGTCCCGCGCTGCGGATGAGAGCCATGTCGGCGTTACAGTTCGTGGGCCTGGCCGACAAGGCTGACGCGATCGTCCGCAGCCTTCCCTATGGGCACCAGCGCCTGGTCGAGATCGCCCGGGCGCTCGCCGGACATCCCAAATTACTATTGCTGGACGAACCGGCGGCCGGCCTGAATCAGACCGAGAAAATGGAACTGGTGGAGCTGCTCAGGAGACTGCGCAGCGGTCACGGCCTGACCATTTTCCTGATCGACCATGACATGGGGCTGGTGGAGAAGATCTCCGACAGAATCACAGTTCTGAATTTCGGCAAGAAGATCGCGGAAGGCGCGCCGCAGGAAGTACTGCGCCACCCGGAAGTGATTGCCGCCTATCTCGGCGAGGAGCCCGCCAATGGCGTTGCTTGAGCTGAGGAACGTCGCCAGCTACTACGGCAACGTGCAGGCGCTGAGGGGCGTGAGCCTGCGCGTCGAGCAGGGTGAGGTGGTCACGCTGCTGGGTGCGAACGGCGCAGGAAAGAGCACCGCCTTGCGCACCATCTCCGGCTTGCTGCGCCCCGCCAGTGGCGAGATCTGGTTTGAAGGGCGACCGATCCACGATATGGCGGCGGAGAAAATCGTGCGGCTCGGCATCTCGCATGTTCCGGAAGGGCGGAGAATTTTCCCCGGCCTTACGGTACGCGAAAACATCATGCTCGGCACTTCCAATCGTGGGCGACTTCCCAAAAAGCAGATGGATGAGGAGGTGGCCCGCATGTTCGAGGTTTTCCCGGTGATCAAGCCCTTCGGGAACGCGCTCGGCTGGACGCTCTCCGGCGGCCAGCAGCAGATGCTTGCCGTGGCGAGGGGGCTGATGGCGAGGCCGAAGCTGCTGCTGCTTGACGAACCATCGCTGGGTCTGGCCCCGCTGATCGTGCAGCAATTGTTCGCCACCATCCGTGAAATACACGCGCGCGGTACGACAATACTGCTGGTGGAGCAGAATGCCCACATGGCGCTGTCGGTGGCCAATCGTGGCTACGTGCTCGAGACCGGCGAAATGAGAATCGAAGGTTCGCCGAAGGAATTGCTCGGCAATGATGAAGTACGCGCCGCCTATCTCGGCGGTCACGCCGCAGCGACGCCGCGCTAGGTCACGCTCAGAAAGAAAACCCCGAAATAATTGCGCGTATCGGTCCACAGACGGTGCGCGCCAAATCCTGCCTCGTTTGCCAGCGCGGCGAAGCTCTCAGGCGTGTACTTATAGGAGTTCTCGGTGTGGATGGATTCGCCGGCTCCGAAAGAGATCTGCATTCCGCCGAAGTGCACGACCTGAGAGACCATGCTCACCAAGTGCATTTCCACGCGCCCGAGAGCTTCGTTGTAGAAGGCGTGGTGGCGAAAACGGCGTTCGTCGAAATCCGCACCCAGTTCGCGATTTAGCCGGGTTAGGACATTGAGATTGAATGCGCGGGTCAGCCCTTCCGGATCGTTGTAGGCGCGATTGAGCACTACCGTCGGTTTCTTGAAATCCACACCGACGATCGCGCCGCCATCCGTGCCCACCATGCGCACAAGCAATCCGAGGAATGCGCGCGCGTCATCGGGTTCGAAATTGCCGATGGTCGAGCCGGGGAAGAAGGCGATGCGGCGGCCGGGCGGGAGCGGTAATTGCTCCGGCAGCCCGACCCCGAAATCGGCGCAAACGGCGAAGACCTCGAGCCACGGATTCTCGAACGCAAGCGCCTCAGCCGCCGTTACGAGCTGTACCCTCGCAATGTCGATGCCAACGTAAGTTGAGGGCAGGAGCCGCGGCAGAAGCAGGCGTACTTTCGACATGTCACCTGGGCCGAATTCGAACACCACGCAGTCTGGTCCGACGGCCCGTGCTATCTCCCCGGCATTGTCGTTGAGAATGCCGCGCTCGCTACGTGTCGGGTAGTACGCGGCGGTTTCACAGATGGCATTGAAGAGTTCGCTGCCGCGTGCATCGTAGAAAAGCTTCGGCGACAAGCGTTTTGGATCGCTGCCGAGATCGGCAAGCACTTCGTGAGCGTCGATCTCACCGGCTCCGCCGAGCGAAATAACCGTAACATTGGCTGGACTCGGTGCAACCAATGGTTCGCGTAGGGTTTTCATTGAATTCCTTCCGGGCGCTGGGTTCCAAACCTACGCCTATCTCGTTGCACAGAGAAGGCGAGGCCGTAACCAACTGATAGTTCAAGAAATGTCGATTGCGGTCGACGACACCGCGTTTGTCGGTCCTGCACAATCGGACTTAAACTTGCAGACATCGTTCGGAGAAGCACCATGAATCGTCCGCTCCAATCCCGTTCCCAGGCCGTCGGCCGTGATGGACTGCTTGATGCCTTGCGTGGGGTCCGCGACCTGACCGTCCAATTATGCGAACCCCTTCATGCGGAAGACTGCGTGGTGCAAAGCGCGCCCGAAACCAGCCCTGCCAAATGGCATCTTGCGCATACCACGTGGTTCTTCGAGAATTTTCTGTTGATCCCGTACCTGCCGGAGTACCGGCCGTTTCATCCCCGCTTCGGATTCCTCTTCAACTCGTATTACGAAAGCGTGGGCGAATTCCACCCACGGCTTCAACGCGGCCTGCTGTCCCGGCCCTCGGTGGAAGAAATCAGGGCATACCGGGAATACGTGGATCAGCGCATGGGCATGTTGCTCGAGGCCCCAGACCCCGTCGATGCAAAAGAGATTCGGGCGCGCGCCACACTCGGTATGCATCACGAACAACAGCATCAAGAACTACTGCTCACCGACATCAAACATCTGTTCGCGTGCAATCCGCTCAGGCCTGCGTATCGCGAGGCGGTGACACCGCACTTGCGCGATAGCTCGCCGCTCGATTGGCTTCATTTTCCGTCCGGCATGTACGCCTTCGGGCATGGCGGGGAAGGATTCGCCTTCGACAACGAGTCTCCGCGCCACCGCCGCTTCGTTGACGAATTCTCCCTCGCATCGCGGCCGGTCACCAACGCCGAGTACATCGAGTTCATCGCAGCCGGCGGCTACCGGCAACCGACCTTCTGGCTTTCCGACGGATGGCGCAAAGTCAAAGAGGCGCATTGGACCGCACCGCTGTACTGGGAACAACAGGACGGCGAATGGTGGCAGATGACGCTTGCCGGGTATCGGCGCGTGGAGCCCGGCGAACCCGTCTGTCATGTGAGCTACTACGAAGCCGATGCGTTTGCACGCTGGGCCGGCAAGCGCCTGCCCACGGAATTCGAATGGGAGACCGTCGCGGGCACGCAAACGCTCGGCGGCAATTTCCTGGAAAGCGGGCACCTCCATCCGCAACCGGCCCGCGATGGCGCGAGCCAGTTCTTCGGCGACGTTTGGGAATGGACGCAAAGCGCCTACAGCCCGTATCCCGGCTACCGAACTACTGGCGGCGCGCTTGGCGAGTACAACGGCAAGTTCATGGTCAGCCAGCTGGTATTGCGCGGCGGCTCCTGCGTCACACCGGCTACGCATATTCGCGCCAGCTACCGCAATTTCTTCTACCCGCAGGACCGCTGGCAGTTCATGGGTTTTCGTTTGGCTGCATGAGCCTTTCGCCGGACGCCGCGCAATGATCAAACTCGGACTCGCATTGGCGATCTCGACCGTGTTTGCCGGAGTGGTGAGCGCGCAGACTGCGCCCGGTGAGATCCAGAAGGAATGGCCGGATTTCCGCTATCTCGAACCGAAGCAGGTGCGGGGGTTGCCGGCGGTCATCAAGGCAGACCTGGAGAAGCGTGGCTGCATGGTTCCAAAGTTCACCAAGTGGGACGCTCGCCACAACGTCATCCAGGGCCAGTTCTTCAAACCCGGTGAGCGGGATTGGGCAGTGCTGTGCCGGCAGCAAGACAAGAGCAGCATCATCATCTACCCAAGCGGCGGCACTGCAGATGTGCAATTAGTGCGCAGCGAGAACCACGACCCCTATCGCATCATCCACACCGCCACCGCATTCGTTTTGCAGAAGCGCGCGATCCGCGACAAGCTTACTGAAACTCTGCCCCAATTCGATCACGACGGCATCGAAGACGGTCCCATCAAGAGGAACGCGATCGTCCTTTACTTTCGCGACGTCGGGTGGATCGAGTTCTGAACCCGGGATGAGGCGCATCTGCGTTTTCTGCGGATCCAACTCCGGGGTTCGCAGCGAATATGCTGAAGCAGCGCGGGCGCTGGCCGCCGTCTTGGTCGAGCACAAGTTGGGCATCGTCTATGGCGGCGGCAATGTCGGACTGATGGGTGTGCTCGCGGACGCGGCCCTCGGGGTTGGCGGCGAAGTAATCGGCGTCATTCCCCAATCCCTGCTCGATAAGGAGGTCGGCCACCGTGGGGTGACGGAACTCCTGGTCGTGGAAACCATGCACGAGCGCAAGGCGCTGATGAATGACCTCTCGGATGCCTTCATTGCCCTGCCGGGCGGATTCGGCACGCTCGACGAGTTTTTCGAAGTTCTCACCTGGTCGCAGCTTGGTTTCCACGGCAAGCCGTGCGCCTTGCTCAACGTTGCCGGATACTACGACCGCATGCTCGCCATGCTCGACCACGCCGTCGCCGAAGGCTTACTGCGCCCGCCGCACCGCGAACTTGTCATTGCCGATACCGATCCGTCGCGGTTGATGTTGCGTCTTAACGCTTTTTCCCCAGCCTCGAAGGGAAAACGTGACGGCGCCACGGGGAACTTTCTGTAATCGGCGCGTCAAACCCCCGGGGTATATTGACACCCCGCTTTTGGGGCACATCGCGGATCGGGTCCGATCTGCGCCTCGTACCTTCGGCAGTTTTCAAACCTGAGAGGAAAATGAAGATGAAGAAAACCTTGCTTTCCGTCACTTTTACGACGCTGCTGGTTGCCGCGAGCGCGGCTTCCGCGATCGAGCAACGCCCCATACTGTCCTTGGAAGTGGCCAAGAAGATGGCCGCGGCTTGCGAAGCCAGAGCCAAACAGGAAGGCTGGAAAATGAACATCGCCATCCTGGATTCCGGCGGGAACATGAAGCATTTCTCCCGCATGGATGATTCGTTCCTGAAAAGCGTTGAAATCGCCCAGCTCAAGGCAGCCACGTCGGCCGGCTTGCCGTTCTCCACAAAGCAAATCGGCGAGATTGCCGCCAAGGTACCGGGCATCGCATTCGTGCCCGGCATCGTAACATTTGAGGGTGGCCTGCCGATTCTGACCGGCGATGGCAAGCACATTGGTTCGATCGGCGTGTCCGGCGCGTCCGCCGAGCAGGACGGCACGTGCGCCCAGGCCGCGCTCGATGCGGTGAAGAACGATCTGAAGTAACGTTTTGAAAAACCCGGGCCCGGTTGCCTCGCGGCGGCCGGGCCTTTTTTACGCGGTGTGCAGAATTCGCAGTGCAGCGCAGGCGGCGCCGAAGCCATTGTCGATGTTGGTGACCAGCAACCCGGGCGAACAGCTCGCCAGCATGGCGCGCAGGGCGGTTTCGCCACCGGTAGCGACCCCGTAACCGACCGAGGTCGGCACGCCGATCACCACGCTTGAAACCAGCCCGCCGACCACGGTGGGCAACGCCGCGTCCATTCCTGCAACCGCGATCACGATTTTCATCTTGCGCATTTCTTCGATGCGTTCCAGCAGGCGCCACAAACCCGCCACCCCGACGTCGTTAATTTCGGCGGCCGGTTCGCCGTAAAAACGCAGTGTGCGTACCGCCTCCCTGCCGACCGCCACGTCCGAAGTACCCGCCGCCACCACGGCGATCTGCGTTTCGGTCTTGAGTTGATAGGTGCCGCCGAAATAGCCGGTGCGCGACAGCGGTTCGTAATCAATGTTCTCGCGATGCTGCACCGGAAGTTCCGTGAACTGTTCGGGCAGCAGCCGGGTCAGCAGGATACTTCGGCCCTTTTCCTGCACCTGGTCGAGGATCGTGGTCAGATGCAGCACGGTTTTGGACGCACACAGCACCGCCTCGTCCAGTCCGGTGCGGGCATCGCGCGCGAAATCCAGCATTACGTCTTTGTGCAGGGTCATATTGCGCTGTCTATTTCACGCCGTCGCTCTTCCCCTGACCAGGAATGCGCTGCCACTGCGATAAGGCGCGAGTGACACCGAGAAATCGAAGCCGCCATCACTGAACAGGCGGCCGACCTGCGCCGACAGCGACGCCCGTCGCGACTCATCAAGCTCAGCAAGGTTCTGTTCATCCAGTTCGACGACCACACCTTTTGCGCGGACCCGGCAACGCACAGTGCGCGGCACCAATGCCTGCGACACCAACCGCTCGGCCGCGTGCACCAACTTGAGCATGCTCGGGTCGATTGGGATGCCGGTTTCGATGCGGCTCGACAGGCAAGGCGCCGCCGGCAGTTCAGCGACCTCCGCCAGCTCGAGATGCCGCGCGATCGTCCGCACCGTATTCTTGTCGATACCGGCCTCTACGAAAGGATGGCGCACGCCGTAATTTTTCGCTGCGGCGAGGCCAGGCCGGTATTCGCCGAGATCATCCAGGTTGGTGCCGGAGACGATCTGCGCCGTGGTCCGTGGAGCGAGCGCACCGTACAGATTGGTCTTGCAGAAAAAACAGCGGTTGACCGGGTTGCGGCGGTAGTCCACGTCGTCGAATTCGCCCGCGCTGATCACGGTCAAGGCCCAGCCTTCGCTATCCCCGAGTGCCTGTACCCGCGCAGTGGCCTCCTGCGGCACTGCAGGCGACACCGCGTGAAACATCTGCACATCCTCGCGGAAAGTCCGGTGCGCGAACACCGCCAGCGTGAGGCTATCGACCCCGCCGCTTACGGCGACGGCAACAGGACCAATTCCGCGCAGCACGCCTTCCAGTTCAGCGAGCTTGGGTCCGACCTCATTCACTTGCGTTCCTTTCTCAGCACCACCTGCTCGGCACCCCGCCTCAACTGTTCGCGCTCGGCGCGACCGCCGATCACGTTGAGCAGATCGTCGGCCTCCGCCTTGGCGGTGGTTTTCCCCGGCCTTTCGGTGACTTTCACGCGTACCTGCTTTCCGCCAGTTTCCACCGTCGTACCGGTCCGAGATAACTTACGTCGTTGCAGAACCTGGTAACGCAAGCCGATGGTGGTGGTTTCGTTGAAGCACGCGTCGAAAACATTTTCCAGGTCCGCCGGACTGGCGAGCACCTGGATATGCATGGTCATCCTTCCTTTCTTGCCGAAAGCGGGGGTTTGCAGCACGTCCAGCACGGATGGCTGTGCGCGCAGCTTGTCGATAGCGATCGCCAGATCCTCTGGCGTCTGGTCATCGACTTCGAATAGGATCTGGGCGACTTCGTCGCCACTCGATCCGGCGTGCGCCGCGTCGAAGGCCAGGACGCGCAGCACGTTGCTGAGTCCCGGAAAGGTGCGGGTGCCGAAACCGATGCCGGTGCGCAGCAGCTTGCGCGGCTTCCGATCGCCGGCCTGTGTGCAAGCAAGATACCTGAGGATTGCGGCACCGGTCGGGGTGACGCGCTCTCCCTCGAGTCCGTCGTCTACAAATTCGAACCCTTCGAGCAACCGCACAGCGGCAGGCGTGGGAACCGGCAAGGCCCCGTGTGCGGTCCTGACCCGGCCGTTCCCCAACGGAAGCGCGCTCACCGACCATGTGGTAGGCGCAAGCGCCTCGACGATGAACGCGGCCCCAACGATGTCGGCGATCGAGTCCCATTCACCGACCTCGTGGAAGCTCACCGTATCCACGGTCTTGCCGTGCACCCCGGCTTCGGCCTCAGCGAGCACAGTGAAGATGCCGACTGCGTGCTCCTTCACAGCGGGCATGAGCGCGGATGCCTGCAAGTGCGCGCGGATTTCGGCGAACGGCGTGTGCGGGTGATGGTGCGCGCCGACCAGCGCCCCGGCCTCGCGCGGCTCCGTGACTCGGAAACGCAGGCCGGTAAGCGCGTGGTCGCGATGTTCGGCGACACCGACGTGCACTTCGGCGGGCAGGCCCGCGGCACGAATCGCCGAGACCATGCCGTCGCGCAGATTGGGAAACGCGTCGAGCATGGCGGCGATGAACATGTCGCCCGCGACGCCGCCAACTGCGTCTAGATGAATATGCATGTACCGACGGCCTCAGGCAGTCGCGTGCTCCCGGTGTTTGGCGAGCATCGGATACAGCGTGCCCTTGGCATCGAACTTCATCGCCTCGGGCTGGCCGACGATCTCGAACAGAGACGGATTGGCCTTGATGACCGGTAGCAGTGGCTCGGAGACGTGGATATCCATGATCTCGAGCGTGTTGGGGATACGCACGATACGCGTGTCCTGCGGCTTCATGCGTACCACCGTCTTCACCGCGAGGCGGATGGCTTCCTCGTCGGTGTTCATGATCATCGGGATGGCGGCCCCGTCGAGGTACGTCGAAGCGATGATGTTGGCGTAGGTCTTGGCGATGTCGATTTCCTTGTAAAGGCGCATGGTGATCACATCGGCGGCACCCAGTCCGGTGGCATTGCCATGGGTCTCGGGGGTAAGCCCGAGCACCGCGATCTTCTTCACCAGCGGTTTCATATTCCACTCGATGAAGCGGCAGTTGCGCCCGGTGATGTTCGGGTCCATTCCCGAACCGGAAATATTCTTGCCGATACGTTCCACCACCAGTACATCGATCTCGTCGAATTGCAGGCGCGGCATCAACTCCTTGGCCTTGGTCAGCAGCACCGGTTCGCGATCCCACACATGTTCAGATGGCACAATCTCGATGACTGCGGTTTCGTCGGCGGCGTTCTCCACCATCGCCACACCGAACAGGAAATTCTTTTTAGCCATGATCAGCCGGGCGGTCTTCGGCAACAGTTCCCCGAACATGTCCATGCCGTAAGTGTGCAGCGTGGTCGCACCGATGATCTTGCCCATGCCGATGGCCAGCATCTTGACGATGCCGGATTCGATCGGGGAGCGGAAATTGGTGTGCGGCTTGACGCGCGGAATTATCACCACCGCATCGGCTTCGGCGGCGAACTTGTCCATGTACACAGGCATGCCGTCTTCGAGTTTACCCAGTTCGACCACGTCCATGGTTGCGCGGATCGGGCAGCCGACATAACTTTCGATGATGCCGTAGCTCTCCAGCACCTCGCGCTGGCCTTCGGCGGTGGCGCCGCCGTGGCTGCCCATCGCCGGGAAAATGAACGGCTTCGCACCCAGCGCCTTGAGTTCGGCGACGACCGCTTTCGCGCACTCGGCGATGTTGTTGATGCCTCGCGAACCACAGCCGACCGCAATGGTCATTCCGGACTTCACTTTGCCGCGCACTTCCGGCCGCTTGAATTGCTCAACCACCGTCTTGGTGACGCTGTCGAGTTTCCTTGTTTGGAACTTCTGCCGCACGTGCACCATCCGTGGCAGCGCGATATCGAGCCCACCGGCTATGTTGACTTCGATGCGATCTCCGATCATGGCTAACGATCCTCCGTCGGTTGGTGTTGTTGCGCCGCAAACGTGAGCGAACACGGCGGGCAGGGAACCGGCATTTTACTCCAGCAGTCCGTGATAGAGGTCCAGATACTGTTGCGCCCGGGCCTCCCAGCTGAAATCGCGGCTCATGCCGCTCTTCTGCAATTGCCGCCAGACCCTCTTGTCGTGGTACGCCGCCACCGCGCGCCGGCAGGCTTCCAGCAATGTGTCGCGGTTCACCGGAGCGAATATGAAGCCGGTCGCCGTACGCGTCTTCAAGGTCTCCGGCGTTGAATCCACCACCGAATCGCGCAGACCCCCTGTCGCGTGCACCACCGGCGGGGTGCCATAACGCTGGCTGTACATCTGGTTCAGGCCGCAGGGCTCGAAGCGCGAAGGCATCACGAAGCAGTCCGCTCCGGCCTCGATCTGGTGTGACAAACTCTCGTCGAAGCCGATCTGTACCGCAACCTTGCCCGGATGCAACTGGGCCAGTTCCTGAAAACGCCGCTGCAACTGCGGGTCTCCGGAGCCCAGCACCACTATTTGTGCCGGCAGGCTGAGCAAATCGATGGCGATGTCGGCGAGTACATCGTGGCCTTTCTGTTGGGTGAGCCTGCTCACCGCACCGAACAGCGGTATTTCGGGTTCGTCGCGTAAACCCATGCGAATCTGCAACGCGCGCTTGTTGTCCTGTTTGGCGGCGAGCCTGGAAGCGTTGTAATAGCGGTCGATATAGGGGTCGGACTCCGGGTCCCACGCGTCGGTGTCAATGCCGTTGAGAATTCCGTCGAGCACGTGCTTTCTTTGCGACAGCAATCCCTGCAGTCCCATCCCCAGCGGTTCGCGCTGAATTTCTTCCGCGTAGCTTGGACTGACCGTTGTAATACGATCGGCGAATTGCAGGCCGCCTTTGAGAAACGAGGTCTTGCTGTAGTATTCGACACCGTTCACAGAGAATGCTTGCGGCGGCAGCCCAAGCCGGGCGGTGGTTTCCGCGGGAAATATTCCCTGAAACGCTAAATTGTGGATGGTAATCACCGCTTTCGCCCGCGCACCCGTCAGGTAATGCAGGTACACGGGAATGAGCCCGGTTTGCCAGTCGTTGCTATGAACGATGTCCGGCTTCCATGGAAACGGCGAATCCGGCGTGGACAGCAGCGCGCCGACGTACGAAAGCAGCCCGAAACGCAAGTCGTTGTCGAGCCAGTCGTTGCCGGCCGCATCCTGGTAGGGCCCGCCGCTTCGCTGGTAAATCGCGCTTTCGATCACCAGCAGCGGCACCCCCGAAGGCAGCTTGGAAGCGATCAATTGCGCCGGCGGCATTCCCGGCAACGCGGGCAGCAAGGCCGCCCTGCCTTTGGTCTTGAGCGCGTCCATCACTTGCGGATACCCCGGCACCAACACACGGATATCTACGCCCAGTCCCATCAAAGTTGCCGGCAGTGCGGCGCTCACGTCAGCAAGCCCGCCGGTCTTGATCAGCGGTGCGACTTCGGAAGTGGCAAACAGGACTTTGAGTTTCCCGTCAGGCATCGGCGGCACTCACGCACATCAACCTTGATGCAGAAGGATGAGCGCGGCGAGCGGGGGCAGCGTGATTTCGGCGGACTGGCTGCGGTCCATCCACGCCAGCGGCTGGGTATCGATGGCACCCGAATTGCCGACATTGGCACCAGCGTAGAACGCCGAGTCGCTGTTGAATGCCTCGTGCCAGACGCCGGCCTTGGGCAGGCCAATGCGGTAGCCATGGCGGGGCACGGGCGTGAAATTCAGCGCCACTACAGCCACCGAACCATCGCGCGCCCAGCGCTCGAATGCAAGGATGGACTGGTCGGCGTCGTGACAGTCGATCCAGCTAAAACCGGCGGATTCGAAGTCCTGGTCGTGTAGCGCACGCTGTTCGCGGTAAAGCCGCGACAGGTCGCGCAGCATGGTCTGTACGCCCCGGTGCCAATCGATGCCGAGCAATCCCCAGTCGAGTTCCCAATCGGTGCGCCATTCCCGGCCCTGGGCCAGTTCGTTGCCCATGAAATTGATCTTCTTGCCTGGCGAAGCAAACTGGTAGCTGAGCAAAAGGCGCACGTTGGCGAATTTCTGCCAGGCGTCCCCGGGCATCTTGCCCAGCAGCGAACCCTTGCCGTGAACCACCTCGTCGTGCGAAAACGGCAGCATGAAATTCTCGGTGTAGGCGTATAGCTGGCCGAACGTGAGCTGGTTGTGGTGATAACGCCGGTGTACCGGGTCCTGGCGCATATAGGCAAGCGTGTCGTTCATCCATCCCATGTTCCATTTCATCGAGAACCCCAGGCCGCCGATATAGGTCGGCCGCGACACCATCGGCCATGCCGTGGATTCCTCTGCGAAAGTGAGTGCGCCCGGGAAGTCGCGATGGACCATGACGTTCAACTGGCGCAGAAAATCGATCGCTTCCAGGTTCTCACGGCCGCCGAACTTGTTCGGGATCCACTCACCGGCCTTGCGCGAGTAATCGAGATAGAGCATCGAAGCCACCGCGTCTACCCGCAAGCCGTCCACGTGGCACTCGCCGAGCCAATAGTGCGCGCTCGAGAGCAGGAAACTTTTCACCTCGTTGCGGCCGTAATTGAAGATATGCGTCCCCCAGTCCTGGTGAAAACCGAGGCGCGGATCCTCGTGCTCGTAAAGCGCTGTGCCGTCGAAACGCGCCAGCGCAAATGCATCGGTCGGAAAATGCGCCGGCACCCAGTCGAGGATTACTCCGATGCCGGCCTGGTGGCAGACGTCCACAAAGAACTTGAAATCCTCTGGCGAGCCGAATCGGCTGGTCGCCGCGAAATAACCGGTGGTCTGGTAACCCCAGGATTCGTCCAGCGGATGTTCGGAGACCGGCAACAGCTCGATATGGGTGAAGCCCATTTCCTTCACATAAGGAACCAGGCTTTCGGCAAGCTCGCGGTAGCTGTAGAAGCGCCCGTCGGGGTGACGCCGCCATGAACCCAGATGCACTTCGTAAGCGTTGATCGACGCGTGCAGCCAATCGTTGCCGGCGCGCGCTTTCATCCAGCCTTCGTCTCGCCAGGCGTAGGCTTGATCCGCATTGACGCGTGCGGCGGTTACGGGGCGCAGCTCATAGGCATGTGCGTAGGGATCGGTCTTGACCAGAATTTCGCCGGTGTTGCGGTTACGAATCTCGTATTTGTAGAGCGTGCCCTCGCCCAACCCTGGGACGAACAGTTCCCAGACGCCGCTCACGCCGTGCGTGGCCATCGGGAGCGCCCGCCCGTCCCAGCGGTTGAAGTCGCCCACGACGCTGACCCTTTCCGCATTCGGGGCCCAGCACGCGAAACGCACGCCGGACACACCTTCGCGTAGCTCGGTGCGGCTGCCGAGCATGCGATACGCCTGCTCGAGTCTGCCTTCATTGAACAGATACAGTTCGTCCGCGCTGATGGTAGGGCGAAAACCATAAGGGTCGACGTATTCGATGCTTTGCCCCGACTCGTTTACCTGCAAGCGCGCCGGCTGAGGCGGCGCCTTGGTCCCGCGCCAGGCGAACACGCCGTCGGGGTGCACTCTTTCCATCTTCACGAACCCGGTTGGGGTGCTCACGGCAACCTCGGAGGCGTAAGGCCGCAACACGCGCAGCACCCAGCCCTTTCCGTCGCGATGCAGACCAAGCACACCGAACGGATCGTGATGACGCGCGCCGACCAGGGCGTCGAGGTCCGCTTCGGCGGTGGCGGAAACAGTTGCTTTCATGGGCAATGGCGGGACAATTTCGCTCGGACAATGCACGGAATCCGTGACTGCGGGCGAGGCTGCACCTATTATAAGGGGGCAGTTTGCCGCTCCTCTGCATTTTTGATACTGCTCAAAGGTTTATGACAAGCGGAGACGTCCGCGCGGCCGACGCTTCCGATCCTTCTACGTGTGCACCAGGAGCCATGTGTGTCCCATCCTGACTCAAACGTCCGTTTCGTCAGCCTCATCACCAAGAACACCTACGGACTGGTACTTGCGGGAGGACGCGGCAGCCGGCTGAGGAACCTCACGGACTGGAGGGCAAAACCGGCAGTGCCTTTCGGCGGAAAATTCCGCATCATCGATTTTCCGCTGTCGAACTGCGTCAACTCCGGGATCCGCCGCATCGGCATCGCCACTCAGTACAAGTCGCACAGCCTGATCCGGCATATCCAGCGCGGCTGGAGTTTTCTGGACGGGCGTTTCCAGGAGTTCGTAGACATCCTGCCCGCCTCCCAGCGTACCCATGAGGAGAACTGGTACCAGGGCACGGCAGACGCGGTGTTCCAGAACCTCGACATCCTGCGCTCCTACGAACCGGACCATATCCTGATTCTCGCCGGCGATCACATCTACAAGATGGACTACGGCAAGCTTCTCGCGCATCACGTGGCCAAGAACGCCGACATGACGGTGGCCTGTCTGGAGGTGCCAGTCGAGGAAGCGAAGGCATTCGGCGTGATGGCGGTGAACGAAGACTGGCGCGTGACCGCGTTTCAGGAAAAACCGGCGCAACCACCGTCTATCCCCGGCAATCCGGCGCTTTCGCTCGCCAGCATGGGCATCTACGTATTTAATGCACCATTTCTGTACGAACAGCTCACGCGCGACACTGACACACCCGACTCTAGCCACGACTTCGGCAGGGACATCATTCCCCACCTGGTGCCGCGATATCGCGTGTTTGCTCAGCGTTTCGGCGACAGTTGTGTCGGAATGGAAGGCAAGCCGGCGTACTGGAAGGACGTGGGCACAGTGGATGCTTACTGGGAAGCGAACATGGATTTAACGCGAGTCACGCCGGATCTCAACATGTACGACACCGAATGGCCGATCTGGACGCACCAGGAGCAATTGCCGCCGGCCAAGTTCGTCTTCGACGACGATGATGGGCGGCGCGGCATGGCGGTGGATTCGGTCGTCTCCGGCGGCTGCATTATCAGCGGTGCAAGGATCGCGCGTTCGCTGCTGTTTTCGAACGTACGCGTGCACAGCTACAGCAGCATCGAAGACTCCGTGATTCTTCCGGACGTCGAAGTGCACCGGAGCGTTCGCCTGAAGCGTGTGGTGGTGGAAAAGCGCTGCACCTTGCCCGAAGGGCTCGCAGTCGGGTTCGATCCGGCGGAAGACCGCAAGCGCTTTCATGTCTCCGCGCGGGGCATTACCCTGATCACGCCGGACATGCTGGGTCAGGAAGTGTTACACCAACGTTGACGGCGGGACATGAACAGCAATTCAAAGCTGGACTTGGTCCTGCTGTGGCACATGCACCAGCCGGATTTCCGCGACCACGCCACCGGCGAATATGCCCAGCCGTGGGTGTATCTGCACGCGATCAAGGATTACAGCGACATGGCCGCGCACCTGGAGAACCATCCGAAGGTGCGCGCAGTGGTCAATTTCACTCCGGTGCTGCTCGACCAACTCGAAGATTACGCCGGCCAGTTCGCCGCCGGACGGTTTCACGATCCGCTCCTGCGGCTGCTTGCCCATCCCGATCTGTACCGCCTCGACGCCGCCGAACGCGACCTGGTGCTGCGCTGTTGCTTCAAGGCCAACCATCACAAGATGATCGAGCCGTATCCGGCGTATCAGCGGTTGTGGGACTTCTATACTCTTACGCAGCAACCCGGAGCCGGCGGAGAAGATTATCTTTCCGCGCAGTATCTCGGAGATCTGCTCACCTGGTATCACCTGGCCTGGGTAGGCGAGACCGTGCGCCGGCGTGATCAGACCGTTCCGCAATTGCTGGCGAAGGCGCAGAATTTCTCCCACGCCGACCGCATGGCACTCCTCGAGATGATCGGCCGCGAAACCAGCGCGTTGGTGCCACGCTATGCCAAGCTCGCCGCGCAAGGACGTATCGAACTCACCACCAGTCCCGCATTCCACCCGATCGGACCACTGCTGATCTCCTTCGAGGCTGCGCGTGAAACCGTCTCCGGTGCACCGCTGCCACAGAGCTCTCACTACCCGGGCGGACGCACGCGCGCGTCGGCGCACATCGCCGCCGCCAGGGAAAGTCACGCGCGCCGCTTTGGCCGACCGCCGCGTGGCATGTGGCCGGCAGAAGGGGCCGTATCGCAGGTTTTCGTGGACCTTCTGGCGGAGGGCGGGTGCGAATGGATCGCCAGCGGCGAAGGCGTGCTGGAGAACAGCCTGCGCAAAAATAACGCGCCGATCCCGGAGCGGCACAATTTTTTGTACCGCCCTTACCGGCACAACAGCACTCACGCACCGGTTACCTGCTTCTTTCGCGACGACCGCCTGTCTGACCTGATCGGTTTCGAATACTGCAAGTGGCATGGCAAGGACGCGGCCGCGCATTTCGTCGGCGAATTGAAAGGAATCATCGAGCATGGCGATGCATACGAGCGCCCGGTTGTCAGCGTGATTCTGGATGGCGAAAACGCCTGGGAGTACTACCCCTACAACGGCTACTTCTTTCTCGACGAGTTGTACGGCGCACTGGAAACGCATCCCGGAATCGAGACCACTACTTTTGCGCGGATTCTCGACGAGCGGCGGCACGCGGAACCGATGCCCGCGCTGGTCGCGGGAAGTTGGGTTTACGGCAATCTCGCCACCTGGATCGGCTCCCCGGAAAAAAACCGTGCCTGGGACCTGCTCTGTGTCGCCAAGCAGAGCTTCGATCTGGTGGCGGTTAGCGGGCGTCTAACAGTGCAGGAACTTGCGGATGCGACTCGCCAGCTCGCTGATTGCGAAGCTTCGGACTGGTTCTGGTGGTTCGGTGATTACAATCCCAGCGAGTCCGTGCTGGCTTTCGACCGCCTGTATCGCCAGAAACTCGCCAATTTCTACCGGCTCCTCAGACTGCCGGCCCCGGCCGAACTCGATGTGCCGCTTAGCCAGGGCGGCGGCAAGGCCGAACTCGGCGGCGCCATGCGCCGCGCTTCTTGAAGTGCATATTTGCCATAGACGACACCGAGAACCGCAAAGAAAAATTGACCTCAAAATGAGAATCGCGGTCCAAGTTTAGTGCTTCAGTTGTCACCGTAGCAGGCAGGCTCGAGCTGGCCAAGATCCAAAAAACTGTAACAACGCATCACGCAAATTCTTCGGATTTCTACTTGTGACTCCTGCGTCCCCCGATGCTAGAAAAGTGTCGCTCTTGTTCGGGGTGCATGCACACCAACCCGCGGGCAATTTCGAGGAAGTGCTGAATGACGCGCATGCGCGTTGCTATAAGCCTTTCATCGAAACGGTCTACCGATATCCGGACTTCAAGCTGTCCGTGCACTTCAGCGGCTGGTTGCTGGGTTTCTTGCTCACGCATTTTCCGGAAGACATGGCGAAGTTGCGCGAAATGGTGGCACGCGGCCAGGTGGAGATGTTCGGCGGTGGCGACACCGAACCGGTGCTTGCCTCGATCCCGGAGCGCGACCGGCGTTCTCAGCTTGTTGCCTTGTCCGATCGCCTCGAAGCGGCATTTGGACAGCGTCCCAGTGGCGCCTGGCTCACCGAGCGGGTATGGGAATCGGCGGTCGGCCCGTCGTTAGCCGATTCGGGCATCCGCTATGTCACCGTGGACGATTACCATTTTCTCTGCGCCGGCAAGCATAGCGAGGAGTTGACCGGCTACTTCAGCACCGAGGAAGGCGGCATCCGCCTCGACCTGTTCCCGATCTCCGAAGCGCTGCGCTACCGGATCCCTTTTTCAACCGCGCCCGAGGCAATCCGGTATCTGGAATCGCGCGCCACCGAAGACGGCGCTGCCGCCGCGATCTACTTCGACGATATCGAGAAGCTCGGCATCTGGCCCGAGACTTACCAATGGGTGTACGAGAAGGAGTGGTTGAAATTGTTTATCGAAGGCGTGCTGGCATCGTCGCTAATCGATCCGGTGCTCTACCGCGACTTCGAAAAACAAAAGCGCACGCGTGGCGTAGTGTACTTGCCTGCAACCTCGTACATAGAGATGAACGAATGGACTCTGGACGCCGATCGGGCCGACGCGTTCTCTGCCCTGGTGAAGCAGGAAAAGGAACAGAAGCGTTACGACAGCAGCAAGCCTTTCCTGCGCGGCGGTATCTGGCGCAACTTCATCTCACGCTACGCCGAGTCCAACTGGATGCACAAGCGCATGCTGCAAGTTTCCGGCCGGGTCGCCGCGCTGGGCAGAAAGGCAAAGCCGCGCATGCGCGAGTTGCTTCACCTGACGCAGTCGAACGACGCCTACTGGCATGGCCTGTTCGGCGGCATCTATCTGCCGCACCTGCGCCGATCGGTGTGGAATGCAATCGTCGAACTCGAGGCGCTGCTCGACAAGGCATCCCCGCGCAAGGAAACGACGCTCGACCTGGATCTCGACGGGCGGGACGAGATTTTCCTGAATAGCGGCACCCTGCAGGCCGTGGTCCGGGACGATGGCCTTGGTGCGATCCATGAGCTGGATTTCTATGTGCTGCGCCAGAACTTCGGCGACACTCTGGCGCGGCGTACGGAACATTACTACCGCAGAATCCGCGAAGGCGGCCACGGCGGTCATTCTGGAGACGGCATTGCCTCCGCTCACGACCGCGTCAACTTCAAGCATCCAGTTACTCCGGAGGACCTGACTCCGGACGCATATCCCCGCGCGATGTTCCTTGACCGGGTCGAGGGTCAGCCCCAACCAATTCGGTACGTGCTCCTTACAGCAAGCCCAACCGCCCTCGAATTAGCAGGCCCCGGACTGCTCAAGAAAATTTCGGTGAAAGGAAGCACTCTAACCGTGGAGTATCGGTTAGAGCGCGACCTTGCGGGCTTCGTGACCGAGATCAACCTCGCCATGCCGAGCTGCGACGGCTTTCTTGGCCGCTACATTGTGAACGGAGAGGTGCCGGGAGGCTTTGGACAGGTTTTCAACTGGGAAGGCATAAGATCACTAATGCTGGAAGACGGGGTGCTTGGCGGCAAAGTTACACTCGCCTCAGACGCGCCGGTCAGCGTCAACGCAGGGCCGCACAAGACCGTCTCGCAGTCGGAAGGCGGCTTCGAGAAAATCATGCAGGCAGTCTGCTTGCGCATTCGCGCGCCCGCCGAAAATTCCTCGGTCAAGTTGCAAATCACCATAGAACCGCTGCCGGGTTGACACGCTGTAATTGCGGATCGAACATGATCGCGAGACCGGAAATTCGCTGCACCTCGCGTTTCCCGAGATGGAGGATTAGACATGTGGAGCTGTCTCAGGTTGTTCGCGTTCGGATTTCTGCTCCTGAGCGCCGTATCAAGTCCCGCCGACACAGGCGGCCAGGCTACGATCCTATACGACGCCTTCGGCGACCGCCCCTCCATGAAGAGAGACTGGGGATTCGCGGTGCTTATCGAGTATCACGGCAAGCGCATCCTATTCGACACCGGCAACAACGCCCGCACCTTCGCGGACAATGTCGATGCAGCCGGCGTGGACCTCCGCAAGCTCGACTTCGTCGTGATCTCGCACCGCCATCTCGACCACACTGCGGGTCTTTCCCACCTCCTTGCAGTAAATCCCGGTGTGACGATCTACGCACCCAAGGAAGCGTTCGGGGCATTCGGCAGTTCGCTACCCAGCGGGTTCTACCGCAAAGACGAGTCGCTGCCTGAACCAATGCGCTATTACGGCGGCCGCCCGCCGGACACCATGCAGTTCGGTACTGCCTGGGTCGGCGCGAATTTCGAACTGGTTGAAAAGACCTTCGAGATTGCCCCGGGCATCACCATCCTGGCGCTGGTTTCAGAAGCGCCCGGTACCAGGGAGTTGCGCGAACTTTCGCTGGTCCTGCGAACTCCCCAAGGTGCGGTGCTGGTGGTCGGATGCTCTCATCCCGGAATCGATCGGATCGTCGAGGCCGCCACTGCAATAGATGGGCACCTGCATGTCATTCTTGGCGGCTTTCATCTGCCGACCGCCTCCGATGAGCAGATTTCCCGTATCGCCGGTGTCTTGCACGAAACCTTCAAGGTCGATCGACTCGCGCCGGGCCATTGCACCGGCGAGCCGGCCTTCGCTGTCCTACGCCGGATGTGGGGTGATCAATACATTTACGCCGGCTTGGGGAGTGTAATCAAGATTCCGTAGATCGACGCCCACCGTGCCGGTAGTTCTGGCGCAACGGGTTGGCATGTTCTATATCTGGAAAGGGAGTCCAGCGAGGACCAAGGAGGAGACGAAATGATCAATCGCGACGAATATGTGGAGCGCATGAAGAAGCAGATAGACGAGTGGAACGCCAAGCTGGCCACGTGGGACGCGGAAGTGCAGAAGGCACAGGCGCACGTCAAGGCGCAGTACCAAGCGCAGATCAAGGCGCTGGAAAAGCAGCGCGACGAAACCGTAAAGCACCTGAACGAAACCCGTGAAGCAAGCCAGGCGGCGTGGCAGGAAGTCAGCAAGGGCGTTGAAAGCGCCTGGAAGGCGATGCATGCAAGTTACGAAAGGGCCTGGTCGGAGTTTCACAAGAAAAAACAATGACAAGTGACGGATGACGGGTTGACCGCCCGATGGCCGGCATCAGAAGTGTTGACACAAGGGACGCAGAGGAAGAGGACGCAGAGAAAATCGGAACGAAAGAGTCGAGTGTTCGATGAATGCCGCACCCGTCCCTCACCAAAGGTGGGCCGTACGTGCGCCAGATTCTTAGGACGTAAAAAATGAAGCGGTCATGCTGTACCAAATCGATCGTGACCAATCTTGAACTAACCGCCCAAAGCAGCGGTTTAGGATGGATTGCAGTGTTGGTGTTTGTTGGAATGTCAGGCGGTTGTGCTACCGGCAAGTGCCTGGAGTATGCCGAACAGTTTTATCAGAGTGAAGTGTGCGATCGTAGTTCGTACACAGGATGGTGCTCGGCGCGCCATTGGGAAACGAGATCCAGAAGCGTATGCGTAAAGCGAGAGGCATCTTCAAAATAGCGTCCAAGGAATGAGGTGGAACGGACGGGCCGTGAGCATCATGTCGCATTGCGCGCCGTCCTCAATGGCCCACCGTTCACCACAACATTGGGCATCCTTGGCTTGGCCTGCTGCATTTCATCTGAAGTACTCTGCATCTTCTCTCTTCAAAGGAGAACGCGTGCCAACCTATCCAAGGCTCGCCAGCCTTCTGACTGCGATAACGCCCGCCACTCTCGAGACGGTCTTCGTGAAGGACGTCATCCCCTATCTGGTGGATGTCTGGGTCGACGACTACGACCAATCGACGAACAACCAT
Source organism: Burkholderiales bacterium (assembly GCA_035275265.1). Classification (GTDB taxonomy): domain Bacteria; phylum Pseudomonadota; class Gammaproteobacteria; order Burkholderiales; family JACQAP01; genus JACQAP01. The sequence goes on along the minus strand of DATENC010000006.1, from coordinate 314,030 downwards.
GACATCGTGGAGACCACAGTGGCCGACTTCTCGTACCTATTCGATGTCGCTCTTGGACGGTTGATTGCCGCATGGGGCATCAGTAAGGGGCGGCACAGCGGTGCTCGCGACAAGTCGCGTATGGCGGGGCATCCGCTTACTGCCGTGCCCGGTTACCACCGCGGGCACGCGATCCCGCACACGCTCGGTGGGGCCACAGACATTAACCTGGTAGCTCAATTAGGGTCCGTGAACATCGGGCCGTTCCGGGTGCTGGAGCGTCAGGCCGTTGCTACACCCGGTGCTCTGTACTTTACGTATTGGATTTACGGCCGGGGAACCGACCAAAGGCCAACGTCCGTGCAGCAAGGGTTCGTCTGCTCCGGAAGGGCGCCAGAGATCCGAACGCATGCCAACTAGAGCCCCGCACCGCAAGCAAGAATATGCCGTGCGGGGTGTCCGGCTAGTTGGTAGCCTAACTCTAGTTCAAATCTTGTAGCAAGATTGAGCCCTCGTTCATGGCGCGCCATCGGTCGCAGCCGGTAGGTATCTGGGCAGACTGAACAGGACCACTAGGAAGGACCTGTAAAGGAGAAAAAGATGCTTGGCCGTCCAGCAATGTTGGCATTCATCGCCACCGCACTGCTTCATTACGCAGCCCCCTCTATTGGGGTGGAAGAAATCTCGCTCCCAGGTTGCCGGCTCGCTGCGGACGATCCGCTGCGGGCCGAAGTGGACCGCATGATGAAACAGGGCGAGGACTTCGAGCAGCAACAAAAACTGGTGCTCGAAGAAAAAGTGAACCGCCTGGCGCGAGCCCGGGGCTGGACCAAGAGAGACGAACACGAATACCTGGTCGCCGTGCTTCGCGACGGAGTTCGGGAGACTTGGGATCCCACGCTGGCAATTGCCGCGGCGTTCATGCGAGTGTGCGAGAAATCGGCTGGCGATCAACGGGCGGAAGCAGTGCGTTTGTTTCGTGAGCTTTATGTCCTGGACGAGAATCAATGGCAGTTGATGCATCAAAGAGTCGATAAGGAAATCGCGGCGGACACACAGGAGCCAAAGAACTGAAACCCCATACGGTCGCGTAGCCCTGACTTCCGTGGGCCCGCGTTCGGCTGCGCACCTCCATATTGCTGGCGTCGAAGGCGCATGATGCCGCGCTACGCGCCACTGGAAATCCAAACCGAAGTCGTCTATAAATCCGCTGGCCCCCACTTACGGGGGACAGCGTTATCCAACAATTGATTCGGGGGGTGCTATGTCTGAACAAACTTCACGGCGCGGGTTCCTGAGATCGTCGGCCCTGAAGCTGGGCGCCGGAGTGGCCGTGCTTGGCGCTGCAGGTTGCAGCAGTTCCGGCACTGGTACCGGGCCCGGCACCAGCAAACTCAACGAAGTGCTCAAGCGCGGAACAGTGACCGTTGGCACCGGCAGTACCAACCCGCCGTGGCACTTCGAGGACGAGAAGGGAAATCTCCAGGGCTTCGACATCGAGATGGCGCGCCTGCTCGCCAAGGGCCTGTTCGACGATCCCTCGAAGGTACAGTTCGTGCGCCAAGCCTCGGACGCGCGCATCCCCAACTTGCAGACCAACCAAGTCGACGTCGTGTTCCAGTTCATGACGGTCACGGCGCAGCGCGCACAACTGGCAGATTTTTCAATTCCGTACTATCGCGAGGGTGTGGGAACGTTGTTGCCCAAGAACAGCCCGCATGCCGGCGCGCTCGATCTCGCAAAATGGGGAAAGAAGGTCAAGGTCTCCATATTGCAGAACGTCTACGCAGAGAGCATCGTTCACGCCGCGATGCCGGAAGCGGAAGTGCTGCAGTTCGACTCGGTCGCCAACACGATCCTGGCGCTCGATTCCGACCGCGTGGACGCGGCGGCGATCGACGATTCGACGGTGCGATGGCTGGTGCGCCAGAATCCGGACAAGTACAAAACAGGCAACTACGGTTGGTCGCCGCAGACGTACGCGGCCGCGGTGCGGCCCGGCGATCCGATCTGGCTAAACTTCGTGAACACTGTGCTGCACGAAGGGATGACCGGTGTCGAGTTCGATGCTTACGCGGCGGCCTTTCAGAAGTTCTTCGGCGTCAAACTGGCTCCGCCGCCCGTGGGTTTCCCGGTCGAGTTCGGGGTGAGGCACTAACCCCTCATCCATTTCATTCCGCCCGGCCCTCCCCACTGAATGTGGAGAGGGCGAAGAACATGATGTACCAGTTCAACTGGCGCCCGGTTTTCGACAGCTTCGACCTGCTCCTGAAGGGGCTGTTGCTAGGCATCGGCATTGCCGTGCTTGCGCTCGCGATCGGTAGCCTGCTGGGACTGGTTGCCGCATTTGGCCGCTCCAGCGGGCCGCGCCCGATTCGGCTGTTGGTCGGCGGGTATGTCGAAGGCGTGCGCAACATTCCGTTGCTGTTGATCATCTACTTCGTTTACTTCGGCCTGCCGTTGATCGGCATCAGAGTGTTGGATAATCTGTGGTCGTTCGTGTTCGCGCTGGCGATCTATTCCGGCGCCTATCTCACCGAAATTTTCCGTGCCGGCATCGAGGCGGTAAGCAAGGGGCACGTCGAGGCCGGAAAGGCGATCGGATTGAACCGGTGGCAACGGATCCGTTTCGTGATGATTCCGCTCATGTTCCGGATCGTGCTGCCGTCTCTGGGCAATACCTTCATATCGCTGTTCAAGGACACCTCGCTGGCTTCGGCGATCGCGGTTCCCGAGCTGACCTACGGCGCCATCCGCATCAACGTCAATACCTGGCGTGTGATCGAAGTCTACCTGGTGGTGGGATTGCTGTACCTCGCCACGTGTTACGCCATCGCCGGCGGGCTGCGGCTGCTGGAACGGCGATTCGCCATGGGTCGATAGTGGTGGGTTCGATGAACTTCGCAGACACCGGAGCCGGAAAATGGATGTAGTCATCGCGAGTGGGCCGTTGATCCTGCGCGGACTGCTGATTACCGTCGAGGTATCGGTGGCCGTGCTGCTGCTGGGCACGCTCATCGGCCTCGCGGGCGGGCTTTCGCTGCTGTACGGCGCATGGCCGCTTCGCCTCATTGCGCGCGTTTACGTCGACTCCATGCGCGGCATCCCACAACTGGTGCTGATCTTCGCGATCTTCTACGGCTTTCCGGCGCTCGGCCTGCAGGTCTCGGCGATTGTTGCCGGGATTCTCGCGCTTAGTGTTTTTTGCGGAGCACACGTATCCGAGGTGATACGTGGCGGCGTTGGCTCGATCCCGTGCGGCCAGATGGATGCCGCCCAGGGGATCGGGCTTAAGTTCGTCCAGCGATTGCGGTACGTGATTTTCCCGCAGGCGCTAGGCCGCATTCTCCCAGCGTGGGTAAATACCGCCGTAGAGGTGGTCAAGGCCTCGTCGCTGGTGTCGCTGGTCAGCGTGGTCGATCTGATGATGTCCATACAGCAGATCGTGGGGCGGACACGCGAAGCGCTGCTGTTCTATGCGGTCGCCGCATTGCTTTACTTTGGGATCAACTACACCATCTCGGCTATCGGTGTGCGTCTGGAAAAGCGCTACGCCCATACCTGAATTCAAACATCAGAACGGGATGCCCATGACCGGGGTTGTCGTGATCCAGGGTCTCGTCAAGCGCTTCGGCACGCTTGAGATTCTTTGCGGCGTAGATCTGGAAGTTCCCAAAGGCGAGGTGGTAGTAATCGTCGGTCCGAGCGGTTCGGGCAAGACCACGTTGTTACGTTGCATCAATTTCCTCGAGGAATACCAGGGCGGACGGATTCACGTGGACGGCCAGTTGGTCGGCTACCGCGAGATCGGCGGCCGTCTCGTCAAACTGCCGGACGGCATCATTGCCGGCATGCGCGCCGACGTCGGCATGGTGTTCCAGAGCTTCAATCTCTTCCCGCACATGACAGCGCTGGAAAACGTGATGCTGGGGCTCACCCAGGTTCGCAAGTTGCCGCGTCACGAAGCCGAAAAGCGCGCGACGTCGTGGCTGGAACGCGTGGGCTTGAAGGAAAAACTGCACGCGCGTCCCGCGCAGCTTTCGGGCGGACAACAGCAGCGAGTGGCGATTGCCCGTGCAGTCGCGATGGAACCGAAGGTGATGCTTTTCGACGAGGCAACCTCGGCGCTCGACCCGGAACTGGTCGGCGAAGTATTGGGCGTAATGGAAGACCTGGCCCACAGCGGAATGACCATGCTGGTCGTCACCCATGAGATGCGGTTTGCCCGCGAAGTCGGGCATCGCATCGTCTTCATGGACAAAGGCGTGATCGTCGAGCAAGGCCCGCCGAGAGAGATTTTCGAGCAGCCGCGATCGGAGCGGTTGAAGGCGTTTCTCGGTCATTTCAACAAAACGATGTAACCGCGATAGAAACAATATTGCAGAGGAGACAACGATGGCGAAGCAACGAATCTCGACCACCACCGGCGCGCAGCCGGTCGGCGCCTATTCACAGGGATTGCGCGCCGGAGACTTCGTGTTCGTGTCCGGCCAGGGGCCGCTCGACCCGAAAACCGGCAAGGTCGTCGGCGCGTCCATCGAGGAGCAGACCGCGCGCGTGCTGGAAAACATCAAGGCCATTCTCGAAGCCGGGGGCGCGAGCATGGCGGATGTCGTCAAGGTCAGTGCGCACCTGAGCGATATGTCGCTGTTCGAGCGTTACAACCGCGTGTATGCGAGTTACTTCCCCGATCCAAAGCCGACGCGCACCACCGTCGGGAGCCAGTTGCCCGGCATTCTGGTGGAGATCGACGCTATCGCTTACCTGGGAAAATAGCAGAATCTTCCGCGCCAGCCGCGGCTGAGGTACGCTTCGAACCCACCAAAGCAAACCTCTATCGAGAAATGACATGACAAAGAGAAAGAAACCGGAAGAGCTGCGCAGCCAGCGCTGGTTCGGCGCCCAGGACCTGCGCTCGTTCGGCCATCGCTCGCGCGCGCTACAAATGGGTTACACACACGAGGACTACAAGGGCAAACCGGTCATCGCGATTGTCAATACCTGGAGCGACGTCAACCACTGTCATTCGCATTTGCGCGAGCGCGCGCAGGAAGTGAAGCGCGGCGTGTGGCAGGCAGGCGGCTTCCCTCTGGAGATGCCGGCGATCTCACTGGCGGAGGTGTTCCAGAAACCCACCACCATGATGTACCGCAATCTCCTTGCGATGGAAACCGAGGAGTTGCTGCGCTCCTATCCGGTGGACGGCTGCGTGCTGATGGGCGGCTGCGATAAGACCACTCCGGGCCTGCTCATGGGCGCGACCAGCATGAACCTTCCGGCGATCTACGTTCCTGCCGGACCCATGCTTCGCGGCAACTGGCAGGGGAAGACGCTGGGCTCCGGATCGGACGTGTGGAAATACTGGGACGAATTGCGCGCCGGCAATATCACCGATCGCGACTGGCGTGAGATCGAGGAAGGCATATCCCGTTCGCCCGGCACCTGTATGACCATGGGCACGGCTTCCACCATGACCAGCGTGTCCGAAGCGCTGGGGTTCAGCCTGCCGAATGCGTCGTCGATACCCGCGGTCGATTCCAACCACGGCCGCATGGCCGAGTACAGCGGCAGGCGCATCGTCGAGATGGTGTGGGAGGACCTCAAGCCGCGTGACATCCTAAGCGGAAAGTCCTTCGACAACGCGATCAAAGTGCTGATGGCGCTCGGCGGTTCGACCAACGGGCTGATCCATGTGATCGCGATGGCCGGCCGGGCCGGTATTCAGATTCCGCTCGAACGTTTCGAAGAGGTCGGCCGTCACGCACCCTACCTGGTCAACATGCGCCCGTCCGGCAAGTACCTGATGGAGGATTTCTATTACGCCGGTGGCCTGGTTGGGATGCTCGAAGGCATGCGCAAACTGCTTAACACGGACGCACTCACCTGCACCGGAAAGACGCTGGGCGAAAACATCGCCGGAGCGAAGATCCACAATTCCGACGTGATCCGTACACCGGAAAATCCCATGCAAGCCGAAGGCGGGCTGGTAGTGCTCCGCGGCAACCTCGCGCCGGATGGCGCGGTGATCAAGTCAACCGCCGCAGACCCCAAGCTGCTGAAACACGCCGGCCGCGCCATGGTGTTCAACGACTACAACGACATGGCGGCGCGGCTCGATGACCCGACCCTCGACGTCGATGCCGACTCGGTGCTGGTCTTGCGCAACGCCGGCCCTCTTGGCGGGCCGGGCATGCCGGAATGGGGCATGCTGCCGATCCCGAGGAAGCTGCTCAAGCAAGGTGTGCGCGACATGGTGCGTATTTCCGACGCGCGCATGAGCGGCACCAGCTACGGCACCTGCGTGTTACATGTCGCGCCCGAATCCTGGGTGGGCGGTCCGCTTGCGCTGGTGAAGACCGGCGACGTTATCGAACTCGACGTGCCGGGAAGGAAACTCTCTCTCAAAGTGAGCGATGCAGAACTGGCGAAACGCCGCGCCGCGTGGAAACCCAATCCACCGAAATTCCAGCGCGGCTACGGCAAGATCTTCGCCGAGCATATCAAGCAGGCCAACCTCGGCTGCGATTTTGACTTCCTCGAAGGCACCGCGCCGACGGCCGAGCCGGAGATTCATTAGGCGATACCGCCTTCGGAGCATTGCCGCGTGATAGATGGCTTGACCACCATGTGCAACCGATAGGACGGATGATGCTAAGAAAGACCTTGAATCTCATCCAGCGCGCATATTGGTATGCAAATCGCAAAGAGATCAGTGACAGTTTCTTGAACTGGCTGACCCTTGCGAACGCCGGAATGTTGCATCCTGGCAACCTGTACTGCCTCGATCTTGCAATCCGGAACATGCCCGATGTCCTTCCGATCGTCGAAATAGGGTCGTTCTGCGGCCTGTCGACGAATGTGATCACTTATCTCAAGGAAAAGCACGAGCGCAACAATATTTTGTTTTCCTGCGACAAGTGGGTTTTCGAGGGTGCGGATGCCCAGGACGACCTGCTTGCGCCGAATTCGCCGGTGACTCATGCGGAGTTCAGGCACCACGTCCGGGAGTCGTTCATCCACAACGTCGAACTTTTTAGCAGAACAAGGTTACCCCACACGATCGAGGTGTTCTCCGATGAGTTCTTCGCGTTGTGGAGGCGAGGCGCCGAGGTATCGGATGTGTTCGGAAGATCGGTCAGACTCGGAGGACCGATTGGTTTCTGCTATATCGACGGCAACCACAGCTACGAGTACGCCTCCCGGGATTTCTTCAATGCGGATGAGTTCTTGGCGCCGGGCGGCTTCATCCTGTTCGACGATTCGGCCGATTTTGCCGGGGTACAGAAAGTAGTTGCAGAGGTTGTCGAGAGCGGGCGCTACCAGCTGGCCGCAAGGAACCCCAACCATCTTTTCACCAAACGAGCGGCATCGTAGCGGTGCACGTAGACGGCTTCGTTGCGGTCGGCGTTCAGTCTTCGCGGGGCTTGCCGGTTGCGGGATCGGGGTGGATGTTGTCCACCCAGTGCACTTCTTCAGGCTTTTCCACCACAGGGATGTCGAGGTTCACAACTACCGGCTCCTGTCCGCTGCGACAAAGCACGCAGGACAGTGGCTCCGTGTCGGAAGCGTTGATCTCCTGGTGCGGAACGTAGGGCGGCACATGGATGAAATCGCCGGGGCCAGCTTCCGCGACGAATTCGAGCTGGTCACCCCAACGCATTCGCGCCTTGCCGCTGACGACATAAATGACACTTTCCACCGCGCCGTGGTGATGGGCGCCGGTCTTGGCCTTGGGATGAATGACCACGGTCCCGGCCCACAGCTTTTCGGCGCCGCAGCGCGCGTAGCTGATTGCAGCGGCACGGTTCATCCCCGGCGTCTGCGGGGTGTTGGTGTCGAGCTCCGTTCCCTTTACGATGCGGATGCCGTGGTACTTCCACTTCAATTCGGACATTTTCCGGTCCCTCTCACCTGAACTGCAGCAGGGCCAGCAGCAACACGGTCGGGATAATGGTATTCAATAGCGACAACACGAACAGATTGCGCGGGCCTTTTTTGTTGGACACGGCATGAAGGAACGCGGTGACACCCGATACCGCGACCACGAGCCCACCGATTGCGTAGAGCACGGAAAAAATCCGGAACTCTTCCTGCCGCTGCCAATAGGGCGCTAGATTGAGCTGCCAGGTCAGGTAGACGATCAAACCCAGGTTGGCAAGTAGTGGCAGGTAATAGAGAAGAAACCGCCTGGGATTCAGCTTCACCGCTTCCTTTCCTCCAGGGACATCTGCAGCACACGCGCAACATGCAGCGCCTCCTTGCGCGCTCCGTCGTGAACCTGATGCCGGCAACTCGTGCCGTCTGCGACGACGATCGTATCCGGTCCGGCTTTCCTGACTGCGGGGAGCAGCGACTGTTCCGCCATCTTCATGCTCACCGCGAAATGTTCGGCCTCGTAGCCGAAACTGCCGGCCATGCCGCAGCAACCGGAATCCACCGTCTGCACTTTGAGACCTGGGATCATGCCAAGCACCTTGCGTATCGAGGGCATGGCGTCGAAGGCCTTCTGATGGCAGTGTCCATGCAGCAACGCGATCTGCGCGCGCGGTGGCCCGAGTTCGAGCCTGAGGCGCCCGGCATCCGCTTCGTCGGCGAGAAATTCCTCGAACAGCAGCGCGCGCTCGGCAGTCGGCCCGACTTCTCCGTCCAGTCCCATCACCAGAAATTCGTCGCGCAACGTCAGCAAGCAGGAAGGCTCGAGCCCGACAATAGGTACGCCTCGATCGACAAAGGGACGCAGCGCGTCGAGCATGCGCTGCGCCTCGACCCTTGCCTCGTCCACCAGACCGGCGGCAAGAAATGTGCGGCCACAACAAAGCGGCCGACCTCCGTCACGTGGGGCAGCAATTTCGACCTTGTAGCCCGCGGCTGCCAGCACATCCAACGCAGCACGCACATTTTCGGGTTCGAAGTAACGATTGAATGTATCCACCAGCAGAATCACCACCTCTCCCCGGCCCTCTAAATGGGCACTCCGGGCTTCGCCAGGGTGTCCTGCGAGAGGAGAGGGAGTAAGAAACCGTCGATGAGCCCACCGCGGCAGGCTTCGTTGTGCGCTAAAGCCAAACAGTTTCTCCGTTAGCCATGGGAGTCCGGGGATCGCGTCGCGCAGATTCAGCAACGGTGCGAACCTGGAGGCGAGCGGCGCATAGCGCGGCAGATAAGCGATCAGCTTCTGCCGCAGCGAAACACCGTGGCGTTTGTTGTAGTGATGCAGAAACTCGACTTTCATGCGCGCCATGTCCACGCCGGTAGGACATTCACGTTTGCAGCCTTTGCAACTGACGCACAGAGCCATGGTCTCGCGCATCGCGTCAGACGTCAGTGCGTCCGGGCCGAGCTGGCCCGAGATCGCCAGCCGCAGCGTGTTGGCGCGGCCGCGGGTCAGGTGCTGTTCATCGCGTGTCACGCGAAACGACGGGCACATGGTGCCGGCGTCGAATTTGCGGCAGTGGCCGTTGTTATTGCACATTTCCACAGCCGGACCAAATCCGCCCCAATCCGACCAATCGAGCGCGGTCTCCAGCCTCTCGACCCGGTAACCGGGCTTGTAGCGGAACAGCGAACGGTCGTCCATCTTCGACGGACGCACGATCTTGCCCGGATTCATCAGGCCCTTCGGATCGAACAAGTCCTTCATCTGCGCCAGCGCAGTGCCCAGTCGGCTCCCGAGAATCGGCTCGATCCACTCCGAGCGCACCAGTCCATCGCCGTGCTCGCCGGAGAAGGCGCCTTTGAATTCCCGGACCATGGCGCAAGCTTCCTCCGCGATCGCGCGCATTTTTTCCGCGCCATCGCGCCGCATATCCAGAATCGGGCGCACGTGCAGCGTTCCCACCGACGCATGCGCGTACCAGGTGCCGTGGGTGCCATGCTTCGCAAAGATTTTTGTCAACCTGTCGGTGTACTCCGCAAGGTGTTCGAGCGGTACCGCACAGTCCTCGATGAAGGACACTGGTTTTCCGTCGCCCTTCATCGACATCATGATGTTGAGTCCGGCCTTGCGTACCTCCCAGATTTCCTTCTGTAGAGTGGCGTCAGTGATTTCCACCACGGCGCCGGGATGTCCGACGTCCCCCATCATCTGTGACAGGCGCTGAAGTTTTGCGAGTTGCGCGTTTCTGTCCTCGCCCGCAAATTCCACCAGAAGGATGGCCTCTGGTTCACCCTGGAGAAACCTGGCGACGATCGGACGGAACGCGGCGATCCCGCGCGCCAGATCGATCATGGTACGGTCCACCAGTTCGACCGCATCGGGGTCGAGCGTGACAATTTGCCGTGTCACCTCCATCGCCCGGTAAAAGGTGGCGAAATGCGCTACGCCCAGAACCTTGTGCGGGGGAATCGGTGAGAGTTTTAGCTTCACGCGCTTCGAGAAAGCCAGCGTGCCTTCCGACCCAACTAACAGGTGCGCGAGGTTGTGCGACGCGGGTTTCGATTCTCTGTCCGGCAGCACCATGTCAAGGTTATATCCTTGTACCCGGCGCAGCACTTTGGGCCAGCGCGTTTCGATCTCGTCGGCTTCGCGCCGCACGATGGCATGGATTTTCGCCACCATGGCGCGATACGCGGAAGTTGCGTCCGCGAGCGACTCACTCGGACCGAAATGAAACTCCTCTCCGCCCGACAGCCACGCATCGACACCGAGTACGTTGTGCACCATGTTGCCGTAGCGGATGGATCGCGAGCCGCAGGAGTTGTTACCCGTCATTCCGCCAATGGTAGCTTGGGCGGATGTGGATACGTCCACCGGGAACCACAGTTGGTGCGGGCGCAGAATCGCATTGAGTTGGTCGAGTACCACGCCCGGTTGCACCGTTACTTCGCGTCTTTCGGCATCGAACTCGGTTACGGCGTTCAGGCTCCTCGAGCAGTCGATGATAAGCGCCGCGCCGACACTCTGTCCGCACTGCGAGGTTCCGGCGCCACGAGGAAGGATCGGAACCCCTTCGTCGACTGCAACTTGGAGCGCGATCCGTGCAGCCTCTTCGTTGCGCGGCACAACCACACCGATCGGCTCGATCTGGTAGATCGAGGCATCGGTGCTGTAGCGACCGCGTGAGTACGTGTCGAACAACACGTCACCGTCCACTTCGCTCCGCAGACGCCGCGCAAGCGCGCTGGGGAAACGTCGTGTGGGGCCTACGGAAATCGGGGCGGCAGGCGCATTCACTGGTCGGCGGGTATCAAAATAAGAACAGGTCGAATGATACCGCGTGGCCCCTAGGGAAGCTCTGATCAGGTTCCGTGGTCCGAGCTTCCCCAATGCGGCTTGAGACCGGGATGGAAAGTGAGTACGCTCGACATTTCCCTCAGGGTGTACTGATGACGCATCGTAGCGGACGCCATTTCCTTCAGATCCCGGGACCCACCAACGTTCCCGACCGCGTGTTGCGCGCAATCGATCGTCCAACGATCGATCATCGCGGACCGGAGTTCGGTGCGCTCGGCCGCGAGGTGCTCGATGGACTCAAGCAGGTATTCAGGACCGCCGGCCACGTCATCATCTATCCGGCCTCGGGCACAGGAGCATGGGAAGCCGCGCTGGTTAACACGCTTTCTCCCGGGGATCGCGTGCTGATGGTCGAGACCGGCCAATTTGCTGCTCTCTGGCAGAAGCTGGCAACCCGGCTCGGACTCAGCGTGGATTTCATCCCGGGTGACTGGCGCCACGGGGTGGATCCTGCGGTGATCGAACAGCGGCTTGCCGAGGATCGCGACCACAGCATCAAGGCCGTGTGCGTGATCCACAATGAAACATCGACCGGGGTGACGAGCCGCATTCCACTGTTGCGGAAGGCGATGGATCGCGCCGCGCATCCCGCGCTGCTGATGGTGGACACCATATCGTCGCTCGCGTCGATCGACTACCGCCACGACGAATGGGGTGTGGATGTCACGGTGGCGGGTTCGCAGAAAGGCCTGATGTTACCGCCCGGACTTTCCTTCAACGCTGTCGGCGAGAAGGCGCTCTCTGCGTCCAAGACGGCGGCGTTGCCGCGCTCCTATTGGAGCTGGGACGAAATGCTCGGGCCGAACCGCTCGGGATTTTTCCCCTATACGCCCGCTACCAATCTGCTCTACGGTCTGCGCGAGGCATTACACATGTTAATGGAGGAAGGCCTGGAGAACGTTTTCGCGCGCCACTCGCGGCATGGCGAAGCCACGCGGCGTGCGGTGCGTGCCTGGGGCCTGGAGATACTGTGCGCGAATCCCGACGAATATAGCAATTCACTGACCGCGGTGTTGCCGGGCGCCGGCCATGACGCCGACAAGGTGCGGCAAATCGTCCTCGATCGCTTCGACCTGTCGCTGGGTGCTGGGTTGGGAAAGATGCAAGGTAAGGTGTTTCGCATCGGTCACCTTGGCGATTTCAACGACCTGATGCTGGCGGGCACGCTGTGTGGAGTGGAAATGGGGCTGGGACTCGCCGGCGTGCCGATTCGTAAAGACGGCGTTACCGCCGCACTCGATTTCTTGGCTGGGGCAATCGCTGCGCGGCCGGCGGTCCGCCTTGCGAAAGGCTGAAATCCCCGTCGCATTTCCCTCCTGCCTGGCGCGAAGTATTTGAACAGCCCGCGTGGTCCACTGGCGCGCGCTGCGGCTGTGACGGATTGGTTCGTTGAGGTCGTTTCAATTTGAGGGAGGTGGGGATGCTGCTTCGGTTGCCGCACCGCCAGTTACTGCTGCTGCTCGGCGCCCTGCTCGCAATCGAGTCCGTCATCCTCGCGATCTCGCCGCACGACCGCAAAGACTGGATGCTCGAAAACGCGTTGGTAGTGCTGTTCGTCGGACTCATGGTCGGCACCTATCGCAAGCTAACGTTGTCCCGCATTTCCTATCTCCTGATTTTCGTTTTTCTGTCGGTTCACATAGTCGGTGCGCACTACACTTACGCACTGGTTCCGTACGACGACTGGTTCCGTGCCGTCACGGGGCATTCGCTAAATGACTTGCTGGGCTGGGAACGCAACAATTTCGACCGCGTCGTGCATTTTGGCTACGGACTGCTGCTCGCTTATCCGGTGCGAGAAGTGTTCCTGCGGGTGGCGAAACTGCGCGGGTTCTGGGGGTACTTTTTCCCGCTCGACATCACCATGTCCACTTCCATGCTTTACGAACTGATCGAATGGGGTGCGGCGGCCGTCTTCGGCGGCGACCTGGGGCAGGCTTATCTCGGCACGCAGGGCGACGTTTGGGACGCGCACAAGGATATGGCGCTTGCCAGCGCCGGTGCACTGATTGCAATGATGGTGACGGCGGCGCTCAACGCCGCGCTCGAGCGCGATTTCGCCGCGGAATGGAACGAGAGCCTGCGGGTAAAGGATCATCGCCCGCTGGGCGAGGACGAACTCCGCCGCCTTCTGAAAGCCAAAGGACGGTAGAGCACCAGTACGCGGACCTGGAAACGACGCCGGATTTTGAAGCTAACTCCCGCCCGAAGCGGTCGCCTGCATTGGGGGTTCCATCGTGGCCGCGCGATCAAGGCGGTCGCGCACCGCAGTCCATTCGGGAAGTTGCGGGAGCGCTTCGACCACGATAAGACCGCATCCGGCTTCGTCGAGGCGACGTAAGGTGCCGTAGAGCAGGCGCGCATATTCCTCAGGGGTTTCGGGCGCCACTTGCCACAATGCCACTTTCGAGTCGCGCGGCCGCCCGCGCCGCGCCACCACCGCGACCGGGCGCGGCACGACCTGACGGCGCACGTAACTCTCGATTTCATCGGGGTGAATGATCTTAAGTGGCGCGCGCGGCGCATAGTGCGAGGCAAGCGAACCCGGTACGCGTGGCCGGTTCTCCGCCGCTTCGCCAAGTTGCACCAGCAACGCGTCGGCGATGTTCTGCGCGCTCACACGTCCTGGACGCAGTATGGCCGGCGGTTCACGGGTGAGATCCACAATCGTGGATTCGATACCGACGTCGCAAGATCCGCCGTCAAGAATCATCTCCACGGCGTTGCCGAGTTCCCCGCGCACATGCTCTGCCGTCGTTGGCGAAAGCCTGCCGAACTTGTTGGCCGACGGCGCGGCGATACCCCCGCCGAACGCTTTCAACAATTGCTGTGCGACGGGATGCCCCGGAACGCGCAATCCAACGGTGTTCTGTCCCCCGGATATCACGTCGCTCACTTGCGGCGAGCGTTTGAGTACGATGGTGAGGGGACCTGGCCAGAATTTCTCCGCGAGCAACCACGCAGCGCGAGGCACCTCCGCCGCCCAGTGCTTCAGTTCGCTCATGTCGGCAATGTGAACGATCACGGGATGGTCGGCAGGACGGCCTTTGGCGACGAAGATCTTTTTCACCGCGGCGGGACTGGACGCGTCCGCGCCGAGTCCATACACGGTCTCGGTCGGAAACGCCACCAATCCTCCCGCGCGAAGGATCTCTGCGGCTTTGCCGATTTCCTGATCAGTCACCAATTAGGAGGATCCTCCTAGGTAGTACGAAGGAAAGCCGTCATCTACTCAAGCAGTCAGAAGTCTGAGCGCTTCTTCGTATTTTTCAGCGGTCTTCCTGAGCACGTCGGCGGGGAGTACCGGCGCGGGCGGCTGCTTGTTCCATTTTTGCGCTTCCAGCCAGTCGCGCACGAACTGCTTGTCGAACGAGGGCGGGCTGATGCCGACCCGGTACTGGTCTTTCGGCCAGAAGCGCGATGAATCCGGTGTCAACGCCTCGTCTATCAGGTATAGGTTGCCGTTGGCATCGCGGCCAAACTCGAACTTGGTGTCGGCAATGATGATGCCACGGGTGGCGGCATAGGCTGCCGCCTCGGAATAAAGCTGGATCGCTTTTGCGCGTACCTGTCCCGCCAGCGCCTCGCCGATCAGCTTCTCCATCTCCGAAAAAGGAATGTTTTCGTCATGCGTGCCGATGGCGGCCTTGGTGGACGGCGTAAAGATCGGCCGGGGCAGTTGTTGCGCCTCCTTCAGGCCGGCGGGCAGTGCGATACCGCAGATCATCTGACTCTTCTGGTAATCCTTCCAGCCCGAGCCGGCGATATAGCCGCGCACGATCGCTTCGATGGGGAGTGGTTGCAAGCGCCGCACGACGAAGGAGCGGCCTTGCACTTGGCCGCGTTCCGCCTCCGCGACCAGCGTCTCCGGCGCCACGTCGAGCAAGTGATTCGGAATCACGTGGCGGAGCTTCGTGAACCAGAAGTTCGACATCTCGGTGAGTACCCGGCCCTTGCCCGGCACCGGAGTAGGAAGAACCACGTCGAATGCGGACAACCTGTCGGTCTGCACGATCAGTAGACGTTCGGCGTCCACGGCGTAAAGATCGCGCACCTTGCCGCGATGGAGCAGCTGAAGTGATTTCAGACTGGTTTCGTGGATGGGTCTGGTTGCAATCATTTTGAGTTCTTCACGCTTCGGTCAGGACAACTCGGGCAGCTTTGCCGCTTTTACCGCGTCCGCCTGCTTGACGCGGAACGCCTGCAGGCGCTTGGCCATTCCGGCGTCGTTCAGTGCCAGCATCGCCACCGCGAACAATCCTGCGTTGGCCGAGCCGCCGTCGCCGATTGCGAAAGTCGCGACCGGGATGCCTTTTGGCATCTGCACCATGGACAGCAGCGAGTCTAGACCTCCGAGGTGCTTGGAGGGAATCGGCACCGCCAGCACCGGCAGGGTGGTCATTGCTGCGATGACGCCGGCGAGATGTGCGGCGCCGCCAGCACCGGCGATGAAACACTGCGTTCCGCCCTCAGCGCATTCTTTGACATGCTCCGCAAGCAGTTCCGGACTGCGGTGAGCGGACAGCGCGCGCGCTTCGTAGCGAACGCCGAAGTCCTTCAACTGCCTTGCCGCATGCTGCATTACGTCCCAATCATTGCTGCTACCCATTACGATCGAGACGAGTGGCGCGGTAACTTTCCTGATTGCCATGATTGCTCCTGTGCGGATCCTGCTGAATGGATGTCCTCGCTATAGCCTGCGGCTCTCGCCGACCTTGACGATCTTCATGGTATTGGTGCCGCCGGGCGCGCCGATGGGCTCGCCGAAGGTGAGGACGATCAGATCCCCATTGTGTACCAGCCCGGCGGAGACTAGCTGGTCCTCCGCCTCCTGCAAAAGATTGTCGCGGTCGTGACCTATGTACTTGATCATCAGCGGATAGACATCGCGGTACAGGCTCAACCGATAGCGCGTGGAAATTTCCGGCGTCAGCGCGTAGATCGGCACCCCGCAGTTCAGCCGCGAAATCCACAGAGCAGTGGAGCCGGACTGGGTCAGCGCCGCGATCGCCTTGACTTTCAGGTGATACGCGGTGAAAAGCGCAGCCATCGCGATCGATTGATCCACACGGGTAAACACCCGATTGAGAAATTCGCGGTCCAGCGTCACTTCGGTGGATTTCTCCGCCTCCAGGCAAATACGCGCCATCGACTCGACGGTTTCCACCGGATATTTTCCGCTGGCCGTCTCGGCGGAGAGCATCACCGCATCGGTGCCGTCGAGAACCGCGTTAGCCACGTCGGAAACCTCCGCGCGCGTGGGCAACGGGCTCGAAATCATCGACTCCATCATCTGTGTTGCGGTAATGGTGAGTTTGTTGCGCTCACGTGCCGTGCGAATCATCCGTTTCTGGAGCGCGGGCACAGCAGCATCGCCGACTTCCACGGCAAGATCGCCGCGCGCCACCATGATGCCGTCGCTGGCCCCCATGATCTCCTCCATGGCGGCGATAGCCTCGGCGCGTTCCATCTTGGCGATCAGCGTCGAGCGACCGCCAGCCGCGCGCATCAACTCCTTCGCCATGTACATGTCCGCGCCGCTCTTGGGAAAGGATACCGCCAGAAAATCTGCTTTCATGGCCACCGACGTCCTAATGTCCTCCATGTCCTTGGCGGTCAGCGCGGGGGCGGTTAGTCCCCCACCCTGGCGGTTGATGCCCTTGTTGTTCGAGAGAACACCGCCCACGCGTACGGTGGTGGTGATCTGGCTGCCGTGAACCTTTTGTACATCGAGTACCAGCCTGCCGTCGTCCAGTAGCAGCACCGAGCCCGCCGAGACGTCGCGCGGCAGTTCCTTGTAGTCCAACCCTACGCGTTCCTGGTTCCCGAGCGGAACTTCGGCATCAAGGACGAATTTGTCGCCCTTGTCGAGGGTGACTTTTCCTTTCTCGAACTTGCCGATGCGGATCTTCGGTCCCTGCAGATCGCACATGATGCCGACGGTGCGCTCCTGCGCGCGCGCGACCTCACGCACGAGTTCCGCGCGCGCCAGATGTTCCGCCGCGCTGCCGTGGGAGAAATTCATGCGTACTACGTCGACACCGGCCGCGATCATGCGCGTCAGCACTTCGCGATCGCTCGATGCCGGGCCGAGAGTGGCTACGATTTTTGTGCTTCGTTGCATGCCATGGTGAGGTTACTGAGTGGCGCGCTGTTCGAGAATTTCGACGGCCGGAAGTTTCTTGCCCTCCAGAAATTCCAGGAAAGCGCCGCCTCCAGTGGAAATGTAGCCGATTTTTTTCTCGATTCCGTACTTGGCGATCGCCGCAACCGTATCGCCGCCACCGGCAATCGAGAATGCCGAAGAAGCCGCAATCGCATGCGCGATGGTCTTCGTCCCTTCGCCAAATTGGTCGAACTCGAACACGCCGACCGGGCCGTTCCAGACGATGGTGCCGGCCTTGCGCAGCGCGTCGGCGAGCTTACTTGCGGTCTTCGGACCGATGTCGAGGATGAGGTCATCGGCCGCAACCGCGCCTGCGTCCTTCACCGTGCCCTTGGCGCGCGCGGAAAATTCCTTGGCGCACACTACGTCTACCGGGATCGGCACGACCCCACCCTTCACCTTGATCGCTTCGATGATCGCCTTCGCCTGCCCGACTAAATCGGCCTCAACCAGCGACTTTCCGACCGGAAGGCCTTCGGCAAGCAAGAAAGTATTGGCAATGCCGCCACCCACGATCAGGTGATCCACTTTCTTCGCCAACTCGCCGAGGATACTGAGCTTGGTGGAAATCTTGGATCCGCCAACAATTGCCACCAACGGTCGTTTGGGCGCGGTCAGCGCCTTACCCAGCGCTTCCAGTTCCGCCGACATCAGCGGGCCGGCACAGGCGACCTGTGCAAACTTGGCGATCCCGTGGGTTGTCGCTTCGGCGCGGTGCGCTGTGCCGAATGCGTCGTTCACGTAGACGTCGCACAGCGCCGCCAATTTTCTGGCCAGAGTCTCGTCGTTTTTCTTCTCGCCCTTGTTGACCCGGCAATTCTCCAGCAGCACGATCTCGCCGGGATTCAGGTCCACGCCCTCTACCCAGTTCGCCTTGAGCGGGACCGGGATGCCGAGCAGTTGCGACAATCGCTTTGCCACCGGCGCCAGCGAATCTTCCGGCTTGAACTCACCCTCGATCGGCCGGCCGAGGTGTGAAGTCACCATCACGGCTGCGCCGGCGTTCAGTGCATGCCGCAACGCAGGCACAGACGCACGAATGCGGGTGTCGTCGCTAATATTGCCAGCGGCGTCCTGCGGCACGTTCAGATCCGCTCGAATGAACACACGTTTGCCGCGCAGATCGATGTCGGTCATGCGCAGAATTGTCATGATCTCAAGTCACGCCTTCCGCCACAAAGAACGCAGAGGGCACAGATAAGAAATGGCCGGTGGAATTCATGGCCTGTTCCCTCTGTGCCCGCTGCGGCAGATGTTTCTGCCTATTTCCCGTTCATCAGCACAACCGTCACATCCAGCATCCGGTTGCTAAAACCCCATTCATTGTCGTACCAGGAGCATACCTTCACCAGCGTGCCTTCCGAAACCTTGGTGAGCGTCGAGTCAAATACCGAGGAAGCCGGATTGTGGTTGAAGTCGACCGACACCAAGGGATCTTTGTTGTACTCCAGAATACCCTTGAGGTCGGATTCCGAGGATTGCTTCACCGCGTTGTTCACCTCTTCAACTGTGGTTGCGCGCCTCGCGACGAACGCGAGATCCACGAGCGATACATTGATGGTCGGCACGCGAATGGAGAAGCCGTCGAGTTTGCCATTCAGTTCGGGCAACACCAGGCCCACTGCCGCAGCGGCGCCCGTCTTGGTGGGAATCATTGACATGGTCGCTGAGCGCGCGCGGCGCAGGTCGGTGTGATATACGTCGGTCAGTACCTGGTCGTTGGTGTAGGCATGTATGGTCGTCATCAGCCCGTTGACGACGCCAATGCGGTCGTTCAGCGCCTTGACCAACGGCGCGAGGCAGTTGGTGGTACAGCTGGCATTGGAGATCACGGTGTGCGCCGCCCTAAGCGTATGGTGATTTACACCGTAGACCACGGTCGCATCCACATCCTTGTCGCCCGGTGCGGAGATGATGACCTTCTTTGCCCCCGCGCTCAGGTGCGCGCCGGCTTTGGACTTGCTGGTGAAAAGACCGGTGCACTCGAGCACAATGTCCACCCCGAGTTCTTTCCATGGCAGTTCGGCCGGATTCCTCTGTGCGCATACTTTGATCCTGTCGCCGTTGACGACAAGGAAATCACCATCTACCGTCACGCTGCCCGGAAACTTGCCGTGCGCTGTGTCGTACTTGGTGAGGTGCGCATTGATCTTCGCGTCACCAAGATCGTTGATCGCGACGACCTGGATATCGTGTTTCTTGCCGCCTTCATAGTGAGCGCGCAGGATATTGCGGCCGATGCGTCCGTAGCCGTTGATTGCAACCCGGATGGTCATGAAAGGAGTTCCCTGAAAAACCGGAATTTTACTGTACTGCGCCGCCGACTCCCAGCAATGATGCGACGCGGTGGCGAACGTGATTGCGCCGCCCGGGAGCGTCTCCTATAGTAGAAGCTGCGGCCAACCCTGCGGCAGCGGCAACAAATCACCAAGACCGCTCTTGAGCGCCGGCGAATGGGTCCGGTGCGACGTCCATAACAATGACACCTGGAGGAGAAAATGAAGCAGTCCACGGCTAGGCTCACATTGACCGCGTTTACGCTCGCGACCACGTTGGCGTTCTCCGCTTTTTCCCGCGCAGGCGAAGTTGAAGTCCTGCACTGGTGGACTTCCGGCGGCGAAGCCAAATCGGTCGCGGAACTGAAGAAGATCCTCGAGGCCAAGGGCCATAAATGGAAGGACTTTGCGGTTGCTGGTGGTGGCGGGGAAAACGCCATGACGGTACTGAAATCACGCGTGGTGTCCGGCAAGCCACCGACCGCCGCACAAGTGAAAGGCCCGTCGATTCAGGAGTGGGGGCGAGAGGGTGTACTTACTAACATAGATGATGTTGCGAAAGCGGCGAACTGGGATGGACTTCTGCCGGCGGTGGTCAGCAACGTCATGAAGTATCAGGGGCACTATGTGGCGGTGCCGGTCAACGTGCACCGTGTGAACTGGATGTGGGTAAATCCCGAAGTATTCAAAAAAGCGGGGGCGAAAATACCGTCCACGTGGGAGGAGTTCGCGGTGGCTGCCGACAAGATTCAGAAAGCCGGATTCATCGCTGTCGCCCACGGTGGCCAACCCTGGCAGGACGCGACCGTGTTCGAATCGGTAGCGCTCGGGGTCGGAGGTGCCGACTGGTACAACCGGGCATTCGTGAATCTCGATGGCAGCGCGCTCAACAGCCCGACAATGGAAAAGGCGTTCGCGACGCTGCGCACCGTGCAGAAGTCGATCGACAAGGACGCCGCCAACCGTGACTGGAACCTGGCCACCGCGATGGTGATCAACGGCAAGGCGGCGATGCAATTCATGGGCGATTGGGCCAAGGGTGAGTTCACCGCCGCCGGGAAATCGCCAGGAAAGGATTACGTCTGCATGCCGGCCCCGGGTACAAAGGGCGCGTTCACCTTCAACATCGACAGCTTCATCTTGTTCGAACAAAAGAACTCTGACGCCAAGGAAGCTCAGCGGGCATTGGCCTCCTCGATCATGGAGCCGGAATTCCAGGAGGTGTTCAATCTCAACAAGGGCTCGATACCGGCCCGTACCGGCATGTCCATGACCAAGTTCGACCAGTGTGCCAAGGATTCTTCCTCCGAATTCGAGTCGAGTGCCAAATCGAAGAAACTGGTACCGAGCTGGGCTCACGGCATGGCCATGCCGGCTTCGGCTCAGGGTGCAATGTTCGACGTTGTGACACAGTTCATGAATTCGAACATGACTCCGAAGGCAGCGGCCGAGAAAATGGCCGCGGCGGGAAAATCCAAGTAAGCCGCCATACCTGAGGTGCAGCGGGCACAGGCCCGCTGCGCCCGCTCGCCAGGGGAGGGCAGTTGCAGTCATCGGCCTCAGCACGGGCCGGCGCAGTCGCGTCGGCGGTAGCGCCGCGGCGCAGCCTGTTCGATGTCATCGAGCTCGCGCTCCCCAAGCTTGTTCTCGGGCCTACGCTGCTGGTCAGCCTGGTCTTCGTCTACGGCTTCATCCTCTGGACCGGTTGGCTGTCGTTCACCGAGTCGCGCATGCTGCCGCGCTACGAGTTTGCCGGCCTGGTGCAGTACATCTCGCTGTTCGGCAACGATCGCTGGTGGGTGGCGGTGCGCAACCTGGCGGTGTTCGGCAGTCTGTTCATATTCGTTTGCCTGGCCTTCGGGTTACTGATGGCAATCCTGCTCGACCAGCGCATCCGGGCGGAGGGCTTCCTACGCTCGATCTATCTCTACCCGCTGGCGTTGTCGTTCATCGTCACCGGCACCGCGTGGAAATGGATCCTCAATCCCGGCCTGGGCTTGGAACGTGTGGTCCAGCAGTTGGGGTTCAGCAGTTTCACGTTCGACTGGCTGGTGAACCCGACGATGTCGATCTACACGGTGGTGATCGCCGGCGCCTGGCAGTCTTCGGGTTTCGTGATGGCGCTATTCCTTGCGGGGCTGCGCGGCATCGATGAATCCATAATCAAGGCGGCACAGGTGGACGGGGCGAGCATGCCGCGCATCTACTGGAGCATCATCGTTCCCAGCCTGCGCCCAGTGTTCTTCAGCGCCTTCATCATTCTCGCCCACATCGCCATCAAGAGCTTCGACCTGGTGATGGCCCTGACCGGGGGCGGGCCTGGTTTCTCTTCGGACCTGCCGGCTACCTTCATGTACGCCTTCGGTTTTACCCGCAATCAGATCGGCCTGGGTGCGGCGAGCGCGATGATGATGATGATGACCGTAGCCGCGGTGGTCGTACCGCTGATGTATTCGGAACTCAGGAGGCAGCGCCGTGACTGAGCAGTTGCACGCGCAAATCGCCGGGCCGCAGGTTCTCGGGCGCGTCGTGGTGTATGGGCTGTTGGTTCTGCTGGCCCTGTACTACCTGATGCCTCTGTTCGTGATGCTCAGTACTTCGGTCAAGACGCTGGAGGACATACGCGCCGGCAATCTGATCGCGCTGCCTATGGAGATCACCTTCGAAGCGTGGGCGAAGGCCTGGTCAAGCGCGTGCACCGGGGTCGATTGCAGCGGCCTCAAGAAAAATTTCTGGAACTCCGTCAGTTTTGTGGTGCCGGCAGTGCTGATCTCGACGTTGATCGGGGCATTCAACGGCTACGTGCTGACCATGTGGCGTTTTCGCGGCAGCGACCCCCTATTTACGCTACTCATGATCGGTTGCTTCATACCTTTCCAGGTCGTTCTGCTGCCGATGGCGCAGACGCTGGGCGCGCTCGGCATCGCCAATTCGACGACGGGCCTGATCTTCGTGCACGTCGTATACGGGCTCGCATTCACAACGCTGTTCTTCCGCAACTTTTACGTGTCGGTGCCCGATGAACTGACAAAAGCCGCGCGTATCGACGGCGCCGGGTTCTTCCGCATCTTCTGGCGCATCATTTTACCGTTGTCGCCCCCGATCATCGTGGTATGCGTGATCTGGCAGTTCACCCAGATTTGGAACGATTTCCTGTTTGGCGTGGTGTTCTCTTCCGGCGAACGCCAGCCTATCACCGTGGCGCTCAACAACTTGGTGAATACCTCGACCGGCGTCAAAGAGTACAACGTGGACATGTCCGCGGCAATCATTGCCGCGTTGCCCACGCTTTTCGTTTACGTCGTTGCCGGCAAGTATTTTGTGCGCGGACTCACCGCCGGCGCAGTGAAGGGCTGAGAAGGGAGAATTAAAGTGTCTTCGCTCGCCATCAAGAACGTGCGCAAGATTTTCGGCAATGTCGAAGTGCTGAAGGACATCAACCTGGAAATCGGATCGGGCGAGTTTTTGATCCTCGTTGGGCCTTCGGGTTGCGGCAAGTCGACATTGCTCAGCATCATCGCTGGACTTGATACCGCGAGCTCGGGGGATATCGTCATCGGCGGTCGCGTGGTCAGCCAACTAAGCCCGAAGGATCGCGACATCGCCATGGTGTTCCAGTCCTACGCCCTGTATCCGAACATGACGGTGCGACAGAACATCTCCTTCGGCCTGGAAATCCGGCGCATGCCCAAGCACCAGCAGGACGAAATCGTCGATCGGGTTGCCAAGATCCTGCAGATGGGGCACTTGCTCGACCGCAAGCCGTCGCAGCTTTCCGGCGGCCAACGCCAGCGGGTGGCAATGGGACGGGCGATCGCACGCGACCCGCAGCTGTTCCTGTTCGACGAGCCACTGTCGAACCTGGACGCCAAATTGCGGGTGGAAATGCGCATGGAGATCAAGTTGCTGCACGAGCGCCTCAAGGCGACCATCGTCTATGTCAC
This sequence comes from Burkholderiales bacterium, assembly GCA_035275265.1. Classification (GTDB taxonomy): domain Bacteria; phylum Pseudomonadota; class Gammaproteobacteria; order Burkholderiales; family JACQAP01; genus JACQAP01. The sequence continues at coordinate 290,432 of DATENC010000006.1, read as the reverse complement.
CCACGACCAGATTGAAGCCATGACGCTGGGCAGCAAGATCGCGGTCATGCAGGGCGGCGAGATCCGCCAGTTCGGTTCGCCGCAGGAAATCTACGACCAGCCGGCTGACCTGTTCGTCGCCGGCTTCATCGGTTCTCCGTCGATGAATTTCATCAAGACTGATGCCGTCGAGCACCTGGGCAGCGTCGGAGTACGGTTGCAGACTGCAGACGAAACCTTCGTGCTGCCGGTGCATGACGCGGAAAAGGCGCTGCGTCCGTGGATCGGCAAGGAGCTCATCCTCGGCATCCGTCCGGAACTGATTACCGACAGCGCCAGCAGCCAAAGTTTCGGCCGCAACGTCCACACCCATACCTGCAAAGTGGAATTGGTCGAACCGACCGGGCCTGATACGCTGGTATTCATCCGTGTCAACGGCGAAATCGTGTGCTGCCGCGTGCGCCCCGAGTTGGCAGGTGTGGCCAACGATTCGATGCACCTCGCGTTTAATGTCTCGAAGGCGGTTTTCTTCGACCCGCAATCCGGGAAACGCATCGCCTGAAGTGGTCCGGCCCGCACGTGAGTTCAGTGCTTCTCCGTAGGGTGTGGATTGGGGCGGCTGTAGCGGATCTTGAGCACGATGATCGCACCCGAGAGGATCAGCGTAACGATGTTGGCCAGGATGACCGGCAGCGATTCGATCATGATGCCGTAGATCAGCCATAGAAACACGCCGGCGCTGAAAATCATCAACATCCTGGCGGAAACATCCTTGCCGGACTTGGTGGTGTACATCTTCAGTGCTTGCGGAACGAATGCGATGGTCGTCAGCGCCCCGGCCAGGAATCCGATCGCGTCGGCCATGCCCGTCATGATTTTTCCGTGTGCTGAAAAATCGTGGCCAATCCGCGCAGGGCGGGTGTTTCCGCCAGGATCACGTAAGTCGGAACCGCCGCAATGTAAGTCGAGAACCGGCCTTTGCACTCGAATCGGGCGCGAAACGGCGAACGCGAAAAATACTCCCCCAGCCTGGGAATGATTCCGCCGCCGACATAACAGCCCGCACGCGCGCCCAGTGTCACCACCAGGTTTGCCGCCGCCGCACCGAGAATGGCGCAGAACATGTCGAGCGCCTCGCGGCACTGCTTATCTTTGCCGCCGAGCGCGCCTTCGGTAATCTGCGCCGGGTTTAGCTGCTCCGCTGTGGTGTGGTCCAGTGCGCACAAGGCCTGATAGAGGTTCTGGAGTCCCATGCCGCTCACCACGCGTTCGGTCGAAACATGCTCGAAACGCTGCATCAGCCAACGCAGGACCTCGATCTCGCGCTCGGTCGTCGGACTGAATGCAGTGTGTCCCCCCTCACCCTGCAACGTGATCCAGCCCTCGCCCGCGGGGAGCAAGCCGGACACGCCCAGGCCGGTTCCCGGTCCGATCACCGCGATCGCGGTTCCCGCGGCAGAGTTGCCGCCGCCGACCTGCCTCAATTCGTGCGGCTGCAGCGTGGGCACCGACAACGCAAGCGCGGTGAAATCGTTGATCACATGCAGCCGATCGAGCGCCAGTGCCCGGCGCGTTTTTTCGATCGAGAATCCCCAGGGTCCGTTGGTCAACTGTACGAAATCGCCGGTGAGTCCGGTCGCCACATCGAGCGCGGCTTCGCGAATCCCTGGATTGCCATGATCGGCAAGGTAGCGGCGGATCGCCTGCTCGAGGCCCTCGAACTCGGCGCAAGGCACCACTTGCTCCTGGTGCGGCTGGCTGGAGCCGTCGGCCACCAGCGCGAAACGTGCGTTGGTCCCGCCGATGTCACCGACCAGCCGGAGCGTTTTGCCCATCGCGACTCCTCGTTCGTACCGGTACGGCCGCCGTCCGGGTTTCGCTACAGCACGCCTTTGACGGCGTTGACGACGCCATCGACCGCGAATCCGAAAAATTTGAAGAGATCGCCGGCCGGTGCCGACTCGCCGTAGCGATCCAGTCCCACTACCGCGCCTTCCAGCCCGACGTACTTACGCCAGTAATCAGTGATGCCCGCTTCCACCGCCACGCGTTTGACCCCCTTGGGCAGGACGGCGTTTCTGTAGGCTGTATCCTGCCGATCGAAAACGCTCGTACTAGGCATGGAAACCACACGCACCGCGATACCTTGTCCGTCCAGTTCCTTCTTCGCACCCATCGCCAATGCCACTTCCGAGCCAGTGGCGATGATCACTGCCCGAGGCTTGTCGGAATCGGCAAGTACGTACGCTCCGCGCGTGATCGAGGCAATCTGCTCGGCGCTGCGTCCCTGGAAAGGCAGGTTCTGGCGCGAGAACAGCAGACTGGTGGGACCATCCCGTCGTTCGATCGCGGCAATCCACGCCACTGCGGACTCGACCCCGTCGCACGGACGCCACACGTCCATGTTCGGTATCAGCCTCAGGCTAGCCGCGTGTTCGACCGACTGGTGGGTGGGTCCGTCTTCACCGAGGCCGATTGAGTCGTGAGTGAACACGAACAGGCTGCGGATTTTCATCAGCGCCGCCATGCGAAGCGCATTTCGGGAGTAATCGGAAAACGTCAGGAACGTGCCACCGTAGGGGATCAGGCCGCCGTGCAACGCCATGCCGTTCATGATTGCGGACATGCCAAATTCGCGCACGCCATAGTAGATGTAGTTGCCGCCGCCGTCCTTCGATACGCCTTTGGATCCGGACCAGAGCGTGAGGTTGGAACCGGCGAGGTCGGCAGAACCGCCGACGAGTTCCGGCAGCACCGGCGCCAGGTTCTCGATGGCGTTCTGCGAAGCCTTGCGGCTCGCAATGGCCTCGGCCTTCGCATTGACCTTGGCTACCAAGTCTTGTGCATGCGCACGCCACGAATTCGGTAGCTCTCCGTTCACGCGGCGGGTGAATTCGCCGGCCTCCTTGGGAAAGGCCTTCGCGTAGACAGCAAATTTCCGGTTCCAGTCCGTTTCCAGTTCGGTGCCTTTCGCCCGCGCATCCCAGCCAGCGTAGATTTCCCGCGGGATTTCGAATGGAGCATGCTTCCAGCCGATGTTCTCCCGGGTCGCCGCGACTTCTTTGTCACCAAGCGCTGCGCCATGCGCTTCGTGGCTACCGGCCTTGTTCGGCGAGCCCTTTGCGATCACCGTCTTGCAGCAGATCAGGCTCGGCTGGGTCGCAACTCGCAACGCCTGGATGATCGCAGAATCCACAGCGGAAACGTCGTGGCCGTCGACGTGGCGCAGCACATGCCAGCCGTAGGCCTCGAAACGCTTCGGCGTGTCATCGCTGAACCAGCCGCTGACATGGCCATCGATGGAAATACCGTTGTCGTCGTAGATCGCGATCAGCTTGCCCAGTCCCAGCGTGCCGGCAAGCGAGCAGACTTCGTGCGAAATGCCTTCCATCAGGCAACCGTCGCCGATAAATACGTAGGTGCGGTGATCCACGATTTCGTGTCCAGGTCGGTTGAATTCGGCGGCCAGAAGCTTCTCTGCGATGGCCATGCCGACCGCATTGGCGAGTCCTTGCCCGAGCGGGCCGGTGGTGGTCTCGACGCCCGGTGCCATGCCGTACTCGGGGTGGCCCGGAGTCATCGAATGCAACTGGCGAAAGCGCCGGATTTCGTCCATCGGCAGCGCATAGCCGGTTAGGTGCAAGAGCGAGTACAACAGCATCGACCCATGGCCGTTGGACAGCACGAAGCGGTCGCGGTCGGGCCATTTGGGATTGGCAGGATTGTGGCGCAGATGATGATTCCACAAGACCTCGGCAATCTCCGCCATGCCCATCGGCATGCCGGGGTGGCCGGAATTGGCTTTCTGCACCGCGTCCATCGCCAGCGCGCGGATCGCGTTGGCCAGGTCCTTCCTTGTTGCCATGAGTCCCCTTCGAGAACACAAAAAATCCCGGCTGACCGGGATCGACTATGCAAGTATTCTAGCCCGGATAGTCCATCCGGATGCCGCGCTACTCGTCGGAGCGGCGCGTCAGTTTGATACCAAGCTGCTTTAGCTTGCGATAAAGGTGGGTGCGCTCCAGGCCGACCCGATCCGCCACCCGGCTCATGTTGCCGCCCTCGCGATCGAGGTGATATTCAAAGTAGACGCGCTCGAAGGCATCGCGCGCCTCGCGCAGTTCGCGGTCCAGCGGCAGCGACTGCGCCGGGCTGGGAAGCGTGGCTTCGAGAGTGGCAAACGCATTGGTGACGTCGGCAACGCCGATCTCGCCGCCGAGGGTAAGCTGGGCCACCGTCTGTACTACGCTTTCGAGTTGAACCAGGTTGCCGGGCCAATTGTAGTTGCGCAGGGCATTCAGCGCCGCAGTATTGAACGCTCGTGGCGATGCTTCCTTCGCTTCGATCGCCCGCGACAGCACCAGGTTAGCAAGGTCGGGAACGTCCTCCGCGCGCTCGCGCAGCGCGGGCACGCGCACGATAACTCCAGCCAGCAGCGTATAGAGTCTCGGATCGAAGGCACCGCCCGCTACCAATTCGATGAGCGGCGCAGAAGTCGAGGAAAGGATACGCGTGTTGAAGCGATCCAGCTTGAGGGCCTGTCCCAGCAGGTTCTTCTGCTGGCTGCGCGTAAGCACGTCGATGTCGCGCAGGTACAAGATGCCTTCCGCCGCCTTTCCGACGAGATTGTTCTCCGCATGGTCGAATGCGGCCAGATCCTCGGGTACCACCCACGCCGTGTTGGGCTGGTGCAGGAGGCGTGCGCACTGTTCCATGCCGGTCCCCGGTTCGCCGACAAAAAGCGCGGGCGTTTTCAATTCGCGCAAACGTTCGAGCTGGGCGCGCAACTGCTCCACTGCGCGCGCCTTGCCGATAGTGGCCAGCACCGCAGGCACACCGGCCCTCGGCGCGCCTTGCTTGAGCGCTGTGCCGACGGTGGAAAGCAGCTTCTGCAACGCAATCGGTTTTTCCAGGAAGGCGTACGCACCTATGCGCGTTGCCTCCACTGCCGTGTCGATGGTGCCATGGCCGGACATCATCACTACCGGCATGTTGAGCTGCCCGGTACTTGCCCATTCCTTCAACAGAGTGATGCCGTCCGTATCGGGCATCCAGATGTCGAGAAGTACCAGATCCGGACGCGCGCGGCCACGAATCTGGCGTGCCTCGCTTGCATTCTGCGCCAGCCGCACCTGGTGACCCTCGTCGCGCAGAATTTCCGAGAGTAGCTCGCGAATGCCGACTTCGTCGTCGACTACCAGGATCTGGCTCATCTTCCCGCCTGTCTGTGGTTGGCCCGCAACGCAGCCGCCACGACCGGTGCGCGAGGCAGCAAAACCGCTACGCTTGCTCCGCGCAACGGCAAGTTGACGATTGAGATGCTGCCGTTGTGCTCTTCGACTATTTTCTTGACGATGGCCAATCCTAATCCCGTTCCTTTGGCCTTGGTCGTGACATAGGGTTCAAAAACACTCCCCATCAATGACTCCGGAAAACCCGGACCGTTGTCCTGGATGGCGAGCCGTACGCCATCCTCGATCGAATCGGTGCGAAGTACGATGCGCGGCACCGTTACTTCCGACACCGCCTGCTCCGCATTCTGCAGCAGGTTGTGGATCACCTGACGCAGCTTCGCCGCATCGCCCGATACGCGTGGAAGGTCGGCAGCCAGGTCGAGTTGCAATGCCGGGCGTGATGCCTCGTACAGCCCGAGGACGTCGCGAATGAGTTGATTCAGGTCCAGCGGCTGCAGGTCGGGTTCGGGCGAGCGAGCGTAATGGCTGAACGCATCCACCATGCCTTTAAGCGCCGCCACCTGGTTGACGATGGTCTGTGTGGAGCGCAGCAGGATCTCGGCTTCCTGCTTGCCGAGCTTGTCGGCGAGCCGGTGCTGCAGCCGCTCCGCCGAAAGCTGGATCGGGGTGAGTGGATTCTTGATCTCGTGGGCAAAGCGCCGTGCCACTTCGCCCCAGGCCGCGAACCGCTGTGCCTGCAACAGGCGGGTGATGTCGTCGAACACCAGTACCATTCCAGATTCCGCCCCGGCGGTAAGGCGTGAGCCTCTCAACAACAGCACCTGCCTGCCCGCGGTGCCGGCCATTTCGGCCTGCTGTTCCCAAACGTCAGGACGCGCCTGCCGGAATGCTTCGTGCACAATCTGGCCGACCGTCGCGAGCCGAGGTTCGCGCTGCACCCATTCTTGCGGATGCGTGCCGACCAGCGCGCCGACGTCCACGCCGAGAATCTGCTCGGCGCTCAGATTGGCGGAGCGCAATCGATATTCCGAGTCGAAAGACATCACGCCAGTAGACAAATTGCCGAGCACGCTTTCGAGGTAGGCCTTGGCCGCGGCGAGCGCCTCCTGGTTGCGTTGTGCCTCGGCGCGTGCGTCGGCAAGCTGCATAGTCATGGTATTGAATGATTCGGTTAACAGGCCCAGCTCGTCGCGGGTCTTGACCGTTTGGCGTTGCCTGAAGTCGCCTTGCGCTACCGCGCGTGTACCCGCGGCTAGAATGCCGAGCGGCGCGGACAGACGCTCGCTGAAGACGATCGCCAGCAACAATGCGGAGAGCAGCGCCAGCAGCAGCGTCAGCGTCAGCGTCAGCGCATAAAAACGCTGCAAACCCTGGCGCGACAGCGACAACTCCTGGTAATCGCGGTAGATCTCCTGGACGGTCTGGGCATCGCGCGCCAGTTGGGGCGGCACGGGCTGTATCAGCTGCAACAACGAGGTGGCGCCGGATACGTCGTTCACCGGCATCAGAACCCGCAGTTGCAGTCCGCCTTCGCCCACCGCCTCGATCGCGCTGTAGGGCTGCTGCATGCGAACCTGTCGCACCACCGATGGCGAGGGCAGGTCTGGGACCAGACCACGAGGATCGGCGCCGGAGAATGCGATAACAGAACCGTCGGGCCCGAGCAATGTTGCCTCGTGTACCAGGGCCTTTTCGCGCAGCGTGTTGAGCGAGGCCAGACGGCGCTGCGGCGAGCGTTCGGTGAGTTCCAGAGTCATCGACTCGGCCTTGGCGCGCAACTCCTTGAGCATGTTGTCCAGCGTGACCCGGCCCAGGCTCAAACCGCCTTCCAGCGCCTTGTCCACCCGCACATCGAACCAGGACTCGATCGACCGCGACAGGAACTGCACCGATACGGCGTACACCATCGTGCCAGGCAACACCGCCACCAATGCGAACAGCAACACCAGGCGCAGCGTGAGTTTGGAGCCGAACACACGCGCCCTCAGGCGCCGGCGCAGCACCAGCAACTGGTATCCGACCACCAGCATGAGCACGAGCACGAGTCCCACACCCAGCCCGAGGAGCAGCGGCAAGTCGCCGGAGAACAGCGGCGTGTCGGCGCTGCCGGTGGACAACAGGTACAGCATCATCGCGCCGAGCACCAACACAAGTGCGATCAGCAACTTCATGCCGCGGCTGCTCAACGAGCGCCTGACAGTGCGCGCGAGAGTCTTCATCGCGTGACCGTCCAGCGGAACCATTCGGAGGAAAGGTTCCAGTCGCGCGAAGCAAGCGCATTGATCTGGAACGGCTTGGGCAACTGCGAAGTGTCCAGGCGCATACGTATTGCGGCTTCGTAGACCTTGCCTTCGTCCAGCGCATCCGCATCGACGACGAAACGCGGACGCACTCGGCCGAGCAGGGCTAGCGCATCGTTGAGAGCGTCGAAATTCTGGTGCAGTGAACCGAAGCTCAACCGGTATTGGCGCGTGAGCGCGTTGTAAGACAACCGGGAATGCTGCTCCCATTCCGCCACCGACTTGTTCCACAGGTAAGCGGTGTACCAGCGCGGATAGATGAGGTCGAATTCGATGACGAAATGCAGCGGCAAACCCTTGTTGAGCGCATCCTCGAGTGTCGGAGTGAGGCCAGCCTCGAAGTTCGCATCGAGATAGTACCCTCCGCCCAGGAGCCTAAGTTGCGCCGATTTCACGAACATGCCCTCAGTCATGGCGAGGGCGATGCCGCAGCAGAGGGCAACCGCTGCGGGCAACCAGCGCAGCAAATTAGTTTTTCTGCAGGAGGGCGTAATAGAAACCATCGTGCTCGTTATCCGGGAGCAGCAGTCCGCCACGCCCCGGCATTGCGCCCAGAATCCGCGCGTCCGGGTGCCGCGCCGCGAACCCGCCGATTTGTTCCTGGTTCTCTTCCGTGAAAATCGAGCAGGTCACGTAGAGCAATTTACCACCGCGGCCGAGGACCTTCCACAGCGCTTCAAGGAGGCGCTGCTGCTGTTCGGCGAAGCGCTGCAAATCGCCAGCCTGGCGCAGCCATTTTATGTCGGGATGACGCCGCACTACTCCAGAGGCCGTGCACGGTGCATCCAGCAACACCCGGTCGTACGGCCTGTCATCCCACCACTCTTCGATAGCGGCGGCATCAGCGCGGGCGACCCGCGCACTCACGCCAACGCGCCCCAGGTTCGAGTTCATGCGCTTGATGCGTTCCGGATCGGCATCGAGCGCGGTCATATCCAGGTCGGCGAGCTCGAGCATGTGCGCGGTCTTGCCTCCGGGTGCAGCGCAGGCATCGAGCACGCGCATGCCGTCGTCAAGATCGAGAAGCCGCGCGGCAAGCTGTGCCCCGGCATCCTGCACCGACACGACGCCCTGGCCGAACCCTGGCAGTTGCTCGATCGGCACTGGGCGCAGCAATGTGAGTGCGCCGCCATCGAGCATGCGCGCATTCAGTCCTGCACGCTCGAGTTCCTGCAGGTACTCCTGCGGCGTGGTGCGACGCCGGTTGACCCTTAACGTCATCGGCGGATGCATATTGCCGATCTGAAGAATATCGTGTGCGTCTAGCGGAAAGTCGCGCCGCAGCCGCTCGATCCACCACGCTGGATACGAATAGAAGCCTGCGTCTGTACTGTCCGCTTCTTTCAACAGCGCGGTGCGGCCGCGCTGGAAATTGCGTAGTACCGCGTTGACGAACGGCTTTAGGTGACCACCGCCGATTTGCGCCGCACACTCTACCGCGTGATCTACCACCGCGTAGGGGGCAGCCTCGCTGTATTCCAGCTGGTATAGCGCAACCAGCAACAGCGTTTGCAGCTCCGGATTTTCCACCTGTCTCGTCGCCAACTGTGTCAACACCGCACGCAACCTGCCCAGATGGCGCAACGTTCCGTAGGATAGATCCTGTATCGCTCCTCGTTCGGCGCGGGTTAGCGCACGGGCGCGCTTCCATGCCGCTTCCAGCGAGTGATTCAGGTTCCTTCCAGAAAGCACCGCAGCCACGGTTTGCGCTGCAGTGCGTTGGACGTTGCGCACCGCGGCCCGCGGATCAGGCGCCGAAACGCTCGCCGGGGGCGAGCGCCAATCCATGCACGAATTCCGCTGCCGCAAGGCGCTTTCCGCCCGCACGCTGCAACTCGGTCGCACACAATGCACCGTTTCCGCACGCGACGACGATACCCTGTTCATCGGCACGAAGGATGGTCCCGGGCGGCGCGGGTAAAGCTGCCGCGACTGTGGCACTCCAGACCTTCAGGAGTTCGCCGCGCAATGTGGAGTACGCGCCGGGGAAGGGATTGAATGCGCGCAACTGACGGTCAACTTCGACCGCGTTGCGGCGCCAGTCGATTGCCGCCTCGTGCTTGGCGATCTTGGGGGCGTAAGTAGCGCCGTCTTCGTCTTGCGGTACGCCTTCGAGGGTTCCGTCTGCAATTGCGGGGAGCGCTTCGACGATGCAGCGAGCGCCAAGCGCCGCGAGCTTATCGTGTAGGGTTCCAGCCGTGTCGTCCCCGGCGATCGGGATGCGCCGCTTTTGATAAACCGGACCGCTGTCCAGCCCTGCTTCCATGCGCATGATCGCAACACCGGTTTCCTCGTCGCCCGCCAGAATGGCGCGTTGAATTGGGGCGGCGCCGCGCCAGCGCGGCAACAGTGAAGCGTGGATATTGATGCAGCCTGCCGGGAACAAATCCAGCAACGCCGGCGGAAGGATCAGCCCATAAGCGGCGACCACCATGGCGTCCGCGCCAGCCGCATGCAGGTGTAGGTGCAGTTGCGCATCCTTGAGCGTCTGAGGTTGCAACAGGGGAAGACGCGCCTGCTCGGCGAGTTGCTTGACTTCGCCAACGGCGAGCTTGAGGCCCCGGCCGGCGGGCCGGTCTGGCCGGGTCAACACCAAAGCGATCTCATGGCCACCCTCGATCAGCGCCTGCAGCGCATGGGCGGCGAACGCCGGCGTGCCGGCAAATACGATCCGCATTAGAGCGTCTGCCGCTGCTGTTTCTTCAGCTTGCTCAGGATACGGGTCTGCTTGAGGCGTGACAGGTATTCAACGAAAACCTTGCCTTTTAGATGATCCATTTCATGCTGTATGCACACCGACAACATCCCGGTGGCCTCGATAGTGAACGACTTGCCATCCAGATCCAGGGCCCGCACCTTCACCCACTCAGCGCGCGCGACTTTCTCGAATATGCCGGGAACAGACAGACAGCCCTCTTCGCAATCGGACTTGCCTTTCGACTCGAGGATCTGCGGGTTGATCAGCACCAGCAGCTCGTCCCGAGTCTCGGAGAGATCGATCACGATGAGTTGCTTGTGTACGTCCACCTGCGTGGCGGCAAGACCCACGCCCGGGGCCGCATACATGGTCTCGGCCATGTTCTTGGCCAACTTGCGGATCTGGTCATCGACCGCTGCCACCGGCTTGGCCACCTTATGTAGCCGCGGGTCGGGGTAGCGAAGGATTGGGAGCATCGCCATAATTGCTTGCTAATTTAACAAACTAGATGCAGAATTTAAACCAAAGTATCGAATCCGGCGCCAGGCGGGACTGCCTAGCCGACGAGGGAGACGATTCTGGATCGACAGAAATGGGGGCCTGAGATGGGCAAATCAATTATATCGCTGCTGCTGCTGCTAACCGCGTGGATACCGGTAGCCAGCGTGGCGGACGAACTCGCGCTAGCCGAGAATGTGCCGGATCGCTATGTCGTTGTGACAGGCGACACTCTCTGGGACATCTCCGCGCGTTTCCTGCGCGATCCCTGGCGCTGGCCGGATATCTGGGGCCTGAACAAGGACGAGATCAGGAATCCCCACTGGATCTACCCCGGCGACGTGATCCTGCTTGATTTCACCGGCACGTCCCCGCGTCTGCGTCTGCAGGGCATCGACGGCGCCACCGACTGGCGTCTGGTGGTAACGAAACTCAGCCCGTCAATCCGCAAACTGGATCTGGCGGCAACCGCGATCCCCAGCATTCCTGTGGCGGCCATCGCACCTTTCCTGACCAAGCCGCTGGTGCTTGCCGAGGCGGAAATGGCCGGTGCGCCGATTCTGGTTGCCGGGCAGGAAAACCGGGTCGTACTCTCTGCCGGCGATACCGCTTACGCAAAGGGCGTGATTTCTGAGGATGGCGCGGAGTGGAACATATATCGCCCAGGCCGTGATCTCATCGACCCGGACACCAAGGAATTGCTCGGGCGCGAGGCTGTGCATCTGGGTGAATTGAAAGTAAGCCAGTTCGGTGACATCAGCAGGGTTGCGATTACCAAAGCGGTCCTGGAAATCACCCCTGGAGATCGCCTGGTGAAGATTGTGCCGACGCCGATGCTGCCCTACATTCCGCACGTGCCGAGCAAGGAGTTGAAGGGAAAGGTGATCGCGGCCTCGCATAGCAGTGTCACGGAAATCGGCCCGCACATGGTGGTAGTTTTGAACCGCGGCGCACGCGAAGGCCTGGAAACAGGCAACGTGCTGGCCCTGTATCGAGATCTACCAATGGTCAGGCCGGCCGGTGGAACCGATCCGAAGGAGAGGATCAAGCTGCCGCCTGAACGCTACGGTGTAGTGTTCGTGTTCCGGGTTTTCGATAAGGTGTCCTACGCGCTGGTGATGCAGACCACGCGGCCCGTCAACCTGCTCGACGTAGTTCAAACGCCCTAGTCCAGCACCGACGGCGCATGCCGGCGGACCGGGAACTGCTCGCATGGCTCAAGCTCGGCCTCCTCGCTGAGCTCACGCCCGCTTTTTTTCGAAAGTTGCTTGCCGAATTCGGCGATCCGGAAGCCGTGTGCGCGGCGAGCCGTTCCGCGCTGGGGCGCGTGGTCCCGAATGAGATCGCGGATCGCATCCTGCGCGGGCCGGACACCACCCGCGTCGACGTTGCGTTGCGCTGGCTCGAAGAGCCGGGTAACCGCGTCATCAACCTCGCGGATGCAGCCTATCCGCGGCTCTTGTTGGAAATCACCGACCCTCCGCCACTACTGTATATCAAGGGCGATCCAGGGCTGCTGAACCGCGCGGCACTGGCGGTTGTCGGCAGCCGCAATGCCACCCCGCAGGGCAGCGCAAACGCAGAAGCCTTTGCCCGCGAACTCTCCGACGGCGGTTTCACGGTCATCAGCGGGCTGGCACTCGGCATCGATGCCGCCGCGCATCGCGGCGGGCTTGCCGGCACGTCCTCGTCGCTGGCGGTGGTCGGCACCGGACTCGACATCGTCTATCCGGCGCGCAATCGCGATCTCGCACATCAACTGTCTGCACAAGGCGCGCTGATTTCAGAGTTTCCGCTGGGAATGCCTGCGCTGCCGGCAAATTTTCCAAGGCGCAACAGATTGATCAGCGGACTGGCGCGCGGCTGTCTGATCGTCGAAGCGGCGCTAAGGAGCGGATCGCTGATCACGGCGCGTTATGCGCTCGAGCAGGGGCGCGAGGTATTCGCGATCCCCGGTTCGATCCACTCTCCGCTGTCGAAGGGTTGTCACCTTCTGATCAAGCAAGGCGCGAAACTGGTCGAAAGCAGCAACGACATCTTGGAAGAACTCGGCGCTGCGGTACGCGCACAGAACGTGAGGTCCGGCCAGGCGGATGCCTTGCCCGAGCATGTCGAATTGCTGGCGGCGCTCGGCTTCGACCCGCTCGACCTCGAAACACTGTGCGAGCGCAGCGGCTTGACGCCGGAAACCGCTTCGGCGATGCTATTGACACTGGAACTCGACGGCACCGTCAGCCGGCTACCGGGCGGCAAGTTTCAGCGCGTGCGCTAGCGTCAGGGGCGTCAATACCTCCAGACAGGGGCTCATGTTCGACATACTCGTTTTCCTGTTCGAAAACTACTTTCATTCCGGTGCCTACCCCGATCAACGAACCCTCACCAAGCGCCTCTCCGCTGCCGGTTTCGACAGCAGCGATATCTCACAAGCCCTGACCTGGCTGAGCGGCCTAGAGCGCGTCGGCAACAGTAACTCCCGCTTTTCCAGCAGTGACGGATTCCGTTTTTATACCGAGCAGGAATTGGCCGGGCTGACTGCCGAGGCGCGCGGCTTCTTGCTTTTTCTCGAAACGGCGGGCGTGATCAAGGCATTGCAACGCGAGCTCGTCATCGAGCGGGTGCTGGCGCTGGATGAGCCGTCCGTGGACCTTGAAAAAGTAAAGCTTATTGTCCTCATGGTGTTGTGGAATCAGAACGAATCGGTGGATTCTCTGGTGCTCGAAGAGTTGGTCGCGCCAAATCAGGAACGCTACCTGCAGTAGACATCCGATTGCCTGAATCAGAACTTGCTCCACCGCCGGCAAGTTCTTATCATTCCGCCCTCCTTTTCGGCCGGACGCCTCATGTCCCAAAATCTGCTGATCGTCGAGTCTCCCTCGAAGGCGAAGACTCTCAAGAAGTATCTGGGCCGCGGTTTCGATATCCTCGCCTCGTATGGTCACGTGCGCGACCTGGAGGCCAAGGATGGCGCGGTGGACCCGGCCGACGACTTCCACATGAAGTATGTACCCGTCGAAAAGAACAGGAAGCATGTGGACGCAATCGCCAAGGCAGTGGGGAAAGCCGACCGGATCTATCTAGCCACCGACCCCGACCGTGAAGGCGAGGCCATTGCCTGGCACCTTGGCGAGATCCTCAAGGGCAAGAAGCTGCTCAAGAACAAAAAACTTCATCGCGTGGTGTTCTACGAGATCACAGAATCCGCGGTGAACGATGCGGTTGCGAAACCGCGCCAGATTTCCATGCCGCTGGTGAACGCACAACAGGCGCGCCGCGCGCTCGACCACTTGGTCGGTTTCAAGCTGTCGCCATTACTGTGGAAAAAGATAGGCACCGGGTTGTCGGCGGGCCGGGTACAGAGCCCGGCCCTGCGGCTCATCGTCGAGCGTGAGCAGGAGATCGAGAACTTCGTTTCACGCGAATACTGGAGCGTCCATCTCGACAGTCACAAGGACAAGCAGAAGTTCGGCGCCCGACTGATCCAGTATCGGGGTGACAAGATCGAGCAATTCACTGTCGCAACCGAGCGCCAGCAGAAGGATATCGTCGCGGACATTCAGAAGTCCGCGAAAGGCACCGCCAGGGTCATAAAAGTCGAGCGCAAGCCGAAGAACCGCCAGCCCGCTCCACCGTTCACGACATCGACCCTGCAGCAAGAAGCCGTACGCAAGCTGGGAATGACTTCGAGAAGCACCATGAGTACGGCACAGCAGCTGTACGAAGGTGTCGATATCGGCGGCGGCACCGTCGGCCTCATCACTTACATGCGCACCGACTCTTTTTCGCTTGCCAACGAAGCGCTGCGGGAAATCCGCGGCTATATCCAGAAGAAGTTCGATGCTGATTACCTGCCGCACGCGCCGATCCAGTACCGCAGCAAATCGAAGAATGCCCAGGAGGCGCACGAAGCGATCCGCCCGACTTCCGTAGCTCGCACGCCCGATTCGGTGCGCAAGTTCCTGACTGCGGACCAGGCGTCACTCTACGAGATGATCTGGAAGCGCACGCTCGCCTGCCAGATGACGCCGGCCAAGTACGACACCACCAGCGTCGACATCTCGGTAGGGCATGCAAACACATTGTTCCGCGCGACCGGCCAGATTCTGGTTTTCCCCGGTTTCATGGCGGTATATCTGGAGGATGCCGACGACGTCGAACAGGAAGAGGAAGCCAAGTTGCCGGTGCTTGAGGAAAAGGAAACAATTCCCGTCGACCGCATTTTCGGCGAACAGCATTTCACCCAGCCACCGCCCAGATATACCGAGGCGAGCCTCGTCAAGACACTCGAGGAATACGGCATTGGCCGGCCATCCACTTATGCGAGCATTGTTTCGACGCTGCAGGAGCGCGGCTATGCCTTGCTTGAGAAGAAGCGTTTCACGCCAACGGATATAGGCCGGGTGGTCAATGGTTTCCTGACCACCCATTTTGGTCATTACGTCGATTACCAGTTCACGGCAAACCTGGAAGAAGAACTCGACGAGATTTCCAACGGTGATCTCGACTGGATCGCCGTGATGCGCGAATTCTGGTCGGGGTTTTCGGACAACCTGGAAGAGAAGGAAGGCATCGAGCGAGGCATCCCGGTGCCGAAAGCAGAAGCGCGCGTGATCGACTGGAGTTCGTTCTCCAAGGCGCTGCTCGATCCGCAATGGCAAAAAAACGGTCGGCTCGCGGAAAAATGCCTGAAATGCAAGAAACTGGTGTTGTTGCAGAACAGCAGCCGCGGTTTGTTTTTCGGCTGCAGTGGCTATCCCAAATGCGACTACACCCGCCCGTGGGGCGGGGCCTCTCTCGGGCCCGTGATCCTGGGTAAGGATCCGAATACGTCTATGGAAATATTGCTTCTGAAAGGTCCTTACGGCCATTACGTTCAGATTGGACAAACGATCAAGGACGCAAAGGAGAAACCAAAACGCGCGGCCTGGTCAAAGAACGTTCCGGTTCCGACGGAAGCTTCTGCCGACGCTCTTGCCCTTGCGCTGAAACTTCTTTCCCTGCCGCGTCAGCTCGGAATGCATCCTGAAACCGGCAAGCCGATTGAAGCCAGCATCGGGCGCTTCGGCCCGTATCTGAAACACGATGGTATGTTCAAGTCCATTCCCAAAGCCGACAACGTGCACGACATCGCCTTGACGCGGGCAATCCAGCTGCTCGCGGAAAAGAAGACAGGCGGCCTGGGCGGACGCGCGCTCGGCGCACATCCTGATGACGGCAAGGCGGTGGTCGTCCACAGCGGTCGATACGGGCCGTATGTGAAGCACGGCAAGATAAACGCCACGATTCCGGCTACGGCGGATCCTGCCAAGCTGACTCTGGAAGAGGCGGTTCAACTACTGGCCGCGAAGTCTTCGAAGGATTCCCCAGGCAAGAAAAAACCTCGCGCCAAGGCGAAGAGTCCGAAACGCAAAGCCGCCTGAGGGCGGCGTTCAGACGTCGAGGTTGCGCACGCCCAGGGCGTTGGTCTCGATGAACGCGCGGCGCGGCTCCACCATATCTCCCATCAGCGTGGTGAATATCTCGTCTGCCGTAATCGCGTCTTCGATCTGCGTCTTGAGCAATCGGCGCGACTTCGGATCCATGGTGGTTTCCCACAATTGTTCCGGATTCATCTCGCCGAGGCCCTTGTAACGCTGGATCGATACCCCCTTCTTGACCTCCTCGAGCAGCCAGTCGAGGGCCTCCTTGAATTCGCCAACTTGGCGTTCCTGGTCGCCGCGTTTGACGTATGCGCTCTCCATCAGAAGCCCATGGAGGACCTGCGCAGTCTGTTTGATCTGCGTGTAATCGCCGCTGTCTAGGAATTCGTTGTCCAGGTAACCGATTCGCAGATTACCGTGCCTCACGCGCTTTATCACTAGCACCTGTGTTTCGTTTTTCTGGTCATATTGCGGTTCAATCACCAGGCCTGCCGGCTTGCACAGGGCCGTAAGGTGTTCCGCGGAACGCTGCGCAGCCTGTGCGTCAGCAAGACTGATGTCGGGGTCCTTCAGCAGTGCCGCCAACACCGCAGGATCGATACGCTTGCCGAGGCGCTCGATCACCGCCTCGGCGAGGATGTACGAACGGGCCACTGATTCCAGCGCATCCTGCGCCAGCGCCGGCCGTCCGCCGCCGGGGTAGAGTTCGGCCTCTTTCAGCGCCAGCCGCAGGAGATACTCCTTCAATTCGTGATCGTCCTTGAGATAACGCTCTTCCTTGCCGTGCTTGACCTTGTAGAGCGGCGGCTGGGCAATGTAGATGTGGCCCCGTTCGACCAGGTCCGGCATCTGCCGGTAGAAAAACGTCAGTAGAAGCGTGCGGATATGCGAGCCGTCGACATCCGCGTCGGTCATGATGATGATGCGGTGATAGCGAAGTTTTTCCGGCTTGAAGTCTTCCTTGCCGATCCCGGTTCCGAGCGCGGTAATCAGTGTGGCGATTTCCTGTGACGACACCAGCTTGTCGAAGCGCGCCCTCTCGACATTGAGAATCTTGCCCTTAAGCGGGAGAATTGCCTGGAATTTACGGTCGCGTCCCTGCTTTGCCGACCCGCCGGCAGAATCGCCCTCGACCAGATAAAGCTCGCAGAGGGCGGGATCTTTTTCCTGGCAGTCGGCGAGCTTGCCCGGCAGGCCGAATCCATCGAGCACACCCTTGCGGCGAGTCATGTCCCGCGCTTTGCGCGCGGCTTCGCGCGCACGCGCCGCTTCGATGATCTTGCCGACGATGATTTTGGCATCGCTGGGTTTTTCCAGCAGCCAGTCGTTCAAGGCCTGCGATATCGCGTCTTCCACTACCGGGCGGACTTCGGATGACACCAGCTTGTCCTTGGTCTGCGATGAGAATTTTGGATCCGGCAGCTTGATCGACAGGATACAACTGAGGCCTTCGCGCATGTCGTCGCCTGTGGTTTCGACCCTCACTTTCTTGGCCTGCTCGTTGGCCTCGATGTACTGGTTCAACGTGCGCGTCATGGCGGCGCGCAATGCGGTGAGATGGGTACCGCCATCGCGTTGCGGAATATTGTTGGTGAAACACAGCACCGATTCCTGATACGAATCATTCCACTGCATGGCAACTTCCACGCCGATCCCTTCGTGGTCATGGGACGCGTGGAATATGTTCGGATGCAGGACTGTCTTCGAACGGTTGATGTACTCCACAAAACCCTTTATGCCTCCGCCGAACGCGAAGGTTTCTTCCTTGGCATTGCGCTGGTCATCCAACTCGATTCGCACGCCATTGTTGAGAAAGGAAAGTTCGCGAAGCCGTTTGGCAAGAATATCGTAATGAAACTCGATGCTGCCGAAGATTTCGGGGTTAGGGTGGAAGTGTACTTCCGTGCCGCGACGTTCCGTTGCCCCGATCACTTTCAGTGAAGCAACCGGATCACCGTTGCGGAATTCCATGGAATGCACCTGCCCGTCCCTTCGGATCGTCAACTTGAGCCAGTCGGACAGCGCGTTTACTACCGACACCCCCACGCCGTGCAGACCGCCGGCGATCTTGTAGCTGTTGCTGTCGAACTTGCCGCCAGCATGAAGCACGGTCATGACGATTTCAGCAGTGGAACGTCGTTCCTCATCATCCGGGTGGATACCAGCCGGAATTCCGCGACCGTTGTCCACGACGCTGACGGAGTTGTCGCTGTGTATCACTACCTTGATTTCGTCGCAGTATCCGGCCAGCGCTTCGTCGATCGAGTTATCGAGCACCTCGAACACCATGTGATGCAGCCCGGTGCCGTCACTGGTGTCTCCTATGTACATGCCGGGACGCTTGCGCACCGCTTCGAGGCCCTTCAAGACCTTGATGCTATCCGAGTTATATTCTGATTCCGCCATTAGCCGAATACCACTGTGAATTATCAGATGCGCATCGGCATCACGACGTACTTGAAATCCTTGTTTCCAGGTACTGACATGAGCATGCTGGTATTGGCGTCTCCGACCGCGCAGTCCACATCTTTCGCGTCCAGGTTGCTTAGCACATCAAGCAAATAAGTAATGTTGAAGCCGATGTCGACGGCGTCGCCGTTGTAGTCGATCTCGAGTTCTTCCTCCGCCTCTTCCTGCTCGGCGTTGGTGCAGACAATCTTGAGGCTGCTGGCACCGATAACCCAGCGTACCCCGCGGAATTTCTCGTTCGAGAGTATTGCAGCTCGCTGCAACGCTTGCTGCAGCAACAAGCGGTCGAGGACAAAGTGCTTCTTGTAGTTGGTCGGTATTACTCGCGTGTAGTCCGGGAACTTTCCATCGACAACCTTTGAAAACAGCTCTATCCCAGAAAAGCGAAACTGCACCTGGTTCGGCAAAATCTGGATTTCGACTTCGTCTTCACCATCTGCCAACAATTTAGCCAGTTCCAGCACGGCCTTGCGCGGAATAATCACCTCTAAACGCGTTACCGATTGCGGCAACATTGCAGCTGCATAGGCCAGCCTGTGTCCATCGGTAGCCACCGTGGTTAGCTGACGGTCCTCGACTACCAGCAATAGACCGTTGAGATAGTATCGGATGTCCTGCTGTGCCATGCCATACTGCACAAGCAGCAGCAGCTGTCTGAGCACTTTCTGCGCCAGACGTACTGAGATCGCACCATCGCCGCCGTCCGCAAGCTTCGGAAAGTCCTGCGCGGGCAGCGTCTGGAGATTGAATCTGCTCTTTCCTGCTTTCACTTGCAAGCGCCCCTCCTGAGCATCGAGGCTAACGACGGTTTTGTCCGGAAGCGAACGCAGGATATCTTGTAATTTTCTGGCAGACACCGTCACCGAATAGCGTGACGCGGCCTTTTCGAGTACCGCACCGGTCGCCACTTGTATTTCCAAGTCGGTCGCCAGCAGGTTCAGGGCCGTTCCGTCCGCTTCCAGCATGACATTGGAAAGGATCGGTAGCGTATGCCGACGTTCAACGATTCCAGATACGGCTTGCAATGGCCGTAGCAAGATGTCTTTTTCTATTTCTAAGATCTTCATTCTTTAACCTTGATAATAAGATTAATAAATGTCCGAAAACCTGTGAGCTTTGGTATTTACAGCTTTGAAAACATCACCTTTCGACTCTGTATAACTCGTGTATCGGCAGTGGACGGTTTGTGGGTATTTGCTGTCAATGCGGTGCTTTGCTGTTTATCAACAAGCTGTACAGCGTTTATCAACCGCGAAGTGTCTGCAACAGCGCATCGAAGTCACGAGTAATCTCGGCATTGGAGGCGCGCAGGTCCGCTATTTTTCGGCAGGCGTGCAGCACCGTGGTATGGTCGCGGCCGCCGAACGCATCGCCAATGTCGGGTAGGCTCAAATGAGTGAGTTCTTTGGCCAAAGCCATGGCGACTTGGCGTGGCCGCGCGATTGTGCGCGAGCGCTTCTTTGAATACATCTCGGAGACTTTGATCTTGTAGTAGTCGGCGACGATTCGCTGAATGTTTTCCACCGACACCTGCCGCACTTGCACTGCCAGGAGATCCTTGAGTGCTTCGCGGGCAAGATCCACCGATAGCTTGGCATTGGCGAACTTGGCGTACGCGAGAACGCGTTTCAGGCCACCTTCGAGTTCGCGCACATTGGATTGGATGTGAGTAGCAACGAAAAACGCGATATCCTCCGGCAGGTTGATACGCTCGGCCTCCGCCTTCTTGAGCAGGATCGCGACGCGCATTTCAAGCTCCGGCGGCTCGATTGCGACCGTAAGCCCCCAGCCGAAGCGTGAGATCAGTCTATCTTCGATTCCGGCGATTTCCTTCGGGTAGGTATCGCAGGTGATGATCACCTGCTTGTGCGCTTCGATCAGCGCGTTGAAGGCGTAAAAAAACTCCTCCTGGGTTCGGTTCTTGCCGCTGAAAAACTGGATATCGTCAATCAGCAGAAGGTCCAGGGAGTGGTAGTACTTCTTGAAGCCGTCAAAGGCCTTGTGTTGATAGGCGCGAACCACATCGGAAACGTACCGCTCGGCGTGGATATAACGGACTTTGGCGGACGGGCTGAGTTCGAGCAGCAGGTTACCGATGGCTTGAATAAGGTGAGTCTTGCCCAAGCCCACACCGCCGTAAACAAATAGCGGGTTGTACGCCACGCCAGGATGTTCAGCGACCTGCAGCGCGGCAGCGCGCGCCAGTTGATTGGCCTTGCCCGTGACAAACGAGTCGAAGGTGAACGTCGGATTGAGACGGCTCTGCTCACGGATCTTCGGTTTTGGAACCGGGGCTTCGGCCTCCGGTTCGGGCCGACTCGGCTCTTCGGTGACGTCTTCCGCAAGAGTAAGGACTACCTGCGTAGGTTTACGCAGAAACTCCGAAGACAGCCGCTCAATTTCCGGGACGAACTTGTCCTTTACCCACTCGAGTACGAAGCGATTCGGGGCTGAGACCACTACCGTTTGCTGGTCGAGTCGCGCATGCAGAGGCTGAATCCAGGTCTTGTACTGCTGCGCCGGAAGAGATTTTTCGAAATTGCGCAGGCAATGATTCCAGAAGCTATCCATCGGCGCGAGATTGTAATTTTGATACGAGGATGCGGCAGAGGAAGGCCACCCAAGTTGAGGCCGGAGTCTAGCAGCAATGTTTGGAGTTATCCACAGGCTCGACGAGGTTTCGCGGTTGACAATGGTCTGTGAAAACAAGTGTAATGTCGGGCTTTTTCAAGCCAGCAACGCCAGCTACCGGAGTAAGTCGAATGAAGCGCACTTATCAGCCGTCGAAAACCCGCCGCAGCCGCACCCATGGTTTCCTGGTGCGCATGAAAACGCGCGGCGGTCGCGCCGTGATCAATGCCCGACGAGCCAAGGGCCGTGCGCGCTTGGCGGTGTGACGCAGCCCCGGCTGCCCCGGCTGGCAAGGTTGCGCGGCAGCGCGCATTTCACCGGTGCGTTCGCGGAAAGACGACAGGGGCGGTTCTTTATCGTCCTCACCAGAAATAACTCTGGCGGCAGGGCTGCGCGCCTGGGAATTGTTGTCGGCCGGCGAACCGTGCCCAGGGCGGTTTCCCGCTCGGCGATGAAACGTATGGTGCGCGAAGTGTTTCGCCACCTGCGCGTGAATCTTGGATCGACGGACTTTGTTGTGAGGGTGCGCAAACCTGCCTTCGGAGAAGAAATTTCCCTGGCGCGGGGTGAACTGCAATACTTGTTGAGTGGCGGTCGCTGATGCGCGCCATGTTAGTAAGCCTGATCAAGCTCTACCAATACCTGTTGAGTCCGTGGGTCGGCACTCAATGCCGCTTCTACCCGACTTGCTCGGAATACGCGAAAGCCGCGATTCAAACCCACGGTGTGTTGCGCGGAGGCTGGTTCGCTGGCAAGCGCCTGTTGCGTTGCCACCCGTGGCACTCGGGTGGGGCTGATCCGGTGCCCTGAATAGAAAACGCCTTCCATGGATAGTTTGCGACTGTTTGCGGCGATTATTTTCCTCGTTTCGGTTTTCTTGCTATACGAAGCGTGGGTAAAGGACCGCAATCCGCCGATGGCACCGCAGGATACGGCGAAGCAGGCCGTCACTGCCACACCGTCACCGACGATGCCGCCAAGCGCGACGACACGACCGGATCAAAGTGCCCCACCGATCAAAGCCGCGACGTCAAGGTCTGCGCCTTTGGCGGTAATTTCCGTGCGTACTGATGTGCTGAATGCGGAAATCGACCCGGTCGGGGGGGGTTTGCGCAGACTCGAGTTTGCTCAGCACAAAGACAAGGTCGACAAGAGCAGGAATTTCATCTTGTTCGAGCAATCCGCCGACCATACTTACGTGGCGCAAAGCGGCCTGATTGGCGAGAATCTTCCCAACCACACGACGACCTATGGCGCGGCTAGCTCAAGCTACCAACTGGGCGACGGCAGCGATGAAGTTACGGTTACCTTGACCGCACCCGAAGCCAATCACATCGCCGTGACCAAGCGCATCACTTTTCGGCGCGGCAGTTATTTGATCAACGAATCATTTCATATCGTTAACAACGGCAGCGACGAGCTGAAACCGTTCGCGTACTTCCAGTTTCTTCGTGACGGCAAACCCGCTTCGGGCGATTCGAAGATGGTGCCGACCTACACCGGCGCCGCTGTATATACCGATCAGTCCAAGTTTCGCAAGGTCACTTTTGCCGATGTCGACAAAGGGAAGGTTGACTATCCGAAGCATGCCAGCGATGGCTGGATTGCTTTCGTGCAACATTATTTTGTAGCGGCGTGGCTACCGCCTGGCGAAATGCCGCGCGAGTTCTTTACGCGAGTGCTGGGAAACGGCCTGTACGCGACCGGTGTGATCGTGCCGGCGGGCAGCATCGCACCGCGCGCCTCGGGGCAAGTCGATATGCGTTTGTATGCTGGACCGCAGGAACAGGAAAAGCTCGCCACGCTTGCTCCCCGTCTGGAATTGACGGTGGACTACGGGTGGCTCACGGTCATCGCGGCGCCGTTGTTCTGGGTGCTGTCTGCCATCCAGAAGTGGGTGAACAACTGGGGCGTGGCGATCATCATCCTGACAATCATCATCAAGCTGATCTTCTATCCGCTGTCGGCCGCAAGCTACAAATCGATGGCGAAAATGCGCGTGCTCGGACCGAAGATGCAGAAGCTCAAGGAACAATACGGGGATGACCGGCAGCGGATGCAGCAGGCCATGATCGAGATGTACAAGACCGAGAAGATCAATCCGCTCGGGGGTTGCCTGCCCATCGTGGTGCAGATTCCGGTGTTCATCGCGTTGTACTGGGTATTGCTTGCGAGCGTGGAATTGCGCAATGCGCCGTTCATGCTGTGGATCACCGATTTGTCGGCGCAGGACCCGTATTACATCCTGCCGGTGCTGATGGGCATCACCATGATCATCCAGACGTCATTGAACCCCACGCCACCGGATCCGGTGCAGGCGAAGGTCATGAAAATCATGCCGGTGGTGTTCAGCGTGTTCTTCTTCTTCTTTCCGGCGGGGCTGGTGCTCTACTGGCTGGTGAACAACATTCTTTCCATCGCGCAGCAGTGGCAGATCACGCGCTCCATCGAGCGGTCAAAACCCGCTCATGCCCCGCGCTGACACGATTGCTGCGGTTGCGACAGCGCCCGGGCGCGCGGGAATCGGCGTAGTCCGTATTTCCGGCCCTGCGGTTCCTGACATCATCGCTGGAATACTCGGGCGCGCCCCCGAACCCCGCGCCGCTACGCTCTGCGACTTTCGCGATGCAACGAACCAGACGGTCGATCGCGGCCTCGCATTGTTCTTTCCCGCGCCGCACTCCTACACCGGCGAGGATGTGCTCGAACTTCACGGCCACGGCGGGCCTGCCGTACTGCAACTTGTGCTGCGACGTTGTCTCGATCTCGGCGCGCGGCTGGCGGATCCAGGCGAATTCACCCGCCGCGCTTTCCTCAACGACAAGCTTGACCTTGCTCAGGCGGAAAGCGTCGCTGATCTGATCGACGCCAGTTCGGAGGCCGCGGCGCGCGGCGCAATGCGCTCGCTGGCGGGCGAGTTCTCCGCGCGCATCGAAAGTCTCGTCAGCGCTTTGATCGAACTGCGGGCGCTGGTCGAGGCAACGCTGGATTTTCCCGATGAGGAGATCGATTTTCTGGAGCGGGGCGACGCATTCAAACGACTCGCGCGGCTTCGCGTAGAACTCAACGAGGTTCAGCAAGCAGCCGAGCAGGGCAGGATTCTGCGCGAGGGCGCGAGATGTGTGTTGATCGGACAGCCCAATGTCGGCAAGTCGAGCTTGCTCAACC
This sequence comes from Burkholderiales bacterium, assembly GCA_035275265.1. Lineage (GTDB taxonomy): Bacteria > Pseudomonadota > Gammaproteobacteria > Burkholderiales > JACQAP01 > JACQAP01. The sequence continues at coordinate 266,077 of DATENC010000006.1, read as the reverse complement.
GTCTCGCCGGCGACGAGGTCGCCATTGTCACCGAGATTCCGGGCACCACGCGTGATCCGTTGCGGCACGAGTTGGTATTCGACGGCGTGCCGGTACATGTGATCGACACCGCGGGGCTTCGAGAATCCGAGGAGCCGGTTGAAAAAATCGGCATCGAACGCGCATGGCGCGAAATCTATCAGGCGGATGTTGCCTTAATGTTGGTGGACGTGACTCGGGGAATTGCGGACGCGGATCGCATGATCCTCGCGAATTTGCCCAAAAATATACGGAACATATTTATTTTCAATAAGATAGATCTTTCGGGAGACGTGCCGTCGGAACGCGAACTGGAGGGCCGAGTGGAAATAAGGCTCTCGGCTAAAACTGGGGCAGGCCTGGAGTTGTTGCGCGCCAGAATTCTGCAAGTCGTAGGTTGGCGACCGGCAGAGGAAGCACAATTCATGGCCCGGGAGCGGCACTTGCGCGCGCTGCGGCAAGCCGACGCAGCGCTCGCACGCGCCAGCGGAGAAGCCCAGGCGATCGAATTGTTCGCCGAAGAACTGCGACTGGCTCAACAGTCACTGGCAGAAATTACCGGGCAATTCAGCGCGGACAATCTACTCGGCGAAATCTTCTCCCGTTTCTGTATCGGCAAGTAAGCGATCGTGACCGACGTTCTGGTTCTGTGCGTATTTGCATTCTTTGGCGGATTGGTGGATGCAGTCGCCGGCGGCGGTGGTTTGATCCTTGTTCCGGCGTTGTTCACAGTCTTTCCATCCGCGCCGCCCTCGCTGATGCTGGGCACCAACAAACTCTCTTCGATAGCGGGTACCGCCTTCGCGACACTGCGTTACGCCTGGTCGGTTCCCATTCGCTGGCGGACAATTCTGCCAGCAGCGCTGCTGGCGTGTGGCGGCGGCCTTGCCGGGGCAAAAACGGTCACGCTTATAGATCCTGGCGTGCTGCGGCCGCTGATTCTAATCATGCTCGGGGCAGTGGCTGTGTACACGCTGGCGCGGCGAAACTTCGGATCCGCACCCGGCAGGCCGATCCGGTTGGAGATCGAAGGACCTGGGGTGGCTGCGCTGGCAGCGGTCGTCGGTTTCTATGACGGCTTCTTCGGTCCAGGAGCCGGCAGTTTTTTGTTGTTCGGACTGGTGCGGTTATTCAGGTACGATTTTCTCGCCGCTGCCGCGGCTACCAAGGTTCTCAATTTGGCCACCAATTTCGGTGCGCTGATGCTATTCGTGGCAACCGACAACGTACTTTACGCGGTCGGATTGCCGATGGCTGCGTCCAGCATCGCGGGCGGACTACTGGGTGCCCAGCTCGCGGTTCGTCGGGGCAGTCAGTTCATCCGCTGGACTTTCCTGATGGTCGTAGTGGCGCTGATCGCCAAGCTTGCTTACGATTTGCTGCTGAAACAGTGATGCTTTGTTTCGGGATATTGTCTTTCGCGTACCCAAGGCATGAATAGGCCGTTGGTGCTGACCTGCATCCGCCCGTGACTTTATTAATTCAGCTGCTGTATGGCCATGAATGGCGTAATGCAATTTGTCTTGGACTTGGGCATAGAACTGCTTGCAGATAGGAGACTGTGTGTCAATAGCTAGGCCGACGATGGCACCGGACAGCTGGGTACGCGAAAGACAATATCCCGCTTTGTTTCACGTGAAACGTCGATGCGGGGACGTTGGTAGGTTTCACGTGAAACATTCGGATCTGAGGTGCCACGGTCCACGGTGGCAGGGGATTCGGGTATGATTCGGCCCTCTTTTCCGGCCCGACAATGCACAATTCAAATTCGTTCGATGTCATCGTGGTGGGCGGCGGCCACGCCGGTACCGAGGCCGCCTTGGCGGCGGCCCGGATGGGCTGTCGCACGCTGCTGCTGACCCACAACATCGAAACCCTTGGCCAGATGTCCTGCAACCCGTCGATAGGTGGGATTGGCAAGGGGCACCTGGTCAAGGAGGTGGACGCACTGGGTGGCGCAATGGCCTCCGCCACCGACGAGGCCGGAATACAGTTTCGCATCCTCAATTCCAGCAAGGGGCCGGCGGTGCGTGCCACGCGCGCGCAGGCCGACCGCGCGCTGTATCGGCAGGCTATTCGCCGGCGCCTCGAAAACCAAAAAGATCTCACTATTTTCCAACAAGCGGTAGATGACCTTAGCCTTGACGGAGAGCACGTGGCCGGGGTGGTCACGCAGCTGGGATTACATTTCTCGGCGCGGACCGTGGTGTTGACGACCGGCACCTTTCTCTCCGGACTGGTGCATGTAGGATTGGATCACTATCAGGCCGGACGCGCCGGCGATCCGCCGGCTATCAGTCTGGCGCAGCGGCTGCGCGAATTGCAGTTGCCGGTTGGACGCCTGAAGACAGGAACGCCGCCACGTCTGGACGGACGCAGCATCGACTACTCAGCAATGACCGAACAACCGGGCGACGACCCCGTGCCGGTGTTCTCGTTTCTCGGATCGGCCAGCCAGCATCCGCGGCAACTACCTTGCTGGATAACCCATACAAACCTGCTTACTCACGACATCATCCGGCACGGGCTGGATCGATCTCCGATGTTCACCGGCGTGATCGCAGGCGTCGGGCCGCGTTATTGCCCGTCCATAGAGGACAAGGTCACGCGCTTCGCCGACAAGGCCTCGCATCAGATCTTCCTCGAACCAGAGGGCCTCACCACCAACGAGGTCTATCCGAATGGTATCTCCACCAGTCTGCCTTTCGACGTGCAAGTCGAATTAGTTCATTCGATCAAGGGGTTGGAATCGGCACACTTGACCCGTCCAGGGTATGCGATCGAATACGACTACTTCGACCCACGCGGGCTGAAGTCATCATTGGAAAACAAGGTGATCGAGGGGCTATTTTTCGCCGGCCAGATCAACGGTACTACCGGCTACGAAGAAGCGGCGGCGCAGGGCCTGCTCGCCGGAATCAATGCGGCGCTTCTGGTGCAGGGCAAGGAACCGTGGTGTCCGCGACGTGACCAAGCGTACCTCGGCGTGCTGGTGGACGACTTGATCACGCGCGGCGTTACTGAGCCCTACCGCATGTTCACCAGCCGCGCCGAATACCGCTTGAGTCTGCGCGAGGACAATGCCGACATGCGACTTACGGAAATCGGCAGAAGTCTTGGGGTGGTGGACAGTGCGCGCTGGGAATTCTTCGAACGCAAGCGCGAGGTTGTTGCGCTTGAACTGCAACGCCTGAAGACGACATGGGTCAATCCAAAATTGCTCGCCGAAGAAAGCATGTTGCAACTGTTCGGACAAGCATTGGAACGCGAATACACTTTGGAGGAGTTGCTGCGCCGGCCGTCGGTAAGCTATCGCGAACTAATGGTACTGGCGAGTGCCGGACCGGGTGTGGCCGAGGATCAGGCTGCCGAACAGGTCGAAATCCAGACCAAATACCGCGGATACATCCAGCGCCAGCGCGAAGAGGTCGAGCGTCAGGAGCACTTCGAAACTCTGCGTCTGCCATCGAATCTCGATTACTGCAGCGTGCGGGGACTTTCGATCGAAGTGCAGCAGAAACTCAACAAGCACAAGCCTGAAACCCTCGGCCAGGCCGCGCGCATATCCGGCATCACTCCAGCGGCAATTTCACTGTTGCTGGTGCATTTGAAGCGCCGCATCAATGCACCATCCGATCGCCGTGATCCCCTCGGCAGACAGACATACGCCGCCGGAAACCGCGGTTGAGCCAAACGGCCGCCCGCCTGGAGCAGGAGATTAGCGAGCTGGGATTGGCACTGCCGCGGTCGGCGATTGTGCGCATGCTCGACTACCTGACGTTGCTGGCGAAGTGGAACCGCGTCTACAACCTTACGGCAATCCGCGAGGAAACGAAGTGGGTCAGCCATCACTTGCTGGATAGTCTTGCGGTTGTACCGTACTTGCCGGCTGGGCGACTTGTAGATGCGGGCAGCGGCGCCGGTTTGCCGGGGATCCCGATTGCGTTCGCATGTCCGGACAGACCGGTGACCTTGCTCGATTCGAATCAGAAGAAAGGCGCATTTTTGACTCAGGCCGCTGCAGAACTGGAGCTGACGAACGTCAAGGTCGTGATTGAACGGGCGGAATCCTATCGGCCCGACCATGCGTTCGATATCGTCATTTCGCGGGCTTTCTCCAGCATCGCCGACTTTATCAGGCTTGCGGGGCACCTCTGCAGTCCTGGCGGAGTGTTGGCTGCGATGAAAGGCGCGCGACCGGACACAGAGATCGCACGGCTCCCCGACTGCTGGAAGTCGGAAACTATCATTCCCCTGCGCGTGCCCCGGCTCGATGCGGAACGCCACCTGGTCATGTTGCGCAAGAGCGCAACAGCGCACACCGGCTGATCAGCATGCCGCGCATACTCGCGATTACCAACCAAAAAGGCGGGGTCGGCAAGACCACCACCAGCATCAATCTCGCTGCGAGCCTCGTAAAGGCAGGGCGGCGTGTTCTGCTGGTGGACATCGATCCGCAGGGCAACGCCACTATGGGAAGCGGCATCGACAAGCGCACTCTCAAGGCGACTGTCTACCAGGTGTTGCTGGGTTCCTCGCCCACCTCAGCGGTCAGGGTACGCAGCCAGAGCGGTGGATATGACCTGATTCCGGCCAACCGTGAACTCGCCGGGGCGGAAGTGGAAATGGTGGAGCTCGTAGAACGCGAAACCCGGCTCAAGGCGGCGCTCGAAGAAATCAAGGCGCAATACGACTACATACTGATCGACTGCCCGCCTGCGCTCAATCTTCTGACGGTGAACGGGTTGTGTGCGGCCAACGCGGTGATGATTCCGATGCAGTGTGAGTACTACGCGCTCGAAGGCCTGTCCGACCTGGTACAGACTATCAAGAAAGTGCGCATGAATCTGAATCCCGCGCTCGAGATCGAGGGTTTGCTGCGCACGATGTACGATCCGCGCAACATGCTTTCGCAACAGGTTTCGGATCAACTCCAGCAACACTTCGGCGACAAGGTGTACCGCACCGTGATCCCGCGCAATGTGCGGCTTGCGGAGGCACCGAGCCACGGCATCCCGGCGCTCAGCTTCGACGGGCAATCGAAGGGTGCGCTGGCCTACCTCGCGCTGGCAGGCGAGATGCTTGGCAAAAACCCTTAGGAAAATGCAGATGGCAAAATTCAAAGGACTTGGTCGCGGGCTCGACGCATTGCTCTCGGGCAACGATACCCGGGCCGAAGACGCGCCGGCCGAACTCGCGGTGGGCATGCTCAAGCCTGGCCGCTTCCAGCCGCGCACGCGCATGGACCCACAGTCGATTGCGGAACTAGCCGATTCGATCAAGGCCCAGGGCCTGATCCAGCCAATCCTGGTGCGCCCGGTGGACGGAGGCAAATACGAGATCATCGCCGGGGAGCGACGCTGGCGCGCAGCCCAGCTTGCCGGACTGGCGCAAGTACCGGTTATCGTGCGCACAGTACCCGACCAGGCGGCATTGGCAATGGCGTTGATCGAAAACATTCAGCGCGAAGACCTAAATCCTCTTGAGGAAGCGGGAGGTATCCACAGGTTGATAGACGAATTCCGCATGACCCACGACACCGCCGCGCAGGCGGTCGGACGCTCGCGCAGTGCTGTCACTAATTTGTTGCGGCTGCTGAATCTTGCCAAGCCCGTGCGGGAACTGCTGATGCAGGGCAAACTCGATATGGGCCATGCCCGGGCGCTACTGGCGGTGAGCGGGCCGCGTCAGGTGGAATTGGCTCTCCAGGTCGTCAGCCGCGGGCTGTCGGTGCGGGAAACCGAGCAGCTGGCGGGCCGCGTCGAGGTGACCGCCCGCAAGGCGTCGCGCAAGCACAGGAAGGATCGCGATCTTCAGGCTTTGGAGGACGAACTTGCGGAGAAGCTCGGCGCGCCGGTCACCATCACCCCGGGTAAGCGGGGGAAGGGCAAACTGCTGATCGGCTACTCTAGCCTCGATCAGCTCGACGAATTCTTGCGCAAGCTGCGCCGCTGACGGCAGTACGGCCCAGCAAGTAGAGATCGTCGTTGACAGTGCTTCCTCAACCCCACTAAACTTTTGGCCTTTTTGCGGGTTGCTGCGGGCGCATCTGCTTCTAGAATTCCGGGGCGGTCGTAGGAGGGGCGATGATCCGGGCGATTGTCACCATCATCGCCATGCAGATTGCAATGGCTTGCTCCGTCGCCGCCTCGTTCCTGTTTTTCGGGAACTGGGTTTACGCGAAATCGGCTTTGATCGGGGGCGCAATTGCGTTCATTCCGGGTGCGTTCTACGCATTGGGCGTCATCTGGTCCCGGCACAGCGCGCCGGACCGCTTGCTGAGAGCGCACTATGCCGGCGAGTTCGGCAAGCTGATCTTGACCGTGTTGCTGTTCGGCGCGACGTTCGCGTGGGTTAAGGAAATTTCCGTTTTGCCGTTGTTTGCCGCTTACGTCGCGACATTGCTGGTGTACTGGGCGGCGCTGTTGATGTTTTCCAGAATCTGAACCGACATGAGCACCGAGCAGGCAGCGCCGACCTCCACAGAGTACATCGTTCATCACCTGACCAACCTGCACGTCGGTCATGGTTTCTGGACTTGGCATCTCGATACGCTGATCGTTTCCGGTGTCCTGGGCCTGGCGATCTTCGGGCTGATGGCGCTGGCCGCGCGGCGCGCCACCAGTGGCGTCCCCGGAGGCATGCAGAACTTCTTCGAGATGGTGGTCTCGCTGGTGGACACGCAGGTCAAGGATACCTTCCACGCCAAGAGCGAGCTGGTCACGCCTCTGGCGATCACGATATTCATCTGGGTGTGGGTGATGAATGCCGTGGACCTGATCCCGGTCGACTTTCTGCCGCAGGTTGTGCACGCAGCCGGCGTCGAGCATTTCAAGTTCGTGCCTACCACCGATCCCAACCTGACTTTCGCGATGTCCATCACGGTGTTCGTGCTGATGCTGGGCATGAATCTCAAATTCAAGGGCATCGGCGGTTTCCTGCACGAAGCGCTGACCGTGCCTTTTGGCAAATACCTGTTCCCGGTCAACCTGCTGTTCCGCATCATCGAGGACATCGCCAAGCCGATTTCGCTGGCGCTGCGGTTGTTCGGCAACATGTATGCAGGGGAGATGGTTTTTATTCTGCTCGCAGTGTGGGCGGGTGCGGGTTTCCTGTGGGCGCCCTTCAGCGCGGTGCTGAGCCTCGGATGGGCGCTGTTCCACATTCTGATCATCACGCTGCAGGCTTTTGTGTTCATGATGCTGACTATCGTTTACATGAGCATGGCGGCGGAAAGCCATTAGGGTCTCGAGCAACTGTCTTCAATCGTTTGTCCTAGGGGAGAACAAAATGGAAATTGCATCGGTATTGGGTATGACGGCCATCGCGGTGGCGCTGCTGATCGGCATGGGCGCTTTGGGTACCGCCATCGGCTTCGGCGTTCTCGGGGGCCGCTTTCTCGAGGGAGCCGCGCGTCAGCCCGAGATGATTCCGACGCTGCAGGTCAAAATGTTCATCGTTGCCGGCCTGCTCGATGCGGTGACCATGATCGGTGTGGGCATCGCGCTGTACCTGCTGTTCGCCAACCCCTTCATCGCCGTGGTTCAACAGGCCATCGGCGGTTAGATCCGTTCTATTGAGTTCGGGAGGTCAGCGTGAATCTCAACGCTACATTGATAGGCCAGGCGCTCTGGTTCCTCGCCTTCATCTGGATCACGATGAAGTTTGTCTGGCCGCCGCTGCGCAGCGCGATGCAAAATCGCCAGAAGCAGATCGCCGACGGCCTGGCCGCGGCAGAACGCGGCAAACAGGACCTCGAACTCGCGGCAAAACGCGCGGCGGAAGAGTTGCAGCGCGCGCGCGCGCAGGCAGGCGAGATCATTTCCCAAGCCGAGAAACGCGGAGCCGGCGTGGTCGAAGAAGCCAAGGCGGCTGCAAAGGCCGAGGCCGACCGCATCGTTGCCGCCGCGAAGGGCGAGATCGAGCAGGAGGTGTTCCGCGCCAAGGAGTCGCTGCGCGCACAGGTATCGGTGCTGGCGGTAAGCGGTGCCGAAAAGATCCTCAGGCGCGAAGTGGACGCCAAGGCCCACGCTCAATTGCTGTCCGGCCTCGAGTCCGAACTCAGGTAACGCCGCATGGCCGAACTCGCCACCATCGCCAGACCTTACGCGGAAGCGGTGTTCCGCCTGGCCAAGGAAGCCAACGCACTTGGCGCCTGGTCGGAAAAGCTGGCATTCATTGCCGCGATCTACCAGGATCCGCAGATGCAGTCGGCGATTGGCAATCCAAAGGTCACTGCCACTGACGTCGAACGCCTGCTGCTAGCCATCAGCGGCGACCGCATCGACGACGCGGACCGAAATCTCATTCAGTTGCTGGTGCGCAACCGCAGGCTGACGGTGCTCCCGCAGATACGCGAGCAGTTCGAGATACTGAAACTGGAAGATGAAGGCAAGCTCGACGCGAATATCAGCTCCGCCTACCCACTCGACGATGCCCAACGCAATCAAGTGGTGAAGCTGCTGTCCTCCCGCTTCAAACGCAAGATCAACGCCACCGTGACCGTTGACCCCGAATTGATCGGCGGCATCAAGGTCGAAGTGGGCGACAAGGTTTGGGATGCCTCAGTACGGGGCAGGCTTCAGACCATGGCCGTGACCCTTTCGAAATAGGAGTTCGAACAATGCAGCTGAACCCGTCCGAGATCAGCGAGCTGATCAAGAACAAGATCCAGAATCTCGCTACTGCTTCCGAGGTTCGCACCCAGGGCACGGTGGTGTCCGTGACCGACGGCATCTGTCGCATCCATGGCCTTGCCGACGTTATGCAGGGTGAAATGCTCGAGTTTCCCGGCAACACCTTCGGCCTCGCGCTCAACCTCGAGCGCGACTCCGTCGGGTCGGTGGTGCTGGGCGAATACGAACACATTTCCGAAGGCGATCCGGTGAAGAGCACCGGCCGCATTCTGGAGGTGCCGGTCGGTCCCGAACTGATTGGACGCGTGGTCAACTCGCTAGGCCAACCGATCGACGGCAAGGGTCCGATCACTGCCAAGGAAACGGACGTGATCGAGAAGGTTGCTCCGGGCGTGATCTGGCGCAAGTCCGTGTCCCAGCCGGTGCAGACTGGTCTGAAGGCGATCGACGCGATGGTGCCAGTCGGCCGAGGCCAGCGCGAATTGATCATCGGCGACCGCCAGACCGGCAAGACGGCGGTCGCGGTGGACACCATCATCAATCAGAAAGGCAAGGACCTGTTCTGCATTTATGTCGCGGTCGGCCAGAAGGCTTCCACGGTTGCCAACGTGGTGCGCAAACTCGAAGAGCACGGCGCAATGGCGTACACCATTGTCATCGCGGCCACAGCGTCGGAATCCGCGGCGATGCAGTACATCGCACCCTATTCCGGCTGCACCATGGGCGAGTACTTCCGCGACCGCGGCCAGGACGCACTGATCATTTACGACGATTTGACCAAGCAGGCCTGGGCCTACCGCCAGGTATCGCTGTTGCTACGGCGCCCGCCGGGACGCGAGGCTTATCCCGGCGACGTGTTCTACCTGCACTCCAGGTTGCTGGAACGTGCCGCGCGCGTAAGCGAGGCCTGGGTCGAGCGCTTTACAAAAGGAAAGGTGAAGGGAAAAACCGGTTCGCTCACCGCGCTGCCGATCATCGAAACCCAAGCCGGCGACGTCTCCGCGTTTGTGCCGACCAATGTGATTTCCATCACCGACGGCCAAATCTTCCTCGAAACCGACCTGTTCAACGCCGGTATTCGTCCCGCAATCAACGCTGGCGTCTCGGTGTCGCGGGTCGGCGGCGCGGCGCAGACCAAGATAATGAAGCGCAAGGACACCGGCGGCGGCGTGCGGCTGGCCTTGGCGCAGTATCGCGAGCTGGCGGCGTTCGCGCAGTTCGCTTCCGATCTCGACGAAGCCACACGCAAGCAGCTCGAGCGCGGCCGCATGGTCACCGAGCTGATGAAGCAGTTGCAGTACCAGCCCCTGCAGGTTTGGGAAATGGCGCTTACCCTGTTCGCGGTCAACAACAGCTATTACGACGACATCGACGTCAAGAAGGCGTTGGCCGCAGAGAAATCGATGCGCGACTATCTAAAGACCAAGTATTCCGCGCTGATCGGACGCATGGACAAGGACCTGACAGCAGACGATGAAAAGGCGCTGCACGAAGCGATCAAAGACTGGAAGAAAAACGGCTCGTATTAAGACAGGCGAGTGACCAGACTCAGGCGTGAGCCCGCAGGAAACCCCGACCCACAAGACGATCTATGGCAGGCACAAAAGAGATACGTACCAAGATCAAGAGTGTTCAGAGCACTCGCAAGATCACCAAGGCGATGGAAATGGTTGCCGCATCCAAGATGCGCAAGGTGCAGGAGCGCATGCGCGCGGCCCGTCCATACGCCGAGAAGATCCGTAACGTCGCGGCGCACATTTCGCACGCCAATCCCGAATATCGCCATCCTTTTCTGGTGGAGCGCGACACGGTCAAACGCGTCGGCATCATCATCGTCACCACCGACAAAGGATTGTGCGGCGCGCTCAATACCAATGTACTGCGCATGATGCTCAACCATTACAAGCAGTGGCAGTCCGAGGGGGAGGAGATCGACGTCTGCTGCATCGGGGGCAAGGGTCTCGGCTTCATGCAGCGCCTGGGGGCAAACATCGTTTCCAAGTCCGCGGGTCTGGGCGATCGTCCGAAACTCGAGAATCTGATCGGTGCGGTAAAGGTCATGCTCGACAGCTACACCGAAGACCGTTTCGACCGTGTGCTGATTTTCTACACCCGTTTCATCAACACCATGAAGCAGGAACCGGTGATGGAGCAATTGCTGCCGCTATCCGGGGAACGGCTCGGCGCCCCTGAAGGAACCTGGGACTACATCTACGAACCGGAGGCGAAAACCGTGCTCGAACAGGTGCTGACCCGCTACATCGAGGCGGTGGTCTATCAAGGCGTTTCGGAGAACATGGCATCCGAACAGTCGGCGCGTATGGTGGCGATGAAGTCGGCTTCCGACAATGCGGCGACGCTGATCGACGAACTGACCCTGATCTACAACAAGAGCCGCCAGGCGGCGATCACCAAGGAGCTCTCGGAGATCGTCGGTGGTGCGGCAGCCGTATGAAGCATTGCGATGCGCTGCGGACTTATTAAGAATTTGAACTCCGACTTTAGGAAAACGCCATGAACCAAGGAACAATCGTCCAGTGCATCGGTGCGGTGACAGACATCCAGTTTCCACGCGAGGCGATGCCCAAGATCTATGACGCGCTGGTCCTCGAAGAGTCGGGCGAGGCGTCTTTCGCTGAAAAAGGGCTCACCTTCGAAGTCGAGCAGCAACTAGGCGACGGGGTCGTGCGCTGCATCGCAATGGGCTCGGCCGACGGTCTGCGCCGCGGTATGAAGGTGAAGAATACCGGCGCGCCCATCTCGGTGCCGGTCGGCAAGGGCACGCTCGGGCGCATCGTGGATGTGCTCGGCCGCTCGATCGACGAGGGCGGCCCGATCAAGACCGAGGACCGTCGTTCGATCCACCGGGCCGCGCCGAAGTTCGACGAGCTTTCCCCATCGGTCGAGCTGCTCGAGACCGGCATCAAGGTGATCGACCTCATCTGCCCGTTCGCGAAGGGCGGCAAGATCGGCCTCTTCGGTGGTGCCGGCGTCGGCAAGACCGTGACCATGCTCGAGCTCATCAACAACATCGCCACCAAGCATGGCGGCCAATCGGTGTTCGCCGGCGTCGGCGAGAGGACACGCGAGGGCAACGATTTCTACCACGAGATGATCGAGGCGGAAGTCATCAAGGTCGACAACCTCGAGGAGTCCAAGGTCGCGATGGTGTTCGGCCAGATGAACGAGCCGCCTGGCAACCGCCTGCGCGTGGGTCTCACCGGCCTCACGATGGCGGAAGCGTTCCGCGACGAAGGGCGCGACATCCTGCTCTTCATCGACAATATCTATCGCTTCACACTCGCCGGGGTCGAGGTTTCGGCGCTGCTCGGCCGCATGCCTTCGGCGGTCGGCTACCAGCCTACGCTCGCAGAGGAAATGGGCCGGCTGCAGGAGCGCATAACCTCCACCAAGACCGGGTCGATCACCTCGGTGCAGGCGATTTACGTTCCGGCCGACGACCTGACCGATCCGAGCCCTGCGACCACCTTCGGCCATCTGGATGCTACGGTGGTGCTGTCTCGGGACATCGCGTCGCTCGGAATTTATCCTGCCGTGGATCCGCTCGACTCGACTTCGCGCCAGGTGGATCCGAACACCATCGGCGAAGAGCACTACGACACCACGCGCGCCGTGCAGGCGACGCTGCAGCGCTACAAGGAGCTGCGCGACATCATCGCGATCCTCGGCATGGACGAACTCGCGCCCGAGGACAAGCTCGCAGTGTCGCGCGCGCGTAAGATCCAAAGGTTCTTGTCACAGCCGTTCAGCGTGGCGAAGAACTTCACTGGCCAGGAGGGCAAATACGTGCAACTCAAGGACACGATCAAGGGCTTCAAGATGATCGTCAATGGTGAATGCGACAGTCTTCCTGAGCAAGCCTTCTACATGGTCGGGGGGATCGAGGAAGCATTCGAGAAGGCCAAGACGCTGAAGTAAGGGGAGAGGCGCGAGGGACAAGTGCGGTTTGGGTTCAGACCTCAGACCCCACACTCACGCCTCACTGGGAAAGCAATATGGCAAACACGATGCACGTAGATGTGGTGAGCGCGGAGGAGTCCATTTTCTCCGGCGAGGCGGAGTTCGTCGTCCTGCCCGGAGAGGCGGGCGAACTAGGCATCTATCCGCGCCATGCTCCGCTGATAACCCGCATCAAGCCAGGCGCAGTGCGCATCCGGCCGGCCGGAGGCGGCGAGGAAAACCTGATTTTCGTCGCGGGCGGAGTTCTGGAAGTCCAACCTGCGCTGGTGACCGTGCTCGCCGACACTGCGATCCGTGGCCGCGATCTCGACGAAACCAAGGCGGTGGAAGCAATGAAGCGCGCCGAGGAAGCGCGCGCCAAGGCGCAGGACAAACAGGAAATCGCAGTGGTCGAAGGTGAGCTCGCCATGCTCGCCGCGCAACTGGCCGCCATCCGCAGGCTGCGCAAGAAATAAACCGCCACGCTTTGCCCCGGTGTCCGCGATAGGCCAACTCGACGACGGCTCCGGCCTCATATATTCAGGCGATCGGCTGTCGTAAATGGCATGCCGCCCAATGCCCCGGTGAGATCTCTTGTAACGGCGGCTCCTCGCGCTTGCAGCGCTCCTCGACATAAGGACAGCGCGTGTGGAAGCGGCACCCTGACGGCGGATCCATAGGGCTTGGCACGTCGCCCGCGAGCAGGCGGCGCCGCTTGATCATTGTCGGGTTCGGCACCGGTACGGCTTCCAACAGCGCCTCGGTATAGGGATGCTGCGGATGCGCAAAAATTGCCCTCTTCGGTGCGATCTCGACGATCTTGCCGAGATACATCACCGCAACGCGATGGCTGATATGTTCGACCACGGCGAGATCGTGTGCGACGAACAGGTACGAGAGCCCGAACTCCGCCTGCAGGTCCATAAGCAGGTTGATCACCTGCGCCTGCACGGACACGTCGAGGGCCGATACCGGTTCGTCGCACACGATCAGGCGTGGCCGTACCGACAATGCCCGCGCGATGCCGAGCCGCTGGCGCTGGCCCCCGGAGAATTCGTATGGATATTTGACCATCTGATCGGGACGCAGGCCGACGCGCTCCAACAGGTGAGCCGTGCGTCGCCGCACTTCGGCCGCAGGCAAGGCCTCGTAATTTCGGATCGGTTCGGCCACGATGTCGCCCGCGCGCATGCGCGGGTTCAGCGACGAGTATGGGTCCTGGAACACGGCTTGGAGTTCGCGCCGCACCGGCCGCATGTCCGCGCGATTGAGCTGATCGATGCGCCGGCCGCGCCAGAGGATGCGGCCCTCGGTCGGATCCAGCAGCCGCAGGATGAGCTTGCCGGTAGTGGATTTGCCGCAGCCCGATTCGCCGACCAGCCCGAGCGTCTCGCCCTGTCTGATCCAGAAGCTCACGCCGTCGACCGCGTGAACGTTCGCGCGGCGGGCGAGTAGCCCCATCTTCACGGGGAAAAACTTGCGTAGCCCGAAAGCTTCGAGCAGCACATCGCCGGGGGCCGTCATTGGACGGGATACCAGCAGGCTGCCCAATGGCCGAGACCGTGAGCGGTCAGCGGCGGCGCTTCTTGCAGGCAACGCGCCGCCGCATTCGGGCAGCGCGGCGCAAAAAGACAGCCCGGCTGCTCGTCCTTCAGCGCCGGCACCATTCCGGGGATTTCAACCAAACGCTTGCCGCCATCTGCGCCCGCCGAGTCGCCGAGATGGGGCATGGAACCGAGGAGGCCACGGGTGTAGGGATGGCGTGGCCGCGCGAAGAGCTCGTCAACCGCCGCCTCCTCGACTTTGCGTCCCGCGTACATCACCAGGACCCGTTGCGCCATTTCCGCCACGACGCCGAGGTCGTGAGTGATCAGGATGATCGCCGCCCCGGTCTCGCGCGCCAAATCGCGAATCAGTTCGAGGATCTGCGCCTGGATCGTGACGTCAAGCGCTGTCGTCGGCTCGTCGGCAATCAGCAATCGCGGACCGCAGGCCAGGGCCATCGCAATCATCACGCGTTGCCGCATGCCGCCCGACAGCTCGTGCGGATACTGGCGTATGCGCCGCTCTGGTTCGGGCATGCGCACCTTGCGCAGCATCTCGACCGCCTTCGCCATGGCATCGTTCTGCGAGAGACCGCGGTGCAGGACCAGGCTTTCGGCGATCTGTCGGCCTACCGTCAGGGCGGGATTGAGCGAAGTCATCGGCTCCTGGAAGATCATCGAGATCGCGTCGCCGCGCACCGCGCGCATCTCGTCCTCGTTCAGAGCAAGCAGATCGCGGCCCTCGAAGATCACTCGCCCTGCGACGATGCGGCCTGGCGGCGTGGCGATAAGCCGCAGGATGGAAAGCGATGTGACGCTCTTGCCGCAGCCGGACTCGCCCACTACCGCGAGCGTCTCGCCCGATGCAACCGAGAATGAAACACCATCCACGGCATGCACGACGCCGTCGCGCGTGAAGAAGTAGGTCTGAAGACCGTCGACTTCGAGGAGTACGGGCACGTGACTACATCCGCCGCGCTAGCCGCGGGTCGAGCGCATCGCGCATGCCGTCGCCGAGCATATTCACCGCGAGCACCGTCAGCGACAGGAAAAGGCCGGGGAACAGGATCAAGTAGCCGGCGATTTGGAACAGACTCCTCGCCTCGGCCATGATGTTGCCCCAACTCGGAATGTTCGGCGGCGTGCCCGCGCCGATGAACGAGAGGATCGCCTCGAGGATCATGGCGGAGGCGCAGATGTAGGTGCCCTGCACCAGCAGCGGAGCCACGGTGTTGGGCAGGATATGGCGCAGCAGGATGAGGGGCAGATTGGTGCCCGCGGCGATTGCAGCTTCCACATACGGCTGCTCGCGCAAGCTGAGGACCAACCCGCGCACCAGCCGCACGACGCGCGGCACTTCGGCGAGCGTGATCGCGAGGATGACATTGCCAACACTTGCTTTCGTCAGCGCCATCAGCGCAATGGCGAGCAGCACCGACGGAATCGACATCAGGCCATCCATCACGCGCATGACGATGGCGTCGAGCCAACGGGTGAAGCCGGTGACGAGCCCGATTGTCAGGCCTACGGCAATTGAGAATGTGGCGACAGAGATCCCGACCGCGAGCGAGATGCGAGAACCATAAATCACGCGGCTATATACGTCGCGGCCGAGCATGTCGGTGCCGAACCAGTGTTCGCTTGAGGGCGGCTTGAGACGCTGGATCGGCGAGAGTGCCTGAGGGTCCACGGTGCCGAGCCAGGGTGCCAGCAACGCGATCAGCACCATAACGGCGAGTACTATTCCGCCGGCGATGGCGGTCGGATGGCGGCGAAATGCATCACCGAACCACTGCCAGGTTGGCGACGCGGGTTTCGACTCGGTGAGAACTGCCGTGGTCATGTCAGTAGCGGATGCGCGGGTCGAACAAGCGGTAGGAAAGATCGACCAGCAGGTTGATCAGCACGTACACGCCGGAAAACAGCAGAATCACGCCCTGAATAATCGGGTAGTCGCGGCGCAAGATCGCATCGACCGTAAGCCTGCCGATGCCGGGAATCGCGAACACCGTTTCGGTCACGATTGCGCCGCTGATCAGTAATGCAATGCCTATGCCGATCACCGTGATGATGGGTACACCGGCGTTCTTGAGCGCATGGCCCGTGAGCACCGCACGCGGTGAGAGTCCCTTCGCGTTCGCAGTGCGGATGTAGTCCTGCGCCAATACGTCGAGCATGGCCGCGCGTGTAATGCGCGCGATGAACGCCATGTAGACCGTGCCCAACGCGATGCTCGGCAGGATGAGATGGGAAAGCCAGGGCCAGACGCCATCACTCAGCGGTCGGTAGCCCTGCACCGGCAGCCATTCGAGGCGGATCGAGAAAAGGCCGATTAGCAGATAGGCCAGCACAAACACCGGCACCGAGAACGCGAGCACGGAGAAACCCATCACGAGGCGGTCGGTCCAGGTGCCCGCCTTTGCGGCGGCTAACACGCCGACAGGCACCGCGATCAGCACCGCAAAGACCAGCGTCAACAGCGTCAGCGACACGGTCGGCTGGACACGCTGCCCGATCAGCTTGGTGACCGGCAGATTAGTGAAGATCGACGTGCCGAGGTCGCCGTGCAGCAGCCGGCCAACCCAGTTGCCGAACTGAACCAGAAACGGCTCGTTCAGGCCGAGTTTCTCTCGAATTCTCTGGATGTCGTCGGTGGTCGCAACGTCACCGGCAATGACCGCAGCCGGATCGCCCGGCGTCAGGAACAGCAGCGAGAACACGAACAGCGCGACCACCGCCATGACGATCAGCGTCGCGCCGAGCCGGCGCAGAATGTAGACGATCATGCGGGGCGGTCACTTCTTGTCGACGTTCCAGAGGAACGTCACCGGTGCGACGATCACGCCCGACAGGTTCGAACGATAGGCAGTTGGAATAATAAACTGCGCGGTCGTGATGTAGGGTAGAAACCTGAAGGCAGCGAGCTGAACCGCATCAGCAACCTTCTTGCCCGACGCGGCGTCGGTCGTGTTGAACCAAGCCTGGCGCAATTCCTCGATCTTCGGATCCGAGGGCCAACCGAACCAGGACTTCTCGCCCAGATTGACCATCGGCATGTTGGCCGGCGACAGCATGTCCGGCCCGACGAACCAGGTATGGAAGATCGACCAGCCGCCCTTATCGACCGGCTCCTTCGACGTGCGGCGCGTGATCAGGGTCCCCCAGTCGCCGGCCTGCAGTTCGACGTTGAGCCCGAGCTTGCGCAATAGTTCTGCGGTGATCAGCGACTGCGCGTGCACGATCGGCTGATCGGTGGCCGAGATGATCACGATCTTCTCGCCTTTGTAGCCGGACGCCTGTATCAGCTGCTTGGCTTTGTCGAAGTCGCGCTTGCCCTTCAGTGGGCCGGCGCCGATCTCGGACGCGAGCGGTGTCCCACACGTGTAGAACGAGTAGCAAGGATGTCCGTTAGCCTCGCTGCCCGCGATCCCCATCACGTAGTCTTTCTGGTTCACTACATAGAGCAGCGCCTCGCGCAGCTTCTGGTTATTGAATGGCGGTTGCAGGAAATTGAAGCGCATCAGGCCGAGCGAGCCGATCGGGTCGATGTTCTCGACGCGCACGTCTTTGTTCTTGCGCAGCAGCGGGATCAGGTCGGGCGGTAGCTGCTCCCACCAATCGGCCTCGCCGGCGTTCAGTGCCGCGGCGGCGGTCGCGGAGTCCGGGATGTAGATCCACTCGACGCGATCGACCTTTGCTATCTTGCCGCCGGCGGCCCAGGATGGTGCCTCCTTGCGCGGCACGTAGTCGGAATTCTTGGCGTAGACCACCTTGCTGCCCGGCACCCATTCTTCCTTCACGAACTTGAACGGGCCCGAGCCGATCGCCTCGGTGACATTCTGGAACGCGTCTGTCCTGGCGATGCGCTCCGGCATGATGAACGGCACGTTCGACGACAGCTTGCCTAGTGCATCCAGGGTGAGCGGGAAAGGCTTCTTGAGCTTGAGCTTGAAGGTCTTGTCGTTTACCGCTGTCCACGACTCGGTCGACTGCGCGAGCCTCTGGCCTAGCGAATCGCGCTTGCCCCAACGCTCGATCGACGCGATGCAATCCGCCGATCGCACCGGCTGGCCATCGTGGAATTTGAGCCCATCGCGCAGAGTGAACGTATAGGTGAGTTTGTCGCGTGAAAGCTCCCACTTGTCGACCATCTGTGGCTGGACCTGGAACTTGGCGTCGGCCGCAAACAGCGTGTCGTACACCATATAGCCGTGATTGCGCGTGATGTAGGCAGTGGTCGTGATCGGATCGAGGATGCGCAGATCGGCCTGCGGGATAAACTTCAGGACCTTTTCCTGCGCCGCGGCAGAACCCGCGGCAAACGCGAGCGCCAGCGCGAACGCGCGAAGCGACGCGGAAACGACCTTCATGGCGATCTCCCGTACGAGGAATCTCTTGTCAAACTGTTCCAAGGCACGAAATCCACTTGAGTCCTGCGGACGGTAGATTATAGGCCACGGCAATGCACCAGCGGCCATGCGCTTTCGCCAGCACGCGGGTACCATGTGGCCGAGAGCGGGCGATGCTATCGATTGAAGGAGGATAGATTCGTGGCAGGGCACATCGATGCGATCGAACTGACCAAACAGATGGTCCGCATGAACACCATAAACCCGCCGGGCGATGAGGAGCATTGCGCGCGGCATCTTGGGGTACTGTTGGAGAATGCCGGCTTCAAGGTGACGTATCACACATTGTCGTCGAAACGCGCCAGCCTGGTCGCGACCATAGGGGGCTCGAGCGAAAAGGCGCCGCTGTGCTTTACCGGACACATCGATACCGTGCCGCTGGGTGCGGCGAAATGGAAAATGGACCCTTTCGCGGCGGACACCGACGCCGGCAAACTTTACGGACGCGGCACGAGCGACATGAAGTCCGGTGTGGCGGCATTTGTGACGGCTTGTGTGAACCTCTCCGGTAAGCTCCAACGCTCACCGGGTCTGGAACTGGTGATCACCGCCGGCGAGGAAACGGGCTGCCAGGGAGCATTTCAGCTCTCGCAGAAGAGCGGAGCGCTTGGGCGCGCGGGCGCGGTGGTAGTGTGCGAGCCATCGTCGAACTATCCGTTCGTCGGCCACAAGGGCGCGTTCTGGCTCAACGCCCGCACCAGAGGGGTCACCTCGCACGGCTCGATGCCGGAGAAAGGCGTCAATGCGGTATTCAAGGCAGCGCGCGCGGTTGCGGTACTGGAGAAATTCCGTTTCGCCAATCCGCCGCACGCCCTTATGGGCCAAGCGACACTCAACGTCGGAACCATCCGCGGCGGACTCAACATAAATTCGGTGCCGGACGAGGCCGTGATCGGCATCGACATCCGCACCGTTCCCAACGTCAGGCACGCCGAACTCAAGGACGAGCTCGAGCGACGACTGGGAGTTGACGTCGAGCTCGAAACGCTGCTCGATCTGGAAAGTGTTTTCACCGCGCCCGAGGATCCCTGGATTCAGGAGGTGTTCGAGGTGATGCGCCCCATTCTCGGCAGCCGGCCTGAGCCGCGGGCGGCGACATACTTCACCGATGCCGCGGCACTCAATCTTGTTTACGGCACCCCGCCAACCATTATTCTCGGGCCTGGCGAAGCGTTGCTGGCGCACCAGACTGACGAGTATTGCGTCGTCGAGCGCGTCGCCGAGTCGGTTGGCGCATACGAGGAGATCGCGCGCCGCTGGTGCAACATCTAGCGGCACGTCGGGCGATCAGTGATGTCTTCGGATTCGTTCTCGGCCACTGATCCGGCGGGGCGGGTTGCGACGTTGCTCGATCCTGGTTCGTTTCTGGCGACCACACGGGATACGCGCTGCGCTTTGACTGCCGGCGCCGGCACGGTCGGCGGTACTCGCGTAGCGATCGCCGCGACCGACCACGACATCGCAGGCGGTTCGTTCGGTGTGGTGGACTCGCAGGCGCTCTCGACGTTGCTTCAGCAATGCCGGAACGACGGCGTCCCGGTGATCCTGTGTCTGGATTCGGCCGGCGCAAGGTTAGACGAAGGCCTGCCTGCGCTCGGCGCGTTCCGCCAGCTTTATCGCCACTTTCTCGACCTCAGGCTTGCCGGAGTGCCGACGCTCGCGGTTCTGGGGCGCGACTGTTTTGGCGGTGCAAGCATGTTGGCGACGACCTGCGAACGCCGCATATATTCGGCGGCCTCGCGGCTGGCGATGTCGGGACCGGCGGTGATCCAGGCCCTCGGCGGACGACAGGAACTCGACGCCGAAGACACGCAGGCGGTCACGGCTTTGATGGGAGGCGCAGCACGGGTGAGATTGCAGCCGACGGATCGCCTGTGCGCGGACAGCACCGTCAATTTTCGCGCGGCCGTGCTGGACTGGATGGCCCAGCACGATGAGGAATCCCAACTCGACGTGCGCAAACAACATAACCAACTCGGCACGCGGCTGCTCGAGCACGGGATGGCACCCTCGCCGCTGTCGAATGCCGAGTTGGCGCCGCCAGCTGCGTTGCTGCAAGTGGTGCCGCCGGGTTTTCAGGCGCGCACCATTGACGGCGTGCTGATCGGTAGGACCACGAAGACCTCGCCCGATACGTTCTTCGGTCTGGTAAGCGACGAGCCGGTTGGTGCACTGGCGCTGTGGACGCTGGCGGGCGCGTGTCTCTCGGCGGCGGATTCGCGGCCCGGCGAGGCAGTCATGCTGCTGCTCGATGCCCCCGGACAGGCACCCACTCTTCGCGACGAACGCATCATGCTTTCCCAGTACGTCTCCCATCTCGCTCTCGTGCTCTCGCATCTCCGCGGACGCGGACACCGGGTTACGCTGCAGCTTCTGGGCGAGGCGGCGGGCGGGATTTATGTGGCGCTGGCGGCCCCGGCCACCCGTGTGGTGGCACTGCCGGGTGCAAACGTGCAGATGCTGCCGCCGGCAGCCATGGCGCGCGTGATCGGCCGCAGCAGTGTGCGCGGCGACGTGGACGACTATTTGCGCGCAGGCGTCGTGGACACGATTATCTGATGAACGCAAATTTCTACGCCGCAATCGAAGCCGCAAACCGCGACCGCCTGCGGCAAGATTTTCTGGAGACTGAAACCGGCAGGACATTCACCTACGGCGATCTGGCGCGCGAATCAGCGCGCTATGCGAACCTGTTGACCGGCCTCGGCGCAAGACGCGGCGACCGCATCGCGGTGCAGGTAGAGAAATCCCCCGCGTCGCTGTTCCTTTATCTGGGTTGCCTGCGCGCCGGCCTGATCTATCTGCCGCTGAATATTGCATACCAGCGCGGCGAGTTGTCGTACTTTCTCGGTGATGCCGAACCCATGGCGATCGTATGCCAGCCGCCGGCGGCCGCGCTGATGCAGGAACTGTGCGGCGGCCGTTCTCAGGTCGTCACCCTGAATGAGGATGGCGGCGGCACGTTGGAAGACGCGTCCGCTGCGGCTGCGCACGATTTCGAAACGGCAGAAATGCAGCCTGGCGATTCCGCGGTGATTGTCTACACTTCTGGTACGACCGGACGGTCCAAGGGGGCGACGGTCACGCACCAGAACCTTGCCTCCAACGCCCGCGTACTGGTGGATTTCTGGAAATTCGGCACAAACGATGTGCTGCTGCACGCGCTGCCCATGTTTCACGTGCACGGCCTGTTCGTTGCCAATCACTGCGCGCTTCTGGCCGGCGCGAAGCTGCTTTGGCACAGAAGATTCGATGTAGGTCTGGTGATGCGCGACCTGTCGCGTGCCAGCGTGATGATGGGCGTGCCGACCTTTTATACCCGGCTGCTGAACGAAACGTCATTCACGAGCGCGATGTGCAACAACGTCAGGCTGTTCGTGTCCGGTTCCGCGCCGCTTCAGTTGGAGACCTTCAAAGGTTTCGAAGTACGTACCGGCAAGACCATACTGGAGCGCTACGGCATGTCCGAGGCCGGCATGATCAGCTCGAACCCGCTTTCCGGCGAGCGACGCGGGGGTACGGTCGGTTTGCCTCTACCGGGAATATCGGTTCGAATTGCGGATGAGCGCGACCGCGCGGTAGGCAAAGGGATAACCGGCGCGATTCAAGTGAAGGGTGAAAACGTCTTTGCGGGTTACTGGCGCATGCCGGAAAAGACGCGGGAAGAGTTCACCGCCGACGGGTACTTCCGTACCGGCGACGTTGGTGTTTTTGATCGTGACGGCTATCTCTCCATCGTTGGCCGTGCCAAGGACCTGATCATAAGCGGCGGCTACAACGTTTATCCGAAAGAAATCGAGTTGGTGCTCGACGCACTGCCCGGCGTTGCCGAATCGGCAGTCATCGGCCTGCCGCATCCTGATTTCGGCGAGGCGGTCACCGCCGTCGTTGTCCCGCAAAAGGACGCTTCGCTCGATTCCGCCGCAGTCATTGGCGCGGTGCAAAAGACGCTTGCCAATTACAAAGTCCCGAAAGTAGTCCACTTTGTCGACGACCTGCCACGCAATGCGATGGGTAAGGTGCAGAAAGCCTTGCTGCGCGAGCGCTATGGCAAGTAACCTCTTTCGCGCAAAACCGGAGGCCCGATACTTGGGACGAGGCGTTAATAGGTTTGGACGCCAACGCAGATCGACTTTAGTCGCATCCGCACTTCAGGCAAATGGCATAATCTTCTGACCTGACAATCTTGGAGAGGCGCCCATGCTGTTGAGCAATCTCGAAATCGTGCCGGGACAGCGCATCGTCAAGCATCTCGGTCTGGTACAGGGAAGCACCGTCCGGTCCAAGCACCTCGGCAAAGACATCATGGCCGGACTCAAGAACATTGTCGGCGGCGAACTCAAGGGTTACACCGAACTGCTGCAGGAAGCGCGCCAGGAAGCGACGGATCGCATGATAAAGCAGGCACAGGCTGCGGGCGCTAACGCGGTTCTCAACATCCGTTTCTCGACATCGTCGATAACGCAGGGCGCGGCGGAGATGCTGGCCTACGGCACTGCGGTCGTCCTCGCCGCGTAGCGATGGCCGACCTGATCATTTTCCTGGCTCTGCTGGCCACGGGCTACACCGTGGGCCGCATTGCCGAGCGACGCCACTACCGCTCCATTCTTGCGCGCGAGAAGGAGATGGCGAACGTCCTGGTTTTCACCAACCGCTTTCCGCCAATGACACAACAAGCCAGCCAAGCGCTCGTTACAGGTAGCGTTGTCATATCGGAGGACTATTTCAAGCGCGTAGTGTCCGGGCTGCAAAGCCTGCTTGGCGGCAGACTGCGCGCCTACGAGTCCCTGCTGGACCGTGCGCGGCGCGAGGCAGTGCTGCGTATGAAACAGGAAGCCCGCGACAAGGGAGCAAAAATGATCATCAACGTCAAGTTCCAGACGTTCTCCATTCCCGGCCGGAATCCGAGGAGCTTTGGCGCGGTGGAGGTTATGGCTTACGGTACCGCCCTGACGCTGCGCTGAGCGGCGCGCTGCTGCTTCGAGTGGAGTACCACAATCCCCAGCCTCCAGAAGGCATCAATGTAAGTCAGACCCACCCACTGCTCGACTTCCTGCGTCTGCTCGGCGGATTGCTGGTGATTGCAGCAATCGTATTTACCGCGCTGGCCCTGCTGGCGGACAAGCTGGCCAAATACATTCCCTTCGAAAGGGAACGCGAGATCGCTTCGCGGTTTGCCGACGACTTTCCCGCGTCCGGCCCCGTGAGCACCTACCTGCAACAGTTGGCCGATCGTGTAGTCGCCGCGCAGGAACTGCCCGCGGGCATGCGCATCAGGGTGCAATACGTGGACAATTCGACGGTCAATGCTTTTGCGACGCTTGGAGGCAACATAGTGTTCTTTCGCGGGCTGGTCGGTAAGATGCCCAGCGAAAACGCCTTGGCGATGGTTGTCAGCCACGAGATAGCGCATGTGAAACTGCGCCATCCGATTTCGACGCTCGGCCGCGGACTGGCGATCGGCATCGTCGTCGCAATGGTGTCGGCGGGTTCGGGCAGTGATATCGTGGGTCGTACTCTCGGCAATGCCGGCTTGCTCACCGCACTAACTTTCAGCCGTTCCCAGGAAAGCGCGGCGGACGCCGACGCGTTGCGTACGCTGGCCAGGATGTACGGTCACGTCGCCGGTGCCAACGAGGTGTTCACGCTGCTGCAGAAGGAAAGCGCTCGCGGAACCGGAAATCTCCCGGCGGTATTGCGAACCCATCCGCTGGACCAGGACCGCATCGATGCTATCGCACGGATTGCCGCCGCCAACGGCTGGCCGATGCTGGGGCCAACCCAGGCTCTGCCCGAAGAGATCCGCCGGCTTGTGGAGAAACCGAAGGAATAGCCTGCATGGATAGTTTCGACCTGGCATCCGAAGGCATCAGCGCCGAAGGGTGGTTGGCACTGCCAGATTTCGTCGATTCGGAAACGATCGCCGCGTTACGCGACGAATGTCGCCAATTTGCCGCAAACGGCATGTTGCGAGAGGCAGCGGTCGGCAACAAGGTAAACCACAAGATCCGGCCGGAGATCCGTAGTGACGAGATACTCTGGCTGGAAGCCGGGGGCAACGCCGGGCGGCAACGCTGCCTGGCCCGGTTCGAACGACTGCGCCTGGCGTTGAACCGGCAGCTGCAACTCGGCTTGTTCGAGTTCGAATGCCATTTCTCACGCTACGCACCCGGCGCTTTTTACCGCAAACACTTCGACCAGTTTCGTGACGACGGCCGCCGCCGCCTATCTTGCGTGCTCTATCTGAATGAGAACTGGGAGCGCGAAGATGGCGGGGAACTGCGGTTGTATGTCGGTGCCTCCAAGGCTGGAGAATTCGAGGACGTGCTGCCGGTCGGCGGCACGCTGGTGCTGTTCCTGAGCGAGCGCTTTGCCCACGAAGTGCTGCCTGCAAAACGCGAACGACTCAGCCTCACCGGCTGGTTCAAGTCCAGGGAATAGACATCAGAACAATGTCCAAAGCATCTTGGTCGCCATCAGGAACAGGATCACCGCGAAGATCTTTTTCAGGCGCGGAACCGGCATGGTGTGCGCCGCCTTTGCGCCGGCTGGCACCGTAACGAACGTGCCGATTACGATCCCGACCAGCGCGGGGACATATACGTAACCGAGCATGAGCGGCGGCAAGTGATCCTGGCCTAGCCCGGTATAGATGTATCCCACCGTGCCGGCGATTGCGATCGGCAATCCCAGAGCGGCGGAAGTGCCCACAGCGTTGCGCATCGGCACGTTACACATCGTCATCAGCGGAATCGACAGCAAGCCTCCGCCGGCCCCCACCAGGCTGGAGACGATTCCGGTGATGATTGCGGCCACCGAAAGTCCAGCCCACCCCGGCACAGTGCGGGTCGGCTTGGGCTTCATATCCACAAACATCTGTGCTGCCGCGAAGTACACGAAGGCAACGAAGAATATCGCCAGATATTTCGACGCTACGCGATCGGCGACGAATGCGCCGAGCAGCGTGCCGGCGACTAGCCCGGGCGCGGCCATTTTCACGATGTCCCAGCGCACGGCGCCGTGGCGGTGATGTGCGCGCAGGCTGGAAATCGAAGTAAAGACAATGCTGGTGAGCGCGGTGCCGAGTGCGATGTGCAGGATACGGTCCGAAGGAAATCCCTGCAGCCTGAACAGAAACACCATCAGCGTGACGAGGATCAATCCGCCGCCGACCCCAAGCATGCCGGCAAGGAAGCCGACGAACAGACCCATCAGCAGATAAACGATCCACCATTCCATCACCGCTACCCGGTGCCTAGAGAAGGCCGATGATGAAATCCCATTCGCTGGGCTCGACTGGAGTGATCGACAGGCGGTTACCACGCTGGAGCACGCGCATCGAGGCGAGCTCGGGATGGGAACGCAGCTCCCCGAGGCTTACCAGGCGGGTCTTTTTCACCAAGGTCACGTCGACGTCGAACCAGCGTGGATGGTCCCGCGTGGCCTTTGGATCGAAGTACGCGCTCTTGCGGTCGAACTGAGTCTTGTCAGGTTTTGCAGATCCGGACACCCGCGCGATGCCGGCGATGCCCGGCTCTGCGCAACTGGAGTGGTAAAAGAATGCGCGGTCGCCGATCTTCATCCGGTCGCGCATGAAATTGCGCGCCTGATAATTGCGGACGCCCCACCAGGCGGCGGTCCTTCCCGGTGCGGCCGCGAGGTGATCGACGCCGAAGACGTCGGGCTCGGATTTCATCAACCAGTAATTCATGATCCCGATGGACAAAAAAATAGAGTCCCGCTGCGCTGGAACTCTATCCGGTTGTGGGGCATGCGTGAAACAAAAAAAGCGGCATCGCCGCTCATATCCGATTGTTGTATCGTCGGTCCGGAAAGGGAGTCCCCCGCAATTTCCGTCAGGCCGGCATCTTGAACCTAGGGTTCAAGGCGGTCGCTTTCCGAGCACATCAGGCGCTTCCCGTTGGGACGCGCACAACAGCGCTACTTTAGGCAGCAACCAAGGTGATTAACATTGGTTCAAAGAATTACAGCCTTCCGAACACCACAGGGGACATTGATCGTTGCAAGAGCATTCAGAACAAATCGTCCTGGCCGTTCATGGCCTGGTCGATGGTTGCCTGCATGCTCAGCATTCTACGCTTGAACTCCCTGACGTCAAATCCGCCTTCACTGCGGGTGGAGAGATACTCGTGGGTGATGTTCAGAGCCGCCATGATCGCGATGCGTTCCACGCCGATGACTTTTCCGGTGTCTCGAATGTCGCGCATCTTGGCGTTGAGAAAGTCGACAGCCTTGAGCAGTTCGCGGCGCTCTTCGTCCGTGCAAGAAACGCGAAATTCGCGTCCCATGATGTTCACGTCCAGGCCCTTGGGTTCCTTGCTCATTCGGCCCCATCGGGAATCTGGCTGAGCAAACCTTCGAGGCGGCTGGCGGCGGTGTTTACCTTTTCCGCCAAACGCTTGCTCTCGCTTTGCGCCGTGACCAGCTGCTGCCGCAACTGATTGTTGTCCTTGCGGAGTTTCTGGCACAACTGGGCGAGTTCGGTAACTTTGCTGTCGAGGGCGTTAAGCTCGGCTTCCATGACCACACTATAGAGATAAAAATCTTGTTAAGTCAACTGCTAACGGTTTTTTTTGAATGTGCTTTGGCATATTCGGCCGAGGTCTGGCCCCACCCCGAAATAGGGCTCGCCAAAGGCCAACCCGGGTCGTCCGAAGCCGGCTTCAAGGCGCCGGGCAATATTACGATGGGTTAGAATCGCCGCAGTTCTCGGGTGCTCCAGTCCGGTTTTTCCGGGTTGGGGTTCAACGGGAAACAGGTGCGGGTGACCACTCAATGGCCTGCATGCGGCGCGTCTTGCCGTTGGCGGCAGCGAGCCATTGAGAGGTCACCTTATTCCTGTGCTGCCCCCGCAACGGTAAGCGACTGTAGGGGCGTGCCACGATGCCACTGTAGGGGATACCGGCCGTTTGAAAGCCGGATTACCCATGGGAAGGCGGCACGCCCGATTCGCAAGCCCGGATACCGGCCCTAGAGCGCGAACGGAGTTTCCGCGCGGGGCGGGTATCCGGAACGGCAGTTGCCGTTCGCCCCTCCCCCAGGAAACTCCCTGTCATCAACCCGCATGCGGCGGGCATGCAATTCAGGGAGACTTTCGATGAGACGTCAATTTCTGGCAACCGCTGTTGGTTTCAGCATCATCGTTCCAGCATATTCGCAGACCCATTCTGACCTGATCACCGATGAGGTCGTCGTTACGGCCACGCGATTCGAGGATCACGTTTCCGCGCAGCCCATCGCGGTACAGGTGATTACTGCGGAGCAGGTTCGTGACAGCGGCGTCCGCACGCTGCCCGAGCTGTTGTCCCGCCAGGTGGGAATCTATTCCCGGGACAGTTCCGGCAGTCCGAATCAGCAGATCGACATGCGCGGCTTCGGCGTTTTCGGCGATCAGAACACCCTGATCCTGGTGGACGGCCAGCGCATCAGCGAAAACGAACAGATTCCCGCGGATCTTGCTTCCATTCCGCTGTCGTCGATCGAGCGTATCGAGGTCTTGCGCGGCAGTGGGGCGGTGCTATACGGCGGGGGCGCGACGGGCGGCACAATCAACATCATCACGCGCGGCGCCCTGCCGAATACAAAGGAGGGCGAGGTCAGGGCCGGATATGGCACTTACAACACCAGCGACGTGGCTGCTGGTGTCCGGCTGGCTGGCGAGAAGGTCGGCGTGGCGGTGAACGTCAACCAGTACGATTCCGACAACTATCGTGACAACAACGAGATCACTCAACGAAATGCGCAGGCCGACTTCCGCTACTTTGGCGAGAACGGCCCGGTCTACCTCAAGCTGGGTGCGGGAGATCAGGATCTGCGCCTTCCGGGTTCGCGTACCGAGGCGCAGCTCGCCAGCGACCGGCGCGGCACCTCCAATCCGAACGATTTCGGCACCTTGCGCACCACCAGGGCCGCCCTCGGCACCAGCCAGAGATTGAGCTTTGGCGAGGTTGCGGCCGATCTCACCTATCGCGAGCGCGATTCCTTTGCCTTGAATGATCCGGGTACCTCGGATATCAGCGGGCGGACCACATCGTTTTCACCACGGTTGAAGATTCCAATTTCCTTTGCCGGCAAGCATGTACTCGTGGCGGGACTGGACTGGGACCAGTGGGATTACTCTTTCGTCGGGTTCTTCCCCGGCTTCCCGTCGGCCACGCGTTCCGATCAGGAGAACAGTGCGGTTTTCATCAAAGATACCGTCGAACTCGGTTCGGCCACCCGCCTGAGTCTGGGTGGGCGGCTTCAACGTACTGACACCAGCATCACCGACGTGGCAGCAGGAACGCCAACTGTGACGCAGATACGCCGTCCCAAGGCATGGGAGGTTGCGCTACGCCAAGACCTGAGCCCTGCGGTTTCCTTGTATGGGAAAACCGGGCAGAGCTTCCGGATTGCCAACGTTGACGACAATCGCGGGCTCACAACCCCGCTCGAGCCGCAGACTTCCCATGATGCCGAAGTCGGTGGCGAGTATCTCGGCGAGAATCTGCGTTTGCGTGCAGCGGTATATCGCATGAACATCAGCAACGAAATTCTGTTCCTTCCGAGCGATGTGCTGCCGCCTTTCGGCGCCAACGTCAACCTGCCGCCGACCCGTCGAGAGGGGGTCGAACTGGAAGCCGGCTGGGATGTGAGTGCGTGGTTGATGCTGTCCGCGAATTACAGTTACACGAGCGCAACGTTCCGGGAGGGCAACTTCGGTGGAGCAGACGTCACGGACAAGAGCATTCCGCTGGTACCGCGAAATCGTGCTGGTGTCGCCGCAACGGTGATTCCAGCCGACGGCGTTCGGGTGACCGCAGTCGGATCCTACGTCGGTGAGCAGTACTACGACAACGACCAAAGCAACAGTTTTGGCCGCAAGATGCCGGAATACACGGTTGTTGATCTCATTGCCATCCTCGACCATCACAACTGGCGGCTCTCCGCCTCGGTGCGCAATCTCACGAACGAACACTATTACACGTACGCCATCCGTAGCGTAACAGCACCTACGTTCAATGCCTACCCTGCGGCGGAACGCAGTTTCTTTTTCTCCGCCGAATACCGATTCGGGCACTAGCGGCCGGTGTTGGTCCCGGGGCGGACGAGGCGCTTGCCGCCCCCGTATGACAGATGCTTGCCGCGCAGCGCGCCAACAGGTACGCTCGCTGGTGATTCTCGGCCGCTGGCCTGCGGCCGGGGACCAACAACGAGGAGGCGTTATGTCGCATCGCAAACTTTGTTTGACGGGTAGCTTTCTGGTGACGGCGCTGGCCGCCGTAGCGCTGTGTGCCTCGCCGGCCGCGGCCAGGATGGAAAAAATCGGAAAGGGGGAAGGTGTTGTGGACATCGTCGCGTGGCCCGGTTACATCGAGCGCGGCGACACCGATAAGAATTTCGATTGGGTCACCGATTTCGAGAAGAAAACCGGCTGCAAGGTGCGGGTCAAGACCGCCGGCACTTCGGATGAAATGGTGGCCTTGATGAACGAAGGAGGTTTCGATCTGGTGACCGCGTCAGGGGATGCCAGCGTAAGGCTGATTTCCGGCAAGAGGGTGCAGGAGGTCAACGCCAGCCTCATCCCGAGCTACAACAGCATCGACCCGCGGCTGCAAAAAGCGCCCTGGCACACTGTCGGCGGCAAGCACTACGGCGTGCCCTACCAGTGGGGCTACAACGTGCTGGCCTACAGCACCAAGGCATTCAAAAAGCCGCCGCAAAGCTGGGATGTCGTGTTTAAGGAAATGACGCTGGACGACGGCAAGTCGAACAAGGGACGGGTGCAGGCCTTCGACGGCCCGATCTACATTGCCGACGCGGCGCTCTATCTGATGCACACCAATCCTTCGCTCGGAATAAAGAACCCCTACGAATTGGACGAAAATCAGTACAAGGCAGCGCTGACCCTGCTGCGCGAACAACGCAAGCTGGTGTCGCGCTACTGGCACGACGCCATGGTGCAGATCGACGACTTCAAGAACGAAGGCGTCGTCGCGTCCTCCTCATGGGGTTTCCAGGTCAATCTGCTGCAGTCGGAAAAGAAGCCGATCGCCAGTGTGGTTCCCAAGGAAGGGGCAACCGGCTGGGCCGATACGACCATGATGCACGCGGATGCTCCGCACCCGAACTGTGCATACATGTGGATGGAGCATTCGATCAACAAGAAGGTGCAGGGTGACCTTGCAGCCTGGTTCGGTTCAGTGCCGGTAGTACCCGATGCCTGCAAGGCCAATCCGCTTCTCGGCGACAAGGGCTGCGAGACCAACGGTATCAAGGAATTCGACCGCATCTGGTTCTGGCGCACCCCGGTTGCCAACTGCGGAACCGGGCGTACCTGCGTACCGTACTACCGCTGGGTGACGGACTACATCGCGGTCCTTGGCGGGCGGTAAGACCGGCCTTTGTAAACGCTGATGGCTCTCTGAAGATTCACCTTCCGTAACACCGACAGGACGGGCCGCGCTTTGCGGCCCGTTCTTTGTGTGGCATCTTCCGCGCATGACAAACCCATCCGGAATCGCCGTCAGATTCGCCGGCGTCTCGCGCCACTTCGGAGATGTGCGCGCGGTTGACGGCGTCAGCTTCGAGATCCATGACGGAGAATTCTTCTCCATGCTCGGTCCTTCCGGCTCGGGCAAAACCACGTGTTTGCGGCTGATCGCCGGATTCGAACAGCCGGACGCCGGAAATATCGTGATCCATGGCGTCAATGTCGAAGGCGTGCCGCCTTACCAGCGCGACGTGAACACGGTATTCCAGGACTACGCGCTGTTTCCGCATATGACCGTGTCCGAAAACGTCGAGTACGGGCTGATGATCCGCAAGGTAGCGGCGGCCGAGCGGCACCGGCGTTCGCAGGAAATGCTCGGATTGGTAAAGCTCGAAGTCATGGGTGCGCGCAAGCCCAACCAACTCTCCGGCGGACAGCGCCAGCGCGTGGCGCTTGCGCGCGCTTTGATAAACCGGCCCAGCGTGCTGCTGCTGGACGAGCCGTTGGGTGCGCTCGACCTCAAGCTTCGCGAACAGATGCAGGAGGAACTCAAGGCCCTGCAGCGTCAGGTCGGGATTACTTTCATCTATGTCACCCATGACCAGGGCGAGGCGCTGGCGATGAGCGACCGTCTGGCGGTGTTTAGTCACGGCCGCATCGAGCAGATCGGTGCGCCGTCCGAAATCTACGAGCATCCAGCTACTGCATTCGTCGCCGGCTTCGTCGGCGTATCCAACGTTTGCATCGGCGAACTGGCGCGCCGGCTCACCGGGTCAGCGCAGGCTTTCGCGATTCGGCCGGAAAAAATCAGCATGACGCCTGCGTCCGGGCAGGTTCCTGAAGGCTGGTTTTCCACTACCGGCCGCATCCGCGCGGTGACCTATCACGGCGCCACCACCCGCTACGCGGTCGCGCTCGATGTTGGCGGAGAACTGGTGGTAATGCAGCAGAACGCCGGTGACGGCGGGCGCGCTGTGCGCGCAGGGGATACCGTCCAACTAGCCTGGCCGCGCCACCTCAACCAGCCGCTTGCCGGTGATTCATGACCGCGGCTTACGCGCAGCCATCCCTGACGTCGCGGATTTCCTCCGCGCTCTACTTGCATCCGAGGCTGCTGCTGACACTGCTGCTTGCCCCACCGTTGCTGTGGCTGGGAGTCATCTACCTCGGGTCGTTGTTCGCACTGCTGCTGCAGAGTTTTTTCTATATAGACGATTTCTCCGGCAACATCATCCGCGAATTCTCGCTCGCGACTTACGCGCAGTTGTTCACGCGCGCCAATGCCGACGTCTTCCTCCGCACTACTCTGATGGCCGCGACCGTCACCGTCGCTGCCGCGCTGATCGCTTTCCCGATGGCGTATTACATGGTGCGCTACGCCTCGATGAAAGTGAAGGCCGCGCTCTACCTCGCCGTGATGCTGCCGCTTTGGTCGAGTTACCTGGTGCGCGTCTACGCATGGAAGCTGATTCTGGCCAAGGAAGGCGTTGTCACGTGGTTCGCCGCGCAAATGCATCTCACCTGGCTGCTCGATGCGTTGCTCGCAACCCCTGTGGTCGGGGGCCCATCGCTGTCGATCTCTTATATCGGCAGCTTCCTGGTGTTCCTGTACATCTGGCTGCCGTTCATGGTCCTGCCGATCGTGGCGGCGCTCGAACGCGTGCCGGCTTCGCTTACCGAGGCTTCCGCAGACCTCGGCGCGACGCCGACACAGACTTTCGGCAAAGTGATCCTGCCTCTGGCGTTTCCGGGCGTGGTGGCGGGTTCGATCTTTACTTTTTCGCTGACGCTCGGCGACTACATCATCCCGGGCATCATCGGCAACTCGCGCCCGTTCATCGGCCAGGCGGTGTACCAGCTCCAGGGTACCGCGGGCAACATACCGCTCGCCGCGGCGTTCACCATCGTGCCCATCGTGATCATGGCGATCTACTTGATGGCCGCGCGCCGGCTGGGAGCTTTCGATGCGCTCTGAAGCCGGAGGACCGGTGCGCCACGGGGTCAAAGCGGGGCTGTCGCTCAAGGCAGGCGCCCTGATCGGCGTGGCGTTCCTGCACGTGCCGCTGGCCTTCATCGTCCTTTACGCCTTCAGTTCCGAAGATAAGAGCTTCGTATTCCCGTTGCCGGGATTGACCCTGAAGTGGTTCGCGGTAGCCTGGGAGCGTCAAGACATTCGTTCCGCGCTGTCGCTGTCGTTGCAAGTCGCGGCGGTCTCGACGGTCGTGGCGATGCTGCTCGGCACATTGGCGGCCGCCGCCGTTTGGCGCTCGAAATTCTTCGGCCGCGAGGCAATATCGTTGCTGCTGATCCTGCCGATCGCGCTGCCGGGGATCATCACCGGCATCAGCCTGCGCTCGGCGTTCAACCTGGCCGGGATTCCCTTCAGCTTCTGGACCATCGTCATCGGCCACGCCACGTTCTGCATCGTAGTGGTTTACAACAACGTGCTGGCGCGGTTTCGGCGCTCTTCGCCGGCGCTGATCGAAGCCTCCATGGACCTCGGTGCCAACGGCTTTCAGACGTTCCGCTATGTGGTGTTGCCGAACATTGCGACGGCACTGCTGGCCGGCGGCATGCTTGCCTTTGCGCTGTCTTTCGATGAAGTCATTGTCACCACGTTCACAGCCGGACAACAGACCACGCTGCCGATCTGGATGCTGTCCGAGCTGGTGCGCCCACGGCAGCGACCGGTCACCAACGTGGTCGCGGTGTTCGTCATCGCGGTAACCTTCATCCCCATCCTGCTGGCGTTCTATCTCACCCGCGACACCCACGAAGTAGCGGGCAGCGGCAAATAACAAGGAGGCATTCCATGCAGACCAAACTGCTCATCGACGGACAACTGGTGCCCGGGACCGGCACCGAAGTCGAGGTGCTGAACCCAGCTACCGGGTTGGCGATCGCGAAGATCCGCGAAGCCTCGTCCGATCAGGTCAACGAGGCGGTGGAGGCTGCCGGCAGGGCGTTCAGGAGCTGGGGCAACACCACGCCCCAGGAAAGATCACTGTTGCTTCTGAAGCTTGCCGATCGCATCGAGCAGGACGCCGGGAGTTTCGCCGATCTAGAGTCGCTCAATTGCGGTAAGCCCCGCGCCCGCGCGCTCGGCGACGAGATGCCCGCGATCGTTGACTGCTTCCGCTTTTTCGCGGGTGCGGCGCGCTGCCTGCATGCCAGCGCCACTGACGAGTATCTCGCCAACCACACCAGCATGATCCGCCGCGACCCGGTTGGCGTGGTGGCGCAGATCACGCCGTGGAATTACCCGCTGATGATGGCGGCGTGGAAAATCGCGCCGGCACTGGCGGCCGGGAACACCGTGGTGCTCAAGCCCTCGGAAATGACGCCGCTCACCACGTTCAAACTCGGTGAGCTGCTCGCGGAAATCTTCCCGAAAGGCGTGATCAACATCGTCAACGGTCGCGGCGACACGGTCGGTTCACCACTGATCAATCACCCCGCCGTACGCATGATTTCGGTGACCGGTAGCATCGCCACCGGACGAAAGGTACTTCAGGCGGCACAGGCCACACTCAAACGTACCCATCTCGAACTCGGTGGCAAGGCGCCGGTAATCGTGTTCGATGACGCCGATCTCGAAGCGGTGGTCGGCGGGC
Source organism: Burkholderiales bacterium (assembly GCA_035275265.1). Taxonomy (GTDB): domain Bacteria; phylum Pseudomonadota; class Gammaproteobacteria; order Burkholderiales; family JACQAP01; genus JACQAP01. Next base: position 231,403 of record DATENC010000006.1, on the reverse strand, counting down.
TGCGTACCTTCGGTTACTACAACGCTGGGCAGGACTGCACCGCCGCGTGCCGCATCTACGCCGGCGCGAAAATCTACGACAAGCTGGTCGCCGATCTTGGCGCGGCAGTCAAGACCATAAAGTTTGGCCAGCCCGACAAGGACGATTCCGAGATCGGACCGCTGATCAGTGCCGGGCAACGTGAGCGCGTGGCCGGCTTCGTAGAGAGAGCCATCGCCACCAGGCACATGGAAGCGGTCGCCGGCGGCGCGGTTGCGGCGGGCAAGGGTTTTTTCTATCAACCGACCGTTGTGGCGGGCGCGCTTCAGGACGACGAGATCGTGCGTAAGGAAGTGTTCGGGCCGGTGGTGTCGGTAACGCGCTTCAAGGATGCCGACGAAGCGATCGCCTGGGCAAACGACTCGGAATACGGCCTCGCCTCGTCGGTGTGGACGCGGGACGTGAGCCGCGCGATGAAAGTGGCGGGCCGGCTTGAATACGGCTGCACCTGGATCAACACCCACTTCATGCTCGTGAACGAAATGCCGCACGGCGGAGTGAAGACGTCCGGCTACGGCAAGGACATGTCCATGTACGGGCTGGAGGACTACACCGTCACGCGCCATGTCATGGTCAACTTCGGGTAATCACCTCACCCCTCGCCCTCTCCGCTTGAGTGGAGAGGCCGCCTTTGTGCGTTGAAGTGTCTTACAAAGTTCACGTGCCCGAATCTCCCTCTCCGTCTTCGGCGGAGAGGGCCGGGATGAGGGGTGGTGTGCTATCTTGCCGCCATGCAGCAAATGACCAGCATCCAGCTTTATCTGCGTCTGCTTCGGTACGTCAAACCGTACGGGGGCGTGTTCGCGCTGTCGATTCTCGGCATGCTGATCTCGGCGGCCACCGAGGTTGCGCTGCCGGTCGCGGTCAAACCTTTTCTCGACGGAACTTTCGTCGACAAGGACCCATTTCTCATGAAATGGGTGCCGGTGGCGTTGGTGGTGATCTTCGTGTTCCGGGGACTTGGTGCCTATATCGGAACTTACGCGAGCTCCTGGGTCGGCAACAAAGTGGTGATGGACCTGCGCGACATCATGTTTCGCCGCATGCTGGCGCTGCCGCTCGGCTATTTCCACGACAACACCACCGGCAACCTGATTTCTCGTTTTACCTATGACGTGACGCAAGTCACCAGCGCTGCAACCAACGTCGTCACCGTGCTGGTCAAGGATTCACTCACCATCATCGGGTTGCTGGCCTACCTGCTCTACTTGGACTGGAAGCTCACGATGATCTCGTTGATCATGGTGCCGCCGATCGCGCTGGTGGTGCGCTATTTCAATGTTCGCCTGCGCAACATGAGCCGCGCCACGCAACAGTCAATGGGCGACATCACTCAGGTGTTGCAGGAAACGGTCGAGTGCAACAAGGTTGTGAAGATCTTCGGCGGGCATGAGTACGAGGCAAACCGCTTTGCCGAGACCAGCAACCGGCTGCGTGGCTTCAGCATGAAGCAGACAGCGGCCGCGGCGGCCAACGTGCCGATCGTGCAGTTGCTCGCCGCGCTTGCGGTGGCGGTGGTGGTCTACTACGCCACCGCACAGGCGCAGGCAAATCACACGACCGTCGGCGGCTTTGTTTCCTTCCTGGCCGCGATGTTGATGCTTACCACGCCGCTCAAGCGACTCACCGGCGTTGCCGAACACCTGCAGCGCGGGCTGGCCGCCTCGGAAAGCGTGTTTACGCTGATCGACGAGGCGCCGGAAAAAGATGAGGGAAAGGTGGACCTCGGCCGCGCTAGCGGCGACATCCGGTTCGAAAGAGTCACATTCCGCTATCCGCATGGCGAACAGCCCGCATTGCTGGGCGTCACGCTGGCAATTCGTCCCGGCGAAACCGTTGCGCTGGTCGGATCATCCGGCAGCGGTAAGACCTCGCTCGCGAACATGGTGCCGCGTTTTTTTCACGCGGCCTCGGGCCAGATCACCATTGACGGCCACAATCTCGAATCCCTTTCTCTTGCCAGCCTGCGACGGAACATTGCGCTGGTCAGCCAGGAGGTGGCGCTGTTCAACGATACGGTTGCCGCCAACATTGCCTATGGCCACGCTGCAGGCGCAAGTCGCGAAGCAATCGAACGAGCCGCACAAGCCGCTCACGCGCTGGATTTTATCCACGCCATGCCACAGGGCCTCGATACCCTGATCGGGGAAAACGGTGTGCGGCTCTCAGGCGGCCAGCGCCAGCGGCTGGCAATTGCACGCACCATCCTCAAAGATGCGCCAATCCTGATCCTCGACGAAGCGACCTCGGCTCTGGACTCGGAATCGGAGAAGCACGTACAGGCTGCGCTCGAACGACTGATGCAGGGCCGTACCACCATTGTCATCGCCCACCGGCTCTCCACCATCGAGAAGGCCGACCGCATCGTGGTGCTGGACAAGGGAGAGGTCGCGGAAACCGGAACCCATTCCGAGTTGCTCGCCAAGGGCGGCATCTACACACGGCTGTACAGCATCCAGTTCGCGCTCGGCGCCGTTGTAGCCAGCCCTGCACTCCAGCCCGGCGCCTGAAGAGCGATCGACTTGCGCCGATGAATCGGATCGTCAGGTCTTGATGACTTTCCGGTACGCCATTTCGATATTCAGTCCGATGCGATCGCGATACTGGCCGAGCGGATACTTCGACATGCCCCGCTCGTATTTCGCCGCAAGCTGATCCGGGATTGCCTTTTTCATTTCATCCAGGCTCGCTCCGTCGGCGTGCGCGGATTTCACTGTGGCGATGAGATCGGCAAGATAGCCCCGGAAGAACGCCAGATGAGCTTTGGACGCGACTTCGCCGTGGCCAGGGATGATTTTCGCAAAGTCGAATTTGGCCAGCGCATCGAGCGTCTTCACCCACTCCTCCGGAAAGCCGTCGTTCATGTACGGCATCCAGTCGATTACCGCGTCCCCGGTCACGACCACTTTTTCCTTCGGGAGATGGATAAAGACATCGCCATCGGTGTGGCCGCGGCCCAGCAACAGAAGTTGGATTTCCCTGCCGCCTTCATTGAGCGTGACCGTATTGGCGACCGTCCGGTTCGGAAGGGGCGGCTTGGTATGCTTCAGTTCCTCCAGATATGCCTCGGTCTGCTGCAGGTTCGCCTCGAGACGGGCTTTCTGCGCGGCGTCACCGACCCGTTTGATGTCGTCCTTCAGTTTCTCGATTTCCTTCGGGACGCTCGCCAACTGCTTCTCGATGTACGGCAGGCCGCCGCCTCCCGCATCGGGATTGGTCATGTTCTCCAGCGTGCGCTGCGAGGAAATAATTTCCAGGTTGGGGTTGGCTTCAGCGTAGACCTGGTTGCCCTGCCAGTGATCCCAGTGGAAATGAGTGTTGATGATCTTTTTGATCGGTTGTCTGGTGATCGACTGGATCTCCCGGTACAGCGCATGCGCGGCGGAAGGTTTGGAGTGCGAGTCAACCACGATCACGCCGTCGTTGGTGACGATCACCGCGGCGTTGGAGTTGACCTTATAGCGGGGCGCGGCGATCGCGGCGTAGATGCCGTCGGCCACTGGTTTGAGTTCGAAGAGTTCCTTGTCCGAGGTCCTGGCATCGGCGGCAAAGGCACAGCAGGGATCGAGGTGTTCGAAAGTCTGGATGGCTGCCACTGCGATGCCTGCGCGCGCCAGAAACTCGCGGCGTGTCAAAGAAGAACCCATGAGCGCCTCCCCCTCTATGCGGCGAACCGCCATGGTTGCCGCGATTCCTTATTGTATTCCCGGATTGACCGCGCTTGCTTCAGGCGAAGCTTGTTCTGGATTCGGTCCGAGCGTAGGCTTTCCGTCGAGCCGGTTTGTCGGGCGTGTTGATAGCCTATGGAGGCGTCCCAAGATGCCAACCGTTCAAATATCAACCGATTGGCATGCGCTCCACCAGTTTATTCGTCAAATTGACGGAAAATATTCCGTCGATGGGATGGCTACTTCTAGTTGGGCGCGCGGGCGAGCGTGCGTCCGAGAATGAACCTTAGGATGGCCCTCGGGGATCCTGTTGGCGCCGACCATCGTCGGCGAACCGGGAGATTCGAATTCAAATGATCGATTTCCTGTTTTCGCTTCCGCTGTGGGCTCTGGCCATCGTCCTGAACGTATGGCTGATGGGCTTCTCGCTCTTGAGCCTGTGGGCCTTGCGGCGATGGGTCCTGCCGCGGCTGCACCTCAACACCAATGCCTCGCTTTTCTACGCTGCCGCGGTCATGCAGTCGGTCATGGTGCTCTACGGGCTGGTCGCCGCCCTGACCGCGGTCAGCGTATGGTCGAGGCACTCGCAGGTCTCGGACATCGTTTCCAGCGAGGCGACCGCGATCGCGAGCCTGTGGCGGGACCTGGGCGGTTACCCGCAGCGCGAGCGCGACTCGATGCGGGAGGTGCTGCGTGGCTACACGAACCAGATCATCCAGGAGGCCTGGCCCGAGCAGAGGCAGGGCCGGGTTCCGCGTGCCGGGGTGGAGTGGATGGACCGCTTCCTGGCGCAGCTCCTGGTGTTCGAGCCCACCTCGGAGTCGCAGAAACTCCTCCATGCCGAGACGCTGAACGCCTTTAACCGCATGCACGAAGCGCGCCGGCAACGGCTGGATGCGGTGAACAGCGGCCTCCCGGGCGTGATGTGGTTCGTCCTCCTACCCGGAGCGATGGGCTGCCTGCTCTTCTCGCTCTTCTTTCCCATCGAGGAGCCGCGCTTCCAGGCCGTGCTCGTAGCGGGCCTGGCGGGCTTCGTCGCCATGGTCCTCTTCGTGATCGTCAGCCTCGACCGGCCATTCCAGGGTGCCATGGCCATACCCGCAGATTCGTACCAGCTCATTCACGACCAGCTCATGAAAAGATGAAGCAAGCAAGCCGTACGGAAATGTTCAAAGATCGTCAGCGGTACACGATACTTCATCAGAGGGAAGAGCTTGGGTGACATGCTGCCCAACCCCGCAATCGACCGGAGCGGCCAAGAGCGTCGCTCTTGGGTACCGGTGGCGCTGCGCGCGCCGGCGCCCGGTCATTGACAGCGTTATCCCGCCAGGCCGAAGCGCAGTGAGGCAGCGGCGGAATGAGACGATTTTGCCGCACATAGAGGCCGCCTTCGGGTCGCTCACTACAATGGAGAAGTGACATGAAAAAGCAAGCAAAGAACACCATTTGTCTTTGGTACGATGGCGACGCCGAGGACGCGGCGCGATTTTATGCCAGGACCTTTCCCGATTCGTCCGTTGGCGCGGTGTACACCGCACCGGGAGATTTTCCGTCCGGGAAAAAAGGGGATGTGTTGACCGTCGAGTTTACCGTGATGGGCATTCCCTGCCTCGGGCTCAATGGCGGACCCGCGTTCAAGCACAACGAAGCATTTTCGTTTCAGGTCGCAACCGCCGATCAGGCCGAAACTGATCGTTACTGGAATGCCATCGTCGGCAACGGCGGCGAAGAGAGTGCGTGCGGCTGGTGCAAGGACAAATGGGGCCTGTCCTGGCAGATCACGCCGGTGGCTCTGACGAAAGCGATAGCCGATCCTGACCCTGCTGCCGCCAAGCGCGCGTTCGATGCGATGATGGAGATGAAAAAGATCGACATCGCTGCAATCGAGGCGGCGCGCCGTGGTTGACCCTAAGGTCAGAGGGAGCAGGAATCGGAATGTACAACGAGATTCTTGCTTTCTGGCTTGAAGAAACTGAACCAAAGAAGTGGTGGACGGCTGATCTAGAATTCGACAAATACATCAAAGATCGCTTTCATCATCTTCTGGGTCAGGCTGCGCAAGGAGAACTGTACTCTTGGCGCAAGGAGCCAAAGGGCCGACTCGCAGAAATCATAGTGCTCGACCAGTTCTCGCGAAACATCCACCGGAATACGGCGGCAGCGTTCACGCAGGATCCAATGGCTCTGGTTCTGGCTCAAGAGGCCGTTAGCGCTGGCGTTCATAATTCGCTTTCGCCAGCGGAGCGTGGGTTTCTTTTTCTGCCATATATGCACAGTGAGTCGAGACAGACTCATGTGCAGGCAGAGACTCTCTATCGAGAGCATGCTACGCCGTACAACTATGAGTTCGAACTCAAACACAAAGCGATCATTGACCGCTTCGGGCGCTATCCTCATAGAAATCAAGTCCTCGGTCGCGTTTCCAGCGCGGAAGAAATCGAGTTTCTGAAGCAGTCGGGGTCAAGCTTTTGAACAACGGGCTCTCAATGAGCGTGATGCAGGCTACCGACAGCGGGAGGGCCATGACGCGAGCCATCACGAAGACTCGGACATGGGGCCTGAGGGGAGACGGGCAAGGGGCGTTGCCGCTTGCTCGCACCCCTGACCGCCGGCGTTAGATGCGGTATTCGCGCAGATCGCACGCATGTTGATCCAGGGTAAGTGCCACTGTGGCAACATCTCCTTTTCCCTCACATGGAAGCCTGATCCCGTCGAAATTCCAGCTCGCGCCTGCACCTGCTCGTTTTGTATCAAGCACGGTGGCGTGTGGACCTCCTCTCCAAACGGCGCTCTTGAGGTAGTGGTCAAAGATCCCGCCCTCGTCTCCAAGTACACATTCGGTACCCGAACCGCGGAGTTCCATACCTGCGCCCGGTGCGGCATAGTGCCGGTCGTCACCAGCCGGATCGACGGCCATCTCTACGCAGTGGTCAGCGTCAACGCATTCGAAGGTGTCAATCAATCGCTACTACGTCGTGCGCCGGCAAGCTTCGATGGCGAAGGGAACGACGCTCGCCTGGCAAGAAGGAAGCGCAACTGGATTGCCGATATCAGATTTGTCGAAGCCGACGCCTGACCCCGACGCCGCGCATTGAGGCCGGAAAAAGATGAGACCCTTGTTCAATTTGGTCGTTCTGATTTCAGTTCTATTCTGCCCTCAATGGGCAAATGCAATCCTGGAGTCCGAGATCATCGTCCATCAGGACGATATCAACCTCAGGACGAGCAGTGGATGGAGCGGCAACTCGCTCCCAGACCTTTTCAAAAACGACGCGATAAAGGAAGTTCATTTGATCCAGACACTGAATCGGGGAGACAAGGATACGGTCAGGTCGGAGATCAAAGATATTCTGGATGGAAAAATTAGTACCTCGTTGATCAGTGAACTTCATGTCGCTGCCAACAACAGGCTTTGGGCTGCCTTTCTGGTAACCAACAATGGCAGGACTTTCCTGTTGAGAAAAACGTGGTACCAATGCTTCATTGTTTCTCATGGCCCGGAACAAGGCGTCTATCAGTCGACAAAATCGAAATATGATTCCGAACCCGGTCGATAGACCACCAACTCACCGAGCAGCGCTGGCATGAGTGTCGAACTTCGGCAGAGGGCGTCGCGATGAACCAGCTAGATCAGAACAAGAAAACGGTAACCGCTTTTTACGACCTGATGTTCAATCAGAACCGGCCGCGTGAGGCGATCGAGAAGTATGTGGGCGAAAAGTACACCCAGCATAACCCTGAAGTGGCGGACGGAAAGGATGCCTTCATCGCCTACTTCGAGCGAATGGCCAGGGAGTATCCGGGAAAGCGGGTTTCATTCAAGAGAGTCATCGCGGAAGGAAGCTACGTGGTGCTGCATTGCCATCAGGAGTGGCCCACTTTCAAGGACCGCGACTGGGCCGGTATCGACATCTTCCGGCTCGATGCAGACGGGAAGATTGTTGAGCATTGGGATGTGCTGCAAGTTGTTCCGGGCAAGGCGGCGCACTCCAATACGATGTTCTAGTCGTGAACGCCGAGGCCGCGTTGAAAACGAATTGCGGTGGCAGGATGCTACGACCGCTGTTGATTCTCGTCGCGATGTTGTTGCCGGCCGGCGTGTGCAACGCCCAGCAGCGGACCACGCCGGATGAATACCCAACCGCGTGGGAGGTGCCGCCTGGAGATCCCGTAGAACACATGACCGCGGGCTACGCAAAAATTCTGTGCTCGGCGTTATTCATCACCGGCCGCGATCTCGCAACGGCTGTCGAGGAAGATGGGTTCTTCGTGTCGCCTCGTGCCGAGCGCCGTTTGGTTGCGAAAACGGTCGTGGACCAGAAAGCGCGCGCCGTGCATGCGACGCTGCCTAACGGGGTCACACGCACCGCGAGACTTTTCGCCGACCAGGGATGCGTGACCCTGCCGCGCGGCGCTGATTCGGTGTTTTTCGCTCCGGCGAAAATCGGATCGTCGCTGCCCGATCCGGCAACGCAACCGTGGCCTATGGGAGACAGGCTTCCCGATATACCGCTTCCGCGCGCAATTAACGCGGCGAAAATAGATGCCGTTGTCGAAGCGGCGTTCGATCCCGCGGAATCCCTCACCGCGGCGTTCGTAGTGGCATACAAGGGACGCATCATCGCAGAGCGCTACCAAAGCGGCCTCGACCACACAACAAGACTGCCGAGCTGGTCGATGGGCAAAAGCCTCGCCGGGACACTCATGGGCCAACTCATCCATGAGGGCGTCTATGACCTGTGGGCCCCGGCACCGGTGGATGAATGGCAGCGGCCGCACGATCCACGGCGCACCATCCGTATTGCCGATCTGTTGCGCATGTCGAGCGGGCTGCGTTTCGTCGCTCCGCAGGATCCTGACTACCATCCCGCGCGCGGCTATCCCGATCACCTCTACATCTACACGGGCGCGATCGATTCCGTTCGCTGGGCGGTAACACGCCCGCCGCAGTGGCCCGCCAATACAGTCGGGCGTTACCGCAACTCTGATCCGCTGGTGGTGAACTATCTGATCAGGAAGGCAGCCGTTGCCCGCAAGCAGGAATATCTTTCGTATCCGCAGCGGCAGCTGTTCGACCGGCTCGGAATCCGCAACATGGTTGTGGAGGCCGATGCGTATGGCAACCTTGCTTTTCAGGGCTACGATCTGGGATCGGGACGCGACTGGTTGCGCCTGGGATTGCTGTATCTGCAAGACGGCGTCTGGAACGGCGAACGGCTGCTGCCCGAAGGATGGACGGACTTCGTTCGTACGCCGGCACCGGCATGGTCGAAGCCGGTGTACGGCGGGTTCTTCTGGCTCAATCGCACCAGGAGATGGCCGGTGCCGGAGGACGCGTACTTCATGGCAGGCGCCGGCGGACAGTACACGATCATCATTCCGACACACGACCTGGTGATCGTGCGCCTTGGACATTACAAGGGCGCGGAAGCGGGTGAGAAATCCCTGCGCCGCGCGCTCGAACTCCTGATGGACGCGGTGCCGCAGGTTCGCGATCCCTGGCAACCATCCGGCGGCAGGTAACGCCGACGACTGAGTCTGCTGCCATGACGTTTGCACACCGGGTTGCAAGCCGGGAAGACTTGCCACAGATCATCGCGATCTACAACGCAACCATTCCTTCGCGTATGGTCACCGCAGATCTCGAACCCGTTTCCGTGGCGAGCCGGGTGCGCTGGTTCGAGGAGCATTCGGCTGACTTTCGACCTTTGTGGGTGGTCGAGGCTGAGGCACAGGTGGCTGGCTGGCTGAGCTTTTCCTCTTTCTACGGGCGCCCTGCTTACAACAAGACGGCGGAACTCAGTGTGTACATTCACGCTGCCTTCAGGAAACGCGGCATCGCCTCGTACTTGCTTACCCGGGCATTGGCTCAGGCGCCAGGTCTCGGTATCGATACCGTGCTGGGATTCATATTCGGTCACAACCTGACCAGCTTGGCACTGTTCGACAAGTTCGGCTTTGCGCGTTGGGGCGAGTTGCCGAAAGTCGCATTGCTGGATGGGGTGGAACGGGATGTGATCATTGTCGGGCGGCGTGTGTAACGACCGTCGAAGCGTTCTGTCTTCGGCTAAACTCGCGCGAACGACATGGCGCTTTTGAAAAATATATGACTCGACTTTCACGCAAGGCATCATGAAGATCGCCGTCGTTGGCGCAGGCGCGATCGGAGGCTACCTCGGTGTCAAACTGGCACACTCGGGCGAGGACGTTACGTTCATCGCCCGCGGCGCCAATCTCGCGGCCATTCGCTCTGGCGGAATGAAGCTCATCCTGGAGGACGGCAGCGAGTTGCGTGCCGACGGCGCGCGTGCGTTCGAGAGGATGAGCGATGCAGGTCCCCAGGACGTCGTGCTGTTGACGCTCAAAGCACACCAGGTCGCCGCCGTTGCTCCCGATCTGAATCAACTCAGCCACGCGACGACCAGCGTCGTCTCGATGCAGAACGGAATTCCATGGTGGTACTTCCACAAGCACGGCGGCCAGTACGAGGGAACGCCGATTGTCTCCGCCGACCCCGACGGCAGCATTGCGCGCAGCATCGATGCCGCGCGAGTGATCGGCAGCGTCGTGTATCCGGCAGCGAATCTTGTCTCGCCCGGCGTGGTCCAGGTCGTCGAAGGGAACCGCTTTACGCTCGGCGAACTCGATGGCTCCACCACGCCACGGGTCCACGCCATCGCGGCGAGCTTCACCAAGGCTGGTTTCAAAGCGCCGATAGCGCAAGACATCCGCAGCGAAATTTGGCTCAAACTCTGGGGCAACCTGAGCTTTAACCCGGTCAGTGCGCTGACGCACGCCACGTTGGTGGAAATTTGTAAGTTCCCGCTTACGCGCGACCTGGCAGCGCAAATGATGGCCGAGGCGGAGGCCATCGCCGAAAAGCTCGGCATTACTTTCCGCGTCAGCATTGAGCGCAGGATTGCGGGCGCGGAGAAAGTCGGCGCGCACAAGACTTCGATGCTGCAGGACATCGAGCAAGGGCGGCCGATCGAGATCGAGGCGCTGGCCGGCTCGGTGGTCGAGCTGGGTAGATTGACCCAGACCCCGACGCCGCACATCAGTGCCGTGTACGCGTGCGCAAGCCTTTTGGCCAAGACGCTGAATGCCCGGCACGCGAAGCTCACGCTCGATGTTTAGTCATTTCCCCATTTCAATATTCCAACCAGCTACAGGATCGTCGAAATGAGCAGTTCGCTTACAACCGTGCTCGATCTTCTGGAAGCGGGAGTGTCCGGCGCGACAGCGCTGAGCACGCCCGGTGGGGCGCCATTAACGTATAAGGCGTTGCGCCAACTCGCGCGCGATACGCTGAGCGCGCTTAATGTGAAAGGGATCGGTCGCAATGACCGCGTCGCGATCGTGCTCGACAACGGCCCCGAGATGGCCGCCGCGTTCGTGAGCGTCGCGGCTGGCGCGACCGCGGCGCCTCTGAATCCTGGGTACCGGGCCGACGAATTCGAGTTCTACTTGAACGACTTGAATGCAAAGCTCTTGATCATCGAGCAAGACAAAGCATCCCCCGCCATCGATGTCGCGAGCAAGCTCGGAATCCCCATCGCACGGGTTGCAACCGCGCGCGAACACGGCGCGGGCGGATATACGCTCATTTTCCCTGAGGGACAGGTTGCACTGCCGTCTGCACGCTTGGGCCCGGCGTCTGCGGACGACATCGCGCTGGTCCTGCACACTTCCGGAACGACCTCGCGCCCGAAGATCGTGCCGCTCGCACAGCGCAACGTCTGTGCTTCTGCGCGCAACGTTCGGCGCACGCTCGGGTTTGCCGCCACAGACCGCGGGCTCAACATCATGCCGCTGTTCCATATCCACGGCCTGATCGCAGGCATCCTGGCACCGTTGTCGGCCGGCGGCCAAGTGTGCTGCACCACGGGGTTCAACGCCTTGAAATTCTTTTCCTGGATGGCCGAGGTGCATCCCACCTGGTATACCGCGGTGCCGACCATGCACCAGGCGATACTGTCTCGCGCCGCGAACAACGTCGACGTGATCAAGGCCAATCCGCTGCGCTTCATCCGCTCGTCGTCGTCGTCCATGCCGATCCAGGTGATCAGGGAGCTCGAAGCGGTGTTCGGCGCACCGGTCATCGAATCCTACGGCATGACCGAGGCCGCGCATCAGATGGCGAGCAATCCGTTACCGCCGGATGTGCGCAAGCCCGGAACCGTGGGCGTGCATGCCGGGCCGGAGGTGTGTGTGATCGACCTGGACGGGAATCCGGTAGCCCCTGGCGTTGCGGGAGAGATCGCAATCCGCGGCGAGAATGTGATGTCCGGCTACGAAAACAATCAGAAGGCCAACGCCGAGGCGTTCACCAAAGGATGGTTTCGTACCGGGGACCAGGGCGTGATGGATGCAGACGGGTATCTTACGATCACCGGCCGCTTGAAGGAGATCATCAATCGTGGCGGCGAGAAGATCTCGCCACGCGAGGTGGACGAGGTGCTCATGGATCACCCCGCAGTTCAGCAGTGCGTCACGTTTGCCGTTCCGCACGAAAAGCTGGGCGAGGAAGTTGCCGCAGCGGTGGTGCTGCGGGAGGGCGTGCAGGCCAACGAGAAGGAACTGCGCGAGTTTGCTGCGAAGCGCGTGGCGGACTTCAAGGTACCACGCAAGATACTCATCGTTGCCGAGATACCCAAGGGCGCGACCGGAAAGCTGCAGCGCATCGGGCTCGCCCAGAAATTGGGGCTGGCTCCCGAAAAGGCAAGTTAGAGCGCTCTAACCGGCGGGTGAGAGATTTCTACTAAAATTTTGCAGACGTTTTGCTGTTTCAGCGTGACGCCAGCATTGTCGTGCAACAGTTCAGAGCGCCGGCACGCGCGAGGAATGATGTGAGACGATCATCCAGCGTCCGCCGCGCTGGTTGAATACGAAAGTGAAGCGCATCGGCGTGATGATTTCCTGTCCGTCCTGGACATTGCGAGACGTGTAGTAACCCGAGTTGATTGCGGTATCGCCATACACCCTGACGTGCTGTTCGCCGATTGCGATGCGTAGGTTGGGGCGCTTTGTTGTGGAGTTGGTGAAGTAATCCAGCACCTCCGCGGGTGTCGTCCGGATGGTTGGAGAAATCGTTCCCCAGAACACTGCATCTTCGGCATAGAGCGCTGCGATTCGGCGTGCGTCCCGCGCATTGAAGGTCTCGGCCCAGGCCACGGTTGCTGCAAGGACCTCTTTTTGAACTGCGTCATCATCCGCGGATACCGCCGAGCTCGTCAGAAAAAGTAACGTAGCAGCGAGCAGACGGAGGATCGTTGAAGCGAGGAATGCTCTGTGCGGAGCTCTGCGCGGTAGCTGCTGCGGCAGCGAGTCGAACGTCGTTGAATTTGACATGTCTGGCCTTCCTTTGCGTGCCGTTGCGGCCTTTGCATCAAACAGGTTTGATTTTGTTAAACGTGCCGCGCGCAATCTTTACAGGTTTTTTACTCCCATGGTGCGATCATTTACGCCGGTTTTACTTTCAACGCGTTACTCTGCCGCGATCTTAACCGTGAAACCGGTCAATGGGTATTGAAGGAAACAGCGGGCAGCCAATAGCTTCCGGGTCTTCGGTGAAGCACTATGTGTTTGCCGTCCTGGGTTGCGGATTGACGACGCTCGTGGCCACGCCGCTGCGCGAGCGGCTCGAAATCGCCAACACGGTAATGCTGTTCCTGCTCACGGTCGTGCTGATTGCGGCGCGCCTCGGCAAGGGGCCGGCCATCCTGGCGTCCTTCCTCAGTGTCGTCCTGTTCGACGTATTCTTCGTTCCGCCGCGACTTTCTTTTGCGGTGAGCGACGGAAAGTACCTGGTGACATTCGCGGTCATGCTGACGGTCGCGTTGATCATCGGGCAACTGACCACCGGCTTGCGCCGGCAGGCGGAAGAGGCCGGCCGCCGCGAGCAGCGGACCCGTGCGCTGTACGAACTGGCCGTGGAATTGGCGGGTGCACTCGCACTCGAGCAGGTGGTGCAAGCGACGCGGCATTTCTTCCGCCATCACCTTGGGATCCAGGCAGTGCTGTTGTTCCCGGACGAGGAAGGCAGACTGATTGCGTGGCCCGCTGATGGAGCGCAGACGTTGATCGTCGAGACCCATGTAGCGCGCACGGTTTTCGACAGCGGCGAGCCCGCCGCTTTCGGCGGGCTCGGCAGCGGTAACGATCAGCCATGGTACTTCCCGTTGCGCGGTTCGACTCGCCACCGAGGCGTACTGGCGGTGGCGGCCGGCAGCACGCGCGGTGCGCTCGGCAAAGACTATCGCCCCCTGTTGGAGACTGTGTCTGCGCTGGTTGCCACCGCAGTCGAACGCCTGCACTTCGTGGAAGTTGCGCATTTGAGCCAGATGCAGATGGTATCCGAGCGTTTGCGCAGTTCGATCCTGTCGGCACTGGCGCATGACATCCGCACCCCGCTTACCGCGTTGTACGGGACGGCGGATTCGCTGGCGCTCACTCGGCCGCCGCTGCCTGAGCCGGTTCGGGAGACGGTCGCGGCCGTGCGCGACCAGGCGTTCCGGCTTTCCGGATTGGTGAGCAACCTGTTGGACATGGCTCGGTTGCAGGCGGGCAAAGTCACTTTGCGAAAGGAGTGGCAGCCGCTGGAGGAGGTCGTGGGTGCAAGCATCAAGTTGTTGGGCCCGGCGCTGGCCGACCATCCGGTGAAAGTGTCTCTGCCTGCCGATCTTCCGCTGCTGGAATTCGACGCGGTGCTGATGGAGCGCGTGTTCTGCAATCTTCTCGAAAACGCGATGAAGTATTCGCCGCCCGGATCGACGATCGAGATCAGTGCCCATAGCATCGGTGATCTGGTCGAGGTGTCGGTTCGCGACGGGGGTAACGGTTTCCCTGACGACAAGCTAGAACGCGTCTTCGAGCTTTTCGAACGCGGGACCGCAGAATCCACGGTCCCCGGAGTCGGACTGGGACTCGCTATCTGCCGCGCCATCATTGACGCGCACGGCGGCCGCATCCGCGCTGTCAATCAGCCGGGCGGCGGTGGCTGCGTCACGTTTTCGCTAGCGCGCGGCAACCCGCCGAGCATCCCTGAGGAAGGATCTTCCGCGGAGACGGGCCAACCGTGAACTCACCTTCTCCCATGATTCTCGTTGTCGAGGACGAAATGCAGATCCGGCGTTTTGTTCGGAGCGCACTGGAAGGCGATGGTTGCCGTGTTGCCGAAGCCGAAACGTTGCGGCAGGGGCTCATCGAAGCTGGCACACGCAAACCTGATCTGGTTATCCTGGATCTCGGATTGCCGGACGGCGACGGCGCGCAGTTCGTCGAAGGCCTGCGTGCGTGGTCGGCAATCCCGGTCATCATTCTGTCCGCGCGCTCCACCGAACACGACAAGATCGAAGTGCTAGACGCGGGCGCGGACGACTACCTTACCAAACCCTTCTCGGTCGGCGAATTACTGGCGCGAGTGCGCGCATTGCTACGCAGGCACGCAAGAGCTGCCGAAGGCGAAAGCCCGATCCTGCATTTTGGCGCGGTCGAGGTTGACTTGTCGCGCCGCGTCGTGCTGCGGCAGGGCGCGCCGGTGCGCCTGACCCCGATCGAGAACAGGTTGCTGGCCGTGTTGCTCGCCAACTCCGGCAAGGTCATGACGCACCGTCACCTGCTGCGCGAGGTGTGGGGGCCGGCCTTTGTCGAGAGTAGCCACTATCTGCGCATTTACGTCGGCCGCTTGCGCCAGAAGCTCGAAGACGATCCAGCTCAGCCCCGCCATTTCCTCACTGAGACCGGCGTCGGCTACCGCTTCGTCGCTTGATGCAACCACAAGTGAGCATCGTGAACCCTGGCTCCAACATCCGACACAACCGCATCGGCGTGCTGACACTCGGAGCGCTGGGCGTGGTTTACGGCGACATCGGCACCAGCCCGCTGTACGCATTCAAGGAAGCATTCGCCGGTTCACACGGCTTGGCGGCAACCGAAGTCAACGTGCTGGCCACGCTGTCGATGCTGTTCTGGACGCTGACACTCATCATCTCGATCAAGTATGTCTGGATTGTGCTCAAGTACGACAACGAACGCGAGGGAGGTGTACTGGCGCTTACAGCGCTGGCGCATCGGCTGGCTGGCAAGACCACAGCCATGTCGCGCGCGGTGATCGCCACCGGCGTTTTCGCCGCCGCGCTGTTCTACGGCGACGCTGTTATCACGCCCGCGATCTCGGTGCTGTCGGCAATCGAAGGCCTAAGCGTGGCTGCGCCGCGGCTGGAGAGTGCGGTGCTGCCGATAACTGCGGGCATCCTGGTGGCGTTGTTCGTGATCCAGAAGCGCGGCACCAGCTTTGTCGGCCGCTTCTTCGGCCCGATTACCTGCGTCTGGTTTCTCACCATCGCCATCCTGGGTGCGACCAGTATCGCCGAAACGCCGGCGGTGTTGCGGGCGCTGAGCCCGGTGTATGCGGTGGACTTTGCGACAGCGCATCCTGGAATGGCGTTCCTGGTGTTGAGTGCGGTGTTTCTTGCTCTTACTGGAGGCGAAGCGCTGTACGCGGACATGGGGCACTTCGGCGCGCGCCCGGTGCGCGTCGCGTGGTATGGATTGGTGTGCCCCTCGTTGCTGCTCAACTACTTCGGGCAGGGAGCACTGGTGCTGCGCGCACCGGAGGCAGTGCGGAATCCGTTTTATCTGCTGGCGCCTGAGTGGTTCGTGTTTCCGCTGATCGGCCTGGCCACCGTCGCCACTGTCATCGCTTCCCAGGCTACCATCTCCGGTGCGTACTCGATCACGCTGCAGGCCTCCCGCCTGGGATACCTGCCGCGCATGCGGATCCTGTACACATCGGACACCGAGCGGGGCCAGATCTATGTACCGGTCGTCAACTGGCTGATGCTGGTCGCGGTTATCGTTCTGGTGTTCGAGTTCGGCTCGTCGAGCGCACTGGCTGGAGCCTACGGCATCGCTGTGTCGGGCACGATGATCGTCACCACGCTGTTGATGGCGTTCGTCACGCTGGTGCGGCCGGCTCGTTGGAAAGTCGCAATGGTGATTGCGCTGGCAGTGTTCGGTGCACTGGAAACACTGTTCTTTGCCTCCAACATGACCAAGCTCTTAAACGGCGGCTGGATGCCCCTTCTGCTGGGCGCCGGAATTTTTGTCATGCTGATGACCTGGAAGTCAGGGAGCGGGCTGGTGGCCGAGCAGCGCAGGAAGATGGACATACCACTTGCGGATTTCCTGTCGGGTCCACAACCGGATGCGCCGCGCGTTTCCGGGACGGCGGTCTATCTCACCTCGGACCCGGCGATGGTGCCGAGCGCATTGTTCCACAACTTGAAGCACTACAAGGTCATGCACGAAAGAACCGTGTTTCTGCACGTTGTGACCGAAGACGTTCCGCGCGTCGACCCAAATACCCGAATCAGGTTCAAGAAACTCGGACCAAGCAGCTACTCGATCGCGGTTCACTACGGGTTCCGCGAAGAACCTGTTCTGCCGGATGCGCTGAAGGCCGCACAGTTACAAGAACTGGCGCTGGACCCGATGAGTACCACGTATTTCGTCGCGCGCTCGACCATTGTCGATGCTCCGGGGAGTCTGCCTGCGTGGCGCTGCGCGCTGTTCGGCTGGATGACGCGCCAGGCGGAAGGTGCGGCAACTTACTTCAATCTCCCACCGAACCGGGTGGTGGAGCTGGGAACTCAGATGATGCTTTAGGTAGTGCTATGAGACTTTCATCGCGACAGCCCCAGCGGTGACGATAAAGATCGAAGCAAACCGTGCGGGGGTGATGCGTTCGCGAAGGAACGTTGCCGCGAGGATCATCGCGAAGACGACGGATGTTTCCCGAAGCGCCGCGACCAGTGCTAACGGCGCACGGGTCATTGCCCAGAGGGCCAGTCCGTACGATCCGAACGTGCAGGCCCCGCCGATAAGTCCGCGCGCCCACTGGCGCTGCAGATACCGGATTGTGTTTGCGCCGTCATGGGCGACAGACATGGCGAGCAACGGAAGTGCCGTTAGCAAGAGTATCCAGCCGGTGTAGCTCAACGGATGTTCGGACAAACGGGCGCCCACGCCGTCCACCAACGTATAGACGACGATGACGCCGGCGTTGGCAAGAGCGAACAATGCTGACGAGGCGTGGAAAGACTGCGAGCGCATGGAATCTACGGCGAGAAGAATGACCCCGCAGCAAACCAGCAGGACACCAAGCGATCCTCCAGGGGACGGCCATTCACCCAACACCAGTGCGGCTGCGATTGCGGAAAGAGCCGGCGCTGTTCCGCGCATGATCGGGTAGGCGAAACTCAGCTCTCCCTTGCGATAAGCGAAGGCTACGAGCGCGAAGTAGACGATATGGATACCGACCGACGCCGCTAGATACGGCAAACTCTGGACGTTGGGCAACGGAGCGAAAGGCAGCCAGCAAGCCGTGATAACACCCGCACCCGCGGCGACCAACACAATGCTCAGCGTCCTGTCCGGGCTTCCCCGGACCAAGGCGTTCCAAATCGAATGCAGGAGAGCCCCAAACAGCACTGCAATCATGACATCCGGAGCCACGAAATCGTCCTATTTCCGCGTTCCGGACGGGGACCAACGCGCGCGATTGCCGGGATTGAAGCTCATATCCATTCGTCGGCCATACGCCTTGCCGTAAATCTCAAGTCAACAAACAAGCGCGATGCCGAAGGAAGCTGCGGCCGCAATGGACGCGACGGTCCGGACGTGGTTCCAGGCCGTCCAACTGGTGACGTATCCGGACCAAAGGCTCGCGCTCGTGGGGTCGCCCGTTGATACAGTTGCCAGCGCCCCGTTTCGGGGTACGTTGAATACTATCGTTACCAGGAAGCTGCCGACGAGATAGAGCACGCTGCCAACTAGAAGGAACATGCCGCGCGGTTCGTGAATCCGGAAGAAGGCGTAGATCAATGCGAGTACGCAAACGGCGGCTGTTCCTATGAAAGCCGCTATGAACCATGATTTGAGAACGACTACATTGATGGATTGCATGGCGGCAATGCCTTCGCGCGCGGGAAGTCGGGCGAGCGCCTTCATCACGAAGGACGAAAACGCAAAGAACACCCCAGCGATCAGGCCGCAGCCCAGAATCGCGAGAAGCGCCAAGGCGAATAGCAATTGCTCCATGATTGCCACAAGACCTCCTACCGACTAGCTGCGAATGCGGGGTTATTGCAGATCAATGGGCCTTTTCCCAATTGGGACCGGCACCAAGATCAACCACCAAGGGTACGTCGAGCTTCGCAACGCTGCCCATCAACTTCGGCAGCTCTTTTTTAACTGTATCGAGTTCGCCCTGCGGCACCTCGAGCACCAGTTCGTCGTGCACCTGCATGATGAGTCGACTGTTGATCTGTGACGTCGAGATCCAGGTGTGCACGGCGATCATTGCTAGTTTGATCAAGTCCGCCGCGGTGCCTTGCATCGGTGCGTTGATTGCGGCACGTTCTGCGCCCTGCCGGCGCGCGCCGTTGCTACTCTTTATTTCCGGCAGATAGAGCCGGCGCCCGAACACAGTCTCGACGTAACCGAGATTGCGTGCTGTCTCGCGGGTGCGCTCCATATAGTCCTTCACACCTGGATAGCGCTGGAAGTAGCGTTCCATGTATTGCTGCGCGGCACTGCGCTCGATGCCGAGCTGCGAGGCCAGTCCGAACGCGGACATGCCGTAGATGAGTCCGAAGTTGATCACCTTCGCGTAGCGGCGCTGCTCGCTGGAGACCGCCGCCGACTCGACAGCGAATACTTCCGAAGCGGTATGGCGATGCACGTCCTCGCCGGCGGCGAAGGCCTTGAGCAGTCCTTTGTCCTGCGACAGGTGCGCCATTATTCGTAGCTCGATCTGCGAATAGTCCGCCGACACGATTACGGATCCAGGCGGCGCGATGAACGCTTCGCGGATGCGGCGGCCTTCAATTGTGCGAACCGGTATGTTCTGCAGGTTCGGATCGTTGCTCGCCAGCCGTCCGGTCACGGCCACCGCTTGGCCGTAAGTGGTATGCACACGTCCCGTCAGCGGGTTCACCATTTTCGGCAGCTTGTCCGTATAGGTGGACTTCAGTTTGGAAAGACCCCGGTACTCCAGAATCAGTTTTGGCAGCGGATGGTCGAGCGCGAGTTCCTGCAAAACATCTTCGTCGGTCGAAGGCTGGCCGCCCGGCGTTTTCTTTCTGACCGGCAGGCCCTTGCGCTCGAACAGGATCTCCTGAAGTTGCCTGGGTGAATTCAGATTGAACGGCTGCCCGGCTTCCTGGTGCACCCTGTTTTCGAGTTCGATCATTTTCTCGCCGAGCTCGCGGCTCTGTTGGTCCAAAAGCGCGTAGTCGAGAAGAACGCCCTGGCGCTCCATCGCGAACAGGACTTCCATCACCGGCATTTCGATATCGCGGTAGACGCGATGCAGTTTGTCGTCGTGCTCGATCTTAGGGTATAGCGTCCGGTGCAGTTCCAGCGTCACGTCCGCATCTTCGCCCGAATATTCGGTAGCGCGTTCCACAGCGACTTGCTCAAAGGGAATGCGGTTTGCACCCTTGCCGGTCACTTCGTCGTAACTGATGGTGTTGAGGTTCAGATGCCGGGCCGCAAGGGTGTCCATATCGTGCGCCTGATGGCTTTCCAGCACGTAGGATTGCAAAAGCGTGTCGTGCGCGATGCCGGACAGCAATACGCCGTGATTGGCGAACACGTGCTTGTCGTACTTCAGGTTCTGCCCGACCTTGCGACGGGCCGGGTCCTGCATCCAGCCCTTCAGAGTCGCGAGCACCCGATCCAGCGCGAGCTGATCCGGCGCGCCGGCGTAGTTATGTGCGACCGGTATGTATGCGGCGCTATGGGGTTCGACCGAAAGCGAAATGCCGACCAGCCGTGCGGTCATGGGTTCGAGGCTTGTAGTTTCCGTGTCGATCGAGACCAGCGAGGCGCCAGAGATCCTGTCCAGCCATGCGGCAAGTGCAGAGTCCGTCAGAATGGTTTCGTAGTGCCGAGCCTGTGAGGGACGGGAGGCGAGAGGAGAGGGGTGAGGGGAGGATGTGGCCGTTTTGTTCCCTCGTCCGTCATCCTTCGCCCCTTGCCCTTCGTCCTTCGTCCCTCTTTCCTCCAGTTCGCGCTTCCAGGTCTTGAACTCGAGACGATCGAACAGTTCCGCCAGTTTCGCCTTGTCCTGCGGCTGCGGAGCGAGGTCTTCGAGATTCAGCGGCAGCTCGACGTCGCACTTGATGGTAAGGAGCTTCTTCGCCTGGGGCAGCCAATCCAGCGCCTTGCGTAGGTTCTCGCCAACCACGCCGGGGATCTCGTTGGCATGGCTGACTACCTGGTCCAGCGTTTCGTACTGCTTCAGCCATTTCACCGCGGTCTTGGGGCCGACCTTCTCCACGCCCGGCACGTTGTCCACGCTGTCGCCGATCAGAGTGAGATAGTCGACAATCTGCCCGGGCTTGATACCGAACTTCTCCTCGACGCCCTTTTCATCGAGGTTCTCATTTGACATGGTATTCACCAGCCTGACCGCCGGGCTGACCAATTGGGTGATGTCCTTGTCCCCGGTGGATATGACCGTGTACACGCCCTTGGCCTCGGCCTGTTTTGCGAGCGTGCCGATGACGTCGTCGGCTTCGACCCCATCGACCATCAGCAGCGGCCAACCCATCGCACGCACGCTTTGGTGAATAGGATCGATCTGCGCCACGAGTTCCTCCGGCATGGGCGCTCGGGTGGCCTTGTACTCGGCGTACCAGTCGTCGCGGAAGGTCTTTCCTTTTGCGTCGAATACGCAAGCGATATAATCGGCCGCAGTTTCCTTACGCAGCCGGCGCAGCATGTTGAGCACACCGTACACAGCGCCGGTCGGTTCGTTGTTCTTGTTGCGCAGATCGGGAAGCGCGTGAAACGCGCGGTACAGGTAGGAAGAACCGTCGACCAGCAAGAGCGTTTTCATCGAAGATCAGCGCGGAAAATCCAGCATGAGCGAAAAGCAGAAGATTCCGGTACCGGTCGCCCCCGAGTCCGTCGAGAAAGCGTGGTCGGCGCGCGAATCCTGGCGGGTGTTCGGGATTATGGCAGAATTCGTCGAGGCCACCGAACGCCTCGCGAACGTCCGGCCTGCGGTCAGCGTGTTCGGCAGTGCTCGTGTCGCTCCCGACCATCCCTACTACCGCCTCACCGAGGAAATTGCGCGCCAGCTATCGGACGCCGGATTCAGCGTGATCTCCGGCGGCGGTCCGGGCGTGATGGAGGCTGCGAACAAGGGCGCCTTCTTCGGCCGCTCGCTCTCGGTCGGGCTCAACATCCAATTACCGCACGAGCAGATCTCCAACCAGTACCAGGACGTCAGCCAGACCTTCCGCCATTTTTTTGCGCGCAAGGTCATGTTCGTGAAGTTCGCTTCCGCGTACGTGGTGGTGCCGGGCGGATTCGGGACCATGGACGAACTGATGGAGGCGCTGACGCTGGTGCAGACGCAGAAGATCCGCCGCATTCCGATCATCCTGGTGCAGGAATCCTACTGGCGTGGGCTGATCGACTGGATGAAAGATCGCATGGTCAGCGAGGGCATGATCGACGCGGGCGACATGAACCTGATCAAGATCATCGACGAACCCAGACAAGTGGTCGAGGCGATCTTCGACCATTACGAGAAGCGTGGCTTCGAGCCGTCCGCGGCCGAGCGCGAAGCTCAACTGAACCTGTAGCCCTTTTCATGTCGGTCTTTACCACCGTTACGCCGGAACAACTCTCGGCCTGGCTCCGCAATTACTCCATCGGAGTGTTGACCGACTTGCAGGGCATTCTCTCCGGGATCGAGAACACCAATTATTTCGTCACCACCACGCACAGCAAGTTCGTGCTCACCCTGTTCGAGAAGCTCACCCGGCAGGAACTGCCGTTCTATCTGAACCTGATGGCGCATCTTTCCAGTCATGGCCTGCCCTGCCCGAAACCGATCGCCAATCTGCAGAACGAACTGCTGGGAGAACTTAACGGCAAGCCGGCTGCGATTGTCACTTGTCTCGAAGGCCATCCGGTTAACGAACCGACGCCCGAGCATTGCGCGCGCGTCGGTGGGGTGCTGGCGGACATGCATCTCGCCGGCCGGACATTCAAAGGGCATCTCGACAACCTGCGGGGGGAGAAGTGGTGGACGGCCTGTGCCCCGGAAATCTACCCGTTCCTCACTAACGAGGACGCGGAACTGCTGGAGTCGGAGATTCGTTTTCAGGCGCAGCAGGTACGCGAAGGTCTGCCACGCGGCGTGGTCCACGCCGACCTGTTTCGCGACAACGTGCTGATCCAGCACCATCAAAGTCATGGCGACCATGTCGGCGGCTTCATCGATTTCTACTTTGCCTGCGTCGATTGCTTTGTTTACGACGTGGGTATTACTGTCAACGATTGGTGTACCAACGCTGACGCCGCCCTCGATCCGGCGCGCACCCAGGCGCTATTAAAGGCGTATACCGCGGTGCGACCGTTTACCGATCAGGAGCGCGAGGCCTGGCCATGGATGCTGCGAGCCGGTGCGCTGCGATTCTGGGTTTCAAGGCTTTACGATTTCCATCTTCCGCGTCCGGGCGAACTTACCCACGCCCACGATCCGGATCGTTTCCGCCACATTCTGCTCAATCACCGCAAGGCGGCAGACCGGCAGCGGCTGGCCGTATAGTCCCGGGCCCATCTTCATGAAGATCCGGAAATTGGCGCCCGGCCGCGGCTGGCAGTGGATCACCGCGGCATTTCACCTGTTCCGCAAGAATCCGCTGATCTGGCTGGTGCTCAATCTGGCGCTGCTGCTGATCGGCGTAGGACTGAGCGTGCTGCCTGGGGTCGGCGCCTACATGCTGTACCTGCTTACCCCGGTGTTTCTGGGCGGCATCATGGCCGCTGCAACGGACCTCGAGGCCGGCCAGGAGATCGAGATCGCGCACCTGTTCCGCGGTTTTCGACAAAACGCCACGCATCTGGTGACGGTTGGCGGTGTGTACCTGGTAGGGCAGGTGGTGATCTCCGGCGTGATGTTGACCATCGGCGGTCCAGAGTTCCAGGAAGCGGTGAGGGCGGGGATAGGTGCGCTCGATGCGCCGGCACTTACACCCGAGGGCACACGGCGCGTGTTGCAGGCGATGCTGGTGGGAACGCTGTTGTTTGTGCCGCTGGCGATGGCGGTATGGTTCGCGCCGGCGCTGGTGATCCTAGACAACCAACCCGGCTTCCAGGCGTTGTGGATCAGCATGCTGGCTAGCCTGCGCAACGCCGTGCCCTTGCTGCTCTACAGTATCGTGAGTTCCGTCCTGCTCCTGTTCGCCGTGATTCCGTTCGGCCTTGGGCTGATCCTATGGATCCCGGTGATGTTGCTGACGATCTACACGAGTTATCGCGACGTGTTTGTCTCTACACAGGGAGCCGGCCAATCGACTGGCTGAACGCGTTTTGGCTTACGCCGGAACAAGTTTGGCGTAGTCGAGCGCGAGCCACTTGAGTCCCCCGTCGCGGAAATTGACCTGAACCCGTGCGTCCGAGCCGCGGCCTTCGGCGTTGACAATCACGCCGGCGCCGAATTTCGGATGCATTACGTTCTGACCGATGCGCCAACCCGGCGCGCGAGTCTCGACCGTGGACCCCCTGTTTTCGGAACCGGCTTCATATCCCTTGGTAGCGACGAAGCCTGAGAACTTCGTGGTATTGATCCGTTTCAGCAATCCGTCGGGGATCTCGTCGAAAAAGCGCGAGGGCACGTTGTAGCGGGTCTGGCCGTGAAGCATGCGCGTCTGCGCGTGGCTGAGGTAAAGCCTGCGGCGCGCTCGGGTGAGCGCGACGTACATCAGCCGCCGTTCTTCCTCAAGGCCGTCAGGTTCCGTCAGACTGTTCTCGTGCGGGAACAAGCCTTCCTCCAGACCGCTGATGAAGACCGTGTGAAACTCCAGGCCCTTGGCCGAGTGGACGGTCATTAATTGCAATGCGTCCGCGCCCTCGCCCGCCTGGTGCTCGCCGGCTTCGAGCGCCGCGTGAGCCACGAACTCATTCAGCGGGTCCAGGCCTTCCGATCGGATCTCTCCCTCCGCGCTGATCAATGTAATCGGACCGTCCTGTCCAACGAATGCCGCCGCCGCGTTGGTCAGTTCGTTGAGATTCTCGATGCGGTCCGCGCCTTCCTTTTCGGTCTGGTAGTGCGCGATCAGGCCGCTGGTTGCAACCACGTGGTCGACGATCTCAGGCAGAGGCAAGTTCTCGCACGCCTTGCGCATGGACTCGATCAACTGGACAAAAGCGGCGATGCTGACGCCGGCCTTGCCGCTTAGCGTATTAGCGCACGCGGCCTGCCACAGCGAGGTCCCGCGGCCCGCCGCGGCGTCCTGCAATTGCTCGAGGCCGCGATTACCGATACCGCGGGTGGGAAAGTTGACCACCCGCAGAAATGCGCCGTCATCGTCGGGATTCGCGGTGAGGCGCAGGTAGGCAAGTGCGTGCTTGATCTCCTGGCGCTCGAAAAAACGCAGCCCCCCGTACACGCGATAGGAAATTCCGGCATTGAACAGCGCGTGCTCGAGCACACGCGACTGCGCATTCGAACGGTAAAGCAGCGCGATGTCCGAAAGCGCTACGCCCTCGTTGTGACGTTCGCGCACCTCGGCAAGGACATAGGCGGCTTCGTCAACGTCGGCAATGGCCTCGTACACCCGCAGCGGTTCGCCGCTGCCTTCCGAGGTCCACAGGTTCTTGCCCAGCCGACTGCGGTTGTGGCGGATCAGCGCGTTGGCTGCATCGAGGATGTTTCCGTGGCTGCGATAGTTCTGCTCGAGCTTGATGACTTTCTCAATACGGAAATCTCTCTCCAGATCGAGCATATTGCCTGCATGTGCTCCGCGAAACGCATAGATCGACTGATCGTCGTCGCCGACAGCGAAAATGTTGTTGTTGGGGCCGGCAAGCAATTTCAGCCACTGGTATTGCAGCCGGTTGGTGTCCTGGAACTCGTCCACCAGGATGTGCTTCAAACGCCCGCGGTAATGATCCCGCAGTAGTTCGTTCCTCCCCAGCAGTTCGTAGCAACGCAGCATCAGTTCGGCGAAATCCGCCACACCTTCGCGATTGCACTGCACCTCGTAGGCTTCATAGACCGTCAGCAACCGCCGTGAGAAATCGTCCGGCTTGTCCACTTGCGCCGCGCGCAAGCCCTCCTCTTTTGCTGAGTTAATGAAGTTCTGCGCCTGCCGCGCCGGGTACTTTTCGTCGTCCACGTTCATTGCCTTCATCACCCGCTTGATCACCGCCAGTTGATCGGCGGAATCGAGGATCTGAAAAGTCTGGGGCAGTCCTGCGTCCCGATAGTGCGCGCGCAGGATACGGTTACACAGTCCGTGAAAAGTGCCGACCCACATGCCGCGGGTGTTTATCGGCAGCATTGCCGAAATGCGGATGAGCATTTCCCGCGCGGCCTTGTTGGTAAAGGTCACTGCCAGGATTCCGAGCGGCCCGATCTGGCCGGTCTGGATCAGCCAGGCGATCCGGGTGGTGAGCACGCGGGTTTTTCCCGAGCCGGCGCCGGCAAGGATCAGCGCGGACTGGTGCGGGAGCGTGACGGCTTCGAGCTGCTGCGGATTCAGACCTTCGAGAATCGACATTCGGCAAACAAGGGCTGGTGCGTTTTTGGTGCCGAATTATACCCACCTCACCCCGGCGACCAGATCCTGCACCAATGGCGTCATGATGAGTTGCATGGCGAATTCCATTTTCGCGCCGGGCACGACGATGGTGTCCGGTCGCGACTGGAATGCGTCGTCGATCATCGCCAGCACGTAAGGAAAGTTCACGCCGTCGGGATCGGCGAAACGGATCACCACAAAGCTCTCTTCCTGGGACGGGATGTCGTGGGCGCCGAAGGGATTGGAGGTATCCACAGTGGGCACGCGCTGGAAATTCACATGGGTGCGCGAGAACTGCGGGGTGATGAAATGCACGTAGTCGTACATGCGCCGCAAGATGGTCTGCGTCACCGCGTCGATCGAATAGCCGCGGATCTGCATGTCGCGATTGATTTTCTGCACCCATTCGAGGTTCACCGTGGGCGTTACGCCGATCAGCAGGTCCACATGTTGGGCCACGTCCACCTTGTCGGTCACCACGCCACCGTGGAGCCCTTCGTAAAACAGCACGTCCGTGCTTTCCGGCAATAGCTGCCATGGGGTGAAGGTGCCCGCCTTCTGGCCGTATCGTGCCGCTCGCTCTTCGTTGTGCAGGTAGGAGCGCGCCTTGCCCGTTCCGTGCGCGCCGTACTCGCGAAACAGCGTTTCCAGTTCTTCGAAGAGGTTGGCTTCCGGGCCGAAATGGCTGATGGCGCGGCCGCCGGTGTTCTCGTAGATTTCGATCAGGCGGCGCATTTCATCGCGCTCGTACTTGTGAAAGCTGTCGCCCTCGATCAGCGCCGCGTTGACGCGCTCACGTTCGAAGATGCCTTCGAAGGTCTTGCGCACGGCTGTGGTGCCGGCGCCGGACGAACCGGTGACAGCGATGATCGGATGCTTTCGAGACATGCGAGGACGGAGGGAATTCGAGGCAGCGCGGCTCGAGCGCGCCGTGATGTTACACCGAATCGCGCCGGCCGCGGATTGCCGGCGGCGCGCTTTCCAAGACCTACTTCAAGGAGGTCATCGGTTCGAGACTTGGATGCATGTCCTTCAGTCGAGTGCCGAGCGCGATGGCTTCCTGCTCGTTGGGAAACCCGGCGATGCGTACGCGGTAACGTTTTCCGTCGTCGCCGGTCTGCGGCAGAATGCGCGCGGGGTAACCGTCGCGACGCAGGCTGTCGTAAAGTGCCAGCGCTTCGGTCTGGTGATCATAGCTTGCGAGGTACAGTTTCCAGCGGCCGCCCTTACGGATCGCACCCTGGCCCGAGGCAATTTCGGTTTCCGCTGCCCAGGCCTTGAGCTGCTCCATGAGTACTGCCTCAACGGTCGCCGCACCGTTTTGCGGGGCTTGCAGGTAGGTCAGTGCGTCCTTCATTTCCACCGGCGGATCGCCGGCGCGGGTAACGGTGACCTTGCCTTCGATCAGCACCAGTACTTCCTTGTCACCCAGGTTTTTGCCCCAGATGTCGGTGCCGCGGATGCCGGCCGTAATGGTCGGAAATTGCACGGTGATGTCGCGTCTGGCGCGTGCACGCTGCACCGCGCCGGTGGTGAAACGGAATGCCCCCGCCACTACCTTGAGTGTAGCGCTGAGTAGATTCTGCGCCGGACGTTGCGCCAGGGCGGAAAGCTGCAATTGACCGTTCTCACCCAGCTTGACCACGCTGCCGTCGCCAAGGCGCAACAGCACGCGCGAGTTAGCCCCGGTAACGATTTCGTCGCTGCTCCTCAGTTCGGTGCCGATCGCAAGCGGCAGCCGATTGCCGTCGCGCATGAACCAGGCCGGCAGTTGCGCGCCTTCCACGACGGCGGCCGGCGCGGCCTGTAGCAGAGTAGGTGGGAAAAAAACGAGGACACAAAACGCCAGACGCAACCACATTCGAAGACTCCTTTGCTTGTTGAGACCTTGACATGAGATACGGCCGGAAACGGCCAACGGATGCGGGTCGCGACGGTATAATCGAGCACTTTACAACGTATCGGTTTTGTTCATCATGCAGCCGCAATATCAGCCCGCCGCCATCGAGCAGCAGGTCCAAAAAGAGTGGGCGGACAACAAATCCTTCCGCGCGATCGACGCCTCCCACAAGCCCAAGTTTTACTGCCTGTCGATGTTTCCCTATCCATCGGGGAAGCTGCATATGGGGCACGTGCGCAACTACACCATCGGCGACGTGCTGTCGCGTTACTACCGGATGCGCGGCCACAACGTGCTGCAGCCGATGGGCTGGGACGCATTCGGGCTGCCCGCCGAGAATGCGGCAATGGCCAACCACGTACCGCCGGCGAAATGGACTTACGACAATATCGCCTACATGAAGAAACAGCTCAAGTCGCTGGGATTCGCCATCGACTGGGACCGCGAGTTGGCTACCTGCCGGCCCGACTACTACCGCTGGAACCAGTGGTTCTTCCTGCGCATGCTCGAAAAGGGGCTGGCGTACAAGAAAACCGGCACGGTGAATTGGGACCCGGTGGACCAGACCGTGCTCGCCAACGAGCAGGTGATAGACGGCCGCGGCTGGCGCACAGGTGCACTGGTGGAAAAACGCGAGATTCCCATGTACTACCTGGCGATCACGCGCCACGCCGAAGAACTGCTGTCTTCCCTGGATCGCCTGCCCGGCTGGCCCGAGCGCGTGAAAACCATGCAGGCGAACTGGATCGGTAAAAGCTTCGGCGTGCGCATTGCTTTCCCGCACGTGCTCGACGGAAAGCCCGACAAGCTCTGGGTTTTCACCACCCGCGCCGATACGATCATGGGAGTGACCTTTGTTGCCGTAGCTGCGGAGCATCCGTTGGCCGCGAAGGCAGCGAAGCGCGATCCTGCGCTCGCCGAGTTCGTCGAGGCGTGCAAGCGTGGCGGCGTGCAGGAAGCCGAGATCGCCAGCCAGGAAAAGAAAGGCATGCCCACCGGGCTATTCGTCGAGCATCCGCTTAACGGGCAGAAAATCGAGGTATGGGTAGGCAACTACGTGCTGATGAGTTACGGCGAAGGCGCGGTGATGGGCGTACCCGGTCACGACGAACGCGATTTCGCGTTCGCCTGGAAGTACGGCCTTCCCATCAGGCAGGTCATCGATTTCGAGGGCCGTCCGTATTCCATGCACGCGTGGCAGTCCTGGTACGCCGACTACGGCGTGTGTGTGAATTCCGGCAAGTACGACGGCATGTCGTATGAGCGATCTGTGGACGCGATCGCGGCGGACCTCAAGGCCAAAGGACTTGGCGAAAAGCAAGTGACCTGGCGCCTTCGCGATTGGGGAATATCGCGCCAGCGCTACTGGGGCTGCCCCATCCCGATCGTGCATTGTGGTTCGTGTGGCGACGTGCCGGTGCCCGACGACCAGTTACCGGTCTTGCTGCCGGAGGACTGCGTGCCGGACGGCAGCGGGAATCCGCTGAACAAGCGGCCGGATTTTGTCGACACCGCCTGTCCGAAGTGCGGCAAACCGGCCAAACGCGAGACCGATACCATGGACACCTTCGTGGACTCGTCCTGGTACTTTCTGCGCTTCGCCTGCGCCGACCAGCATGCAAGCATGGTGGATGAACGGCTGAACTACTGGCTTCCGGTGGATCAGTACATCGGCGGCATCGAACATGCCATCCTGCATCTGCTGTACTCGCGGTTCTGGACCAAGGTCATGCGCGACTTCGGGCTGGTGAAGCTGGATGAGCCGTTCACGCGTCTGCTCACCCAGGGCATGGTGCTGAACGAGATTTTCTTTCGCAAAAGCGACGCCGGCCGCATCGAGTATTTCAATCCGGGCGATGTGCAGTTCGAGATGGACAGCCAAGGAAAGCGCGTGGGTGCATTGCTCTTGTCCGACGGCAAATCGGTCGAGTCGGGCGGTATCCGCACCATGTCGAAGTCCAAGAACAACGGCGTGGACCCGCAGACGCTGATCGACCAGTACGGCGCCGACACGGCACGGTTTTTCATGATGCTCGCCTCGCCGCCCGAGGACACGCTCGCGTGGAACGACGAGGGAGTAAAAGGTCAGTACAACTTTCTGCGCCGCTTATGGAAGTTCGCGCACGACAACCAGGCGTTGATAAGGGACGAAAAGGAGCGCGGCGTGGACGGCGTCGCCAAGGATACGAGGCACCACCTCCATCAGCACCTGCGGCAGGCCACCTTCGACTACGAGCGCAAGCAGTTCAACACTGTGGCGACCGCTACCCACAAGATT
Organism: Burkholderiales bacterium; assembly: GCA_035275265.1. GTDB lineage: Bacteria > Pseudomonadota > Gammaproteobacteria > Burkholderiales > JACQAP01 > JACQAP01. The sequence goes on along the minus strand of DATENC010000006.1, from coordinate 200,908 downwards.
CTCAACCTGCTGGAGGGTGATGCGGTTGCGTTGTTGCCGCCTGTTGCGCGCTCTGTGCTTTTGCGCGAGGGCATGGCGATACTTTTGCGGCTGCTTGCGCCGATCACTCCGCACATCGCCCAGGCGCTATGGCGCGAACTAGGTTTCGGTGCCGACATACTCGAAGCGAGCTGGCCGGAAGTGGATGAGGCCGCGCTGGTGCAGGACGAAATCGATTTGGTGCTTCAAGTCAACGGCAAGCTGCGCGGCAACATCCGGGTGGCACGTACCGCGGACCGCGCCGTGATCGAGCGGCTCGCGATCCAAAATCCGAACGCCCAGAAACACATTGCAGGACAGACGGTCAAAAAGGTGGTGGTGGTGCCGGGGCGGCTGGTGAATATCGTAGTGTAGGAAAAGGGAAGAGGGACGAGGGATGAGGGGCGAGAAAAGACAGAAGCAAAGCGGTTCCGCGGGTCAGGCCAGCTCGATGAGCAACTTTCTGTGGGGCTGTCCTTGGTCCCTAGCCATCGCGACGTTCCTTGCGATGACGCTCTCCGCTTGCGGCTTCCAGTTGCGCGGGCAGGCGGCTATTCCGTTCCAGACGCTCCATGTCGAAGCGCCGGGGTTTTCAACTTTTGCCAATGATCTGGAACGTGCCATCCGCTCCGGAAGCAACACCAAAATCGTCGAAAGCCGCGACCAGGCCGAGGCGGTGGTTCAGGTAGTCGGTGAGGCGCAGGAGAAGCACATCCTGTCCTTGTCCAGCGCCGGCAAGGTGCGCGAATTCGAGTTGCGTTATCGTGTCGCCTACCGTCTGACGGACCGCGCGGGTGCCGACCTCACGTCGCCGGGAGAGATCGTTCTGCGTCGCGACATGACTTACGACGACACCGAGGTGCTTGCCAAGGAATCGGAGGAACTGCTTCTGTTTCGCGACATGAAGATAGACGCAGTCCGGCAGATGCTGCGACGGCTCTCGGTGGTGAAACCCGCGTCGTAACGGCCGGCGGATATAATCCGCGAAAACCAGGCCTCAGAGTTCCCATGCCACCCGAAGGTTCCGTAGGGGTCGTCAGCCCGAAACTTGCACACTTCGAAAAACCGATCGCGCTCAATAGCGGCGCGCAATTGGATTCGTACGTTCTTGCCTACGAGACCTACGGCACGCTAAATGCCGCGCGCGACAACGCGGTGCTGGTCTGCCACGCGCTGAACGCCTCGCACCACGTCGCGGGCGTCTATGCCAACGACTCGGAAAACGTCGGCTGGTGGGACAATTTGATCGGCCCGGGAAAGCCGGTGGACACTAACCGATTCTTCGTCGTCGGCGTCAATAATCTCGGCGGCTGCCACGGGTCCACCGGCCCTTCGAGTGTCAATCCCGCGACGGGCAGGCCTTGGGGCGCCGATTTTCCGGTCGTTACGGTGGGCGACTGGGTGGAAGCGCAGGCTCGGCTGGGTACGTGGCTGGGCATCGAGCGCTTCGCCGCAGTTATGGGTGGCAGCCTGGGCGCGATGCAGGCGCTGCAATGGGCGATCAGCCAGCCGGAACGTGTGCGCCATTCGATCGTGATCGCAGCTGCGCCCAGACTATCGGCGCAGAACATTGCTTTCAACGAGGTTGCGCGCCAGGCGATCACCACTGATCCGGATTTTCACGGTGGGAACTACTACTCGTACGGCGTCGTCCCGAGGCGTGGCCTGCGTATTGCGCGAATGATCGGGCACATCACCTATCTATCGGACGACGTTATGGCGGAGAAATTCGGCCGCGAGTTGCGCGAGGGCACGTTCAAATTCAACTTCGACGTTGAGTTCCAGATCGAGTCCTATTTACGCCACCAGGCCGACAAGTTCGCAGAACGCTTCGACGCTAACACCTATCTGCGCATTACCAAGGCGCTCGACTATTTCGATCCGGCGGCTGCCTCTGGCGGAGACCTGTCGGCCACACTGAAGCCGGCCAAAGCCGACTTTCTGTTGGTATCTTTCACCTCGGACTGGCGTTTTTCGCCAGCGCGCTCGCGCGAGATCATCAAGGCGCTGGTGGCCAATCGCCTTAATGTGAGCTACGCGGAAATCAATGCGCCGCACGGACACGACGCCTTCCTGATGGATGATCCGCGCTACCACAACCTGATCCATACCTACTTCAGCAACATCGTGCTGCAGGGCCTGGGGAAATGAGCGCGTCTGCGACCCTTGCCACGCGGTCCGGCCGCTCCGATTTTGCCGCTATCGCCAAGTGGATCAGGCCGAAAGCGCACGTGCTCGACCTCGGCTGCGGCGACGGATCGCTGCTGCGCCATCTGCGGCAGGCGCGCGGCGCGACCGGCTACGGCATCGAGATAGACGATGCCAGAGTGCTGGCCTGCGTCGGGAACGGTGTGAACGTACTGCAGCGCGACCTCGAGTCCGAATTGTCGGAGTTCGAGACGGATTCTTTCGATTACGTGATCCTGTCGCAGACGCTGCAGGCGGTGCGCCACACCGAGCGCATCATCAAGGAGATGCTGCGGGTAGGCCGCGAGGGGATCGTCACATTTCCGAATTTCGGCTACTGGCGTCACCGCTTGCAGATTCTGGCGGGACGCATGCCGGTGTCGAAGGAACTGCCTTACGAGTGGTTTGACACCCCGAACATCCATCTCTTCACGATCAGGGATTTCGAGTCTTACTGCAGAACCCACAGCGTGCGCATTCTCGAACGCCTGGTGATGGACGGCGCCAAGCCGGTAAACGTCCTGCCCAACTTGCTGGGCTCGCTTGCGGTCTTCCGCTTCGATGCGGGCTCGCGCGCGTAGCGCTTATCTACTCGCTTGTCTTCTGCAGACCGCCGCCTACACGGGCACGGGCGGACAGCCATACCAACGCAAGCACGGGCAGGCCGAGGAGCGCCGTACCGGTGAAAAACAACTCGTAGCCGAATGTATCCACGGCCAGACCCGACCAACCGGCGATGAACTTCGGCAGCAGCAGCATGATCGAGCTGAACAGCGCGTACTGAGTGGCGGAGTAGGCGACGTTGGTGAGTCCCGAGAGATAGGCGACGAAGGCTGCGCTGGCAATCCCGGCGCTGAGGTTGTCGACTGAAATCACCAGCACCAGACTGCCGACATCGTGGCCGCGCGCACTGAGCCAGGCGAACAGAAGATTGGTTGCCGCCGACAACAGCGCGCCCACAAATAAAACGCGCATGACCCCAAGTCGCAGGCTCAACACCCCGCCGATCACGGCACCCACCAGCGTCATGATCACACCGTAGACGCCAGAGACCGCCGCCACCTCGTCTTTGGTGAACCCCATGTCGCGGTAGAAAGGATTGGACATCACGCCGAGCACAATGTCGGAGATACGATAGGTGGCGATTAGCGCAAGAAGCAATACCGCGCGCCAGCGATAGCGCAATACCACATCCAGGAACGGGCTGGCGACGGCCGAATAGAACCAGGCCGCAAGCCGTGCCAATGGCGCGGGAAGCCGACTGGATTGAAACCGCTCCGAGGTGTGCCGTTCTCGTTCGAGTGTCTCGGCCGGAACCGTGGTTGCCGGTTCGCGCGAGAACAGCACGGTCAGCATCCCCACCGTCATAAGCGCTGCCATCACCAGATAGGCAATTGTCCAGGGCGCGTGCTGGTAGGTTTGCTCGTCCGGATCGAAAGCTGCCGCGATCCACAAGGCTCCGGCCGAGGCGCAGATCATCGCAGCGCGATAGCCTACTTGGTACGCGGCTGCCATCGCGGCCTGCAGGACTTGGCCCGCCGACTCGATGCGAAAGGCATCGAGTGCGATGTCCTGCGTCGCCGATGAAAAGGCGACGAGCAGGGCGAGAAGCACCAGACGTTCGAGATGCGAAGCCGGATCGGTGAGCGCCATGCCGGCCAAGCCAGTCATGATGGCCAACTGCGAAATCAGCAGCCAACTGCGACGGCGCCCGAAAATGCGGGTGAGCCAAGGCAGCGGCAAGCGGTCCACGAGCGGCGCCCATACCCATTTGAAGCCGTAGGCGAGCCCCACCCAGCTCAGGAAACCGATGGTCGTGCGGTCGATGCCGGACTCGCGCAATCGGTAGGACAGCGTACCCAATACCAACAGCAGCGGCAGGCCGGCGGAGAACCCCAGCAGTACCATGCGCGCCACACGCGGTTCGCCATAGACGGCGAAATCCTTCAGCCAGCGACGCACGCGTTCCAGTGTTTTTATCCGCCCTCCCTCGCGTGCAGCCGTCTCGTCAGAGCGCGAAGTCATAATCGATGGTAAGTGGCGCGTGATCGCTGAAACGCTGCGCCTTGAAGATCGCGGCGCTTCTCGCCTTGGCGGCGATGCCGGGCGTAGCGAGTTGATAGTCGATGCGCCATCCGACGTTCTTGGCCCATGCCTGACCGCGGTTGGACCACCAAGTGTATTGCTCCGGTTCCTGGTTCAGGAGGCGGAACACGTCAACGTACCCGAGCTTTTCGAGCACACCCGAAAACCACTCGCGCTCCTCAGGCAGGAACCCGGAATTTTTTCGGTTGGCGCGCCAGTTCTTGAGGTCGATTTCCTTGTGCGCAACATTCCAGTCGCCGCAGAGTATGACTTCGCGGCCGCTCTGCGCAAGCCGGTGAAGCGATGCGATGAAACGCGCCATGAAGCTGAACTTGATCGCCAGCCGTTCGGGCGAACTCGTTCCGGACGGAACGTAAACCGAGATGATGCTCAAATTTCCGAAGCGCGCCTCTAGGTAGCGGCCCTCGGCATCGATGTCCGCGATCCCGAGGCCCTCGATTGTCCGGTCCGGTGTCTTGCGGCAATAGATGCCGACGCCACTGTAACCGGGGCGGTCGGCAAAATGGAAACGGCCGCGGTATCCGTCAGGATTGCGGATCGCTTCTCCGAGGTCACGGTCCTGCGCCTTGATCTCCTGAACGCAAATCGCGTCGGCGTCCTGCGCAGGTAGCCACTTGAGAAAGCCTTTATTGACTGCCGAACGTATGCCGTTTAGATTGAGGGAGACAATTCGCACGACGGGCAATGGAAAATTTTTTCAGGCAGGAGTTTATTGAATTTGCCTTGGCCCGCGATGTTCTCTGCTTCGGCGAATTCAAGACCAAGGCCGGGCGGTTGTCGCCTTATTTCTTCAACGCCGGTTTGTTCAACGACGGCGAGGCACTGCGTAAGCTCGGGGAATTCTACGCGAAAGCGATCGCCGCCGCCGATCCCACCTTCGATATGCTGTTCGGTCCGGCCTACAAAGGCATCCCTCTGGTTTCCAGCACCGCGGTCGCTCTTGCCGCAAATGGGCGAAACGTGCCGTTTTGTTTCAATCGCAAGGAAGCCAAGGACCATGGCGAGGGCGGTATGACTGTGGGCGCGCCACTAACAGGGCGCGTACTGATCGTGGATGACGTCATATCCGCCGGTACCTCGGTGCGTGAGTCGGTTCAGACCATTCGTGCGGCTGGCGCAAAGCCCTGCGGGGTTGTCATTGCGCTCGACCGGATGGAGCGCGGGAACGGTCCACAGTCTGCCGCCCAGGAGGTGCGCAGCCAGTTCGGAATCCCCGTTTTCAGCATCGCCACACTTGAGGACCTTACCGCATATCTGGGAGCACGGGCGGACATGGCACGGCAGTTGCGGGCGGTAGAACGCTATAGGCAAGAGTACGGGGTAACCGCATGAAACTGATTCGAATTTTGGCTAGTCTGGCGATTGCCGCAGCACTCACCGGCCCGGTTCTGGCGCAGCGGAACCCCCCGCCCGGCGTTTCCCCAAGAGTGGTGTTCAAGTGCCTGGACGCCCGCGGCAAGGTCTACTACTCGGACAAACTCGCGCCGGAATGTAACGAGGTCGTGGAGTTGAACCGCCAGGGCAGGGTAGTGAAAAAACACGACACCCCGAATCCCGACCAGGCGAAAAAGCCGGCGTTGGAAAACAACGCGGGACAGAAAACCATAGCGGAGAAACAACGCCGCGACCGCGCCCTGGCCGCAACATACACTTCGGAACAGGAAATCGACGTCGCGCGCGACCGCAGCCTGGTAATACCGGCGCAGGCGGTCAAGACGGCCGAAAACAGGCTGGCCAGAGCAAACCAGCAACTCTTCGACCTGAAGACGCAGGCGGACCAACTGGCAGGAAAGCAAAGAGCCATCCCGCCGCATTTGTTGGAAGAAATTGATGCCAAGCAGAAGGAAATGTCGGCGGTCGAGGCCGAGTTGCAGCAGAAAAAGAGCTACGCAGAATCGGTTCGCGAAAAGTACGAGGCCGACAAACTGCGATACCGCGAACTGAAAACGGCCGGCAAATAGACTTTTACTAGGCCAGTTTTTTCTTCAATATTTCGTTGACCTGGGCCGGATTCGCCTTGCCTTTGCTGGCCTTCATCACCTGGCCGACCAGGGAGTTGAAGGCCTTTTCTTTCCCGCCCTTGTAATCCGCCACCTGCTGGGCATTGGCAGCGATCACTTCGTCAACGATTTTCTCGATCGCACCGGAATCAGAAATTTGCCTTAGATTGTTTTCTTCTATTATCTGGTCGACGGAACGCTCGCCTTTCCACAACATAGGAAAGATGACCGATGTTGCCGTTGAAGTTGAGACAACTCCAACTGAAATCTTTTCTCCGAGGGTTCGGATTTGCTCGGGAGCGATGGGGATTTCTGTAATCGCGCGGTTCTCTTCGTTTAGCCGGGCGGCAAGGGGTCCGGAAATCAAGTTCGCAAGTCGCGGAATGTCTGCGGGTAGAACACCACTGAATGCCTTGTCTGCAAAAACTGCCATGTCACGACTTGATGTCAGTAGGGATGCTTGATAGGGGGTAAGCCCGAGATCAATATACTTTTTGCGCTTTGCTTCGGGAAGATCAGGCATTGCGACGCGAATTTCTTCGATCCAATTGTTGGGAATGTCTAGCGGCAGCAGGTCGGGATCGGGAAAATAGCGGTAGTCGTGTGCGTCTTCCTTGGTTCGCATGATGCGCGTCTGGCCGTTGTCCGGATCGAACAACACCGTTGCCTGCTGGATGTTGCCGCCGTCTTGAAGGGTCTCGATCTGCCACTTCACCTCATATTCGATGGCCTGCTGAAGGAAGCGGAACGAATTCAGGTTCTTGATTTCGCGGCGTGTGCCGAGGGCTGCACCGGCGCGCCGCACCGAAACGTTGGCGTCGCAGCGGAACGATCCTTCCTGCATGTTGCCGTCACAAATCCCTATCCACTGCACCAACTCATGAAGCTTTTTTGCATAGGCGACCGCCTCGTCGGCGGAGCGCATGTCCGGCTCAGATACGATTTCCAGCAGCGGCGTACCAGCGCGGTTCAGGTCGATGCCGCTCATGCCCTGAAAATCCTCGTGAAGGGACTTGCCGGCATCCTCTTCCAAGTGCGCGCGCGTGAGCTTTATCTCGATTTGACCCCGCGTGGGGGAATCGATGGAGATTTTCCCGCCCTTCACAATGGGAATCTCGTACTGGCTGATCTGGTAGCCCTTGGGAAGATCGGGATAGAAATAGTTTTTGCGTGCAAAGATCGAGCGGGGATTGATGGTTGCATCGACCGCCAACCCGAAGCGAATCGCCCGCTCGACCGCACCCTTGTTAAGCACCGGCAATGTGCCGGGCAGCGCCATGTCGATCGCACAAGCCTGGGTATTGGGCGCCGCACCGAACGCAGTCGGGGCCGGGGAGAATATTTTCGAGCGCGTGGACAGCTGCGCGTGGGTCTCGATGCCGATGACGATTTCCCAGTCCATACGCTATCGCTCGGGTGAGGGGTGAGGGGCGCCCGACTTCGCTGGATACCGGGCGCTGCCCATAACGGGCGAGGATTGAGGCCAATGCGCCAAGCGCTTTCGCGACTTCAGTGCCTTTGTTCCTGACTCATCACGCAAATCGCTCATCACTTTTTCGCCGCGGGCGGAGCCCGCAAATGCCAGTCGGTCGCCTGCTGGTAGCGATGCGCGGCGCCGAGCAGCCTGGCTTCATCGAAGTAATTGGCCATCAGTTGCAAGCCGACCGGGCGGTTCTTCGCGCCGAAGCCGCAGGGAATGCTCATTCCCGGAATGCCGGCCAGGCTGCCGGGGATGGTGTAAAGGTCCGAGAGGTACATCGACACCGGATCCGCCGCTTTCTCGCCGAAGCCGAACGCCACGCTGGTGGTAACCGGTCCGGCGATCAAGTCGCACTCGCGGAAGGCGCGCTGGAACTCGTCGGCAATGATCCGCCGCACCTTCTGGGCCTGGATATAGTAGGCATCGTAATAGCCGTGCGACAGCACGTACGTGCCGATCAGGATACGGCGTTTGGGCTCGGGACCGAATCCTTCTGAGCGTGACTTCTTGATCATGTCGATGAGGTCGCCGTTGTGCGTTGTGCGGTGACCGTAGCGCACGCCGTCGAAGCGGCTCAGGTTCGACGAACATTCCGCCGGCGCGATCACGTAATAGACCGGGATGCCAAGCGCTGCGTTCGGAAGCGAAATATCCACCAGCCTGGCTCCGAGCTTGACGTACTCGGCGAGCGCCTCGCGCACCGCCTTTTCGACGTCGGCTTGCAGACCCTCGCCGAAAAATTCCTTCGGTACCCCGATGCGCATGCCCTCGAGGTTGAGGTTGAGTGAACGGGTGTAGTCCTCCGCTACGCGGTCAACGCTGGTCGAATCCTTCGAATCGAAACCAAGCATGGCGTTGAAGACCAGCGCCGCATCTTCTGCCGAGCGGGTCATGATGCCAGCCTGGTCCAGGCTGGACGCGAACGCGATCATGCCCCAGCGCGACGCGCGCCCGTAGGTTGGCTTGATCCCGGTGACGCCCGAGAACGCAGCCGGCTCGCGAATGGATCCGCCGGTGTCGGTGGCGGTTGCCGCCGGGGTGATTCTTGCTGCGACCGCCGCCGCCGAACCGCCCGAGCTTCCACCCGGAACGGCGGACTTGTCCCAAGGGTTGAGCACCTTGCCGTAGTAACTGTTCTCATTGGACGAGCCCATCGCGAATTCGTCGCAGTTGAGTTTTCCGAGCGAGACCATTCCGGCATCGCCCAATTTTTCGACGATCGTGGCATCGAACGGGCTCATGTAGTTCTCAAGGATGCGCGACGACGCGGTCGAATAAAAATCCCGCGTGACGAAAATGTCCTTATGCGCGATAGGCACGCCGGTCAGTGGCGTCACGTCGCCTTTGGCGATGCGCACGTCGGCGGCGCGCGCCTGCGACAGCGTGACTTCAGGACGGACATCCCGAAACGCATTAAGGTGCCCGTGGCTTTCTATGCGTTCGAGGAAAAGCCGGGCAAGCTCGACGGCGGAAACTTCCCTGGCAATCAGTGCACGGCCCAGTTCGGCCACCGATTTTTCGAACATTGCGCGTTCCCTACTCGATGACCTTGGGCACGAGGAAAAAGCCGTCCTGCTGCTTCGGGGCGTTCATCATGTTGGCGTCGCGGTTTTCCGGAGTGTCGGCGCGGTCTTCGCGCAGCCGCTGCGAACCGCCGAGCGGATGAGACATCGGTTCGATGCCAGTGGTGTCCACCGATTGCAACTGCTCTATGAGCTTGAAGATGTCGTTGAGTTGTCCGAGCGCCTGCCCGGCTTCCGCGTCGGTCACCTCGATGCGCGCGAGGTGAGCGATACGCTTGACGTCGCTGAGAGTAAGTGCCATTTCGTGGGAGGCTTCCGTGGTCGCGGCCGGGTTCAGGGACGGGACAGGAAGGAGGACCGCAGGGCCGGTAGCCGCGCCCAGGTTCCTCCCGGGAAACCCGCTTTTTGTTAACCGCCGCAGTACGATAGGGTATCATAACGCCTTCATTTCTCGCACCGCGGCCATATCACCGCCCACTTTATGTTTGGATTTCTCAACGGTTATTTTTCCAACGACCTGGCCATCGACCTCGGCACCGCAAATACCCTGATCTACGTGCAGGGCAAGGGCATAGTGCTCAACGAACCCTCGGTGGTGGCGATCCGGCAGGAAGGCGGCCCGAACGGCAAGAAGGTGATCCAGGAGGTTGGGCTCGCGGCCAAGCAGATGCTGGGGCGGACGCCCGGGAACATTACTGCGATCCGGCCGATGAAGGACGGCGTGATTGCCGACTTTACCGTGACCGAACAGATGCTCAAGATGTTCATCAAGAAGGTTCACGACTCGCGCCTGTTTTCCCCAAGTCCGCGCATCGTCATCTGCGTGCCGTGCGGCTCCACTCAGGTGGAGCGCCGGGCGATTCGCGAATCTGCCTACGGCGCCGGCGCGCGCAAGGTGGAACTGATCGAGGAACCGATGGCGGCCGCAATCGGCGCCGGCCTGCCGGTCGAAGAAGCCACCGGTTCGATGGTGGTCGACATAGGCGGCGGCACCACCGAAGTCGGCGTGATCTCGCTGGGCGGCATCGTGTACGCCGGTTCAGTGCGCGTCGGCGGCGACAAGTTCGACGAAGCGATCATCAACTACATCCGCCGCAACTACGGGATGCTGATCGGTGAAACCACCGCCGAGGAAATCAAGAAGGAGATCGGCTCGGCATTCCCGGGATCGGAAGTGCGCGAAAAGGAGGTCAAGGGCCGCAACCTCGCGGAAGGCATCCCCCGCAGCTTCACAATTTCCAGCAACGAAATCCTGGAAGCGCTGACAGACCCTCTCAACAGCATCGTCAGCGCGGTCAAATCGGCGCTCGAGCAGACGCCGCCGGAACTCGGCGCAGATATCGCCGAAAAAGGTATGGTGCTCACAGGCGGCGGCGCGCTGTTGCGCGATATCGACCGGCTGCTGATGGAAGAAACCGGGCTGCCGGTGATCGTCGCCGACGACCCGCTCACCTGCGTGGTGCGCGGCTCCGGCCGGGCGCTGGAAAAGATAGACAAACTCGGTTCCATATTCACGAACGACTGATTTGACGTAAGGAGTGAGGGGTAAGGGGTAAGGAGTGAGCGAAATACAGATATCAAACGATATCGAGTTCAAGGTCTGCAAGGCTTCTTTCTGTGGGCTGCTCTCCCCCCCTAGCCTCAATCCTCTCCCCTCACGCCTTCTGCTTCACCCCTGATGGAGTACACCCCACCGCCGTTCTTCAAGCGCGGCCCAAGCCTCGTTGCAAGGCTGCTGTTCTTCTCGCTACTCTCCATGATCCTGCTGTACGCCGATGCGCGCTTCCAGTACATGGACGGCGTGCGCAAGGTGATCGGTGTGGTGCTCTATCCTTTACAGAGAATCCTGGACGTGCCGGGAGAAGTGATTTCAGGCATCGGCAGCTTCTTCGTCAGCCAATCGCACCTACAACGCGAGAACGAGCGCCTTGCGCGCGAGAATTTTCTCAATGCGGGCCTGTTGCAAACGCAACAGGAACTGATCGCGGAGAACGGTCACTTGCGCCAACTCCTTGACATGAAGGAGCGCGTCAGTTCAACCTCGGTTGCGGCGGAAATACTGTACTTCGGTCGCGACCCGTTCAGCCGCAAAGTGATCGTCGACAGGGGTTCGTCGCACAAGATCGAGGAAGGAGCTGCAGTCGTCGACGATACCGGATTGATCGGCCAGGTGAGCCGCGCATTTCCCTGGACCGCCGAGATCGCGCTAATTACCGACCGCGAACAGGTCGTGCCGGTTCAAGTGGTGAGAAACGGTCTGCGCGCCGCGGTTTTCGGTACCGGCTACGACGGCTCTTTGGATCTGCGCTTCATGCCGATCAACGCCGAAATCGAGAATGGCGACGTGCTGGTGACTTCCGGCATCGACGGCGTCTATCCGGCCGGATTACCGGTGGCGGTGGTTTCGAACATCGACCGCAACGCCGCCTACACTTTTGCTCGCATCACCTGCACTCCCGCGGCCGGCGTCAATCGCCACCGCCAGGTCCTGGTTCTCGCCAGACTGGCACCGCTACCCGACTATCCGCCGGCAGCAGCGCAAAAGAAGGCCAAGCCGCGCAAGTCGCGCAGAGATTGACGATGCGCGGCTCCGGCTTCAGCAATCTTTCAACCGAGGAGATACTGCTTCCGTCCAGACCGGTGTACGTTGTCCTGACCCTGGTTGCGGCGCTCCTTCTGAACCTGATGCCGCTTACCAGCTGGGTACTGGTACTGCGGCCAGATTTTCTCGCCCTGACCTTGCTGTACTGGGGAATTCATCAACCGCGCAAGATCGGGTTTCTCCCCGCCTGGCTGCTCGGCCTGGCGGTGGATGTAGCCGAGGGCAGCCTGTTCGGTCAGCACGCGTTGGCCTACTCTGTGATGATGTTCAGCGCCATCGCGTTGCATCGGCGCGTGACGATGTTCGGCGTGCGCCATCAGATGCTGCACGTGCTGGTGATCCTCCTGCTGATGCAAGCCATCGTACTGGCAGTACGGGTAGCGGCGGGCGGCGAGTATCCGGGATGGTGGTATTTTGTTCCTAGCATCGTCGGCGCGTTGTTGTGGCCGGCAACACGTTTCCTGTTCAGGATTCCGCTGAGTTCGCGGCGGAATCCTGACGAGGTTTAGGGCAAACGGCCCGCATGCGCCTCGCGACGTTCCCGCAAACGGCAACGAACCGCGCGGTCGAGCTTCGCGACCATCAGCGCGAGCTCTACAAATTCCAGCTGCGGCTGGCGATCGCCGGCGGCGCCGTGCTGCTCGCCTTCTTTATCCTGTTCGCGCGTTTTTTCTACGTTCAGGTTATTCAGCATGACTACTACCACACGCTTGCCGAGCAGAACCGCATTTTCATCGTGCCGGTGGTGCCCAACCGCGGCGTGATCGTGGACCGCAATGGCGTGGTACTGGCGCACAATTTTGCCGCCTATACCCTGGAGATCATGCCCACACAGGTGGATAACTTTGAGGACATGATCAACAGGCTGTCGGTACTGGTCGCCATTACTCCCAAGGACCGCAAGCGTTTCCAGAAACTGCTCGAGGAGGGCCACGACTTTGCCAGCGTTCCGATCCGCACGCGGCTGAACGACGAAGAGGTGGCGCGCTTCGCGGTCAATTCCTACCGCTTTCCCGGCGTGGAACTGAACGCGCGGCTGTTCCGCCACTATCCCAACGGCGAGATCGCCTCGCACGTGGTCGGTTACATCGGCCGGATCAGCGATCCGGACGTGGCAGATCTGAAAAGGAGGGGGATGGCGGCGAATTACAGTGCCTCCGACTACATCGGCAAGGTCGGGCTCGAGCAGCGTTACGAGAAGGACCTGCGCGGGGTGACAGGATACGAACATGTAGAGACCGACGCCAACGGGCGGTCCGTGCGCACGCTGCGCAGTATCCTGCCGGTGTCGGGCAATGATCTGCGGCTGGCGCTGGATGCCCGGCTGCAACAGGTGGCGGAGCAGGTGTTCGGAACCCACCGCGGATCGCTCGTGGCGATCGAGCCCGCCACCGGCGGCGTGCTGGCGCTGGTGTCCAAGCCGGGCATGGACCCTAATCTGTTCGTCGAGGGCATTGATCCGCAGAATTGGGAAGCGCTGAACAATTCTCCGGACCATCCACTCAACAATCGCGCATTGCAGGGCGTTTATCCGCCGGGCTCGACTTTCAAGCCTTTCATGGCGCTGGCCGGACTCGAATCGGGAAAGCGCAAACCCGGGTTTACCATCAGCGATCCGGGTTATTTCAAGCTCGGCGGCGTCGGCCGCGTCTACCACGACTGGAAAGCCGGCGGTCACGGAATCGTGAACATGCACAAGGCGGTGGTCGAGTCCTGCGATACCTATTTCTATGGACTGGCGCACGAACTCGGCATTGACGGCATCCACGAATTCATCGGCCAGTTCGGCCTTGGAAGGAAGACCGGGATCGACATTGAGGGCGAGGTCGAGGGATTGTTGCCCTCTCAGGATTGGAAGCAGCGCCGCTTCCAGCAGAGGTGGTTCCCTGGCGATACCGTCTCGGTGGGTATCGGTCAAGGGTACAACCTCACCACGCCGCTGCAGCTTGCGTTCGCCACCGCGATTCTCGCCAACGATGGTCGCATTTTCCGGCCTCACCTGGTCCAGCACATAGAGGACGGCCAGACTGGCGAGTTGACCAGCATTGAGCCGGAGCCGATCGGCCACGTGTCACTGAAACCCGAGAACGTGAAGCGCGTGCGCGACGCAATGGTGGACGTGATGAAACCGGGCGGGACAGCGGCCTGGGCGGGCATGGGTGCGCAATATCTGTTTGCAGGCAAGACCGGCACCGCCCAGGTGATCGGATTGAAAGGGCAGAAATACGACGAGGATCGCGTTCATGCTCGTCACCGAGACCATGCACTGTTCATCGGTTACGCTCCGGCGGACGATCCCAAGATCGCACTGGCGGTACTAGTGGAAAACGGCGGCCACGGCAGCAGCACCGCGGCGCCGATCGCGCGCCAGGTGATCGATTTCTATCTGCTGGGCAAGGAACCGCAGCCTCCCAAGCCGTCGGCCAAGAAGCCTGTTCGCGAACCCGCCCAGGAATCAGCTCCCGAATTGGCACCGGAACAGGAGCAGGCACTGGAGCACGTTCTGGACCCGGAGCGAGAAGGTGATTAACCGTCTGTTTGCCTATCTGGTCAAGCACATCGATCGCTATCTGCTGACGCTGGTGGCCATCTTGCTGGTGATCGGATTGGCTACTCTGTATAGCGCCGCAGGTGCGAGTCTCGAGCGCGTGGCGGCGCAAATGGCCAATATCAGCGCCGCGTTGGTATTGATGTGGATCGCCGCCAACGTGCCTTTGCATTACCTTTCCCGAATCGCCCTGCCGTTATATGTCCTCGGCCTGGTGCTGCTGATTTCGGTCGCGGTGTTCGGCGAGATCGTGAACGGTGCACGACGATGGCTCGATCTGGGTTTCACCCGCATCCAGCCTTCGGAGCTCATGAAAATCGCGGTGCCGTTGATGCTGGCCTGGTACTTCGATCGCTATGAGGCCGTGCTGAAAATGCGCGACTTCGCGGTGGGGGCGCTGCTGGTACTGGTGCCGGTGCTGTTGATCGTGCGTCAGCCCGACCTCGGCACCGCGGTGCTGGTTACCTCGGCCGGTTTCTTCGTGCTGTTTTTCGCCGGGCTGTCGTGGAAAATCCTGGTGGGGCTTGCGTTGGCAGGCGGAGCGAGCCTGCCTTTCCTGTGGTCCATGCTGCACGATTACCAGCGCCAGCGGGTGCTGACGCTGCTCGATCCCTCGCAGGACCCCCTGGGGGCGGGCTATCACACCATTCAGTCCACCATCGCGCTGGGCTCGGGCGGCGTTTTCGGCAAAGGCTGGCTCAACGGCACGCAGTCGCATCTCGACTTCCTGCCGGAGCGCACAACCGACTTCATCTTCGCGGTGTACGCGGAAGAGTTCGGCCTGTTTGGCAACCTGGTGCTGTTGATTTTGTTCCTGCTGATGGTCGGTCGCGGGCTGATGATCGCAGCCGGTGCCCCGACGCTGTTTACCCGGCTGCTTGCCGGTGCAATTACCTTGACCTTCTTCACTTACGCCATGGTCAACATGGGCATGGTGAGCGGAATCCTGCCGGTGGTGGGCGTCCCGCTGCCACTGATCAGTTATGGCGGCACCTCGTTGGTGACGATACTATTCAGCGTTGGTTTGCTGATGAGTATTCATACGCATAGGCGTCTGGTGCAGACGTAGGCGCGAGGGATGAGGGAAATGCGGCTTAAATCTGCAAGGTCGGTACCCAACTTATGACACCGATGAACGCATTGCAGTCGATGCCTAAATCCTTCCCTCGCTCCCCGTCCCTCGCTCCCCGTCCCTCCGCGATAGTCATCATCGCAACGTTCGTTGTAATGATTATCGCGGGCTGCGCCAGCAGTCCTTCGAAGCCCGGCGGTTATTACCTCGACGATGGGCCCGGCGACAATCCGCCGGCGGACCTGGACTCGATTTCCGAGCCGACTCCGAAAATCGAGCCGCTCAATCCTTACACCAGTCGCCCGTACGCCGTATTCGGCCGCACCTATATACCTCAGACGCAATTGACCCCGTACAAGCAGCGTGGCATCGCCTCTTGGTACGGAAAGCGCTACCACGGCCAGAAGACTTCTTCAGGCGAGGTTTACGACATGTACTCGTTCAGTGCGGCGCACACGCTTCTGCCGCTGCCGAGTTACGCCCGGGTAACGAATGTCGCCAACGGCAAGTCCGTGGTCGTGCGCGTGAACGACCGCGGCCCGTTTCATGGTGACCGGTTGATCGACCTTTCCTACGCGGCGGCACACCGCATCGGCATCATCGGTCAGGGCAGCGCCATGGTCGAAGTGGAAACCCTCATTCCCGGTAGCGGTGAAACGCCGCCGGCTGCGAGCACGGCGGCCGCACCCGCGCCGGTAGCGGTGCCGGTTAGCAGCGAGTCCAGCGGCATGTTTGTGCAACTCGGTGCTTTCTCGGTAGAGCAAAACGCCGACGCTTTTCTGCGAAAGATGCGCATCGACCTGAGCTGGCTGGCCAGTTCGATGCAACTGTACCGCGGCGACGGCCTGTACAAGGTGCACGCGGGGCCTTACCCCAATCGCGGAGACGCCGAGCGCGTCGCCGAACGCATTCGGCAGGAACTCGGGTACACGCCCTTTGTGCTTAAACGTTGACATAACAGGGCTGGGCGCATGCGTACACTGATTTGCGGATCGATCGCATACGACACCATCATGGTGTTCCGCGACTACTTCAAGAACCACATCCTTCCTGACCAGATCCACATCCTCAACGTCGCCTTCCTGGTGCCGGACATGCGCCGCGAATTCGGCGGATGTGCCGGCAACATAGCCTATTCGCTGAAGATGCTGGGGGGCGATCCGCTGATCATGGCGACGGTGGGCGACGACTATCAGCCCTATGCCTACCGTCTCGATAAGTTGCGGCTGTCGCAAGCGCACGTGCGGCAGGTGCCGGGCTCGTTCACTGCGCAGGCCTTCATCACCACGGATCTGGATGACAATCAGATTACCGCGTTCCATCCGGGAGCGATGAATTCCTCGCATCTGAACCATGTCGCCGATGCGCGCGACGTTGGGTTGGGCATCGTGGCGCCGGATGGGCGCGAAGGCATGATCCAGCATGCGCGCGAACTTCACCTTGCCGGCGTCCCGTTCATATTTGATCCCGGCCAGGGTCTGCCGATGTTCAGCGGCGAGGAGCTGTTCAATTTCATCAATCAGGCCGACTACGTGACGACCAACGACTATGAAGCGAAGCTGCTGCAGGAACGCACCGGCACGACCATTGAACAGCTGTCAAAATTGGTAAAGGCTTTCGTAGTTACGCAGGGCGCGCAGGGTTCGCTGGTGTATTCAGGCGGCAGGACCGACACGATCCCCAGCATCAAGCCGGCGCGAGTTGCGGACCCGACCGGCTGCGGCGATGCTTATCGCGCCGGGTTGCTCTACGGCATTGCCAATGACTTGGACTGGCCGACCACCGGCCGGCTGGCTTCGCTACTGGGTTCGATCAAGATCGCCGAACGCGGCGCGCAAAACCACCAGTTTTCCCGCGATGAAATCAACACGCGTTTCCGGGATGCGTTCGGCAGATCGCCGTGGTGACAGCAAATGGCGGCAGGCTGCCCGCGGCCGCCTTTTCCTGAAGCATGACAAAACGCGATAGAAACCAGACTTCGATTGCAGTCCGTTTCTTTCGTGCAACGCTTCTCCTGTTTCATCTCTTCGCCGGCATTGCCACTGTGGCCTTGCTGTTTCCTTTCTATGGGAGCGTGCGGCGCCGGCAGGCCGTAGCGCGCTGGTCGGCGCGCATTCTCTCCGCCGTCAACGTCGAGCCGCGTCTGCGCGGGGTGCCTCCCGCAGTCAAGGACCGGGCGGCAGTGATGGTCGCGAACCACATTTCCTGGCTCGATATCCCGCTGGTGCACTCGGTGTGGCAGGTACGCTTCATCGCCAAATCGGAAGTGCGCCGCTGGCCGCTGATCGGCTGGCTCTCCGCCAGGACCGGGACATTGTTTATCCAGCGCGGCAAGAGCCGCCACGCCGCGCGCATCAACCAGGTGATCCACGCGGCCCTTCTCGACGGGGACGCCATCGGCGTGTTTCCCGAAGGCACGACCAGCGAAGGCACCGGCCTGCAACCTTTCCACGCTTCTCTGCTGCAGCCCGCGGTGGACGAACGTGCATTGGTATTCCCGGTGGCGCTGCGATATTTGGACGAGGACGGCAGGTTGAATGTCAACGCCAGTTACGTCGGGGACACCAGCCTGCTCGAATCCATGGCGATGATCCTGCGGGAACGCAAGATCGTTGCGGAAATGATTTTTCTCCCGGCGATCGACGCCGAAGGCAAATTGCGACGGGACCTCGCGCGCGAGACCCACGCGGCGATCGCTGCCGCGCTTAGTCGGCAATTTTCGGACAAATAACCTGGAATACCCGATGATCCTCCAGGCGGACCGCCGACAGGCGCCGGCCCCATAGGCAGCCCGAATCCAGCGCCAGAAGTTTCTTCTCGGCCCGTAAACCGAGCGCGGACCAGTGACCGCAGATGATGGTGGCAGTGGCACTTGCACGGTTCGGCGCTGCAAACCACGGAAAATAACCGTCCGGGATATCCTCGATCCCGCCCTTGTGGCTGAATTCCATGCGGCCCTCGGCGGTGCATACTCGCAGCCGGGTCATTACATTGATGATCACGCGCAAACGATCGTATCCACTCAACGCATCGTCCCAATGATCCGGCTGATTGCCATACATGTGCGCCATCAGGCTCCGGTGTCCGGGACCACGCATTACTTCTTCGACTTCATGCCCCAGGTCGAGCGCCTTGGGCACGCTCCACGACGGCAATAATCCGGCGTGAACCATGACGTACTCGCCATCCACGTGCATCATCTGCAGACCCCGCATCCATGCAAGCAATTCTTCACGATCAGGAGCTTCGAGGATGGCGGAGAGGGTATCGCCCTTGTGCAATTTTGCGCGGCCCTCGGCAACCATCAACAGGTGCAGATCGTGATTACCGAGAACCGTGACCGCGCGGTTGCCGAGGCCTTTGACGAAACGCAACACTTCCTGCGACTGCGGGCCGCGGTTCACCAGATCGCCGACGAACCACAAGCGGTCGCGTGTCGCGTTGAAGCCGATTTCTTCGAGCAGTTCCCGCAGCGGGTCATAACATCCCTGCAGGTCTCCGATTGCGTATGTAGCCATTTAGAAGCAGTGAAGAAAGGTGAATAGCGTTGTGCAGGCGGGATTCGTGATAGTAGCGAAGGCCGGCGCCTGTTGCGTGAATATTGCGGTCCGGGTATCGAGAGTGAAACAAAAAAGGCGCAGCATTTGCCGCGCCCTGATTTACGTAGGCTGCTATCTACCAAACTCTGTTCACTTCTCATTCATTACCCATCACCCATCACTTATTACGACCTCATTTCGCCTGACTGACCAGGTAATCCACCGCGGCTTTGATGTCCGCGTCGGGAAGGGACGCGGCGCCGCCTTTCGGGGGCATCAGATTTTTGCCCTTGATTGCGCTGCCGTACAGAACATCCTTGCCTTGCGCGATGCGTGATTTCCACGCCGCCTTATCGCCGGTTTTGGGAGCGCCGGCGACGCCAGCGGCGTGGCACATGGCGCAGGCCGCGTCGTAGGTTTTCTTGCCGTCTGCCGCAGTGCCTGCGGGCTTCGCGGCAGCCGTAGCGTCCTTCGTTCCGTTTGTCGCGGTCTGTGCTGCGCCGGCCCCCGTCGGAATGGATTTTGGTGGCGTGGATTGTTTTGCAGCGGTGGGCGTGGGTGCGCCGCCCTCGGCGATGACTACATCACCGACTGGCTTGAGTCGCTTTGCAACCGCCTCCTCGCTCATCGCCGGACTCTTTGGATCGATCTTCAGCCCGCCGGTGACGAGCTTTGCAATCATGACGATCCCGAACACCGTCACCAGGAAGCAAAGCACGATGACGACGATCAATTGCTTTGGCGTCTTGATCGGCGATGAGTGCTCTTTTATGCGGACTTCGGCCATGCAAGAACCCCTGGATTGCCGCGTTGGAAGCCGCGAATTATAGGTCAATCGCGATGCCTGAAACAGGGACCCCGATGGACGCAAAACCCCGTTTGCACGTAAACTAGCATCTCACTGCGCCCGTAGCTCAGCTGGATAGAGTGTCGGTCTCCGAAGCCGAAGGTCGTGGGTTCGACTCCCGCCGGGCGCGCCAGATTCTTCAGTTGTTCGTCCTCATCTCCCCGTTGTCAAATTGAACGAACCGGTCGGCCTCGGCGCCTTGTTCCTGAGCAGCTTTCTCGCCGCAACTCTGCTTCCGGGTGGTTCCGAACTGGTTTTCGCCGGTGTTCTTGCGAGCGGCGCGGCGAGCCTGTGGCCTGCGCTGGCAGTGGCCACGCTGGGCAATACGCTTGGCGGCATGAGTTCCTATCTCGTTGGCCGGCTGGTGCCCGAGCGAAAGATCGGCGCACGAACACTCGACTGGGTGCGGCGCCGGGGCGCGCCGGTACTGTTGCTGTCGTGGGTGCCGCTGATTGGCGATGCAATGTGCGTGGCGGCCGGCTGGCTGCGGCTCAATCCGTGGTGGGCGGTGCTGTTCATGGCACTCGGGAAATTCGGACGTTACTGCGTGGTCGCGGGGCTCGTGAGGTGACACGAATGCTCGCGTGACAGGCGCAGTTGCGGCGACGAGCGGCCCAGCCGCCATCCTTCCAACGTGGCGTTTCTGCGGTTCATCCCTCGTATTGCAAAACGTGCATGCCGGCGTTCCAGTCGCTCACGAACATCAGTCCATCCGGCATGACGTAGGCGTCGCACGTTTTTGCTGCGAGCGAGACGTTGGGGCGCGGGTCGATGAGCCTCTTGGGAGCCGGCGGTATCCAGGACGCGATCTCTTTTGGAGCGAATGCGTCCTTGATGTCGAACACGCGCACTCCGGCGTTATTGTAAGTTGCGAAAATGATCTCCTCGCTGCGGAAGGAACCCGGACGGTTCTCGTGCAGGTTGTGTGGGCCGAACACTCCGAGCGAGCAATAGTCGCGGTCTCCCGGTGTGGGCAACCTTGAGATGGATACCGGGTTTTCCGGCTCGCGCACATCCAGAATGAACGTGTGGAATGTTCCTTTTTGGCATCGTTCTGCGTTCGCTTCATCCGCAACGACGGCAAGGCCACGTCCCGGCAACGGCAATGGCGTATGCGTGCCGCCGGGGAAAGGCGGCGACCAATTGATGTGCGAGAGCAGCTTGGGATTGGCCGGATCACTGATATCGTGGATAGTGAACCCGCCATCGCGCCAGGCGGCATAGCCGCGATCGCCGGCGGTGATCATGTGATGCAAGGCGATGCGGCGGCCCTTCGAAAGCGCCGGTGTCTCGCCTCCCGCCCGATGCAAGCCGGGCAGCCACCAGCGCGACACGATCTCCGGCCTGGCGATGTCCTTCAGATCGACGATGCAGAGGATGTGATCGGTGTAGCCATCAAAATGCGCGGACACGAAGGCATAACGTCCGCCGGGCCACCACAACCGGTTGACGCCAAAGCCGGGCATTTCCAGGAACGCAATCTCCTTCATTTCTCTTGGGCGTGAGATGTCGTGGATGCTCAGACCCGAACGGAATGCCTTCCGATTGGTGATGCTGTCGGCGAGCGTGTTCTCGAAATAGCCGCGCATGTTGTCGTAAGACTGCATCGCGACGATGTTCGCGCCGTTTGCGAGCAGCAGCAGATCGTCCGCCACTTGCATGTGATGCGTACGCGTGTTGAGGCCTGCGGTGAAAAAGCCGACCGGCTTGAGTTGCCGCGGTTCGGTAGCGTCGAGAATCGTCACGCCGTCGCTGAACATATGGCCGACATAGACATGGCGGCGGTTGACCATGACCTGTACGCCGTCGGGGCGACCGCCCTGATCGCTGTAGGAAAGGTGCCGGATGCGCCGCCCGATGCCTTGCGGTGGAATGGGCGGGTCTGAAGCAGCGCGGGATTCGGACGGCAAGCACGCCAGGGTACCCAGGCCAAGCAGACCCTTAAGGTGCGCACGGCGAGTCATCCTGTTCATACGATCTCGTAGCGGTACATCGCCAAACCGTGCCGAAGGAACCGCCTGTGTACGCGCCTTGGACGCGATCGTGAATGGGTGCTAACGGACGACTCTGCGGCGAGCCGTGGCGGACACCGGCTCACCTTTCGCTCTCGACGACGCGCTTCAGGTTGTCCAGCCCGGATTTGTAGAGGCGGTTATAGAAATCCGTCAGCGTTTTGTCATCCTGTCCGGGCGGCGGCGGATCGATCGAGTACTCCAGGCGCTTGAAGTGTGCGCTCCACTCGACGACACTGGTCCCGTCGCCGGCGTCCTTGACGCTCAGCACGGGAAAGTAGTCGCTCGCTCTGACTGCCCCGTCGATGTAGGTGTAGGCCATTCGCATGGCTTGCCGATCGTGGTCCAGCAGCCGCTCCGTGACCTTCGTGCCGTCTCGTCGAGTGATCAGCCGGATCGCGCCGACCTGGTTGTTTGTGCCGACCACGATCTCGCTGTGCTCCACGAGTGGCAGCCAGCGCGAAGATCCGTTGAAGTCACCCACTACTGCCCACACTACTTCCGGCGGTGCGCTAATCCGGATCGACTGGCTCGCGGTCAGATCGTTCGCTTCCGCACCGATGGCCGAAACCGAAATCAATGTGACTGCTGTCATCAAAACTTTCCATACGCTCTTCATGGCTCTGTCCTCCCATTTTGTTGATACGAGGGTCGTAGTGCGTCAACTCTCGCGGGCCGCAACTGGCAAGTGCCAGGCTCCCGAAACTGCGCCGGAGCTCCTTGACGCCTTATCGATCGCAACAATAGCGTACGCCCAAACGAGGTTTTCAACCTCACCGAGGTCCCGTGCCGCGGAGGGAGTCCTTGATTAGGACTGCCCACAGAAGCGCGTCGCGGGCCGCTACGGCACAAGCGAACCCACGTAAGCCGAAAGATTGAGGATGTCTTCGTCCGTCAGCTTGTCGACGGTCGGTTTCATGAGCGCGGCGAGGGCGCCGTTCCGTGCTCCATCCCTGAAGAGGTAAAGCTGGCGGGCGATGTAGATTGGATGGACGCCCGCGAGTCTCGGCACGTTGCCTGCCCCCCTGAGGCCGGGACCATGACAAGTCGCGCACCGAACCGTGATGCCGTCACCACCGGTCTGCGCTAGTTCCTCGCCTTTCGCGATGCTTCCAGGAGGGACGTAGGCTATGAATCCCGAATTCGGATCCCGCAGACGCGCTCGTAACTGATCCTCGGGAATGGTGATGATACGGTTCCCGGTCGGTTCGGTGCCGCCACCCGGCTCCACGAAGCGCATGCGACCATTGCCCACAAACGTTTTCGGCACCATTCCAGCTTCGATGACGCTGGTAAAACGGCTGGGCTTGAGTTTGGCAAACCACTCGGCCGCCTGTTGCGATTCCTCCTCGGAGACCTCCTTTGCGATCTTGCTCATTCTTGCCACGTCGATTCTGGCGCCGGTCTTGAAATCTTTCATTTGTTGAACCATGTATTCCACGGTCAGACCGGCGAGGTCGGTGGATTCGGGGTGGCCGAGTCCGGACATCAAGTGACACGCGGCGCATGCCAATGCCGCCCCATGCCCTTTGAGGACAATCGAAGGTGGATCCGGACGCTGATGCGGGAACCAATCCGGCGGATTCAGGAGATCATCGATCTGATTCTGTGTGTACGTTCTTGAGCTTCCCGCCAGCGTCCTGGGTTCCGGTCCCTCCGGCGGAAACGTTTTCTCAACCTTCAGCGGGAAAGCCCACGACGGGTAGTCCGCAGCGGGCGTGGGCGTCTGTTGCGGCTGTGTTGCAGTTGACAGCGTGAACATGCCCGCCACGCCAACCACCCAAAGTGTTTTGTTCACAGAGGTCTCCACGCAAAGGCTGTCAAGCCACGCCATTCCATTGTGTGCTTGGAACGCACCGGGCTCAATCCGGAACCGCGAGGCGACGGAGATCTTGTTGGCTGAAAGCCCGAGTTCAAACGCGGCGCGGGTTGCATTGAGGTCTGTCGGCGTACTTGGTGACAAATCATTGCCATGTTGCCTCCTGCGAGCAACCAACGCATGAACTCAGCCGGCGGTATTGCCAGCGGAGCTAGGCGCGGGCGCGAAGCTCCTTTCGGATGACCAGTTTCAAACCCGACCAAACTTCGCTTATGGCACAAACCTTCACATCTACAAACCCCAATGGAAGCGCCAGTTCGCGAATCGTGTCTTCAGTGATGTCGGTCGGCACCTTCGAGGTTTTCTTCGGCCAGGAGACCCATACCGCTGCGTCGCTCCTGATGGAGGTACGCAGGGCTTTAAGTTCTGCTTTCAGGCTTGCTCTCCGATCGTGGAAAACGTGGATGACGTCGGTATCCTTGGAGAGCCTCGTCTCGAACGCGACGTCCGGAGGTATGGGTTCGAGCAAGCGG
Source organism: Burkholderiales bacterium (assembly GCA_035275265.1). GTDB lineage: Bacteria > Pseudomonadota > Gammaproteobacteria > Burkholderiales > JACQAP01 > JACQAP01. The sequence goes on along the minus strand of DATENC010000006.1, from coordinate 176,622 downwards.
GCGTAATTGTCAGGCGCGTTCTTGGCGAAGACCGTCGCACCCTCGCCGATACCGAGTTTCCTGGCAAGTGGCGTTCCTGAGTAGCCAGCGGGCTTCGAACTCATGTGCGGCCTAACGCGGCGCTAACCGATGGGCATGGGAGCGCAAGGCGCTTGCGCATGTCCGCACCGGTGAGGGTTCATCGTTGGCACCCCGCCGCCTCTGCGAGAGACTATGCGCGATAGACCAAACCCGCCGCAATACCCGCTACGGTGAACTCCACCAGAATTGCAAGGAACCAATAGAACGCAAGCGCAAGCGGGATTGGCAGCATCACGTACCAGCCAAAGCTGTTCATCACGGACAACATGACTCCCACATACAGACCGTAACGAAACCCCTGCCCCAATCCGGGCTTGCCTTTCTCGTAGCCCTTCACATAGATCAGCACGAACAACGGCGCAAATACGAGGATCCCTACCCAGAATACCCACATCATTTTCTGCATCTCGGCTTCTGGCCTCCACACCGAAGCTGTCTGCCGGTACATATCCGCCAAGAGCACACCGTGGATAACGAATTCCAGCACGGCAATCACGACAACGACCGCAACACTCGCCAGCAACCACTTTTTCGGGTTCATGTGTTCCTCCGTCTTGTTGTTCCGCTTGCTTCGCTATGAACTCTGCTCATTGACCTACAAGGCTACCGCTATCCTCTGCGCGCCGCCCATGCCAAACACAGCCACCCGCCCAGCAACGCACAACCCCCAATGGGTGTGATCGCTCCAAGCCACCGCACGCCGCTCAAGCTCAGAGCGTAGAGACTCCCGGAAAAGAGCGCCGTCCCAAATATGAACAACCATCCGCTCGCTGTAAGTATTGCTCCCGGCCACCGCGTGTGGGCCCACCCGACCGCAAGCAATGCACATGAGTGGTACATCTGGTAGCGGGCGCCGACCTCGAAAGTCACCAGCAGGTCGGCATCCATGCGATTGGAGAGTGAGTGAGCCGCGAACGCGCCCAAGGCTACTCCGAGAAATCCGAAGAGGCTGCCGATCACAACGAAGAGTCGATCCATTTGCGGTTTCTCCTCTCTTCTCTCTTGTTGAAATCCGGCGTCCGTGGGAAGCGTGTACCTTGCTCACCGCCGCTGAGCCACATAGGTCCGCGCCTCTTTCAGCGCGGGCTGCCGCGTTCCGCCATCAGCAACTTCGAGAAGTTCTTGATAGAAAGTAAGCGCCAAGGATTCGTCACCGAGCGCACGTGCGGCCCGAGCGGCGCCAAGGAGGCCATTGAAGCGTCTCGGATACAGTTCCATTGAACGCTTGTACGCGGCGAGCGCTTCCTCCGGATGCTTCTGCTCGATGAGAAGGTCTCCAAGGAGCTCGTGGGCGGGGAGAGTGGGTCCCGGCGTCACGGCGTGCTTCGGAGTCGAGGTCTCGAGCTCCGCGGCCTCCCGCATCAGCACAACGCTGGATTCCCTTTGTCCTTCCACATGGGCGAGCCAGGCGTTCAGCTCGAGGCGAAGTACTTGGATGTTTCGAGCAAACAGGTCCTCACCCGCCTTGCGGGTAGCAGCTTCAAGTTCCTCAAGGCGTCCTGCGGCTGCCCTGGCTTCGTTGACCTTGCCCAGGCGCGCCGCGCCCAGACCACGCGCAAACCGCGCGATGGCTTCCGGCCAGGCGAAACGGTCCCAGTTGATGGTAGCGGGTTCGCGGGGGGCAAGCAGCGCCGCCTCGTTCCAGTCGCGCCGCTCCAGCGCGTAGCGGGCTCGCGTGGAGGCCAGGTGAAATGCTGTCTTGAAGGTGGGTTCCAATCGGGCGGTTGTGCGCAACAGCTCCAGCTGCACGGCGGCTTCATTGTCTGCGCCTTTCTGGAGATAGGCATAGACGAGATACTCGATCGCGTGGGGGAACTCATCCCAGACGAATTCTCCGTGGTCCCCCGCAGGATGCTCCAAGGCTGCCTCCGCCGCCGCCCGGTTTCCTCGAATCACCCCGTTCCAGTCGCCGAGGCGCGTATAGATATGGGTCGGCATGTGGAGCGCGTGTGGATTACGCGGAGCGACCGACTCGTACTTGCGCGTAATCTCCAGCAATTCCCGCTCGCGTCCCGGCACGTCGTTGGCGTGGACGAGATAATGCATCGCACCGGGGTGATCCGGATTCCGCTCGTACACGCCGAGGAGGATTTCAGCGGCACGGTCGGAATGCACTCGGGAGATGATATTGGAAGGGGCGGTGGCCAAGTGCGCCAGGGCGTAGAACGCGGCCGCCTCGGGGTCGCTGGGGAAGGAGGCGTAAACTTTCTCTGTAGCTTGTTCCCAGCGGCGGATGCGGAGCCAATAATCAGACGACGCCGGTTCGAGGAAGAACGCCTCCGCCGCAGCCACGAAGAGCCGTTCCCGCTCCGTCGGCGCCTGAAGGGCCCTGGCCTTTTGCACGGCTTCCCAACCCCGCTGGCGCGCTTCCAATCCCGGACGCGTCGGCCATAGCGGCTGAAACAGGGTCATCGCGATGCCCCAATGCGCCATCGCGCACCGGGGATCGGTCGCAGTGACTTGCTGGAATGCTTCCCGTGCTTGCGGATACGTCATGTGATGCAGGAGGGCAACCCCTCGATTGAACTCCACTTGGGCTTTTTCGGAGCAGGTGATCGGAAAATCAACCGTCCCCAATGGGTGGCCTGTGTGTTGCTGGACCTGGCCTCTAGTTTCGCCCGTGCCGCCCCCAAGCAAGACGACCATCAGACTTGCAACAAGGTAGGGGGAGATACGAGGAGGCGTTTGCTCCATGCAGTTACTCCGTTCCTGCACCAGGATTCGGTCCGCTTGCGGTACTTTCATTTGCTGATTCGCGCGCTCATCCAGAACGTGAGGGTTCGGGGCGCAATGTTTGATACAAGCGACAGACTCCGGTTGCGCGTGGCCATTCCGTTCGAAGGAAGGGTTAGCTTATATTTTGTTGGCGAAGGGCACGCAACACAACCCAGATCAGCAGTGCGGCAACGATGAATGCGCCGAGGCCAAATGCTCCACGACACAGGAGTTCTGAGCCAGCGGTACTGAAGAACGGCACGGATATTGAGCACTCGCGTACACCTGGACCAAACGCGACCCATATGCCCGGAACGAGCAATGCAACTGTGCACGCAACGCAAAGCCACGTGTGAGTGCGACGTAGCGGGGACTCGGCCACAATGATGGTCAACCCCGCAACCACAAGCCCCGAACAAGCCGCATAAGCAACCCACGCCGGGGCGTTGAGCCGTTCGGGATACCCGTAGACCATTGCAGCCGTCAGCACGCCGACCACAGTGGACAACAAACCGCCGAGCAAGCGCTTCCGTCGATCGGCCACGGCTATGGTCTGAAGTTGCGGGCTGCCGTCAGATAGCTGGCGCGCGAGACCATTTCACCCCGGCGCACAACGATCGCGTCCCAACGCTACGGGACAAACGCAGTTTGACGCTCATCGGCGTTCTTTCTTGCCTTTAGATGTGACCTTCGCCAAGTTCTGCTTGAGGCGAAGCTTAGTTATGCGTTTGATGAGATCGTAGGGAATCGGTTGATCCAATGGAAACCGGAGGTTGCCCTTCGGCCCCGCATAAGCCGAGACGGACTTCTTCATTCCTGCATCGCCTCTGATTGGTGGGTAGAAGCCGATGTGCTTCTTGAAAGCGGCGAAGTACACGAGAACACCATCCAACTTGAACGCCGGTATCTGGTAACTGATGGCCTCCTGCGCATCGGGAGCGGCGCTCCTCACTATTTGCCGAACCTTCTGGAGAACCGCCTGGACGTCAGGCGGAAAGCCCGAGATGTACTCGTCGATCGTCTTTGGTGTGGCGCGGGTGGTTGTCATATCGCTTCCTTCGCGACGTCGAGCGTCGTCGTTTTCGAACGCGTTATTAGAGCGCATGGGGCGCCGTGTGATGGACCAGTTCCCACAACCGGAAAGATATCACCGCAAGGGCGCGAGGCGCGTCTTCATGGCAAGCGGGAAAAACCCCAGTACAAATGCGCGGCTGGGGTGCCAGAACGCCGAAAGGAGCAACAAGGCGGAACCGATAACGAGAGCAGTGATCGCGAAACTCAAGCTGACTACGCCATACAGTTTCAACAGAGCGCTGAATGTATACAGGACGTAAATCAACGCGGAAACCATCAGTGCCCTACGATCGATGCAAAGGGAAATGAGCGCTATAGCGACGTAAAGCACTACAACCACAACCGCTTGTCCCAAGGTCGTGCGTCCATCGAATACACCCAATGATGCAAAAACAGGATGCACGAGGAGCGGTGCAGCCAGAAGATGTAGCCAGAACGCCACGTCCGACCGCCGGGTCTGGCGCGCCGTATCGGTTGCGTCCCACCTCATTGCCAGTGCGAACACGGCGATTCCGGCTATGAGGGAAATTGCGGTTGTCCAATGCCTTGCCGCTGGTACTGCTGAAATGAGCAACGCAACGACACAACCGACCGCAGCCGCCGCTCCAGACGCGACGGTAATAGGGACGTGAAAACGCAACCAATGCAGCCAGGCGGCAACCGCGGCGAGCGCGCTTGCAACAACGACGGACTCGGGTTCTTTCCCCAGGAAGAGAACGCCAGTAGCCAGCACGCCGCCTACAAAGGCCAAGAGGAGAACAATTGCGGGCAGCGCCATGCGTCGTCGTCGAGTAAAGAACTCGGCGAGCGCCCACGCGAAGATGGAAACCGCTACTGCGCCAACCCATGGCGCCAAGGCAGCGCCGATCCAAGCCACAGAGGCCAGCAAAAGCAGGCAGGCGATCACGACAAATATGTCATTGAAGCCGGTGACAAGGCGAAAATGCTCCTCGTCTACGGCCGGTCCGCTCTTGAGTTTTGCAACGTGAGCTCGAAATGCGCCCGCGGTTTCTTCGGTGAGAATTCCCGCGGCTATTGCGGAGGCGATATCTTCATCGGTGTACATGTGCGGTAGAACCTTTGAATAATGGAACTGCGATTGCCACGCACTCCTCATACTCCGCTTAACGTGACCTACGCTCCTCACATCTATGTTCGCTACCTCTCAATTCGCCGAAGGCCTTTTCTTCCAGAGACGAATTGTGGCAATGGATGGTTGCACGTAACCAGGAGGGTCAGACGTCATGCCGATGCTCTGCCTTGATGTCACGGTGTTGGTCGTGAGATGACCACCAACATAGTGGTCTGGCAAGTTGGCAATGTTGAGGAAGCAACGGAACAAATTTAGCCCTGGCTCCGGATAGTCCTTCCTGGCAGCGCGACATTCTCCTTTGCCGGTGAACGTCACCCCGCCAAGAGATCCTTCCGCATAGAAGTTGGAAATCAAAGGATCCGCAGATGGACCGAAGCACGCGAGCAATTCACCAACGGTGGCCACGTTGGCGTCGGTAAGCAGACCGGTCTTGGTCTCTACGTTCAGAGACTGGAAGTGGTAACGATCTTCGACGCGTGCATTTGCAAACCCTGTTCTATCAGGCGCGCAATTCGCTGTGGGGGCATCGCGCGAGAGTCTTAGCGAGCGGACAATGTATATCTCTTCCACCGCTTGACTCACATCAGCCGCGTCAACCTGCGCAGTAGTGGAATGCCAGCCAACTAGAGCCAATAGGAAAGCGTGCGCGAACTTCATGGATTTTCCTCTCTCTTGTCACGCCAAAAGGCGGACGCGATGTCCGTAAGCCGGCGAGTAAACAGTGGCTCAGCCGAGCGACGCGAAGCCTGGATTGAACGCGACTTCCCAAAGGTGACCGTCTGGATCCTGGAAGTAGCCTGCATAACCTCCATAGAACGTTGGCTGGGCTGGCTTGACAATCTTTGCCCCGGCCCGCGCTGCCTGCCGCATCACCGAGTCAACTTCTTGCTCGGAGGAAACATTGTGGCCGATAGAGAACTCGACTGCGCTTGGTGCTTGCATCGGCGCGCCGCTGTCGGCCGAGAGGCTCTTGCGCGGCCACAGGGCAAGCTTCAAGCCTGATTGCAGATTGAAGAAAGCGACGGCGCCATTTTCGGTCTCCGCACCGATGATGCCCTTCGTGCTGAAGCCCAGGCCATCCCGGTAGAACGCAACCGCGCGTTCGAGATCATCTACCCCGAGGGTGAGCAGAGTGACACGAGGATTCATAACAGGCGTCGGTCACTCTGGTTAGTTGTCAGGTTCATTGCGCCCATGAAGTGTTTTGCTCATTGGAACAAATTCGATACTAAGTCCCGGAGCTAGTTCGTATTGTATGGGTGAGCCCGACACGTAACCATGCCGGGAGTACAACCTCACACCGGGGAGGGTGGCCATCAATTCCACGCGCGAAAAACCGAATGAGCGAGCTGCATCTTCGCAGTGTTTGAGAATGATCGTACCGACTCCCTTGCGTGCGTGCTCAGGCGCAACAAAGAACGCTCGTATTTTCGCGGGTTCAGCACGAGGATCAAGCTCGGCGGCGCTGCGTTCAGCATGACTATCTCCGCCGAAGAGCGTACGCCGGCGACTCCAACCACCGCAGCCGACAATTTGGCCTTCCGACTCCACAACAAGATATGTTCCATCCCGAATCAGTTGCGTATCGACCCCAAATGCTCCGCGTAGCGCGCCTTCAATTTGCCCCGCAGTGTAATCCTGTGCTCCAAGCTGTCGCGCCGATCGGGCGATTAGCGTTTCCAGAGCGGCTCGATCTTGAAGGGTTGCCTTTCGCAATCCGTAATGCATGAAAACGGCCTCGGGCGACTAACGTCCACGTTGGTGTGCTATCTGCGGCGTTTCTCTTGCTTTCTGGGAGGAGTCGACATGCGCGTTGTCAGCGGTCATTGTCCGGATCCTGTGGCCCTTGGTTCTACCGGTCAAGTCTCTGTTGTCACTGATCTACGGCAACTCCGAAAAGATGCAGCAGGAATGCGTTTATCGCGCATTCAACAATCAATACACCGTTTAGCTTACGAACGATCCAACCTGGTACACCAACCACCATGGAGCTGCAGCCAGATAAGGCAGTAGCGGTGACATGTGCGTCCTGCGCCACTTATCACAAATAACGCAAGGGGAACTGCGTTAGGTAACCGACCCCCAAAGTTGTATCGCGCGTCACTTCAATGAAAAATCCACCCGACTGCCCTTGAGCTTGTCTTCCGGTTTCGCAGCTTCCAGTATTGGGGCGATCAGGAATACCCGCTCAAGCGCCACTTCGCCGGTGCGAGTGAGGAAGTCCTTGGCCGTCTGGCCGCGTTGGTTGGCAAGTTCCAGCAGGTCGTCGTCTCTGATCTGGATGTTGGCCAGCATCAGCTTTTCGGTTTCGTCGACCGGCAAATCTTTGACGAATCCGATCGCATTGCGCGGTTTTGGGAACTTGGCCGCCTTGTAGGCACGCCGCAGGTACTTCTCGTATTCTTCGGGCGCAACAGTTACGTCGTCGACGGATTCAACTGTCGCGGCCTGTTTGACCAGATCCTTGAACTTTTCCGCTTTCACCATCTGTTCGAAGTTATGGCGGCGCCATCCTTCCCGGTCCTTCTCGGGATCGGCACGCGGCGTGACATCCAGCTTGAGTGCCGGCCGGTCGGCCAGACCCTTCTGTAACGCGACGAGTTTGTCCTGTTCCGCGGCGGAAAGTGCCGCGGACCCCGGATCGAATTCCACGTAGGACAGTTCCTCGCCGCCCCCACCGACCAGGTTGCCGATCAACGCGAACGGGGAAGTGATGGCCTTTGTCACCAGATTGATGATGACCTTGACGATCAGACCGCCGATGCTGAACTTCGGGTCCTCCAGCGAGCCCGTGATAGGCAGATTGACGTCGATTACGCCGTTGCGGTCTTTCAGCAGCGCCACCGCCAGCAGCACCGGCAGCTTGGTGGCCTCGGGGCTTTCCACCTTGCCGCCGAAAGTGAGCTGGTCGAGCACGATCTGGTTGCTGGCAGCGAGCTTGCGATCCTCGACTTTGTACGCGACGTTGAAGGTCATCTTGCCTTTCTCGATCGCATAGCCGACGAACTTGCCCGAATAAGGCGTGAAGGGCCCCAGTTCGATGTCGCGTACGCCGGCTTTGATGTCCAGGAACAGATTCTGCACCAGCGGGTTGATCTTGCCTTTGATCTCCACCGGTGCAGTTTTCGCGAACCGCCCGCGCAGGTCGACATCGGCAGTGGTGTCGAGCTGCGAGGACAGCCCGATCACCGACCCGCCGATCTCGGTGAGGCTGGCCGAGTAGTTGGGCTTGATGAACAGGTCTGTGAAATTCACGTCGCCATTCTGCAGCGTGACATTGCCGATGCGGATCGGCGGTAGTGGAGCCCCGGCGCTCGGCTCCGACTTCTGCGTGTCTTCCGGCGCGGCCTTGTTGTCCGTGCGATCCTGTTTTGGAGCCTCACCCTCCGCAGTGGATGTTTCCTCCGCCGAGGATTGGGCCGCAATACCCTGCAGATTGAGCCGTCCGTCCGGGAAAATGATGATACGCGAATAGAAGTCCGACAACGCCACCTGTTCGATGCCGAGCCGCATCGGATCGTGGTTGTAGGCGATGCCGCCTATGTGCAGCGTGTTCCACTTCAGGAAGTCCTCCGATTTGGCCTTGTCGATCGTGGTGAAACGGGTAAGCCGGAGCTCACCGTCGAAAGCTACGGAGGGAGGACCTTCAGGCGGCAGCGCCAGCTTCGTGTTTCCGGCGACTGAAAGATCGGCGCTGGTGAGAAGAATATTGATCCTGTCGGCGAAGTAGGGCTGCAGCGGAACAAGTCCGAAGTTCTTTACGTCAACCTTCAGCTCGGCTGCAACCGGACTGATCGCTACCGGTCCCTGCACCGTCAGCGTCCCGGCTTCGTTGAGTGTGGCACCCAGCTCGATCCATCCCTTATGACCCTGCCCGTTGCTCACTTCCCTGGCTTGAAGTGTCACGGCATCCGCCACAATTTTCACCGGCTCGGCCAAAGTGAGATCGGTGAACGCGATTCTCCATTTCTGCAAATCGGCGCGCTTCAGCATAAGCAGCCAGGGCGAACCCTGGCGATCCACGGCAGCTTCGTCGGTGCGGGCTTCCTTTGGCGCCGGCATGATGCGCGTGGCATTGATGCCACCGTCCTGTTCGCGCACGATGTTCAGGAAGCCGTCGCGTGTGGTGAATTCGCCCACAGTCAGGGACAGCTTGCTCAAGTCCAGGCTTGCGTCCTTGATCTGCACGCTCTTCGCGAAAAGAAAGTCTTCCTTTTCCCCCGGCTTGCGCATTCGCACTGAAGCAAGCGCCAGGTTGAACCTGCTGAGCTGGACGTCCGCCCCTTTTTCGGTGGCAGTGAATGCATAGTGTGTGCTCAGGTCGGCAATGCCGTCCTCCAGCCGGTACAGAATCAGATCCTGGTAGTAGGGCAGGTAGTTGGTGAGTTTGAACTTGCGTGCCTCGAGCGTGCCTTCCGATGCGAGCGGCGAGAGCGTCATCGAGCCGGCATATTTCACTGTCTCACCGAGTCCGGTACCGAAGGTGAGTTCGGCCTGTGCCGGTTCAGTCTGCGGCAGGGCGAAGCCGCGCAGCACGGCCTGGATGTTCGACAGGTCGGTCTTGAAGGATTTATGCGGCACAAGGTCGGAAACATGCACCCTGCCGTCGTCGATCTTCACCTCCGGCACCGAAAGCGCAATTGCCTTGGCTGGTTGATCCTTGGCGGGCGCCTCACTTTTTGCCGCCTGGTTTGCCACGAAAGCCATCCAGTTCAGGCTACCGTCGCGGTCGCGCCGCACGAATACCTCGGGACCCCGCAACGCGATGGTGCCGAAAGTGTACTGGCCGCCCAGCACGTTGATGCCGACGATCGGCACGTCGAGATGAGAGAGGTTCAGAAGGGGTTTGCCGTCGCGCTCCGTCATTGCGAGCTCGTGCAGTTCGATTTTGCCCTTCACCCACAAAATTGGTGGCCGCCCAAGCGCGCGCACGAAAGTAAGTGTCAGGCGGGTGTCTAGGCTGCCGGAGCGGACGCGGAAGCCAGGATCCACCGGCACGTATTCCATGTAGCGCGGGATGTTCAGCTTTTCGATATTGATATCGAGCGATGTTTCGAGTGCATCCTGGAACGGCTTGGTACGTCCCTGGAGAGAGAACGGCGCATCGTTGACCAGTGCGGTGAAAGATGGCTGCACGTAATCGTTCGCGCGATAGGGCAGGCTCGATATAAAGGGGATGGCGATGTTGATCCAGCGCACCGTGTGCAACGCCTGCTTGGGCCGGTCGTCGATCTCGATGCGTCCGTTGAGAATCCGAATGTTGTTGAGGGAGAAGCGGGCTCCCTGTTCGGGTTCCTCTTTCGGCGGCAATTCGGGCTTGGAAAATTTTTCGATCAGGTCGGAGAAGTTGTAAGTACGTGCATCCGCGTTGCGGACAACGTGCACGTAGGGATCGGTAAGCGTCAATTCGCGCAGGATCGGACCGCGCCGGACCAGGGATTCTGCCTGCAGGTCTGCCCGCAGTTCGCCAAAGCTCAGAAACACCGCCGAAGCGCCGGGTTCGTTGATCGTGAGTCCCTTGATCATGGCGACCATGGAAAAAGGATTCATCTTGATGACTTCTATGGCTACGGGGCGGCCCAGCGCCTCGTTCAGGCCCTTTGCAAGATAATGCTTCGCTACCGGCGGAACGACGAAAAAGCCGACGATGGTGTACACGACCAGAGAGATCAAGACGCCCAGGGCAATTTTCCTGAGCAACACGGGGCGACGGCGGAGAGGCTGCGGATCGAGTCCCGTCAGCGGTTTGCGGCGGCGAAACAAGGTGCGGAATCCTTGTCGCATGAACGGGGCCTCGGACCGAAAAGGTGCGTGGATCGGGTGTAGAACAATCTGTTACTTATTCCTAAGGTGCGCCCATTCTCGCATTTGTGTGGGCCGCAGGGTCTGCCACGGCGCCCGACTGGTGCATGAAATCAGGTTCAAGTGATGTTCAGGCGGCCTTCTTCGAAGCGCTGCCGCATCGGCTTGTTGGAATGGCTTGAGTTGATGCCACGCACGCATGAGTTCGCGCAACTGCTCGGTACCGCGGCGCTGCGTCGGCGTGTGATCCTCGCGCGCCGCAGCGTCAGGCCGGTTACTGGGCCGGCGCGGTTTTCTGCGGCCCGTCCGCACTGCATCGAGGGGTTTCGCATCGTTTGCCCCCCAAGTCATGTTCCATATGGATTGGGCTGAAAAAACACGACCCCTTCAACGCTAATCCTGAGCTTTCCGTTCAACGAGTCGTCGTGCGAGGACCCACCAGTGGACTTCAGTCTGCCCAATTCGTCGGCTGAAACTGTCATGGTGCTCTGTCGCGCGGCGAATCCCAGACTCTTGCGCATCAGCTTGTCGAGATCGGTAACGCTCGCGTTCGCTGGATAGGGCAATGCTTCGATTTCGGCTTTGTCTTCGACCGTTCGGATCTGCCACAGCTTTGAGTCGGTCAGCCATAACTGATAGGTGCTGGGTCTCTTGGATCCATTGACGGTATCCATGGGTGACATCGCCAGAATCCCGCCACCCTCAGGTATTTTCATTCGTTCTTTGGAGTGCTTGAAAAAACTGAAATCCTTCTTTTCAAGCGCACCATCGGGCGCGGGCTCAACGATTTGCGCGTCCACTGGATTCTTGAATTCCGGCTCCCTGGTTGTGGTTAGGGCCGAATCCAGGATTCTTGGCATGACATACGCCATGCCAACAGACCAAACAGTCCATAACGCCGCCAATGCGATTGCAAAGCCGAAGCCGAAAATCAAACCATCAAGGAATTTCTTCAGCATTCTCTTTCCTCATCGACGGATTCTTCGCGCCCGAGCTAGTTTTCTTCTGCCACCGGGACGATCGCAAACGGCCCGGGCGAGGTAAGCAGAAACTCACAATCGGAGCCTTCACCACATTTCACTGCGTGGACCATGTTTGCCGGGATCTCGGAATACGAACCGGGACCGAGTGACTTGGCGCTTGCGCCGCTGTGACGTACTTCGATAGTCCCGGAAACCACGACCACCCGCTCAGCCGCTGGATGCTTGTGAGGAGGTGGCGCGAATCCGGCCGGGAACCTGCGGAGCATCCCGTGCTCTCCGCTCTTGGGGTTTCCCCAAAGCAAAACGCTTTGAACCGAAGGAAGCACTTGATCCTTCGTCCACTGCATCTCAGCGTACGGCCACACTTTTGGCTCGTTCAGCATCTCTTTCGTAAACGCGATACCTACGAGAGTGGACAATGCGGCCAAGATCGAGAGAGAGGCGCCCCGCCGAACTGAGAAATGATATGCCATGTTCGATACCTCCAAATACTGCGGGCTTGTCGATACCAGCCAACGAGTCAGAATCTCCCTACAGATGAGAGAAGAACGCAGGCGGTTCTTGCCTGTCATTCAGACCGTCAACGTAAGTAATTGGCACCCTGGAAAGTTCTTCCTCGGTGATGCCCTCCAAGCATCCTACGTTCACGCCGTACATCCTTCCGATTGACGTCTCATTGCCGACGCAGAAGGCACGGACGCCGCAGTGCTTGCAGAAGAAGTGCTGGTTCTTCTTCGTGTTGAAGCGGTACTCGATCATGTGGTGCTCTCCCGCAAGCAAGTGAAAGCCGTCCGGTTTGGCAATGGCTGCCCAGAACCGGTTTCTCCTGCAGATGGAGCAGTTGCACCTGTAGGTGCTCATCGTCAGGTCGAGAGTAGCTTCGAACCGGACGGCCCCGCAGTGGCAACTACCACGATATGTCTTCAACATTCACTCGGCCTTTGTGACGATAGTATTAGTGCCGTGACGGTCAGAGCGCCGCGCTTTGGCGTGCCCGCTCGAACTCGAGTTCGGTGATCTAATCTGATACATCCCTGATGACTCGACAGGGATTTCCGGCCGCGAAAACACCCTCGGGAATGTCACGCGTTACTACGCTACCGGCGCCGATAACTACCCGCGATCCGACATGCACGCCCGCCAGTAAGAGCGCACCGCCTCCAACCCAGACGTCTGCGCCGATCTCGATGGGCCTTCCGAACTCCCGCTCTCTGCGTGAGGCAGCATTCAACGGGTGCAGCGGGGTCAGGATCTGCACACCCGGGCCGAACAGCGTGTAGTCCCCGATCCGCACTTCGCACACATCGAGTACGATGCAATTGAAGTTGAAGAACACCCGCGTGCCCAGGTGGATATTCGAGCCATAGTCGCAGTAGAAAGGTGGTTGCATACAGGCAGTATCGCCGCCAGCGCCAAAGAGATCCCGCAATATGCGCCGGCGCTCCGCTTGCTGTGACTCCCCGGTATCGTTTAGCGCCCGGCATAGATCTCGTGCGCGTTCGCGCGCCGCAAGCAGCTCGGGATCGAGCGGGTTGTAAAGCTCGCCGGCGAGCATCCTTTGGCGCTCAGTCCACATCAAGGCGTCTAACGTTCGCGATAACCCACCCTGCGCGGCACGCTGAATAAGGGTCCCTGTTCATTGCGGGGTTAGGCCTCCTGCTTGCAGCACACATACGCAACGCGGAGCAAACTTTGTCCACACACACCTACCTCAATTTTTCTGAAGCGTACAGCTCATAGGCGCTTGCCCAATGGATATCTCCGTGGGCAACTCCGAAAATGGGCATTGCGCCAACGCCGGCAAGGAATAACAGCACAAGCGTCGCTGCCAACCACACGTGACCCGCGGCACGTCTCGCTATGACTCGCGCTATGAATCCGGCTAACCAATAGAGCATGAGTCCGTAAGGCACTAGATGAAAGACGCCAAAAAGCAACAGTGAAGAGTTTGAAATGTTGCGGATCGTAATAAGCACAATGCCACCATACGGCAGAAAACCCCCGATTACAGCTATGTAATACACAAGCGGCAGGAAAGCAGCTAATCCCAAGAAGATCAGCCACCGTATGCACCTAGTCTGCATGCCGAGCCTACTAACGTTCGCGTTGAAGGGCGCGTCGTTCTTGGCGGGTCCGGTCTCGAACGCGGGGTTAGCCATCCATGCCAACATAGCCTGTCTGTGATCGGACGCGCGCCATCCAGGAATCGATCGCAGAATATTTCGCCATGTCGAAACCGCCTTCCTGGGCAACGTGTGTATATGCATAGAGCGCGATGTCGGCAATCGTATACCGCTCTGCCACAAAGAATGCCAGCGATGACAGATGCTGCTCCATGACATCCAGAGCCCGATACCCCGGCGCTATCTTCTGTTGCAGGCTTTCCTCCAGAGTCGACGGACGGCCCAAGTAGCGAACGATAAAGCGTGCCGTCGCTATGTAAGGTTCGTGGCTGTATTGTTCAAAAGACATCCACTGCAAAACCCGCGCACGCTCGAGCCGGTCTTTGGGCAGGAACGATGTTCCTTCAGCCAGGTAGGCCAAGATCGCCGGGGACTCCGAGAGAAACGTTCCTGGCTCGATCTCAATAAGAGGAATCTTCCCGTTTCGATTCTTGGCAAGAAACTCAGGAGTACGCGTTTCCTTTTTTAGAATATCGACATGAACCCATTCGTGAGGCAGCGCCAAGTGGGAAAGAAGCAGCTTCACTTTGAAGCAGTTTCCAGAGTAGATGTCTCCATACACCCTGAGCATCCGGCTTGTCTCCTTGAATTGCTAGCGAAGAACAACCCGGTCTCGCAGGAGGCCGGGTCTCTCCATGTTTTTCAGGGTTTCCAATCCACCGAGTGTTCTTCGAGGTAGGCGTCGACGGCGGCGCCTATCGTGGGATGGAAGTTCGCGGCACCGAAACGCTCGAGCAGTTCGAAGCGCTTCAGCTTGTCCTTGACCGGGTCCTTCATTTCCGCGAAGCGCATCTCGACGCCCGATTCGCGTAGGGCCTGCTCCAGTTCGGCGAGCATGTCCGCCGAGGTCACGTCGATGCTGGTGACCGGCTCGGCGGCCACGATGATCCGCCGCACCTGCGTCGGCGATTGCGCTACGGCCTCGAGCACGCGCTGGTGAAACAGCTCGGCATTGGCGAAGAAGAGCGGCGCATCCCAGCGAAACAGGACCAGGCCCGGAACGAGCCGCGCCTCGGGATAGCGCTTGATGTCGTGAAAGCCCCGGATGCCGTCGACTCGGCCCAGCACGGCGTAATGTGGCCGCCACCCGTCCCACAGGAATTCGATGACCGCGATGGCGACCGCCAAGGCGATGCCGGGAATCGCTCCGAATATGGCGACACCAACGAAGCAGACAACGGACAGCCAGAACTCCCATTGCTGGATGCGGAAAATGCGGCGCAGGTCGTCGAACTCGAAAAGGCCAATGGCCGCCGCAATCACCACGGCTGCCAGCGCGCTGTTGGGCAGGTCTTCCAGCAGATTGGGTGCCAGTAACAACAGTAGGGCGACGGCCACGGCACCGACCACCCCGGTGAGTTGAGTTTTCGCGCCCGCAGCTTCGGCGACCGGCGTGCGCGAGGAGCTGCTGCTGATCGGGAAGCCCTGGAACAGCCCGGCTGCCAGGTTCGCAGCGCCCAGGCCGATCATCTCCTGGTTCGGATCGACGTGTGAGCGGGTCTTGGCCGCATACGTACGCGACAGCACGCTCGTGTCGGCGAATGCCACCATGGCAGCGGCGCAGCCGCCGATCACCACCTGCACGACGTCGGCGAGATCGATCCACGGCAGCACGAACGACGGCAGGCCTTGCGGCAGCGGACCGAGCACGTTGAGCCCGGCGCTTTCGTCCAGGCCGAGCACGCCGACCGCGACTGTGGCGCCGACGACCGAGATCAAGAGGCCGGGGATGCGCTTCCAGCGCTTGAGCAACAGGATCGCTACCAGCGTGCCGACGCCGACCGCGAACGCCGTCCAGTTGACCCGGCCGCCCTGGATCGACTGGACGATCTGCACGAGGTCGCGTATTGGCCCGGCGCTGTCGATCGAAAAGCCGAACAACTTGGGCAGCTGGCTGATCAGCACGGTGAGTGCGATGCCGTTCATATAGCCGTAACGGATCGGCTTGGACAGCAGCTCGGTGATGAATCCCAGGCGCATTGCACCGATAAGAATGCACACGAGCCCCGACACTAGCGCCATCATGCTCGCCAGGGCCACAGCGCGCATCGGGTCGCCGGCAGACAGAGGCAGCACGACCGCGAGAATCACTGCGGCGAGCGCGGAATCCGGTCCCAGCACGAGAATACGGCTCGGGCCGAATAGGGCGTAGGCGAGCAGCGGGACGATGGTGGCGTATAAACCGTAGATTCCCGGGACGCCCGAAGCCACTGCGTAGGCGATTCCGACCGGCACGAGCATCGTGGTCAGCACCAAGCCGGCCATCAAATCCTGCGGCAGCCAGGCAGCTTCGTACCGGCTGAACACCTGCAATCCGGGTAGCCAACGCTTCCAGGCGTTCATGCCTTGTCCTTTGGATGACCGCATTCACAGGCAGCGATCTGTTGGGTACCAGGCTGCCCATGTCCAGAGTTACTGGCGTCCGGACCGAAATGCCCAGACGCACAAGCTGCCAGCAACGACCGTTGCAACCCAGGAGCCCCACACTGGAACGTCAACGTCTCCGACAAGCACCGGCCATTGATACAGAGCCCGCACAGCTTGAAGAACGGCTATGACGGCGAAGAGAACACCTGAAACGACGGCATACTTGGTCGGCATTTCGATCCTCCTATGCGGTTAGTGACAATCAGCGTTTGATCAGCCGCCGGCGCAGGCCGCAACCAACCCGCAAGACAACATGATCGATTTCGCGGATACGGATCATGGTGCCCGCATTCGGGAGTCTCAGCCGCGCGCAACGGCGAATGTCCCTGCACGTCGGCCGAGCAAGGGGTCAGGGCATTTCATCGGACGCGGCCGCGAGGCCAAATACTTGGTGTAACTCTATGGGGGGTGACTTGATCTCTACAAATATCGTGTCTTCAATAGCCTCCACCCGATGACCTACTGCGCGCGGGTGGCGACAGACATCGCCTGGACCAAGTACGAAGGTCTCGTTGTTGATTGTGGTCTTGAGTCTGCCACTGACGACATAGACGAGCGACTCATGAGAATGCGAGTGAATGAGCGACGCTGCGCCCGCCTTCACGTGCACTTCCAGCAGCGCCATGCTGTCGCCGCGCATGAGCGGCTTGACGAAGAAAATACCCGTGTTCGGCTGGCCCTCGATTGTGCCAACCGGTTGGCTGTCTACCCGAGCATTCTCGATGTGCAGCATGTTGGCCTCTCACAGACAGGAGAAAACAGCATTCTGCGCCTAGCGGCTACCACTGATGCCTGTGCTCTGACGCATGAGGAAGATCGTCTAGATACTCTCTACTTCACAATGGCCTGATACACCATTTGCTTGAACAGGTAGCGGTCATAGCGCCGCGCCATTCCCGGCTGTCCCTGCGTCATCCACACGGAAATGATCTCGTCCTTCGGGTCCACATAGAACCCCGTGCCCGCCGCGCCTGCCCAATAGTATTCGCCGGCATTGCCGCTGACTTCAAAGCGTCCGGTCTCCTTGCGGACGGCGAAGCCCAACCCGAACCCTGTGCCTGCGGGCAGGGTCGTCACGCCCGAAAATCTTGTATCCGGGCCAAGATGGTCCGCCGTCATGTATCTCACGGTGGTCGGACTCAGCAGGCGGACGCCATCGAGCTCACCACCATTGATCAGCATTTGCAGAAAGCGGGCGTAGTCCGACGCCGTGCCGACGCTGCCCGCACCGCCGGCATCATTCTTCTGCGGCACCGTGACATCGAGCAGGTTGATCGGGGTATTCGTCGCAGCATCGGTCGCGAAAGGCTGTGCCAGGCGGCCGAGTTTGTCCTGCGGCACGATGAACGCAGAGTCTGTCATGCCAAGCGGAGTGAAGAGGCGCTGCTGCAGGAACTGGCCCAGCGTCATGCCCGAGATCGCTTCGACTATGCGCCCGAGCACGTCGACCGACAGGCCGTACTCGAACGTCGTGCCCGGCTGGTGGGCCAGCGGCACCTTTGCAAGCCGCTCGATCTGCTCGGCGGGCGTCACAGCCTCCCAATCAACCCCTTCCTTCGTGTACAACTCCTTGACCTTCTGGTTAGGTGTAAACCCTGCGTACACGAATCCCGATGTGTGACGCAGCAGATCCTGGATATTGATCTCGCGATCGGCCGGCACGTTTATGTATTTGGTCGCGCCGGTACGGGGATCCGTCGTCGCTACGCTGACCTGGAGATTGGCGAATGCCGGAATGTACCTGGAGACGGGGTCGGACACTCGCAGTTTCCCCTCCTCCATCAGCATCATGATCGCCACGGACGTATACGGCTTGGTCATCGAATAAAGCCTGAAGATAGCGTCCTTCCTCATCGGCTTACCGCTGGCGGGATCGAGCTGACCCAAGCTTTCGAAATAGACGATCCGGCCCTTGCGCGCGACAAGCATTACCGCGCCCGGATACTGCCCCTTGTCGATTTCGCGCTGGATGGCGGGCGCGATGCGCGCAAGGCGCTCCGATGAAAATCCAAGACTTTCCGGTTTGGCCGTCGGCAGTTCGGCCGCCCAGGTCAAGACGACCGCGGACAATGCCAGGACCAACCCGCAGGTGGTGTTTCGCAGTGCCTTCATCTCGTTTCCTCTGATTGTGAACAGTCCTGGTTGTCGGGGTTTCCCGGTAGAGATGTGGACTTAGATTCTGGCACGGCTGTCATTGGCGCGGTGACGGATGAACACTATTAGTGCACCACTCGTCGCAATGATAAGGATAAGAAAGACGGCCGCGTAACACCATTCGGCCGGCCCCGAGTGCCCGACAGCCTCAATGCCGGTCGAAGCTTCAAGCCACGACCAAAGGGGAAACAGCAGAATGGTGGTCAGAATGCTCAAAGGAGCAGCAATCACGACCAGGCCCAATAAGTTCAGGAAGAGGCGGAGAGGCCTGCTCATGCAATTGAGTCCGGAATTCCTTAGGACTTCGCTTTCTTCGAAGGCTTCGACTTGCCAGAACTGTTGAGCGCGACCGCTTGGCGAATGAGCGCCTTGAAGGCGGACTCGCCAACTTCCTCTCCTTCGTGGATATCGATCGCGCGCCGCACGTTTCCGTCGACACTCGCGTTGAAGAGACGAGCCGGATCCTTCAGAGACGCGCCCTTGGCGAAGGTAAGCTTCACGACCTTCTTGTAGGATTCGCCAGTGCAGATGATGCCGTCGTGCGACCAAATCGGAGTGCCCATCCACTTCCACTCCTCGATGACGTCCGGGTCTGCTTCCCTGATGAGCTTGCGCATTCTGCTCAGGGTTTTCCCGCGCCAGTCTCCGAGTTCGGCGATTCTTTTCGAGATAAGCTCCGATGCCGACTGCCCTTGGCTCGCGCCCGACTTTTTCATGTTCTCACCCTAGAGGTTCCAGATATATTCATTTGCAAGACTGTCGGCTACGGGACCCAGCCGGGCAGCGCGGCGGCCTGCTTCACCCAGGTAACCACCTGTGCCTCGTCGAGATCGTCTTCGTGGATGTCGATCCAGCGCGCATCTTTGCCCGTGCCACCGGGTGGGACCGGTCGCAGCGACGTGCCGCGGAAGAAGGTCATCTTGACGTAGTGCGTGAAAGTATGGAATCCCAGGAACCAGCCCTGGCCCTCGATGCCGTAGAACGGCGAGTTCCACTTCACGGCCTTGCGCACGTTGGGCACATTGCGCACGACGAGCGCATCGAGGCGCATTCCAATGTCACGCTTCCAGCCGGGCATCGCCGCGATGTAGGCCCGCACGGGCGCTTCGCCGTCGGCTTTCGCGATTTGGGGGTTGGCGCCTGCAAGGAGTTTCACCGGCTTGGCCTTCGCGCGTGCCTTCCGCGGGGACTTGGAAACAGGTCGTTTTTTCATAAAGCGGGTTTCAGCGCCTAACGCCCGCTCACCGGCGCCCGGGCGTTCGAGCGCAGCGCGTTGTTAGGCGGCACTCCCCATTGCGTTCATGACTAATCTGGAATTTCCGCCTCGACTAGTTTCGCCAGAAGGGCAAGCGACTCTTGCCAGCCAAGGTAGCAAGCCTCGGCTGGAATAATATCGGGGACTCCTTCCTGAGTGATGTTTACCTCGGTCCCGACAGACACTTTCTTTAGGCTCACTGTCACTTGCATCGAGCCAGGCAAATTCGGATCGTCAAATTTGTCCGTGTAGCGAATCCGCTCATGGGGAGTCAATTCGACGTACTGCCCGCCGAAGGAGTGGCTCTTACCCGTGGTGAAGTTGGTGAACGACATCTTGTATGAGCCGCCAACGCGAGCGTCCATATGGTGAACCTTGGCAGTGAATCCGTTTGGAGGAAGCCATTTAACCTTTGCGTCGGGATCGAGGAACGCTCGATAGACCCGATGGGGGGTGGCCCGTAGGACCCGGTGAAGGCGGATGGTACTGGGCATGATTCGTTCTCCTTTCGATGATCAGCGCCGGAATTGGCCTACTGTGGTCGAGCAACCAAGTTCGGCTTCGACAGCGCACCAACGCCCAACGTTCTCATTCGGCCGCGCCCGCTTCCGGACGTCGGCTGCGATGAGGGCCTAGGGCGCTCGCGAACGCACACATGTCGTCCTTCCCAGGTTCGCCCCTACCGTTCCGGGAGCGGCAGGCCATGAGTGCGAAGAAAGCTGAGCTTGTCCCAATAGCCGCGCTGAAAGACGATCCTGTCATTCACGATGTGGAAGAAGCCGCAACCTCGCAGACCCAGGGGGTCCTTCCACTCCAGGATTGCCCACTCCCCGTCCTGAAAGATGTTCTCGACAATGCACATCATTTTCGCTCTTGCGAACTCTGCGGCAAACATCTCGTGAATCGCAGCCCGACCGGTTACTGGCTTCTCGGCGACCTGATGGTTGGTCGCGTTCTCGTCGTACATAACAGACAAACCGGATGCATCGCCGCGATTGAAGGCGTCCACCCAGGCACGCAGTACCTCCCGTGGTTTCATGGGCGCCCTAACGCCCGCGCTCAGCGGCGCCGAGTGTGCGAGGCGGACGAAGCGCGTCTGCTGGAGCGCGTGATTGAGCGTGGAAGGATGGCTCCCTGGGTTCGGCTGGTAGAACTCTACTACTGCTGCTGCCGCTATTCTTGGTCTCGAGGGCTCTTAGTGACTTTCGAATGTCGACAAGCACAAGGTATGGTCCAGTGAGCGCTGCCGACACCAGGAATGCAGCTACAGCAGACAGGAGGGCGCCACAGATCTTCCACGTTGTTTCATTCTCAAGAATCCATCCGGCATCGTTGAGTATCGGAACGGTGTAGTAGTAGCCAGCGACACCCGATATCAGGAGCAGGAACCACAGAGAAATCTCGATGATCCCGGCGTAGAGGTCAACTATCAATCTAGTAAGCATTCGGCCTCCTCGTTTCCCGCGAAGCGCTCCGAGTCACCCCGAAGACGCTCAACAGAATGCGGCTCACGTGCGGCGGCCATGAGATCCAGCCGCGGGTTAGGCTAACGGTTCAGAATGGCTTCGATTTGCCCAAGGATATTGTGCCACTCCAGTCGCACCCAAGAAGGAAGCACACGTCAAAGCTTCCGCCGTGGCGACCGGATAGTGCTGGCATTGCGTCCGCGGCCGCGAGCACACTCATGACCGGCTCAACGCTTCGGCAGCGGGAACGGCGACGCCTCGGGCGCGCTCGCCGGATCGAACAAGTACGCACCGCCCGCCGCGACCGCGCGGCGGTAGCCTGCCCGCGCCTGCATCCGAACCAGATAATCCCGTATCCCGGTGTGGCGCTCGCCGACGACACCAGAATAGGTGGCGAACTCGAGGGGGAAGGTCATCTGCACGTCCGCCGCGCTGAACTCGTCGCCGGCAAGGTGGGCGCTACGCCCGAGCTCGGACTCGATGAAGGCGAGCTCGTCAGCGAGCATGCCCTCCGTGCGCGCCAGCATCGGCGCCGCTCCGTCGCCGCCCACCCTCGTGATATAGAGCCGCGCCATGAGGTGCAGCATCAGCGTGCCTTCGGCGAAGTGCATCCATTGGAGGTAGCGCACGTGCTCCTTCGTGCCCCGCCGAGGCGCTAGGCGGCCGTTCCCGTGCTGCTCGACCAGGTATTCGGCGATGGCGCCCGATTCCGACACCATCAGGTCGCCGTCCTGGATCACTGGCGCCTTGCCGAGCGGATGTACCGCGCGCAGTTCCGGTGGTGCGAGGTTGGTCTTCGGATCGCGGCGGTATTTCTCGATGCGGTAAGGCGTGCCGAGCTCCTCGAGGAGCCACACGATGCGCTGCGAGCGCGAGTTGTTGAGATGGTAGAGAACAATCATCCGCATTCCTCCCCTGCTGGACGCACGTTCGATGCCCTTCAGCGACGCTGTCGAGCACGCAACTAGCGTGGCGCAACCCGTTGTGCTTGTTTGGACGTAGAGCTACGGCGAGCGAGCGCACCCGAGGTCGCGTAGTGTATGCCCTTGGTCCGATATACAACCCCAACCCGTGCGAAAGGTGAGCCCATGTCAGTCGAAGAGCGCATCAAGGAACTCGGTCTGCAGCTTCCAAAGGTGCCAACGCCCGCTGCGAACTATACCAACGCAGTACGGATGGGCAACGTCATATACCTGTCGGGCACGGTGCCTGCCAAAGCCGATGGAACGATTCCGAAGGGCAAGGTCGGGGCGGACGTGACGACTGCGGAAGCGGCAGAACATGCTCGTCTTGTCGGTCTCAACATTCTCGCGATCCTGAAAGCAGAACTCGGGAACCTCGACCGTGTGAAGCAGATCGTCAAGCTGCTTGGTATGGTGAATGCGGTGCCAGACTTCCGTGAGCATTCGCTGGTCATCAATGGCTGTTCAAACCTATTTGTGGACATCTTCGGGGCGAGGCACGCTCGATCCGCCATAGGAGTCGGGAGTTTGCCGTTCGGTATTACCGTTGAGATCGAGGCAATCGTCGAGGTGGAACCGAACGAGAGTGCGTAAATAGCATTGCTACCAGTACATACCTGCGACGCCTAACGCTTGTTGAGCGGCGCGCGCCGCCGCATGGACAGCGACACCATTACAGGCATGCCACCCACGCTCACTCGCGCTTCCACTCGAACTAAAGACGGCACAGGAGGCTATTCCTGGAGCCGGAACGAATCGCGGAAGTTGTACATGTACTCGAAGACAGTGCATGGCTCCTGTTCGCCGCAAGCGGCCCAGTGAATCATCCCACCTGGGATGTACATGTACCCGCCCGGAAGGAGCATGTGCTGCTCGCCAGTCTCGAGATTGATGGTCAAGCTACCGTGAACTCCAATGAGAAAGGAAGCGTTGGTATGCCAATGCTTTGGCCAGCGGGTCGATGCAGGCGCTCTGAAGAAATACTCGACATGATCCTTCACCTCCGTTCGGGTCAGCGCAATTTCGCAGCCGTCCGGAGATGGTTTACCGCAGGGACGCCAGTTCAACTCGCCCGGAGCGATGGATACCGGATTCTCCGTTACGCGCGGTCGCGGCTTGTCCTGAGCAAGAGCTGAGGAGAAAGCAACGCTTGTTAACACGACTACAACTACTGACCGATATTGGCGCACCGCCTCGAGCCTCGATGGCAACATAGCCTCCCTCCCCTTCACAGCACTACACGAATCCGCTGCATGACTACCCAATGTCCGAGACGCCGAACGCCCGTGCCTAGCGGCGCCGAGCTCGCGTCGCGGATAGGGGATTGCCTTGCGAAGCGAGGCGCGTCCGCCGGAGCGCGTTGTAAGGCACGAACGCGCTTAGATAAATACTGCGTTCCATTCGACAAGGCGCCATTTGGATACCAGGCCATTGGTCACGAACGGGTCGCCTTTAATGAAATCCTCGGCACCCTCCCGTGTGGCAAAAATCCCCATGGCCGCGTCGGGCGGATTACCCAGAGGACCGGCAGCGAGAACGACACCACGCGCATGAAATTCATCAAGCCGCGCACGATGTGCCGGATAGTGAGTCTTGAGCTTGGTCAGCGCGTTCGGAGCCATTTCGTAAAAGGAGACGATCTTCACGATTTCACCTCATTACCTTGAGTGCTTAGCACTTGAATTGAGCCGCGCTACGAAGCGGTGTCGGCTTGAATGAATTGTTAGGCGGCATAAATTCGGCTACCAAGTGCAACACAGCCAAGTCAGCACTGGCAGTCGTATCGAAGG
Source organism: Burkholderiales bacterium (assembly GCA_035275265.1). Classification (GTDB taxonomy): domain Bacteria; phylum Pseudomonadota; class Gammaproteobacteria; order Burkholderiales; family JACQAP01; genus JACQAP01. The sequence goes on along the minus strand of DATENC010000006.1, from coordinate 152,637 downwards.
AATCGCTACCGTCTCGGCTCATACTGCAACGCCACCGCTCCCGAGCCGAGCTCCAGCCGACGCACAAGCTTCAGTTCAACATGCTTCGATAGCCCCGCGAACAACGTCGGTCCGTGGCCTGTCAGCCTGGGGTGCACCACGAACTCGTATTCGTCGATTAATCCCAGCTCCGCCAACGCCAGCGGGAGCTTCACGCCTCCCGTGAGCAGTCCCTTACCCGACTCGCGCTTGAGCTGTTGAACGGCCTTCCCCAGATCCCCGCGCACGAGCTCCGCGTTCCAATCGACCCGGTTTAAAGCGCTCGACACGACGTACTTCTTTGCCGCGTCGATCGTCCGAGCGAAGGGCTCCATCCAATCACGCAACCCTTGCGTCGGTGACCGAAACGCTGACTCCATCATTTCGTAAGTCACCCGGCCAAAGAGGAGGGCATCGGCTTGGTCGAGGTTCTCGACCGCGTGACGATGTAACTCTTCGTCCGCGGGAATTGCACGATGATCGCAGCACCCGTCCAATGTGACGTTGATGGAATACCGAAGGGGTCGCATTGGCGTCCTCAAGTTAGGTGTCTACTTGTTACTACCCCATCGCGAGTCATGCCTATCTTGACGTCGTCCGAGACGTTGACCAGATGAGCACAGGCCGATAAGGAGCACATGCCAAAGACCAGCACGGCTTTGCGAATCATTCTATACATACGCACATCCCAGCTATGCCCAACGTTTGAGCTCACTCGCGCGCGGAGGACGGCGAAGCCGCCCGTAGCGCTTCGATGTGCAGCGAAGGGTTAGGCGCCTTGGCCATGCACTGCTGGACTACCACGGTTCAAAGCAATCGTAGTTTCTCTGCTCCCGGATACGACCCTCACTAAGCTGAAAGAACATGGCGAAATGAGCTTTCAACGTCGCACCGGCGGCAAGGGAGCCGAGCGGTACAGCCAATATTCCGTGCCACGTTGCTTCGACGGCAACGCGATGGCCTTGCGCAACCTCTGACTTGACTTCGTAGCGCTGACTGTGCAATAGCTTTTGGCCCTGCTCTGCCCGTTGGAGGAGCGTTGGCAGGTCACTTGCCCCGCCGCTTGGGTTGAGCCGGTTCGGAAGCTCGACCTGCCGGGCATCAGGTGTGAAGAACTTGGCCAGTGTCTCGCCGACAGCGCCCGCTTCCAGCGCCTGGAGATATGCCTGAACGGTCGCCAGATTTGCCGCTTCAACACTAGGCATGACGCTACCCTCGCATACAGACCGCTGGTTCGCAAGGCGCCTAACGTTCGCGTTGAGCGGCGCGCCACGCCGCCCGCATTGCCGACCACCGCCGCTTCCGGCGCGTCCGCTCCAACGCGAGGTTAGCCTTCACGTCGCTTGAAAACCAAGCTGAAGTTGTTCGCTGGCATGTCGACGATCTCGGCCAGCACAAATCCGGCGCGACCTGCAACGTCGGACACCGCCTCCAGGTCGCGGAGACCCCACTCCGGGTTCTGCGCACGTAGATCCGAATCGAACTGCGCATTACTCTCCGAGGTGTGGCGACCGTAGCGGCGATACGGCCCGTATAGGTACAGGACGTGCTGTATGGGAAGCAAAGCTTTCGCGCCTTCGAGCAATGCCAGGGTGGCGGACCACGGAGCAACGTGAATCATGTTAATGCACAGTACGGCATCCGCCGCCTGCAGGGGCCAAGGACGTCTGGCTACGTCAAGGTCAATCGGGAGGTTGACGTTCGCGAGCCGTTCCTCTTCAACGCGCAGGGCAATGGACTGGCGAAGTTCCGCATCTGGATCGGACGGCTGCCAGGTGAGCTCTGAGAGCGCCTTGGCGAAATGAATGACGTGCTGTCCCGTGCCGCTGGCAACCTCCAGCACAACTCCGCGCTCGGGCAGAACGCGCGCAAGGACATCAAGTATTGGGCCTTTGTTGCGTTCCGCCGCTGGAATAGACCATTTCCCGTCGGCTGTCTCGCCCCGTTGCTTGAGCATCGCACTGGTCCGTGAAGGCTAACGTTTGAGCTCACCCGAGTGCGGAAGCAGACGGAGCCTGCTGTAGCACTTCGGGTGCAGCGAAGGGTTAGGCAGCAGCCAGGTGCTTGGCGCACGCATTTGCAGACTAGCGGTGCTACGTTGTAGGTGCCGGAAACTGGCGAGCCAAGTCCGCTAACAGCTCCCACGGCCTCCTATCTAGTAAACCATCTGGAAGCTTGGGATACGACATCGCCTGGGCAATCGACAACCCGGAAGCACCGTCAGAGCAACCCGTCGCTATTGGGGCGGGAAGCGCGAGAGCATTTGTCCAATCACTTCATCAATCCGCTTCTGCTGTTCCTCGGGCGAAGCAGATGGCTCTACCGTCCGGGTCGCGGTGCCCTTCCACAATAGCGCCTTCGTCTTCGCGTCAAGGAAATCGAGCACCAGCGTTCCTTCTTTCTTCTCGATCGGTTTGCTTTTTCCTCCGCCCACGGAGATCCGCCCCGCTTTGCCGACGGGAATGCCGACCGACATGCCGACTCCTGTAGAACCCCCATAGGCGGTTTTGCCGGAAAGTTGGATGGCGATCAGGAAATCCGGATTGGCAGTGTCCGGCGTGCGTCCCTTTACCTTGAGCTCGGAATCCGCGGCGCCGCGAATTCTCTTGATCAATAGTTCGTCAGCCGCCGCATTGCCGGTGGCGGGCATCCAGTCATAGGTCTTCAGCGCGGCAAAATCCGCGCTGGTATCGTAGTCGACGTCCATCGTAGGCGGCGACGTGGCACATGCGACCATGGCCACGCACGTTACAAGGGAAAGCACTGCCTTGTTCATGTTCATCGTCCTTTCTCCTCGTCATATCTTGATCCGATCCGGTCATTCAGACTGCGTCGCGTATTGCGTTGGATCGAACTCTATTGCTTGATCCAGCAGTGCCCCGCCAGAAAAATCCTACTCCTGGACATTGTCCGGGACAAGGCATGACACAAACTCCCAGCGCTCCGCGACACGCCTGCTTAGGGCACGGAACATGGTCTCCGCCCAGCGCCCCGTGGTGTGGGCTTTGACGTATGCGGGAACTTCGTTGCTCATGTCCGGTGACTACCAGACGGCTAACGCCGAATTCAGCGGCGCGCTTTAGTGCGTCCGCTGGACTGAGAGGTTAGCCACTCGATCACCCGCCCGCATCTGCATCGGATGCGAAGACGGGATAAAAGACCTCTTCGATCCGCCCCGCGCGAGCAATTAGCGTGAGGCGCTTGATCAACTCAAGGCCAGCGAACACAAAAGTCGGGAGCCGCAAAGCTCTTGCAAGAGCGAGCCGTGCATCGCTCAGAAGGGGAAACGGTAGATGAAGCCTCTGAACAGCCTCCGATTGATACTCGGTATCTTGCGTACTCAGGCCGTACACCGTTGCGCCCAACGCGACAAGCTCCGCGTAGTGGTCCCGATAGGCAAAAGATTGCGGCGTACAACCACGTGCACCCGGGATGGCGTTCCACGTTGCGGCTCCGCCAGGCGGATCTTCATCAGGTCTTCCCGTTCGTGGGTAACAATAGACAACCAGCCAAGGTCGACCTTCCTTGGACAAATCGACCGTTGGTCCCGAAGTAGCCCTCAAGGCAATCGACGGCAAAGTCGAGCGACGAAGGTGGTCACACGCCCCATCGTCTTTCGGGACAGGCAAGTTATCCGGAAGAGCGTAGAGATTGTCCGTTCGCATAGTACGGCTAACGTTGCCCATAACCTGCCTGCGTACGCCGGCGAAGGCGGCTGGAGCGGGTCAGGTTGATGGGCGGGTTAGACCGCGCGATGTGTGGAGTGTCTGGCAAAGCTAAAGCGATTGCCCGACCGACCCCGTTTTTGATACGGGATAAATTGCCACCGAGTCACCAGGGTTGGCGGCAATCAGCCGCAATGCCCACTCGACGCGGGGCAGCGAACCCGGCAGAAACCGCTCGATCGCGTCCCCGGCTTCCTTCCAGCCGGGCGACTCCTCGTTGATCTCGAACACCCGATCTTCGGCTGCAAGGATCGCCAGACAAAGAAGATCGCCGACATAGATGTCGCGCTTGTAGACGTCCAGACGGCGCATGTCGCTCCACGCCACCGGTACGCCGCCAATCCGCAACCCTTCGGCGTCGGCCGATACGGGCAGGGCCGCAGCGCGCCTTGGCCTGACCATGGCGGCTAGTCGCTCGAAGTAACGCGAGATTACTCCCATCGGAACGTTGTCACGAAGTCGTAGACAGCTTCTCCAGTGGCCTTACCCGCCTCGCGTCCCACCCAGCCGACGCCAATTCCACCCAGAATCCCGCCGACGGCGCACAGGGTTCCCTCAGTCACCTCGCCCACAACCGGCAGCAGCAGAGTCGGCGACCCCAGGGCAGCCAAAGCGACACAACCCGCCCAAGCGCCCCCAACGCCGCCCGCCACACCGGCACCCAAGCCCGTGTATTCGCGCGCCGCCACGCGGCCGCGCTGTTCCGGAGGTGCCTTCATCACGACGACGGTGGTGATCGTGATGTCCAGCACGAGCAGCCCCGGTCCTGCGACGCGGAACACCATACTCAACCGGTTGACGGCAGCGCGCGACTTCCCCACGCTTTCCAGCACGGCCTCGATACTGCCCTTCTTGGTCAGCAATCCACCCGGCTGCGGGAGTTTGGAGGCGGGCTTCAGTATCTCCGAATACTGCTTGCCAAAAGGACTCAGGGGCTTTCGGAACTCCTCCACCAGCGTATTACGCGCTTTCACCAGGTTGTCGAATTCCAGTTTGGTGATGTTGCCGCGCTTGAGAAGTTCGTTGGCCTGTGCCTGTAGCACCTTGTCGGCGCGATCGTAGGCCATCCGCCAGTACGAGTCCCACGCCATGGGTGCGGCCATGTTATCCGTGACCTGCACAGACTCCCGAAACACCGGGCTGAGCAAAATCTGTTGCGTCAGCGGTGCACGCGGATTGTCTTCGCACGAGTTGATGCCATGAGGTACTGGTGGGCGATGCCTGGTCAAGGCCAATGTTCCGGGATCGACCCAATCGTCACCCAATTCACGACTGCACATCGGTCCGGGCATATGGTGTTCCTTAGTTCGTGGTCTAACGCAGGGCTAACCGGGCGCCGATGCGCAAAGCGCGGCGGGGACCCAACCGCGGCGACGTTGGGCGCTCCGGCGTCGATAACAATACTAAACCTCGCCGAAGAATCGGAGTACAGAGAAAAATCGTCCTCGATTTCGACATCCAGCAAAGAGTGCCCTACTGAAACTCCTGGATCAGCTTCGAGACCGGGACATATCAAGCACTATAGTATCCGCACCGAGCAGGCCTATGTCGATTGGGTGCACAGCCTTTTTTCATCGACGGCGTAGAAAACCGGACAGCATCAGCAAGAACATGAACAAACAAGAGCGAACAATGAACAACGAATCACGCACCACGGCGTGCGCTCTTTGCACGCAAGCCGGAGGCGAAGTGCTCTGGGATGACGGTTTTGCCCGCGTGGTGTTGATCGGCGATAGCGACCACCCCGCCTATTGCCGGGTGATCCTGAACGCTCATACGAAAGAGATGACCGATCTTGAAGAAGCCGAACGCGCGCACCTGATGAGGATAGTGTTCGTCGTGGAGCGCGTGTTGCGCGATCTGCTCGAACCGGAAAAGATCAATCTGGCCAGCTTCGGCAACATGGTGCCGCACCTGCACTGGCACATCATCCCGCGCTTCGCCGACGACCCGCATTTTCCCAACCCGGTGTTCGGCACCAGGCAACGCGACGGCGCGCGTCCGTTGCCAGCGGGATTTGTCCGCTCGATGCAACAGAAGTTGTCCGGATTGCTGGAGAAAAGGACCTAGCGGGAAATGGCGGTTTCCTGGACCGCAGGTGTCGCCGTGCCCTTGGCGGGCAAGCGACGGGTTTCCGGAAAAATGACCGAGAAAGTACTCCCGCTTCCCAAGCTGCTCTCGACGTCGAGCCGCGCCTGGTGGCGATTGAGCACGTGCTTGACGATCGCCAGGCCCAGTCCGGTGCCGCCGGTCTCACGTGAGCGGCTGCGATCGACGCGGTAGAAACGCTCGGTCAGGCGATCGATGTGCTGCGGCTCGATGCCGATGCCGGTGTCCCGCACCGCGAACACGGGATGACCTTCGCGCGTCTCCCAGCGTATTTCCACCTCGCCGTTTTCCGGCGTATAGCGCACTGCGTTGCTGATCACGTTGCCGAAAGCGCTGCGCAGCTCTTCTGTACTTCCCCTCAGCCAATCGGTCGATTCGAGCCTGACGCGCAGCTTGTGCCGGCCCGCGGAAAGCGCTATCGCGTCCTGATGCAGCGCCTTGACGAGGTCCGGAACATTGACGTCTTCCTCGCGCACCGGGTTGTGCGTACTCTCCAGTCTCGAAAGCGTCAACAGGTCGTCCACGAGCCGTGTCATGCGGTTGGTTTGCTGGGTCATGAGCATGATCGAGCGCTGCGTCATTTCCGGGTCCGGTTTCTTCATGTCACTCAAGGTTTCGAGAAAGCCGCCAACCACGGTCAGTGGAGTGCGCAGTTCGTGCGAGACGTTGGCAACGAAATCACGCCGGGTCGTCTCCAGCCTTTCCCAGCGGGTGATATCGCGTCCCAGGAGGAGTTTTTGCCGGTCGCCGAACGGAACCAGTTGCACCGACAGCACGATTTCGCCCTGTTCGCGCGAAATCGGCAGAACCAGCGACTCACCGACCTGGCCGGAAGCCAGGTGCTTGACGAATTGCGGCTGGCGCAGGATGTAGGTGATCTGCTGGCCGCGGTCGTGTTGGTTGTCGAGCCCGAAGTAGTCCTCCGCCTTGGGGTTGGACCACTCGATGCGGTCCCCTTCTCCGAGGATTACCACCGCGTCCGGAAGCGCCGCACCCGCCAGTTGAAAACGAGACAGCGCCTCGTTCAGACGCACTTCGCTTTGCTCATGGCGCTTGAGCATCCTGAGCAGGTGCGAGAACACATACTCCCAGGCCCCGGTACCCACCGGAACATTCCCGCGACGCTGATTCTGAAACCAGCGGTAGAGCGCCGAAAGATTGAAAAGGTGATGGAAAAGCAGGACCACGAGGAGCGCGGAGAGGACCAGCAGGGCGCCTGTGCCGCCGAGAATCGGCCAGGAGACGAGCGCTGCAATACCGATCAGGACGACGGTGGAGAGGGGTCTCCCCCACATGACCTTCATGCGTTCCGTCCTCTGGGATAGCGTGGGCGGATTATCCCAGAATTTTCCGGAGCGGACTCCGGTCGAGAGCGCCGGTCAGGTGTTGGAGAAGCGGTAACCGGTGCCGCGGACGGTTTGGACCAGGCGGTCGAGCCCCGTGGGTTCGAGCGCCTTACGCAATCGCCGGATATGTACATCCACGGTGCGCTCTTCCACGAAGACATGGTCGCCCCATACCTGGTCCAGCAACTGGGTGCGCGAATGCACGCGCTCCGGGTGCGTCATCAGAAAATGCAGCAAGCGGAATTCAGTGGGGCCGACTATCACCGGTTCACCGTTGCCCGAGATGCGGTGGCTGGCCGGATCGAGCTTCAGTCCCCCGAGTTGCACCGTGTCGTCGGTCATCTGCGGCGCCCGTCGCCGCAATACCGCCTTGATGCGCGCGTTCAGTTCACGAGGGGAAAACGGCTTGGTGATGTAGTCATCGGCCCCGGAATCCAAACCCGTCAGCTTGTCCTGCTCGTCGGAGCGAGCGGTGAGCATGATGATCGGCACGGTCCGGGTTCGTTTGTCGGTTCTCAGCCTGCGGGCAAAATCGATCCCGGACTGTCCGGGCAGCATCCAGTCCAGCAGCACCAGGTCGGGCAGGGCGTTTTGCACCAGATTCATCGCCTGTTCGGCGTTGTCGGCCCGTAATGGCTGGTGGCCGGCCTGTTTCAGGTTGTACGCGATCAACTCCTGAATTGCCGGTTCGTCTTCGACCACGAGGATGGTGGCTGCCATGGGCGCTATACCAGTCGGATTTGAGCGTTTGCAATACTATGAAGCAAATGTTACAAGTCCATGACTGTTTTTGAAGGGCAATCTCGGGATGCACGGCATGGCCCTGGCCCCCGCCCACGGCTATGATGCAGGCCCTCGCCGCATTCCCGGGCATCTGGTTTTTGAGTACGAAAATTCCTGTGGCAGGACTTCAACCTGGGGCGCCCCGCCCCACCGAAATCAAGCTCCACCAAAAGTCGCGCGCGCTCGAAATTGCGTTCGACGACGGCAAGTCATTTCGCCTGGAATGCGAGTTGTTGCGCGTTTACTCGCCCTCGGCGGAAGTGCGCGGCCACGGGCCAGGCCAGGAGGTGCTGCAAACCGGTAAGAAGGACGTGGAGATCAAAGCGGTCGAGCCGGTCGGTAATTACGCGGTGCGGCTGGTCTTCAGCGACGGTCACGACACCGGCTTGTACTCGTGGGATTATCTTTACGGGCTCGGCGTGGACAGGGAAAGGCTGTGGAAGGAATATCTGGACCGCATGGCCAAGGAAGGGGCCAGCCGCGAAGCGGCGCCTGCCACTGGCCAGTCTCAGCCCAAACCGGGATGGAAAAAGATCTGAATGGACAAGAAAACGACGGATTTCGGATTTCAGGACGTGGCCGAGGAAGACAAGGCGAAGAAAGTAGCCAATGTGTTCCGCTCGGTCGCGCAGCGTTACGACCTGATGAACGATTTGATGTCGGCGGGAATGCACCGGCTGTGGAAGCGCTTCGCAGTGCAGATGAGCGGAGTAAAGGAAGGTGGCCGGGTGCTGGATGTTGCCGGCGGCACAGGGGATCTGTCCGCGCTGTTCGCGGCGCGTGTCGGCATGCACGGGCAGGTATTGCTGACCGATATCAACGGCACAATGCTCGCGCGCGGGCGCGACCGGCTGCTCGACCGCGGCCGGGTCATCCCGGTAGTGCAGTGCGACGCCGAACGCCTGCCGTTCCCGGACGATTATTTTGATTGCACGGTGGTGGGCTTCGGCTTGCGCAACATGACGCACAAGGAAATCGCGCTCGCGGAAATGCTGCGCGTGCTGCGCACCGGCGGACGCTTGCTGGTATTGGAGTTTTCGCAAGTATGGGCACCATTCAAGCCGCTGTACGACGGCTACTCTTTGAAGGTGCTGCCGCTGCTGGGCAAGCTGGTGGTTGACGATGCCGATAGTTACCGCTACCTCGCCGAGTCGATTCGCCGGCATCCCGGGCAGGAAGAACTGAAGCGGATGTTGGAACAGGCCGGGTGCTCGCGCGTCGAGTACTACAACATCAGCGCCGGGGTGGTGGCGCTTCACCGCGGCTACAAAATCTGAAGCCGATGCTAGCCACTGCGTTCGTCGCCTTCGCCAATCACGTGCTGGATCCCGCGCCGTGGGCCCGGGAAAAACTGAGCGCGCACGCCGGCAAGACAGCGCTGTTCGACGTGTTTCCCGCCCGCTTGGCGATTGCGGTGGGGGCGGACGGCAAGTTGCAGCCGGCGCCGCTGGAAACCGTGCCCGCGGTGACGATCCGGCTCACGCACCTGACGCTGCTCGAGGTAATGGCGGGTGGCGAAGAAGCGTGGCGCAAGGCCGAAATCTCCGGCGATACCGATTTTGCCGCGGTCATTTCCCAGGTTGCATCCAACCTTCGCTGGGATGTAGAGGAGGACCTGAGCCGGGTGGTCGGCGATATCGCCGCGCATCGCATGGCGCAGGCCGGACGGGTAGCCGCTGCGTGGCCAAAGCAAGCCGCCAGGAGCATGGCCGAAAACGCCGCTGAATACCTCACCGAGGAAAAGGCGGTATTGGTCACGCCGTTGCAGGCCGCTGAATTCATGCGGGAGGTAGACGAACTGCGCGATGCCGTGGAGCGCCTGGACAAGCGCATCGAGCGCCTGTCACGGCAGATCCACGGCAGCTAGAAAAACAAAGGAAGCACGGGCAACCGCCGTTACCTGTCATGCACCCGCTGCGGCTGCTCAAGATCGTCTACGTCTCGCTGCGTTTCGGGCTGGACGAATTTTTTCTCGCGCATGCCAGAGTGCGCGGGTTGCGCCTGTTGGTTGCGGGACTACTGTTCTGGCGCCGCCTCGAGCGGCCGCGCGGAGAGCGCTTGCGCCTGGCGCTGGAAGCTCTCGGGCCGATATTCGTGAAGTTCGGTCAGGTATTGTCCACCCGCCGCGACCTGATTCCGCTCGACATCGCCGACGAACTGGCAAAACTCCAGGACCAGGTCCCGCCGTTCGCGGCCGAACTGGTATTCCAGACCCTGGAGCGCGCCTACGGCAAACCTGCCTCGGAAGTATTCGAGCGTTTCGACGCGGCGGCGGTCGCCAGCGCCTCCGTGGCGCAGGTGCACTTTGCAGTATTGCCGGGAGGGCGCGAAGTTGCGGTCAAGATCCTCAGGCCGGGGATCGCTCCCATCATCGTCAAAGATATTGCGCTGCTCAACGTGGCCGCCGGGTTGATCGAGCGGCTGTGGGAGGATGGCCGCCGCCTCAAGCCAAGGGAAGTGGTCGCCGAATTCGAGAAGCACCTCAATGACGAACTCGATTTGATGCGAGAGGCGGCGAACGCCAGCCAACTGCGCCGCAACTTCGAGAACTCACCGCTGCTGCGGGTTCCGGAAATTTTCTGGGACTATTGCAGCAGCCAGGTGATGGTGATGCAGCGCATGAGCGGCACGCCGATAAGCCATGTGGAAAAGCTGCGCAAGCAGGGTATAGATATTCCGAAACTGGCGCGTGCGGGCGTGGAGATTTTTTTCACGCAGGTGTTCCGCGACGGTTTCTTCCATGCCGACATGCACCCCGGCAACATCTTTGTCGCGCCGGACGGGCACTATGTCGCGCTGGATTTCGGCATCATGGGAACGCTTACGGACGTGGACAAGAATTACCTGGCGCAGAATTTTCTCGCCTTCTTGCGGCGCGACTACCGGCGCGTGGCGGAGGTCCACATCGAGTCTGGCTGGATTCCGCCGCAGACACGGGTGGACGAATTCGAAACCGCGATTCGCGCTGTTTGCGAACCGATCTTCGACAAGCCGCTGAAGGAGATTTCCTTCGGAAAGGTGTTGCTGGGCCTGTTCCAGACGTCGCGCCGTTTCAATATCGAGATCCAGCCGCAACTGGTGCTGCTGCAAAAGACCCTGCTCAACATCGAAGGCCTGGGCAGAGACCTGGATCCGGACCTGGATCTGTGGAAAACGGCCAAACCTTATCTGGAGCGCTGGATGTCCGAGCAGATCGGCTGGCGCGGGCTGTTGCGTAACCTTCGCAACGAGGCGCCGCGATGGGCTGTACTCCTGCCGCAACTGCCACGCCTGGTGCATCGCGCGCTTTCCGATCGTCCCGCTGACGACCTGCGCGCGGCAATGGACGCGTTGTTGCAAACTCAACAGCGCCGTAACCGGTTCCTGACCGGAATTCTCTCCGTCCTGTTGATCATTCTGTTGTTGCAACTCGTTGCCTGGCTGGTCTAAACACCGCTGCCGCTGCGCAACAAGCCCGGGCCGTTGCATGTGACATTTAATGAAATTGTCACAATCGGTCGCCAGAATCCCGCCCGTTGGTGTTTTAACACGGGGAGATATCAATGGGATCGAATACCAAAGCGAACAACCCAGACTTGCCGCACTTGGCAACGAAGCGCCTGTTACTTGCGGCCTCGATCGCAGCGCTGGTCTGTGGCTTCAATGCGCCGGCGTTTTCCGCCGATACCGAGGCACTGATCGAAAAGCTTCGCGAGAAAGGTGTCCTGAGCGAGGAGGAATACCAGGAAATGCGCACCGAAGCGCGCGCCGAACGACGCGCTCAGGCACTCAAGGAAGCCAATGAAGAGGACAAGAAGGCGAAGAAAGCCGAATCTGCCGCATCGGAACTTACCGGCAGGTTCAGGGACGGCTTCTCTTGGGAATCGGGTGACAAGGAAAATTCGATTTCACTGTCCGGCCGTATTCAAGCGGATTACCGCAAGTTCTCCAACGACTCGGGCAGCGTTACATCGCCAAGCGGCGCTTCGGCAGATACTTTCGATATCCGCCGCGCCTATCTCGGTGTGAGCGGAAAGCTCTACAACGATTGGACGTTCGAACTCACGACCGACCTGGCCGCCGACACCATCGAGTACGCATGGATCAATTACAAATTCTCGGATCTGATCCAGACCCGCGTCGGTGCCTTCAAGATGCCGTTCAGCTACGAGGAACTGACGAGTTCCCGGCTGATTGATTTTCAGGAGCGGTCGCTTGCAAACGCACTTGTGCCCGGTAAGGAGCAAGCCTTGTCCATCTACGGGTCTCCGACAAAATGGTCGTCATATGCCATAGCGTATTCGAACGGTCAGGGCAAGGAGGGCGATGAGGTCACCGCCACAGTGGATGACAAAGACCTGATAGCCCGTGTCGCTGCAAACTTTGCAGAAGCCTTCTCAATTCCAAACACCGTGATTCACCTGGGACTGGGCTATACAACCGGCACCGTGCCCATGAATACGGCGGCGGCGACAACGAACAACGTGCCCAGCGGGCGAACCGAGGGCCGGGGCCTGACATTCTTTACGGGCCCTGGATTTGCAAACGGAACGAACGTGGGGCTTAACGAATATGATCGGAAACGTACCGGCATTGAAGGAATTCTGGCATGGGGGCCGGTAAAGCTTCAAAGCGAAATGATCACTGCAAATTTCTCCGGCACGGCGACGGGCAATGTCGAGTTCGATCGCGACATCGACGCTGCTTACGCGGCATTGTCCTGGCTGATAACCGGAGAGAAATATTCCGACTTTTATTCGCCGAACGGCAGCCGAAACCTCAAACCGAACCGCCCCTTCAAGAAAGGGGCAGACGGCTGGGGTGCCTGGGAACTCGGTGTTCGCTTCAGCAAATGGGATGCGAGCGATTTCACAACAACCAATCCCCCGGGCACGGGAGTGATTACCGCAGCCTCAACCAACAAGGCGGACTCGGTCGCCGTGGGTTTGAAGTGGATTCCGAACACCAACACCAGAATTTATCTTAACTACATTGAAACCAAGTTCGATACGCCCATTACCGGGGTGGTCGATGGCGGCGCCAACGCGACCACCGAAGATGAGAAAGCGATTACTTTGCGAATGGCAGTGTTCTTTTGAGCTTGGATTGATCAAAGCCTGATCCGGTAAGACGATTCACGGGTCCCCTTCGCGGGACCCGTTTTTTTTGGCAGATTGTCCTGCGGAACGAATTGTCTCTCCGCTGTTTCAAGCCCTTGCTAGAATTCCCGCTTTGCAAAATCAGGGCGGACACAGGGCAGGGCATGGCGCTACTCGAGATTGCCAACGTCACCCGTCGATTCGGCGATTTCACCGCCGTCAACGACGTCAGTCTCAGCATCAAAGCCGGAGAGTTTTTCACCCTACTGGGCCCGTCCGGTTGCGGCAAAACCACGCTGCTTCGGATGATCGCCGGATTCGACGCGCCCGATGACGGCAAAATCGTCGTTGACGGTCAGGACATGACCGGCATTCCACCGGAAGCGCGCAATGTCCATACGGTGTTCCAGAGTTACGCGTTGTTCCCGCACATGAATGTCGAGGACAACATTGCCTTCCCCTTGCGAATGGCGAAAACGGATCCGAGGCATATCAGCCGGCGCATTGAAGAGACTCTGGAGGACGTGCGCCTCACCGGCATGAACAAGCGCTACCCCAATGAACTCTCCGGCGGCCAGAAGCAGCGGGTGGCGGTGGCGCGGGCGCTCATCAACCGGCCCAAGCTGCTGCTGCTCGACGAGCCGCTTGCGGCGCTGGACGCAAAACTAAAGGAGAGCGTGCAACTCGAGCTGATCGGGCTGCAGAAGGAAATCGGCGTGACTTTCGTCTATGTGACCCATGATCAGGGCGAAGCACTCGCACTTTCGCACAGGATGGCGGTGATGAACCACGGGCGTGTCGAACAGACCGACGAGCCGTCCAAGATCTATGGTTTTCCGAAAAACCGTTTCGTCGCCGACTTCATCGGCCAGTGCAATCTGCTCGAGGGCGAGATCAAAGCCTGCGAGGGCGAGCGCATGACCGTGCATCTCGACGGCATTGGCGACGTTTCGGCGCTAAACATGGAAGGCGATCAACCGGGGTTGCAGGGCGTGCTGGCGTTGCGCCCCGAGAAAGTGGCGATCGGCCGCAATCTGCCCGACGAGCCGGATCTAAACCGTTTTGCGGGCCGGGTGTACGACTTTCTCTATCTCGGCGATGTCACCGTCTACATCGTGGAGCTTGCCGGCGGGAAGCGCATCGAGGCGCTGCTGCCCAACTCCGCCGCCGGGCGCGCCAAGTTTTTCGAGGCCGGCGACGACGTGCAAGTGAGCTGGCGCTACGACGCGGGGCACTTTCTGAATGATTGAGCTTCTGGGGACATAACTTGAGCGCGCCCCGAAATCGCCTGCACAAGTGGCTGATCACCGGGCCGCCGCTCGGCTATCTTCTGCTGTTCTTCGCCATTCCCGTGCTGATCATGGTGGTGGCGTCGTTCCGCAATCCCGGCGAGTTCGGGGGCCTGGCGCCGCTGTTCTTCGAGGACGAAGCCGGAGCACATCTCGACCTGACCGCAGAGAATTACGTTCGCTTCTTTTCCGATTTTCTCTACACCCAGCTGTTCATCAAGTCGTTTGCCTATGCGACGATAACGACGCTGGTATGCCTCGTGCTCGCCTACCCGCTGTCCATGCTGATCGCGCGCAGCCCGAAACGGCACCGCGACCTGTTGGTGTTGTTGGTGATCCTGCCGTTCTGGTCGAATTTCCTGATCCGCGTCTATGCCTGGATGATCATCCTCGGGCCGCAGTCGGTGTTCGTGCGGGCGCTGAACCATTTCATCGGCATTTTCGGCTTCGAGCCGGTGTCGCTGTTGTTTACGCCGTTCGCGGTCATTGTCGGGTTGGTCTATGTGCATCTGCCGTTCATGGTGCTGCCGCTGTACGCCAACCTGGAGAAGCACGACCCCGCGCTGCTCGACGCGGCGCAGGATCTGGGTGCGAACGCCTGGCAGCGGTTCTGGCGGGTGACGTTTCCGCTGTCATTGCCCGGGGTCTACGCCGGCGCGGCACTGGTGTTCATCCCCGCGCTCGGCATATTCGCCATTCCCGACATTCTCGGCGGCACCGAGGGAATCATGATCGGCAATGTCATCAAGCAGCAGTTCCTCGACACCCGCGACTGGCCCTTCGGTAGCGTCCTGTCGATGGTGCTGACCGTCATGGCGGTAGGCCTCGCCGGGTTGGCTGCCTGGGTGGGCAGGAGAGCGAGGGTATGAGCCGCCGTTCACCGTGGCTTTGGCTTGCCGGTTTTCTTGGTTACGCCTTCCTGTACGCACCGCTCGTAATCGTGGTCGGCTACTCCTTCAACGACTCGCGGCTCAATGCCGAATGGGTCGGCTTCACACTGTCCTGGTACGAAAAACTCTTCGCCAACGAAAAGATGCTGAAGGCGGCATGGAACTCTCTGATGATCGGGCTGACCGCCAGCGCTGTTTCCACCGTCCTCGGCACCATGGCCGGCTACGCGATGTACCGCTACCGGATGCGATTGCTGCCGGTACTGGTGCTGGCGCCGATCGCAATTCCGGAAATCCTTATGGGCGTGTCGCTGCTGATTTTCTTCGTCATGCTCAACATTACGCTGGGCATGGTGTCCATCGTGCTGTCTCACATCGCCTTTTGCGTCGGTTTTGTCGCGATCGTGGTGCGCTCCCGGCTCGCCGGCATGGATGAAAGTTTGACCGAAGCTGCCCGTGATTTGGGCGCCACACCCTGGCAGGCGTTTCGCCTGGTTACTCTGCCGCTTATCATGCCGGGGGTGGTGGCTGGCGCGCTTATGGCGTTCACGCTGTCGATCGACGACTTCGTCATCACCTTCTTCACCGCGGGGGTCGGCTCTTCCACGCTGCCGCTGCAGATCTACACCATGGTGAAGATCGCCGTGACTCCGGAAGTGAACGCCGTGTCGACCCTGTTGATGTTGCTGACGCTTGCGCTGATCCTGATAGCGTCGAGGCTGTCCCCCGGAGCCCTGCGAAGCCAGTGAGCCGGCCGGGCAAGGGTAACCCGGTCCGAAATTTTGCGCGTTTGCATCTGGACTGCGGCGCGGGTATTTCATAGTCTAGGAGTTTCGAGAACGGTTATTCCAAAACCACGGAGAGCGACCATGAAGAAGCTGCTGTCCCTGATGCTGCTCGCAAGCCTGCCGGCGCTGGCGAAAGACGAGTTGCACCTCTACAACTGGAACGACTACATCGCCCCTGAAACGGTGCAGCGTTTCGAGAAATCCTGCAAATGCAAGGTGGTGCAGGACTACTACGGCGACAACGAGGAAGTGATGACCAAGTTCGCCGCTGGCGCCAAGGGATACGACGTGGTTGTGCCCACCTCGAATTACGTTACTGGCATGGCCAAGGCTGGCTGGCTGCAGCCGCTGGACAAGAGCAAGATCCCCAACTTCAAGAACGTCATGCCGCAGTACCTGAACACCGAATTCGATCCCGGCAACAAGTATTCGGCGCCCTACGCGATGTCGATTACGCTGATCGGTTACAACGAGCAGAAGATGAAGGAGCTGGGCATTACCGTCGAGTCCTGGGCGGTGATCTTCGATCCCGGGATCCTCGCGAAGATAAAGGGCCGCGTGACGGTGCTCGACAGTCAGAGCGAACTGATGGCAGCGGCGCTGAAGTACCTCGGCTACTCGGTGAACGACCGCGATCCCAAGCACTGGCAGGAGGCGAAGGACGTCATCGTCAAGGCCAAACCTTATTGGGCAGCGTTCATGGCCCAGGGTTACATCAAGGAACTTTCCACCGGAAATCTGTGGGTGGTGCACGGTTACTCGAACGACATCTTTCAGGCTGACCTTGGTGCGCAGGAGGCCAAGAAAAAGTTCCGCATCCGCCACAGCCTGCCAAAGGAAGGCGCGGTGCTGGCGCTGGACGCCATGGTGATCGCGAAGACAGCCCCCCGGCCGGACCTCGCACACCAGTTCATCAATTTCGTTCTCGACGGTAAGAACTCCGCGGACCTGACCAACATGATCGGCTCGGGCAATCCGAACACCGATGCAATGAAATACATCAAGCCGGAGATCAAGAACATCAAAGCGGTGTTCCCGGATGCGGAGTCGGCGAAGCGTCTGGAGCAGTTGAAGGACATGACGCCCAAGGAACGACAGCTGCTCAATCGCATCTGGACCGAAATCAAGGCGAAATAGAATTCAACGCAGAACGCCCGCGAGTTCGTTTATCCCTTGCGCGTGGAGGACTTTGCCGGATAGGTGCGCTCGAGCAATTCGAGCAACCTCCCGACATCCTGCTCCGGCAGGTACTGAATGCCGGCCGCACCCTTTCTGCCGCCGCCTGATTCGAACCTGCGCGCCACCGCATCGATACCGCTCGCGGCATCGCGTGGCGCGCGCAGGCTGACCCGGTAGCCTTTGCCACTGCGTACCAGAAGCACCACCGCACGTGCTGCGTGACGCTGCGACAGTTCGTTCGCAAATGCGCCCGAAACCCGCCGGCTCCAGGCCTCATCAGGCATGAATGCGGCGACACAGCCGCTATTTGTCTCCCGCAACGGCAGCGCGCGCGCTCGTTCGATATCGTCTCGGTAAACACGGCGCAACATTTCAAATTCAGGGGCCTGTCGCGCGAAGTCCAGCGGATCCGTGAAGGGGCGCAGTCGCCGGTACAGTTCGGCGGGATGAAGGTGCAGATCCTCCACCGATTCTCCGTAGGCGTTGTAGTTCAGGCACTCTCCCAGTTCGCGCAGCACTTCGAGATCGCGCGCGGGAACGTGCAGCCCGGCCGCTGCAGCAAGCGCGGATTCCGGCAAGTTGTCCCCGAACGCAGCGACGACCGCCCATGCCCGATGCTTCCCGCGCAGGTGGCGATCGACGATCAGGCTGGTGCACACCGACGATTCATTGTCGATATGCGCTTCGAATAGAGGATGGGTCGGAACCACGCCGGCAAAGTGGTGATCGAAATACCGGCAACGCACCCCGGCCTCCAGCATGCGAATCAGGTGGCTGCGATTCGTATCCAGGGAAACATCGAGCACCGTAATTTCATCTCCGGACCGCGGTCCCACCCGGGCGAGCAGTTCGATATCGCGTTTGACCCCGGTGACTAGCTCCGCGTCGCGCGGCTCGGAAAGGCGCAGTTGATGCAAGGCGCAGATGCCGTCGGCGTCACCGTTGAAGATGTCATAGAATCTCAATCAGAGGATCCGATGGCTGCGGTTTCGTTTTATCGTGTCCCGTGCACTCCACACAAGAACATGAGCGGTTCGTTTTCTTCCCAGCCAATGAAGTACTCGCGTGGCTCCAAGCTGGTCCGTTACCTCGCGGTAGCTTACCCGCTGCTGGTGGCGTATGCCAGTCTCTACCCGTTTTCCGGCTGGCGCGCGCCGGCCGAAGATGCGGCCGCGTTCGTTTTCGCCGATTGGCCTTTTTACCTTACGGTTTCCGATATCACGCTCAATGTGCTCGCCTACCTTCCGCTCGGATTGCTGCTCACCCTGACGTTCATGGGACGTATGCCGCGCTGGGCGGCGGCGATCCTCGGAGCGCTGGCGGGGACGCTGTTCAGTTTTCTCATTGAACTGGGCCAAGGCTATCTTCCATCGCGCATTGCGTCCAACGTGGATCTGCTTACCAATGCGGGCGGGACGGTGCTCGGTGCCGCTGTAGCCTGTGTCTTCGGGGAACGCTGGCTTTCCGGCGAGCTGTTCCGGCTGCGTGGACGTCATTTTCTGCCCGGCGCAATGGCGGACTACGGTTTCGTGCTTCTGGCGCTGTGGCTGTTGACGCAGCTCAACGCCGAGATCTGGCTGTTCGGCAACGGCGATTTGCGCCACCTCGTGCCCGGCGATGTCGGTGTGAGTTATTCGGCCGCGTCCTACCGTTACCTGGAAGCCAGCGTTGCCGCGCTCAACTTTGCCGGCGTTGCCTTTCTGCTTACCGCGATCGCGCGATCGTTTCTCGGTGCTGCGGTAGCGCTCATCGCGCTAACTGCTGCCGCCCTTGCGCTGAAAACGATAGCTTCCTCGGCGCTGTTCATTCCCGGCAATCCGTCGCTGTGGCTTACGCCGGGTTCGTTGTTGGGGCTTGCGATCGGGTTGGCGGGGTGGCTGCTTCTGGCTCGCGCGCAACGCAGCGTTCTCATCCGCGCAGCAGCGATCTGTCTTGGACTCGGACTGGTGGTGGTGAACCTCGCGCCGGAGAATCCCTATCTGGTCGCCGCGTTGAAAATATGGCGGCACGGACATTACGTGAGCTTCAACGGCATGACGCGGTTGCTTTCGGCACTGTGGCCATTTCTCACGCTCGGTTACCTGATCATTCTTGCGCGCCGGGCCGGTGACGCGCCCTCCGCGCGCGTTTAATCAAGGTAACAACGATGAGCACAACTTCAGATTCTCTGAGTGATTTGCGCATGCGTTTGCGGCAGTTTGCCGCGGAGCGCGACTGGGAGCAGTTTCATGTTCCCAAGAACCTCGCCATGTCGGTGGCGATCGAAGCCGCCGAGATCATGGAACATTTCCAGTGGCTCACTCCTGACGAGAGCGCCGCACTGCCCGAGTCGCAGCGTACTGCGATAGCGCTCGAGATCGCCGACGTTCTCCTTTACCTGGTGCGGCTTGCCGATGTGCTGGACATCGATCCGGTGGAGGCCGCGCTTGACAAGATGACGATCAACGCGCGCAAGTATCCGGCCGTGCGCGGCATATAATACGCGGCGAGAATAAAGGATCCTTCGGGTGAGCCACTACAAGTATCACGTGTTCTTCTGCTGCAACCAGCGCGAGGGCGGTGCGGCGTGCTGCAACAATCATCACGCGCAGGAAATGCGCGATTACGCCAAGGCCCGCGTCAAGTCGTTGCAACTCGCCGGTCCGGGAAAGGTGCGGGTGAACATCGCGGGCTGCATGGATCGTTGCAACGAGGGTCCGGTGATCGCGGTTTATCCGCAGGAGATCTGGTATACCTACGTGGACAAGAGCGATATCGACGAGATCGTCGACGAACATCTGGTTCACGGCCGCATTGTCGAACGTCTGCGCATTTGAAATCTGCAGCGCCGCGGCGACTCTCGATTGACGGACCGGCAGGCAAAGTCGAGGTGGTTGCCAACGATCCCGGGGGGGCGCGACGCGGCGTGGCGCTCGTTGCCCATCCTCATCCATTGTATGGCGGCACACTCGATAACAAGGTTGTGCAGACGCTGGCGAAAGCGTTCTTCGCGTCGGGCTACTGCGCATTGCGACTGAATTTCCGCGGTGTCGGAGCCAGCGAAGGCGTGTTCGACGATGGCCGCGGTGAAATCGAGGATTTCCTGGCACTCGCGGAGTATGCACGGCGCACCTACGGCGAGGGCGAGTTGGCGGTCGGCGGATTTTCGTTCGGCGGCTTTGTAGCCGCTTCGGTTGCCGGGCGGCTTGAGCCGAAGCATCTGGTTCTGGTGGCGCCCGCTGTCGGACGATTCCCGGTCGGCACTGTTCCGGCCGCAACACTGGTGGTGCACGGCGAGGAAGACGATGTGGTGCCGCTCAAGGACGCCTTCGACTGGGCCCGTCCCCAACAACTTCCGGTCGTCGTGCTTCCCGGCGCCGGCCATTTTTTCCATGGAAATCTGGTGACGCTGCAGAAACTCGTCGAACAGCACTGCCGTGCCTGAGCCAGATCTTTTGTCTTGCGAAAAATCAGATCAAGAGTGTTGACGCAGAGAGCGCAGAGGAAAAAGAGGGGCATGGAGAAAAACGCTGGGATGCGATCAATTGTTGAGTCCTTCATTTGTGGCCTTCTTTTTACTTTGTGATCTTTGCATAGACACCTCTAAGCTAATCTCGTTTTCAGATGGCACTTCTTGAAGTAAAAGAACTGCGCAAATCCTACGGCGAGGTCGAGGTCATTCGCGGCGTGAGCCTTTCGCTGGAAGCTGGCGAATGCCATGGACTGCTTGGACCCAACGGTGCCGGCAAGACCACGACGCTACGCCTGTGTCTTGGACTCGCCGATCCGGATGAGGGCGAAATCTCGCTGCTGGGTCTGCCGGTGCCGAAGTCTGCGCGCGAGGCCCGTATCCGGCTGGGTGTGGTGCCGCAGCTCGACAATCTCGATCCCGATTTCACGGTGTTGGAAAACCTGCTGGTGTATGGCCGTTACTTCGGTCAGGCGGACGAGATCACGCGCGGCCGTATTCCCGAACTTCTCGAGTTCGCCGGCCTTACCAATCGCGCGAAGTCGAAAATCCAGACCCTCTCCGGCGGGATGAAGCGACGCCTGTCGCTTGCGCGCGCTCTGATCAATGACCCCGATCTGATATTCCTCGATGAGCCGACCACCGGCCTCGACCCTCAGGCCCGCCATCTCATCTGGGAGCGGCTCAAGCACTTGCTCAACCGTGGCAAGACTATCCTCCTGACCACGCATTTCATGGACGAGGCGGAACGCCTGTGCCGGCGCTTGTCGATCATGGACCATGGCCGCATCATCTCCACCGGCAGCCCGCGCGAACTGATTTCGCGCCATATCGAGCCGGAAGTGCTGGAGGTCTACGGGGAAGACGTTGCGGGATGGGCCTCCGAGCATGCAGACAAACTTGCCATGCGTGCCGAGCGTACCGGCGAAACCGTATTCTGCTATACGAGCCGTGCCGAGCCGCTGCTTGCTACCTTGCAGAATCGCCCTGGATTGCGCTATCTGCACCGGCCGGCAAATCTCGAGGACGTTTTCTTGAAACTCACCGGGCGGGACCTGAGAGATTGAGTTCGAAAGGAGCGTGAAGGGTGAAGGGTGAAAAGCGTCAGGACGCCGGGCTAGAGACCCGATGAGAGCGAAAGACTTTCGTCCTCCGATTCTGAGCCTGCGTTTCGCGCATGTGTGGCGCCGCAACTTCCTGGTCTGGCGCAAACTCGCGATACCCTCGATGCTGGGGAATCTCGCCGACCCGATGTTGTACATGCTCGGACTCGGCTATGGCCTGGGGGCGCTGGTAGGCGAGGTCGGCGGACTGCCGTACATCACTTTCCTGGCCGCTGGTACTGTGTGCTACAGCACCATGAATACCGCGACCTTCGAGGCGCTGTATTCCGCTTTCTCGCGCATGCACGTGCAGAGAACCTGGGATGCGATCATGAATGCGCCGATCAATCTCGACGACGTGGTGGCTGCCGAGGCGGTGTGGGCGGCGAGCAAGAGCTTTCTTTCCGGTTGCGCGATCCTGATCATCATCTGGGTACTCGGGTTGTCGCACTCGCCGCTCACGTTGTGGATCGTTCCGCTTGCCTTCCTGGTGGGGCTGACGTTTGCCTGCCTCGGGTTGGTCATGAACGCGGTGTCGCCGAGTTACGATTTCTTTCTCTACTACTTCACGCTGCTGATTACGCCGATGGTGCTGCTCTGCGGCGTTTTCTTCCCGACCGAACAACTGCCGGGGACGCTGCAGGCGGTTTCCGCGGTGTTGCCGCTTACCCATGCCGTCCAGCTTGCCCGTCCGCTAGTGGTCGGGGTTGCACCGGCAGATCCGGCATTTCATGTGCTGGTGTTGCTGGGTTACGCAGCGGTCGCGTTCTATGTCGCACTGGTTCTGACGCGGCGGCGGCTGCTCTCCTGAGGCCGGCGATGCTTTGGATCAAATCGTTTCATATCATCTTCATGGTCACCTGGTTCGCGGGGCTTTTCTACCTGCCGCGGCTGTTCGTCTATCACGCAATGAGCCAGGATCGGCCGAGCATGGAACGTTTCAAGACCATGGAGCGCAAGCTGTTCTTCGGCATCATGACGCCGGGTGCCGTTTTAACGCTGCTGTCCGGGGCATGGTTGTGGCTGGGGTACGGTTTTCACGGCGGCTGGCTGGTTGCCAAGCTGGCACTGGTCGTGGTGTTGGTTGCCTACCATGTGTATTGCGGGAAACTGATGATTGCCTTCAAGGCCGACCGTAACCGGCACGGCCACGCGTTCTATCGCTGGCTCAACGAGGTCCCGATTGTGTTGCTCGTGGCCATCGTGCTGCTGGTGGAATTGCAGCCGTTCCGAGGGACATGACAGCATTGGTGCGTTGGCTCCTGATCGCGGCCCTCGGATGCGTGTGCTCGCTCGAGGCGGCGCAGGTCACCGCGCGCATCCTGGTGCAGAGCTCGCCGCTTGCGGGCTTTCAGTTCTATCAGGGCAAGGAGCTGTGGGGGCAGATGAACGTCGGCGATGCGCTTACGCTGGTGAGGGAGCCGGACAACCCGCATGACTCGCGGGCAGTGAGGGTTGAGTGGAACGGCCACAAACTTGGCTACGTGCCGCGCAAGGAAAATGAGGCTGTGGCGCGTCAGCTCGACCGCGGCAACTCGCTCCAAGCGCGCATTGTGCGCCTGACCAAGCATCGTGATCCCTGGAAGCGGATCGAATTCGAGGTCTTTCTGCGCTTGTGAATCATCCTTTGCGGTGATGTATTGACTGGGTAATTCTTTTTGAAGCAGGAAAGATTTTTCGCCCCCTGTCCCCGCGGGCTCGAGGCATTGCTGGCCGCTGAGCTCGGCGAACTGGGTGCGGAGGATCTACGACCCGTGGACGGCGGAGTGAGCTTCGGCGGCACCCTGCCGCTGGCCTATCGGGTGAACCTGAACAGCCGCATAGCCAGCCGGGTGCTATGGGCAATCGGCGACGGGCACTACCGCGACGAGGAGGACATCTACCGCGGCGTGTATGGCCTCGACTGGCAACGCCTGTTCAATCGCGGCCTGACCATTCGCGTGAATGTCGCGGCGGTCGCGAGCCCCCTCAGGAGCTTGGAGTTCATCACGTTGCGGATCAAGGACGCGGCCTGCGACAAATTCCGCGCGCAAACGGGCAGCCGTCCCAGCGTGGACACCGCGCAACCCGACGTGCGTATCCATGCCTTTCTAGATGCCGAGCGGTTCACTATTTACCTCGATACCTCGGGCGAGCCGCTGTTCAAACGCGGTTCGAGACAGATTGCGGGCGAAGCGCCGCTGCGCGAAAACCTCGCCGCTGGAATCCTGAAGCTCGCCGGCTGGACGCCTGGCACGCCGCTGCTCGATCCGATGTGCGGCAGCGGCACGCTGCTGATCGAGGCAGCGCAGATCGCGCGTGGAATCCCGCCCGGATACAGGCGCAGCTTCGCGTTCGAAAAACTGTGCAGCTTCGATGCGGAAAAGTGGGCCCGCATCAAGGACGAGGCTGAAGCGCGCATCAGGAATGACACCGGCGCGGCGATCTTCGGCAGCGATTTGTTCGGAGAAGCGCTCAAGCTTGCGCGCGAGAACCTGGCTGTTTCAGGACTTGCCGATTCGGTCACTCTCAAGCAGGCCAACGTTCTGGAGATCTCCGCGCCGGCAGCCGAGGGTGTGCTTGTGACCAATCCTCCTTACGGAGTGCGGCTGGGCGAGCAGGGCAAGCTGGCCGCGTTCTATCCGCAGTTGGGGAACGTTCTGAAGAAGAAATTTTCCGGCTGGCGCGCCTACTTGTTCACTGCCGACCTGCGCCTGCCCAAGCTGATCGGGTTGTCGCCGTCGAAGCGCACCCCGCTATACAACGGCCCTCTGGAATGCCGGCTCTACGAATTTCGCATGGTCGCAGGCTCGATGCGGAGGGAGAAACAGGGACGAGGGGCGAGGGATGAGGGATGAGGGTGTAAGGCTTGAGAGACTTTTCTCGCCCCTCTATCCTCGTCCCTCGTCCCCGAATATCGTCTGACGGTTCGTCAGACGATATTCAAATGATCCACTCCGCTTGTGAGGTCGCGGTCCTGCGCCTCCTTGCCGTGCAGTTTGATCTGCAGCCGCAGTTCGTTCATCGAGTCGGCGTTGCGTATCGCGTCCTCGTAGCTGATTTTGCCGCCCTCATAGAGGTCGAACAGCGCCTGGTCGAAGGTCTGCATACCCAACTCCCTCGACTTCTTCATGATCTCCTTGATCTCGTGCACTTCGCCCTTGAATATCAGGTCGGAAATCAGCGGTGAGTTAAGCAGGATCTCGACTGCCGCAGCGCGACCCTTGGTGTCCTTGAGGGGAATCAACCGCTGCGAGATCAGCCCTTTGAGGTTCAGCGACAAGTCCATCAACAACTGGTCGCGGCGTTCCTCCGGGAAGAAGTTGATGATGCGGTCCAGTGCCTGGTTAGCACTATTCGCGTGCAGCGTGCACAAGCAAAGGTGACCGGTCTCAGCGAAGGCGATGGCGTGTTCCATGGTATCGCGCTCGCGTACTTCGCCTATCAGGATCACGTCGGGTGCCTGCCTCAGGGTGTTCTTCAGCGCTGATTCCCAGGAGTCGGTGTCGACCCCCACTTCCCGCTGGGTGATCAGACAGTTCTTGTGGGCATGCACGTACTCGATCGGATCTTCGATCGTAATGATGTGACCATAGCTGTTCTCGTTGCGGTAGCCGATCATCGCCGCCAGCGATGTGGATTTGCCGGAGCCGGTGCCGCCCACGAAGATCACTAGGCCGCGCTTGGTCATTGCCACGTCCTTCAGAACCGGGGGAAGGCCGAGCTCCTCGAATTTGGGGATGGCAGTGGTAATGGTCCGCAGCACGATGCCCACGCGCTGCTGCTGTACGAGGGCGTTCACGCGAAAGCGCCCGATCCCGGGCGGGTTGATTGCGAAATTGCATTCCTTCGTGCGTTCGAACTCCTGCGCCTGCTTGTCGTTCATCAGCGAGCGCGCCAGTTCCTGGGTGTGCTGCGGAGTCAGGCTCTGGTTGGACACAGGCGTCATCTTGCCGTCGACCTTGAACGCCGGCGGGAAACCCGCGGTGATGAAAAGGTCCGAAGCCTTTTTCGCCACCATTCCCCTCAGCAGTTCGTGTATGAATTTGACGGCCTGGTCTTTTTCCATCGAATGCTCCTGACAGGATTATCAGAGTCGCCGCACCGCACGCTCAGAGGAAAGAGTCCTTGTTGGCCGCTTTGCCGCGCGCCTCTTCCTTGGAAATAAGGTTTTTCCTTACCATTTCTGTGAGGTTCTGGTCGAGCGTCTGCATGCCCAGATTCTGGCCGGTCTGAATGGCCGAGTACATCTGCGCCACCTTGGCTTCGCGGATCAGGTTGCGGATTGCCGGCGTGCCGATCATGATTTCGTGCGCAGCCACGCGGCCGCCCCCGTCCTTGGTCTTGCACAGCGTTTGCGAGATCACGGCGCGAAGCGACTCCGAGAGCATCGCCCGCACCATTTCCTTTTCCGCAGCGGGGAACACGTCGATGATCCGATCGATGGTCTTGGCCGCCGAGCTGGTATGCAGCGTGCCGAACACCAGGTGGCCGGTTTCGGCAGCGGTCAGCGCCAGCCGGATGGTTTCCAGGTCCCGCAGCTCGCCCACCAGGATGATGTCCGGGTCTTCGCGCAGCGCGCTTCGCAGCGCATTGTTGAACGACAGCGTGTGCGGTCCGACTTCGCGCTGGTTGATCAGGCACTTCTTGCTTTCGTGCACGAACTCGATCGGGTCCTCCACCGTAAGGATGTGGCCGAACTCGTTCTCGTTGATGTCGTTGATCATCGCCGCGAGCGTGGTGGACTTGCCCGATCCGGTCGGGCCGGTCACCAGCACGACGCCGCGCGGATATTGCGCAATCTCCTTGAAAATATTGGGGGCTTTTAACTCCTCCAGATTGAGCACCTTGGACGGAATGGTCCGCATGACCGCGCCGGCGCCGCGGTTCTGCACGAAGGCGTTGACACGGAAACGTGCCAGATTCGGGATCGCGAACGAGAAGTCGCACTCCAGGTTTTCTTCGTAGAACTTGCGCTGACCGTCGTTCATGATGTCGTAGATCATCGCGTGCACGTCCTTGTGCTCCATCGGCGGCAGGTTGATGCGTCGCACATCCCCATGGACTCGGATCATGGGGGGGAGACCGGCCGAAAGGTGCAGGTCCGAAGCCTTGTTCTTGACCACAAAAGCTAGAAGTTCAGAGATGTCCATTTATACTCCCCGACAAAGGCGCGATGGGGGTGCGAAGAGCGTGCGGGTGGCCACGCTGCGGATCGAAAAGGCTTGCTGCGTTCGGTGCTTACAATGCAATCTGCAAGAGGATTATGACAATAATAGCATCCCGCTTGCAAGCTGTTAAAGCACGCATTGCGGGGGCCGCCATGGCCGCCGGGCGTGCCCCCGGGGAGATCACTCTGGTTGCGGTCAGCAAGACGTTTCCGGCACATGCCATCGCCGAAGCTTACGCCGTTGGTCAGACTGCCTTTGGCGAAAATTATGCCCAGGAAGGGATCGAGAAAATCGCGGCTTTTTCCCGTCTTTCCAACGTCCCGCAGCGAGGCTCGCTCCGCCCTATGGAGTGGCACTACATAGGTCCGATCCAGAGCAATAAGACCAAGGCGATCGCGGAGAACTTCGACTGGGTCCAGGGCATTGACCGCGCGAAGATCGCCGAGCGCCTGTCGGCGTCGCGCCCTGATGACAAGCCACCGCTTCAGGTCTGTATCCAGGTCAACGTCAGTGGCGAAGCCAGCAAAAGCGGCGTAGCGCCGGACGCAGCTTTCGACCTCGCGCAGACGATCATGCGGCTACCGCACCTGCGCTTGCGCGGTTTGATGGCGATCCCGGAACCGACAACCGATACGGCGCTGCAGCGCAGCCGCTTTCGCGGGTTGCGCGTGATCCGGGATGACCTTCTGCGCCGGGGAGTGGAGATGGATACGCTGTCCATGGGCATGTCGGATGATCTCGAGGCGGCAATCGTCGAGGGTGCGACCCTGGTCCGTGTCGGCCGGGCCATCTTCGGCGAACGCGGTACCGGTGCCGCATAACAGCTGCCGCCTATATACTGATTAACGGAACGATTGCACCCAAGCGAAGCCGCGCGCCCAGGGCAACATGTTGCCAGCGCCACTGCGACCACTATCCATACGCGTTTCAACTTCACAGCATGCGCATACTTTTCATTGGCGGCGGCAACATGGCCTCCGCCCTGATCGGCGGCCTCCTCAAACAGGGGTTCTTGGCCAGCGATATTCGCGTCGTCGAGGTGTCGGAAGACGCGCGTCATCGTCTGGGGCGGGCGTTTGGAGTGGCAACGCAGGGAGGGCTCGACGAGGGCGGCGTGGTGGAAGATGTCGTGCTGCTTGCTGTCAAGCCGCAGCACATGCGCGACGTGGCGCAATGGTTGTGCCCGCACCTGCACGGACAATTGGTGCTCAGCATCGCGGCCGGTATTCGCAGCGCGGACCTGTCGCGTTGGCTCGAGGGTCACGGACGAATTGTCCGGGCGATGCCCAATACTCCTGCACTTTTGCGCGCCGGTATCACCGGCTTGTATGCCGCACCGAAGGCCACTGAGGCCGACAGGAAAGCCGCACAGCGTGTTCTGGGTGCGGTTGGCACAGTGATCTGGCTGGATAACGAAGACCGCATGGACGGCGTAACCGCAGTGTCCGGCAGCGGCCCGGCGTACGTGTTTTACTTCATCGAGGCATTGCAAGAGGCTGCGCAAGCGCTCGGATTCAGCGAGGAACAGGCGCGTAGTCTGGCCGTGGAAACTTTCGTCGGCGCGACGAAACTTGCAGCCGCCAGCACCGAAACGCCAGCAACGCTACGCGCCCGCGTCACTTCGAAGGGTGGCACAACAGAATGTGCATTGGAGGTCATGGAGTCGTGCGAACTTAAAGGTCGCGTGGTGGACGCGGTGCGGGCCGCCGCCCGCCGTTCGGGTGAACTCGGCGATGAATTCGGCAAGAACTAGACGACAGAGTCCGCGTAGATGAACCAGGCATTGATATTCCTCCTCGAAACCTTTCTGGGGCTATTCGCGCTCGCGCTGTTGTTGCGCTTCTATTTGCAGGCGGTGCGGGCGCCGGCACGCAATCCGCTTTCGCAGTTCCTCGCGGCGCTGACGGATTTTGTGGTACGGCCGGCGCGCCGCATCATTCCCGGCTTGTGGGGTTACGACATGTCCACACTGCTGCTGGCGTGGGTCGTCGAAGTTCTCCTCATAGTGTCGATCAGGGCCTTGAGTGGTTTCGAGATGGGGCCGACAGTCGGCGCGGCGATCGTGGGATTGATTCTGCTGGCTGTCGTCAACCTGCTGAAGCGTTTTCTGTACATTCTCATTGTGGCGGTCATCGCTCAGGCCATACTGTCTTGGGTGAATTCGCACAGTCCGGCAATGAGTGTGCTGGTAAGCCTGACGCGCCCTTTCCTTAGGCCGATCCAGCGTCGCATACCACCTGTCGGAGGCGTGGATCTGTCGCCGCTTTTCGTTCTGGTGTTGTGCCAGTTGTTGCTGTTATGGCCGGTTGCGCCGCTGATACTCACCTTCAGCCGGATGCTGTGACAGTTGGGCGATCCCTGGTACCGCTACAATCCCGATCGGGACTTGCTAACTCTGGTTCTGGATCGAGCCTGACGCGAAGCGCACCGGATGCGCCGGGTTCCACTGGTATCTGAAAATACGTGTCGCAGCGAGGGCCGTGCTAACGCGCTGCTCCTTGATTTTCTTAAGCGAAAATTGGATCTGCGAGGCCCGCAGGTTATCATTGCACTTGGCAGCCGCGGGCGTACCAAGAGGCGTACCAAGACCATCGACATCTCAAACCCGGGACAAACGCTGCTGGTTCGATTAAAAGAGCTCCTGCAATGATGATCAGCGACCTAGAAGACCAGGTAACGCAGTACCAGCAATGGCGCGACGAACTGCGTGCCTGCATCGAGGCCTACCAATCCTGGCTCGAGGACCACGGCCACGCCGATATCCAGCGCAGCTTGCGCATCTACGATCTGGCTGAGAGCCTCCGCAACGACCGCATGATCCTCGCTTTTCTGGCCGAGTATTCGCGCGGCAAGACCGAGTTGATCAATGCCATGTTTTTTTCCGACTTCAAGCAGCGGCTGCTGCCTTCGGATGTCGGGCGCACCACCATGTGCCCGACTGAAATCTATTACGATGCCACCGAGGAACCGTTCATCAAGCTGTTGCCGATCGAATCGCGCAAGAGCGACGAGAGCATTGCCGCGCTCAAGCACCAGACGGTAGAGTGGGTGAAGATCAGGCTCGATCTGAGTTCGCAGGAGGAAATGACCAAGGCGATGTCCAGCCTCGCGCAGGTCAAATCGGTTACGGTCGAGGAAGCCGGAGCGCTGGGCCTGCTGGATGAATCAGACTTCGTTACCACTACGTTGGTGGTGAAGTATGGCGGCAGGGTGGAAATCCCGTGCTGGCGACATGCTCTGGTCAACTATCCGCATCCGCTGCTCAAGAAGGGCCTGGTGATCCTCGATACGCCAGGCTTGAACGCGCTCGGCACCGAGCCGGAACTGACGCTTTCCATGATTCCAAGTGCACACGCGGTGCTGTTCCTGCTGGCGATGGACACGGGTGTCACCAAGTCCGATCTTGATGTCTGGCAGAAGTACGTGCAAAGCTATGTCACCCGCCGCATCGCCGTTCTCAATAAGATCGACCTCATGTGGGACGACCTCAAGAGTGACCAACAAATCGAGGTGGGAATCGAGAGGCAGCTCGACGAAACCGCAAAAATCCTCGAGGTCCCGCGCGACCATGTCATCGCGCTGTCCGCACAAAAAGGCCTGATCGCGCGCATCCGCGGCGACGAAGAACTGCTCACGAGAAGCCGCATCGGCGATCTCGAACGCCTGCTGGCAGAAGAAATCATCCCGTCGAAACAGCAGATTCTGCGCGCCGCGGTCGCGAGGGAAATCGGCGGCATGGTGGAAACGTCGCTACAGTCGGTGACGGCGCAACTGGCCAGCGCCAAGACCGAACTGCAGGAAATGTCCAGACTTTCGGGCAAGAATCGCGATCTCGCGAAAGTGCTGCTCGCAAAATTGGAGACCGACAGGGCGAACTATCTGCACCGAATGGAAAGCTTCAAGAACTCCTACGGTACCGTGCTCAAACAAGGGCACGTGCTGCTTGACACGCTGTCAGACGAACGCCTGGACGACATCATGCGCAAGAGCCAGCAGACGATCGAGGGTAGCTGGACCACCGCGGGCCTGATGCGCAGCATGCAAGCGCTGTTCGATACCTTTTCGCGCCAGGCGGAAAAGATCCTCAACTTCGCCGGCGAAACCCGCAATTACGTGGACGGGGTCTACAACGAGTTCCACAAGATGTACGGCTTTCCCAGGATGACCCCGCCCGCGCTCAACCTCGAACGCCATATTCTGCGGATGCACTCGCTACAACAAAGCACCGAGCGCTTCTGCAAGGACCCGGTCAACGTCATGACGGAGAAGCACTTCCTGGTGAGGCGCTTCTATAACGGGCTGGTCGCGCACGCCAGGGACCTGTTCAGGGCGTTGCGAGTCGAACTCGATTCGTGGATAAGGTCCGCGCTATTGCCTCTGGCGATGCAGCTAAAGGACCACCAGAAGCTGCTGGAGCGGCGAGTGGAGAACCTGCGCAAAATCGCCGGGGACATTAACACGCTGCAGGAGCGCGTGCGCCAGCTGGAGCAACTCCAATTGCAGCTCGGTAAACAGGTCGAGGAACTCACCCAGATCCGCGACGTGCTGACGCGCGAGCCCGCGAAGGCGAAAGTGGCGAAGGTGGCCTGACGGCCGCCAGAGCCGCAACAGCCTTCGGGAAGCGGCCAAGTGGAATTCAAGGATTACTACCAGGTCCTCGGTGTCGAGAAAACCGCGCCGGCGGACGAAATCAAGAAGGCCTATCGCAAACTGGCCCGTAAGTACCATCCGGATGTCAGCAAGGAACCGGATGCGGAAAAACGCATGAAAGAAGTCAACGAGGCTTACGCAGTGCTGTCCGATACCGAGAAGCGGGCTGCTTATGACCAATTGGGCAGCCGCTGGCAGACCGGACAGGATTTTCAACCGCCGCCCGGCTGGGATGCGGGATTCGAATTTTCCGGCGACGGTGCCGACGGCGCGCAGGCGGCGGATTTCAGCGATTTCTTTGCCAGCCTCTTCGGCCGAGCCGGACGTGACAGGGGCACCCAAAACTATCAGATGAGAGGCGGGGATCACCACGCCAAGATCCTGATAGAAATCCCGGACGCCTATCACGGGGCTACACGGACAATCGCCCTGCGCTCGGCAAAGCTGGACGCGTCAGGCCGCGTCGTCACCGAGGAGCGCACCCTCAATGTGCAAGTTCCCAAGGGTGTGAAAGAGGGTCAGCACGTCCGTCTCGCCGGACAAGGCAGCCCTGGCATGGGTGGCGGTCCGGCGGGCGACTTGTATCTCGAAGTGCATTTCAGTCCCGACTCCCGTTATCGCGTCGAAGGACGGGACGTGTACGAGACGGTCCCTGTGGCCCCGTGGGAAGCCGCTCTTGGTGCAACCATCGAGGTGCCCACGCCCTCGGGCAGTGTGCAGGTGAAAGTCCCCGCCGGTTCTCAAGTCGGTCGCAAGCTGCGCCTGAAAGGGCGCGGCATCCCCGGAAATCCGCCTGGGGACCTGTATCTGGTGATGGAAGTCGTGCTGCCATCCGCCGACACCGACAAGGCGCGACAAATTTACCAAACCATGGCGCGAGAACTTGCGTTCAATCCACGCCAGAAAGTGGGAGCGTGAGCATGGCACAGGACGACATTCTGACCGGCGTTGTGCTGGACGAAGTCACGCTGACTTTGGAAGACCTTGCCAGGGCCTGCGCAGTCGAGTCGCGCTGGGTGTCAGAGCGAGTAGAAGCCGGCCTTCTGGGCAGCGCGTCGCGGAAATCTGTCGAATGGCGTTTCGTCAGTGCCGATTTGGCGCGTGCACGCCGACTTGCGGCGCTGGAAAGGGACTTTGAAGCCAACCAGGAACTGGCAGCCCTGGTGGTGGATTTGATCGAGGAGGTGGGCCGTCTCAGAGCACGGCTCAGGGCTGCCGGGCTTGCAGCGGATTGACCCGTACAGGCACCGGTTTTCATTGTGCCTTGCGCTAACGCCCGATTGGTCTGCCCTTAGACCAAAACGATATCGTATTGCTCCTGGGTGTAGATCGTCTCGACTTGAAGTGAAATCGGCTTGCCGATGAATTCCTCAAGCATCGCCAGGCTCTGCGATTCCTCGTCGAGGAACATGTCGATGACCATCTGCGATGCGAGGATGCGGAATGCGCGAGGGTCGAACTGGCGCGCCTCGCGCAACAGCTCCCGAAGGATTTCGTAGCAGATCGTCTGCGCGGTCTTGATTTCTCCACGTCCCTGGCAGGTCGGGCAGGGTTCGCAAAGGATGTGGGCGAGGCTCTCGCGGGTGCGCTTGCGGGTCATTTCCACAAGGCCTAGCTGCGTGAACCCGTTCACGGTCATGCGGGTGCGGTCGAGCGCGAGCGCTTTCTTGAACTCGGAAAGCACCGCGTCGCGGTGCACTTCGTTGTCCATGTCGATGAAGTCGAGAATGATGATCCCGCCAAGGTTGCGAAGCCGGAGCTGGCGCGCGATCACCTGCGCGGCTTCCAGGTTAGTCTTGAATATGGTGTCGTCGAAGGTTCGACCGCCGACAAAACCACCGGTATTGACGTCGATGGTGGTGAGCGCCTCGGTCTGATCGATGATGAGATAGCCGCCCGATTTGAGAGGCACGCGACGGGCTAATGCCCGCTCGATCTCGTCCTCTACGCCATACAGATCGAACAGCGGTCGGTCGCCGGAGTAATGCTGGATGCGATCGGCGAAGGACAACGTGTAGTCATTCGCGAACGCCTGCATCTTCTGAAAGGTCTCGCGTGAATCCACCAGAACGCGGTCGCACTGGTCGTTGACGAAGTCGCGCAGAACCCTGAGGTTCAGCGTCAGATCCTGGTACAGCAGTGCGGGGGCGGTGGCCGTAGCGGCTTTTTCCTTGATGTCGGACCAGAGCTTGCGCAGATACTCGATGTCGGTGCCCAGCTCCTTCTCGCTCGCGGTTTCCGCCATGGTGCGGACGATGAAGCCTCCCGGCTCGTCCTCGGGGATGAGATGTTGCACTTTTTCCCTGAGCAGCGCGCGCTCGGCCTCGTCTTCGATGCGCTGCGAAATGCCGATGTGGGATTCCTGCGGCAGGTAGACCAACAACCGTCCGGCTATGCTCACCTGAGTGGAGAGCCGCGCACCCTTGGTGCCGATCGGATCTTTGATGACCTGCACCAACAACTTCTGGCCGTCGTGCAGGATGCGTTCGATCGGCTTGGCCTCGTCGTGGTTCTGGCGGTGGCCCCAGATGTCGGCCACGTGCAGGAACGCCGCGCGGTCCAGGCCGATCTGGATGAAAGCCGACTGCATTCCCGGCAGCACCCGGCTTACTTCGCCGAGGCAGATATTGCCGACCAGACCGCGGCTGCCGCTGCGCTCGACGTGCAGTTCCTGGACCACCCCCTGCTGCATCACCGCGACGCGCGTCTCCTGCGGGGTGACGTTGATCAGGATTTCTTCGTTCACAGGAGCTGGAAGCCGAAATGGCCCAGCAGCCGCGCGGTCTCGAATATCGGCAGGCCGACCACGCCGGTGTAGCTGCCATTGATGGACTCGATGAAGATTGAAGCCTTGCCCTGGATCCCGTAGGCGCCAGCCTTGTCCAGCGGCTCCCCGGTCGCGATGTAACGGCGGATCTCATCGTCGGAGAGTTCGCGAAAGCGAACCTCGGTCACCGAAAGCGCTTCCTGCAACGAGTCGTGGAGCTTGATCGCGAGGGCGGTATAGACGTGATGAACGGTGCCGGAAAGTTGCTTCAGCATGGCGACCGCGTCCTCGCGGTCCTTGGGTTTGGCGAGGATGGTATCGCCCTGCGCGACGGTAGTGTCAGCGGCAAGCACCGGATGGCGCATCAGACGGCGCTGCTCCAGGCGCAACCATCCCGCCTCGGCCTTGAGACGCGCTACCCGTACCACGTACTCACGCGGTGTTTCGCCGGGGATCTCGGACTCATCGAAATCCGCGTCCCGTCCGGCACCTTCGCGAAGCAGGAGCATTTCAAAGTTCACGCCCATCTGCTTGAGAAGGTCGCGGCGCCGAGCGCTGCGCGAAGCAAGATAAATGTGTTTTTCCAATGAGGGCACGGTTGCTGTTTTCGAGATCTTGTTGTCGGTTGGCGCCGGGTGCGGCGCGTCAATCGCGATGGTACGGGTGGTTCTGGATCAGCGAAACCGCGCGGTAGAGCTGCTCGGCAAGTAGTACACGTACGAGCGCGTGCGGGAGAGTCAACGCCGAGAGCGACAACAGGAGATCGGCGCCCGACTTGAGCTCCCGATCCAGTCCGTCGGCGCTGCCGATCACGAACGCGACATCGCGCCCTCCTTGCATCCAGCCGTCCAGCCTGCGCGCCAGTTCGGCGGTGGAAATCTGCTTTCCGCGTTCATCCAGCGCTATTTTTACACAGCCGGAGGGAATGGCCGCAAGAATGCGGGATTTCTCTTCGGCGAGGACTCGGGCAACCGAGGCTTCTGCGGGGGGGCGGCGCCCTCGTGGGGCGGCCTTGATCTCGGTGAGATCGATGCGGGCGGATCGGGGCATGCGGCGGGCATAC
Source organism: Burkholderiales bacterium (assembly GCA_035275265.1). Lineage (GTDB taxonomy): Bacteria > Pseudomonadota > Gammaproteobacteria > Burkholderiales > JACQAP01 > JACQAP01. The sequence goes on along the minus strand of DATENC010000006.1, from coordinate 117,251 downwards.
TCTTCGAACCCCGCCGTTACCCAGTCGGGCGCCCTATGCCCTACTGTGACGACGTGCAACTTCACAGAGCGGGGGCGTTACATTGGTTATAACGCGCGCGACGGTTCGGCTTCGGGCGCGCTTCGCCAATGAGTCGGGTGCGGAGAGGGCGGCGTCCCGCCCCACAGCTGCTCAAGGTTGTAGTAGGCGCGCACCGCCGGCTGCATTACGTGCACGACAATTTCGCCTAGGTCCACCAGTACCCACTCGCCAGTCTGCTCGCCCTCGACGCCAAGGACGCGCGCGCCGGTTTGCCTGAGCTTGTCCTGCACGTTGTTTGCCAATGCCTTGGTCTGTCGGGTAGATCCGGCGCTGGCGATGATCATGTAGTCGAACAGGGAGGTCATCTGCCTTACATCCAGCACGGTGATATCGACTGCCTTGATTTCCTCGAGCGCTTCAATGACGGCCTGCTTGATGGCTTCAACGTGCATCGGAATCCTTGTAAAGGTGGTTTCGGTCAATGTATTCCAGAACGGCATCCGGGACCAGATAGCGCGGGCTGGAGCCCTGCGCCAGCATGGCGCGGATGTGGGTGGCCGAGATGTCGAGCGCCGTAATTTCGCGGGCAAGAATCGACCCGGCGTTCCCGAGTGGCATGCCAGGCGCTCCGCTGGCCAGGCGCCGCAGGTAGATTTTTCGCAGCGGCACCGGCAGCGCGGCCTCTAGTGTCTGCAGTCGAAAACCCGGACGATGCGCGATCACCACGTGGGCCAGATCGAAGAGTTCCTGCCAGCGATGCCAGGTGGCAAGTGCGGCAAACGCATCTGCACCCATGAGCAAGCAGAGCGGGCGCTCTCCCAATTCATCGCGCAATTCGGTCAAAGTATCGAAGCTGTAGCTGAAGCCCCCACGGAGGATTTCCCGATCGTCCGCTTCGAACACGGGATTGCCTGCGATTGCGATACGCACCATGTCAAGGCGATGCGTGCCGCTCACCTGCGGTGAGTTACGGTGTGGCGGGTTGCCTGTTGGGATGAAGCGCACGCGTTGCAGTTCTAGCGCGTCCGAAAGTTCTAACGCCAGCCGCAGATGCCCGAAATGGATTGGATCGAACGTTCCCCCGAGAATACCAAGAGCGGGTAGTGTCACGCGCTGAGAATCGCCTTCCGCCGCGGTTGGCTCAGAGTAGCACCCGGCGGATGTCGGACAACAAGCTGTTAAGGTAGGTAACGAAGCGTGCACCCTGCGCGCCGTCGACCGCACGGTGATCATAGGACAGCGACAGCGGCAGCATCAGGCGCGGCACGAACTGGCCGTCCTTCCACACCGCTTTGGTTGTCGATTTCGATACACCGAGGATGGCCACTTCGGGGGCGTTGATAATCGGCGTGAAGTGCGTGCCACCGATTCCGCCCAAGCTGGATATCGAGAAGGTCCCGCCCTGCATGTCCGTTGGCGCGAGCTTGCCGTCGCGCGCCTTGGCGCTCACCTCGCCCAGCTCCTTCGCCAGTTGCAGCATGCCCTTTCGGTCCACGTCTCGGATCACCGGCACCACCAGGCCGCCCGGCGTATCCACGGCAACGCCGATATGGTAGTAGCGCTTGAGGATCAACGCGTCGCCAGAAGGCGCGATCGAGGAATTGAATTCGGGATGGATCTTGAGCGTGGCCGCCACGGCTTTCATGATCAACGCGAGCGGCGTGAGCTTGACGCCCTGCTTCTGCGCGTCCTCGGCCATGCTTTTGCGGAAGGCTTCGAGCTCGGTGATATCGGCTTCGTCATTCTGGGTTACATGCGGGATGTGCACCCAGTTGCGATGCAGGGCCGGGCCGGAAATCTTCTTGATCCGTGACATCGGCAGGGTTTCGACCGGGCCGAACTTCGCAAAGTCAACCTGCGGCCAGGCCGGGAGTCCCAATGCCAGACCGGCACCTGCGCCGGTTGCGCCAGCCGGTTGCGCAAGTGCATTCTTCACGAAGTTGTCGATGTCTTCCTTGACGATGCGCTCTTTCGGCCCGCTACCATTGACGCGGGCAAGATCGACGCCGAGTTCGCGCGCGAAGCGGCGCACCGACGGGCTGGCGTGCGCCTTGGAGAAGCCGGCCTCATCGATCGGCCCGACCACGGGCTGGGGTGATGGCACGGCCGCGGGTGCGGGCGCCGGTTTGGCGGCGGGCGCGGCAGTTTGAGCCGCGGTTACCGGCGCCGGTGTGGAAGCGGCTGGCTTCTGCGGGGCCGCGGTCGCGGGAGCGGGCGCACCATCGCTCACTTCCAGGCTCAGAATCGGCGCGCCTTCGGACACCTTGTCGCCGGGCTTGATTTTCATTTCCTTGACCACGCCAGCGAAAGGCGCCGGGACTTCCATCGTTGCCTTGTCGGACTCAAGTGTGATCAGCGAATCTTCCGCTTTGACGGAATCACCGGGTTTGACCAGGACTTCGATCACCGGGATGTTCTTGAAATCGCCGATGTCGGGGACGAGGACGTCTCGCAAGCTTCCCATGTTCTATCCGGAGAAAGGTGAATGAGTGGATGAGTGAATGAGTAAATGCGGGAAAGAACAGGTTGGCACTTTCACCCCTCTGCGTTTCACGCCTTCACTTTGTTTCATACCATTGCCGGATTCGGCTTGTCCGGATCTATTGCGTACTTCTTGATCGCCTTCCCCACCGTCGAGGCCGGCACGCTGCCCTCATCGGCAAGCGCCTTGAGCGCGGCCACCGTAACATAATAGCGATCCACTTCGAAGAACTTGCGCAATTGTCGGCGGTAATCGGAGCGGCCGAAACCGTCCGTGCCGAGCACTACGTAAGGCTTATAAATGAATGGCCGGATCTGATCGGCGAAAATCTTCATGTAGTCGGTCGCAGCAACGACTGGACCAGGCGCGTGATTCAGGCACCGGCTCACGTAGGTTTCGCGTGGGCTCTGCTCGGGATTTAGCAGGTTCCAACGCTGCACAGCCAAGCCTTCGCGGCGAAGTTCGTTGAAACTGGTCGCGCTCCACACGTCGGCCGATACGCCGAAGTCCTTTTCCAGCAAGTCCTGCGCGGCAATCACCTCACGCAAGATCGCCCCGCTGCCGAGCAACTGCACCTGCGGCGCACCTTTCTTTCCTCGCCCCTCGTCCTTCGCCCCTTTTCCGTCGCGTAGCTTGTACATCCCCTTGAGAATACCTTCTTCGGCGCCTTTCGGAAGCGCCGGGTGAGAGTAATTCTCGTTGAGCAGAGTGATGTAGAAGAAAACGTCCTGCTGCTCCTTGATCATGCGGCGCAGGCCGTCCTGGATGATTACCGCGACTTCGTAGGAAAAGGTCGGATCGTAGGAAATGCAGTTGGGGATGGTCGAAGACAGGATATGGCTGTGGCCGTCCTCGTGCTGCAAACCCTCCCCATTCAGCGTCGTCCGGCCCGAAGTCCCGCCCAGCAGAAAGCCGCGTGCACGCTGGTCGCCGGCTGCCCAGGCGAGGTCGCCGACACGCTGAAAGCCGAACATCGAGTAGTAGATGTAGAACGGGATCATCGACACGCCGTGGGTCGAATACGACGTCGCCGCGGCAATCCAGGAGGACATGGCCCCCGGCTCGTTGATGCCTTCCTGCAGGATCTGGCCGTTCTTGTCTTCCTTGTAGAACATCAACTGGTCCGCGTCCTGGGGCGTGTACAGCTGCCCGACCGAGGACCAGATGCCGAGCTGCCGGAACATGCCTTCCATGCCGAAAGTGCGGGATTCGTCGGGCACGATCGGCACCACGCGTTTGCCGATGTTCTTGTCTTTTACCAGAATGTTCAGGATGCGCACGAACGCCATCGTGGTGGAAACCTCGCGCTCCTCTGAACTCTTCAGCAGAGGCTCGAAAACCGTCAGGGCCGGTATTTCCAGGGCATCGCCATTGAGGCGGCGCGTCGGCAGGTAGCCGCCCAGCGCCTCGCGATGCTTGCGCATGTAGTCCAGTTCGGCTGAGCTTTCGTCGAAAGTGAGGTAAGGCACTTCCTCCAGCTTGTCGTCGGGGACTGGCAGGTTGAAGCGGTCACGGAACGCCTTGAGCGAGGTCGTTCCCATTTTCTTTTGCTGGTGGGTGATGTTTTGCGCTTCCCCGGCTTCGCCCATCCCGTAACCTTTTATGGTCTTGGCCAAAATCACGGTGGGCTGGCCCTGGTGCTTTACCGCCGCCGAATACGCGGCGTAAATCTTGTGCGGATCGTGGCCGCCGCGATTCAGCCGCCAGATGTCGTCGTCGGACATGCTGGCCACCATTTCCAGCAACTCCGGGTACTTGCCGAAGAAGTGTTTGCGCACATAAGCGCCGTCCTTGGACTTGAACGTCTGGTACTCGCCGTCCACGCACTCTTCCATGCGCTCGACCAGCAAGCCGTTCTTGTCCCTGGCAAGCAGTGGGTCCCAGTACGAGCCCCATATCACCTTGATAACGTTCCAGCCGGCTCCACGGAAGTCCGATTCCAGTTCCTGGATGATCTTGCCGTTGCCGCGCACCGGGCCATCCAGGCGCTGCAGGTTGCAGTTCACCACGAAGATCAAATTGTCGAGCTTTTCGCGCGACGCCACACCGATCGCGCCCATCGACTCCGGTTCGTCCACCTCGCCGTCGCCGAGGAAGCACCAGACCTTGCGACCTTCGGTATTGGCCAGGCCGCGGTCCTGCAGGTACTTCATGAACCGCGCCTGATAGATTGCCATGATCGGCCCCAGCCCCATCGAGACGGTCGGGAACTGCCAGAAGTCCGGCATCAGCCACGGGTGCGGATACGAAGACAGACCCTTGCCTTCCACTTCCTGGCGGAAGTTGTCCATTTGTTCGTTGGTCAAACGCCCGAGCATGAAGGCGCGGGCATAGACTCCCGTGGCGGAATGTCCCTGGAAGAACATCAGGTCGCCGCCGTGCTTCTCTGAAGGCGCGTGCCAGAAGTGATTGAAGCCGACATCGTAAAGTGTCGCGGCCGACGCGAAGCTGGCGATGTGCCCGCCTAGTTCCGAGGATTGTTTGTTGGCGCGCAACACCATTGCAGCGGCGTTCCAGCGCACGTAAGAGCGGATCCGGTGTTCCAGTTCGTGGTCTCCCGGGGAACGCTCCTCCTTGCCGGGCGGGATGGTGTTGATGTACGGCGTATTGGCGCTGAACGGCAGATACACACCGGATCGACGAGCCTTCTCGAGAAGTCTCTCGAGGATGTAATGCGCACGTTCCGTGCCTTCGTGTTGGAGCAAACCGTCGAGGGCATCCAGCCACTCGTTCGTCTCTTGCGGATCGTCGTCCGGAAGCGCTGCCATGGTTTCTGCCCTTGGTGAGGTTGCTGTCGCTATGCGGGACTGCGGCGTTCGTGGCGCCGCGCCCGAATTTGCAAAAATTATATCACCCGCACGCCCCGCAAAACCCTTGCCGGACAGCAGCTTCGGTTGCTTATCTGGCGGACGGTGGAACGCGCCCGAGCAGGTAGAACTCGTCGTTGGCGCGCATATCGATCAGGTGTGCCATGCGGTTGGAGAGCGCGAACAACGCGGTTATCGCACCGATGTCCCAGATGTCCTCCGCGCTGAAACCGTGATTGCGCAGCGACTCGTGGTCGGCTTCGACCACGACCTCCGGAGTACGGGCGAGCCTGCAGGCGAAATCCAGCATCGCCTTCTGTCGCGGCGTGATATCCGCTTTGCGGTGATGAATCGCCACTTGGTCCGCGACCTGGGGATTCTTCGCGTAAATTCGCAGAATCGCGCCGTGGGCGATCACGCAGTACGGGCACTGGTTCAACCCGCTGGTCGCGACCACGATCATTTCCTTCTCGGCTTTGCTAATCCCCGAATCCTTGAGCATGAGCGAATCGTGGTAGGCGAAAAATGCGCGGAATTCGTCGGGTCGGTGCGCCAGAGTCAGGAACACATTGGGAATGAACCCGGCTTTTTGCTGGACTTCCAGTATCTTCGCTCGAATATCCTGCGGCAGGTCTTCGAGTTTCGGGACGGGATATCTGCTGACGGGATGCGACATTTTCGCTTCGCGCAACGATGGTGAAGGGTGAATGAGTGAATGTGTGAAGGGTAACTGCGATCTAAGGACTAGGGCAAACAAGAACCTGATTGAGGGTTAGGTTGTTCCCCTTCACCCTTCATCCTTCACGTCTTCACTCGCGCCAGCGCGTCAGTCGTACTTTCTCAGATCTTCAATGACCTTGCCGTCGTTTGCCAGCGAGCCAGACTCGGTGAATTCAACCTGTCCGCCCAGTTTGCACACCTCGCGCAACGTATTGTTGATCGCCTGCGCCAGCAGGTCGTTGCGGCTACGGACCTCGCAACGCAGCGTCATGCGGTCGTTCTTGTCGGCGTCGTGGTCCACCACCAGCCGCGCCTTCAGGATCTCGGGGTGGCGTTTCACGACCTGAGCGACCTGCGAAGGATGCACGAACATACCCTTTACTTTCGTCGTCTGATCGGCGCGCCCCATCCATCCCTTGATGCGCGTGTTGGTGCGGCCACATGGACTGATGCCGGCGGCGACGGCGGACAGATCGCCGGTGGCGAAACGGATCAATGGATACTCGGTGCACAATGTCGTTACCGCCACTTCTCCGACTTCGCCTTCGGCGACCGGCTCGCTGGTGCCGGGGCGCAGGATCTCGACGATGACGCCTTCGTCCACGATCAGTCCACCCATCGGTTCGGTCTCGTAGGCGACCAGCCCAAGGTCCGCGGTCCCGTAACATTGGCGCACCTCGATTCCGCGTGCCTTGAGCCACTCTCGCACCGGCGGCAGCAGGGCCTCGCCCGACACCAGCGCTTTCTTCAGGCTCGAGGCGTTGGCATTCAGTTCGTCGGCCTTCTCGAGGAGAATTTTCAGGAACGAAGGCGTTCCGGTGTAGCCAACCGGTTTCAGATCGGCAATCGCCGCGACCTGTAGTTCTGTCTGGCCGATCCCCGCGGGAAACACCGCGCAGCCGATTGCCTGCGCGCCGAGATCTATCATCATTCCTGCCGGAGTGAAGTGGTAGGAAAACGTGTTGTGCACCAGGTCGCCGCGACGAAACCCCGCCGCGAACAGGGCCCGGCCCATGCGCCAGAAGTCACCTCTCGCGCCCTGCGGGTCGTAAATCGGACCGGGCGAAGAGAACACCCTGCCCAGTGCGCCGGCTGCAACCGCGGTCATTCCGGCGAACGGCGGCTTCTCTTTCTGCAGCGCGATCAGATCGGACTTGCGCGTAATCGGCAGCTTTGCCAGCGCCTTACGGTCGCGCACTTCGTTTGGATCGACCTCCTTCAACAGCCGCGTGAAGTAAGGAGCATTCGTCCTGGCGTGCGCGATCTGCCCAGGCAACGCCGAAAATAACGCACGCTCGCGCTGTTCCGGGTCGCGGGTTTCGAGGTCGTCGTAGTAGTCCATTGGGGAAAATGCGTAAGGGGTGAGGGGGGAGGAGTAAGGAAATGCAAAGAAGCCGTATCGCGCCTCTTGCTTTTACGCCTCACTCCTCATCCCTGACTCCTCACCGCTCTCAAGCGAGCCAGCGTTTGCGGCGGCGGTAGTGCTTCGAATCACGAAAGCTCTTGCGTCCGGAGGTCGATAGGCCAAGATAGAACTCCTTCACGTCTTCGTTGCCGGCTAGATCGGCAGCCGGGCCGTCCATCACCACGCGGCCGTTTTCGAGGATGTAGCCGTAGTCGGCGTGGCGCAGCGCGACGTTGGTGTTCTGTTCGGCCAGCAGGAAACTCACTTTTTCTTTCTCGTTGAGGCCACGCACTATTTCGAAAATCTCTTCCACGATCTGTGGCGCGAGACCCATTGACGGCTCATCGAGAAGAATCATGCTCGGCCGTGCCATCAGGGCGCGGCCGATTGCCGTCATCTGCTGTTCCCCGCCCGAAGTGTATCCGGCCTGGCTCCTGCGCCGGTCTTTGAGCCGCGGGAAGTACTGAAAGACCATCTCCAGATCCTGCCGGATTGCTGCACGACGCGCGCTGCGCGTGAATGCCCCGGTGAGCAGATTTTCCTCGACGGTGAGATGCTGGAAGCAATGACGGCCCTCCATTACCTGCACCACACCAAGCTTTACCACCTCCCAGGGCGTGAGTTTGTCGATGCGGCCGCCTCGAAACTCGATCGAGCCCTTGGTGACATCGCCTCGCTCCGAGGACAGCAAATTTGAAACCGCCTTGAGAGTAGTGGTCTTGCCTGCGCCGTTGGCGCCGAGCAGCGCCACGATCGAGCCGTCCCGGACCTCGAGCGAGACGCCCTTGAGAACCAGGATTACATGGTCATAGATGACCTCGATGTTGTTGACGGTCAGTAGCGGCGCCGCGGTTGAGGACATTGGAGGGTTACGTCGACTGGGCGGTAATCAGTGACAAGGGGCGAGGGACGAGGGGCGAGGAATGAGGGTTTGTGCTTCGCGCCTTTCCCTCGGTCCTCGCCCCTCGTCCCTTTTTCTCATCCCTTCATGCAACCGGGCGTGATGCCTTTTTCCGTGGCGTATTTGGCGGCGGATTCCTCGACCATCTTGCGGATCAGCGCGCGGTCACCGCTCATCCAATCCGACACGGCTTTCCACTTCCCGCCTTCCCATTGCTGGAAGCGCACCAGCCCGCTGCCGCCGTGGTCGGCGCAAGTAATCTTCAGTTGCGGGACCATAGTCCCGAAGCCGAGCTGGTCGAGGCGTTTTTGCTCGATGTTCAGGTTCTCGATTCCCCAGCGCACTTGCTCGCCGTTAACCGGTTTCTTGCCGTATTTTCCCTGCGCCGCGCGCACCGCCTCGACTGTAAACATCGCTGCTGCCAGTCCGCGATTCCACAGCACCGTGCCGATCAGCTTGGGATCTCCGCCCTTGCCTTTTGCGTACACGAATTTCTCGACGTCTTTGACGACCTGGAAGTCCTTGCCTGCCAGGTTCAGGCTGGCGGCGTAATAACCCTCAGACGCGGGCCCGGCCGCCTCCGTATCGATTTCGGAACCGGCCCACCAGTTACCGACCATCTTCTCGCGTGGGTAACCAACCTTCTGTGCGGTCGAAAGCGCGGTGGCGTTCATCACGCCCCAACCCCACAGGATCACCCAGTCCGGGCGGTACTGGCGGATCTGCAGCCATTGCGACTGCTGCTCGTTGCCCGGATGCGGCACCGGGATCAACTTCAACTCGAACCCCAGTTTTGCGGCTTCCGCTTCCAGCACCGGATGCGGTTCCTTGCCGTAGGCCGAGTCGTGGTAGAGAAGAACGATCTTCTTGCCCTTGAGCTTGTCCGCGCCGCCCTCCTTGTCGCCGATGAACTTGACGATGCCGGTGGCCGCGTCCCAATAGTTGGAGAGGATTGGGAACACCCAGGGGAACACGCGCCCGTCCGTCGCGTCGGTGCGTCCGTAGCCCAGGGTGATCAGCGGGATCTTGTCCACCGGCGCCTTGTCGATGAGGCCGTAAGTAATGCCGGTCGACATCGGATGGATTGCGGTGGGACCGGTCGTGGTTCTGGCCTTGAGCCTTTCGTAGCACTCCACGCCCTTCGCATTGTTGTATTCGGTTTCGCACTCTTCCCAGGACAGCTTGACGCCGTTGATGCCGCCGTCACGCTCGTTGACCAGGCTCAGATAATCGATCATGCCGGTGAAAAACGCGGCGCCGTTGGCCCCGTAGGGACCGACCCGGTATCCGAGTATGCCCATGAACTGGGTGCCCGCTTGCTGCGCCGCGACAGGCAGCATCATCGCAAGGCCGCCCGCAAGGCCAAGCAGCGCAATCAATGTCGTTTTCCATTTTTTCATCGCATCCTCCAATTCGTTGTTTTCCGCAGTCCTAGTAAGGGAATGGCCAGAGCCTCAGCTTTTCTTTGGCAATTTGCCACAATCGCGCCAGACCGTGCGGCTCGATGATCAGGAAGAAAATGATCAGGCCGCCGAATACGATAAGCTGTGCCATGGAGGTAACGCCCGGATCGAGGTTCAGGTTGAATGCTGCGTTCAATTCCGTCAACGCTACCTCCAGGAAAATCGGCGTAAGCGTGATGAATGCTGCGCCCAGGAACGAACCCAGGATGCTTCCCACGCCGCCGATGATCACCATGAACAGGATGCGAAACGAAAGATCGAGGTTGAACCCGTCCGGCTCGACGTTGCCCAGATAGGCGAAGGCGTATAAAGCCCCGGCCACGCCACAATAGAACGAGCTGACCGCGAAGGCGATGAGCTTGGTGTGCAGGATGCGGATGCCGATCACCTCGGCGGCCACGTCCATGTCCCGCACCGCCATCCATGCCCGCCCGATCGCGCTGCGCACCATGTTCTTGGCGAGTAAGGCCAGCAACGCGACGATCCCCAGGACCAGAAGGTACTTCCGCGTCGGCGTGTCGAAGGGGAAACCGAGAATCTCTATCGGCTGCGCGCTGATGACGCCGGAGGCACTGTAGTTCGAGAACCAGCCCACCTTGGTGACCAGCCAGGGAATGAAGAACTGCGCGGCCAGCGTCGCGACTGCGAGATAGAACCCCTTGATGCGCAGGCTGGGCAGGCCGAAGACCATACCTACCAGCGCGGCTGTGATGCCGCCGAGCACGAAGCTCAGCAGGATCGGCATTCCGGGAATTCGCAATTGAAAGTTGTACGCAGCTACTGCGCCAACCGCCATGAAAGCGGCCGAGCCTAGCGACAGTTGTCCAGCGTAGCCGGTGAGAATGTTCAGACCCAGCGCCGCCAGCGAAAACACCAGGAACGGGATCAGGATCGCGGTCAGCCAGTAGTCGCCGGCAAATAGTGGGACGCCGACGAAGGCGATCGCCAGGATGAACAGCATCGCATAGCGATCCTGGCGGATTGGCAGAAGCGCCTGGTCCGCGGCATAGGTGGTCTTGAATTGTCCGGCTTCCCTATAGAACATGAGGGATGAGGAGCGAGGGACGAGGGGCGAGGGAAAGCATGGTCACACGCGGTCAATTCGCTTTTCGCCAAACAAGCCCTCGGGGCGGACCAGCAGGAACAGCAGCGCCATCACGTAAGCGAACCAGCCTTCGATACCACCGCCGATGTAGGGACCAAGGTAAACCTCTGCGACTTTCTCCAGCGCGCCGATGATCAGTCCCCCGACGATGGCGCCGAGCACCGACTCGAAGCCACCGAGGATTAGCACCGGCAGCGCTTTCAGCGCCACGAACGTCAGCGCGAACTGTACGCCGTTGCGTGCACCCCACATCAGTCCGGCGACCAGGGCTACGAAGCCGGCGACCGACCAAACGATGGCCCAGATCTGCTTTAGGGGGATGCCGACGGCGAGCGCGGCCTGATGGTCGTCCGCGACCGCGCGCAAGGCACGGCCGACGCGGGTGACCTGGAAGAACACTGCGAGCACAGTAACCAGTACGCCGGCAACCAGCGCCGCGATCAGGTCGAAACTGCTGACCACTATGTCGAAACGCTCGAGCACGGCCGCGATGGGCTCATCCTTTATGCCTATGTCGAGACGGCGCACATTGGTGCCCCAGATGAGCTGGGCAAGCCCTTCGATGAAGAACGCCAGGCCGATGGTGGCCATGAACAGCGTAATCTGCGGCTGGTTCACCAGCGGTCTGAGCACGATGCGTTCGATGAGGATGCCGAGCACGACCATGGCCGCGAGCGCGAAGCCAAACGCCGCCCAGAACGGCAAGGCGAACTTTTCCTGGAGGCCGACAAAGGTCAGTGCGGCGAAGAAAACCATCGCGCCCTGGGCGAAGTTGAACACGCCAGAGGCCTTGTAGATCAGCACGAACCCGAGCGCCACCAGCGAGTACATCACGCCCGCAAGCAGTCCTCCAATAAGAACTTCGAAGAAGAAAGACACAGTCAAACCGTAAGGGGTGAGGGGTGAGGGGTCAGGAAAATCTTGACGACACGTTCGGCAGAAGCCGCGGGGAAATGGGTAAACGCATTTCCCCTCATCCCTCTCTCCTCACTCCTCGCGGGTTTCATCAATGGGCGACACCGAGATAAGCGTCGATCACCGTCTTGTTGTTGCGAATCTCGTCCGGTGTGCCGTCGCCGATCTTGCGCCCGTAGTCGAGAACCACGATACGGTCGCAGATGTCCATCACCACCCCCATGTCGTGCTCGATCAGCACGATGGTCGTGCCGAATTCCTCATTGACGTCGAGGATGAAGCGGCACATGTCCTGCTTTTCCTCGACGTTCATTCCGGCCATGGGTTCGTCGAGCAGAAGCATCACGGGTTCAGCGGCCAGCGCCCGCGCCAGCTCCACCCGCTTCTGAAGTCCGTACGGCAGCCGCCCGACCGGCGTCTTGCGGATATGCTCGATCTGCAGGAAATCGATGATCTCCTCGACGTGCGCGCGATGCTCGAGCTCCTCCTTGCGGTTGCGGCCCCAGTAGATCGCCTGTTCGAACAGGCTGGAGCGCATCTTGAGATTGCGTCCGGTCATGATGTTGTCGAGCACGGTCATGCCCTTGAACAACGCGATGTTCTGGAAAGTACGCGCAATCCCGAGTCTGGCGGCCTCGTAGGGAATCATTTTCTTCCACTCGTGGCCGCGGAAGTGGATGGTGCCGTCCTGCGGACGGTATACGCCGTTGATGACGTTCAGCATCGAGCTTTTTCCGGCGCCGTTCGGTCCGATGATTGCGCGAATCTCGTGTTCGCATACATCGAAGCTGACTTGGCTGAGCGCCTTCACGCCACCGAAGGCGAGCGAAATGCCCTGGAGATTCAGGGTGACTTCGCCGATCTTGCGTCCGTCGCTCGTCACCGAATTCACGCCGCCTTGACCGTCGGCAGCGGAAACGCCTTTGCTTCCCGGATCGCAACGTCGGCTTCGATCTTGCCTCTGCGGCCGTCTTCGAACTTCACCTCGGTTTCGACCCTGCAACGGGTCTGTGCGGAATACAGCGCGTCGACCAGCAAAGCGTACTTTTGCGCGACGAATATGCGCCGCACCTTGCGGGTGCGCGTAAGTTCGTCGTCGTCGGCATCGAGTTCCTTGTGCAGCACCAGGAACCGCCGGATCTGCGAACCGGCCAGATGTGCCTCCGAGGCAAGATCGGTGTTGACCTGTTCGACGCATTCCTGGATCAGATCGTAGACCTCGGGCCGCGAAGCGAGATCGACGTAGCCGCTGTAAGGCATATTGCGTTTCTCGGCCCAGTTACCCACTGCTTGCATGTCGATGTTGATGAAGGCGCAGACGCTCTCGCGCTGGTCGCCGAAACAGACTGCTTCCTTGATGTAGGGGAAAAACTTGAGCTTGTTCTCCACGAATTGCGGCGCAAACAGCGATCCGTCCGCGAGCTTGCCGACATCCTTGGCGCGGTCGATGATCTTCAGGTCGCCGTCCGCATCGAAGAAGCCCGCGTCCCCGGTCATGAAGTATCCGTCGGGAGAGATGGACTCCGCGGTCGCGTCGGGGCGCTTGTAGTACTCCTTGAGCATACCTGGCGTCTTCACCATGACTTCGCCGTTTGGGGCGATCTTGATCTCCACTCCGGGCAACGGGCGGCCGACCGAATCGAGCTTGGCGCCGCCGGTGGGCTGCTTGCAGACATAGACGCTGGTTTCGGTCTGGCCGTAGAGCTGCTTTAGATTGATGCCGATCGACCGGTAAAAGCGGTACAGGTCGGGGCCAATCGCGGCGCCGCCGGTGTAGGCCACGCGGATGCGGCTCATGCCCAGAACGTTTCGCAGAGGCCCGTAGATCATCAGATCGCCTAGCGCGTAAAGCAGGCGGTCGATCAGCGCTGCCGGTTTACCGTCCATGATCTCCGCGCCACAGCGTCGCGCTACTTTCATGAAGGCGTGGAATAGCTGGCGTTTGATGCGGCTGGCGTCGTCGATGCGGATCATGACCGTAGTCAACAAGTTCTCGAAGATCCTCGGCGGGGCGAAATAGTACGTGGGGCCGATCTCGCGCAGGTCGTTCATCGCAGTTTCGGATGACTCCGGGCAGTTGACAGTGAATCCCGCCACCATCGCCTGCGCGTAGGAGAACAGATGGTCTCCGACCCAGGCCATCGGCAGGTAGGAAAGGACTTCGTCGTCGGGCGTGAACCCGTCGAACTCCACGTCGCCGCGTGCCGCGGCGATGAATCCCGTGTGCGTATGGCACACACCCTTAGGCTTGCCGGTAGTCCCCGAGGTGTAGAGCATCACGCAGACGTTCTCGGGGAGGACTTGTTCGACGGCTTTGTGGAAGAAATCCGGGTACTGGCGGTGGTGCTCGAGCCCGATTTCGCGCAGGCGGTCATAGGCCAGCAATTGGGGCTGGCGATAGTTCCGCAGCCCTCGCGGATCGTCGTAGTAGATGTGCTTGAGTTTTGGATACTGCGGCAGGATTTCGAGCAGCTTGTCCACCTGTTCCTGGTCCTCGACGATCGCGTACTCGATTTCAGCGTTCTCGAGAACGTAAAGCATCTCCTGGGCGACCGAATCCTGGTAGAGCGGAACCGGAATACCACCGAGAGATTGCGCGGCCGCGAAGGACCAGTACAGGCGTGGCCGGTTATCGCCGATGATGGCGAGGTTCATGCCCCGCCTGAAACCTTGGGCGGCCAGTCCGCAGGCGAGCGCGCGGACCTCGTCGGCGACCTGCGACCAGCTCCAACTCTGCCAGATGCCCAAGTCTTTCTCGCGGACGGCCACCCGGGCGGGCCGAACGCGGGCGTGCTCCAAGAGAAGCTTCGGAAAAGTGTCGGCCGCAAGCGATGAAGCGGCTCCAGACTGCGCCAAAGGGTCTCCTCCACAGGTGGACGCGGCGCCGACGGGACATCAGGGAGCCGCGCCGATTTTTTCAGAGCTTACTATGAGAAGGCGCTATGGGTAGCGCTGAATGGGATCCTTATCTGACTGGGCTGGTACCGCAAAGGGCCATTCCTACCGGTTCGTGCGCGGAGGCCAGTGAGCGAGCACCGCGAGCGCGACGATCGAAATGACGAGGAACGACCCGTAGGCCCAGTGATCGATGGCCGGCCCGCCCCGGGACAGGGCGTGCGCCACAAAAACCCCCCCGAAGAGCGACACGCAGGCGATGAGCATGGTCCACCACGCCCAACGCTCGCCGCGGCGCAGCGGCCCGAGCGCAATCGCAAGGCATGCCGACGAGGCCGCGAAGTACTTGAACGCCTCCCACACTACGTGAAAGTTCTGATGCGGTGTCGCGTCCGGCTGGCCAAAATGGAGTGATGCGGCAAAGGGCGCGCCCAGCGCGCCGAGGCCGTGTACGAGCGCGAGCGCGCCGATGGCAAACATTCTGAGGCGGGATTCAGCCATTGTCATCGACCGCGAGCACCCTAGCGCCTGCCCGCGCCTTGCTTGTCAACTATCCGCCTTGCAGTAAATCTCGAGGCAGTTGTCTTCCGGATCGGAGATCCGAATGGCATTGAACTCCTCGCCTTTCTTGATCGGTTGGCCGAATTTGCCTGCCCATTCGTTGAGGGCCTGCATGTTCGGGACGCGGAACCCCATATGCAACTCGGGGGCGCGCTTGACCGGTTCCCCGGGCTGAAATGCGATCAGAACGCCGGGCCCGCGCACGCGATGGCCGTCTGCCTTCAATCCGAAGGTCTGTGCGTACCAGCGCGCCAGTCCTTCCGGATCGCGGGCGGGTATGTTGAGGTGATCGAGTTGGAAACTGGAAGACATATCTGTTCTGCCAAAGGTTAACCTGCGAAGATTCGTTCAGGGACTACATGCTCCTGCGGTACTGCCCGCCGACTTCGAACAATGCGTCCGTAATCTGCCCAAGCGAGCAGAAGCGTACGGCGTTCACCAGTTCGCCGAACACATTGCCGTTGTCGATCACGGTCTGCTTCAGTTTCTCGAGTGCGGCCGCCGCGTCTGCGGCGTTGCGCTTCTGGAAATCGCGCAGCCGTCGTATCTGGCCCTGTTTCTCGTCCTCGGTCGATCGCTGCAGCGGGATGCTGCCGCCGGCCTCTGCCGCATCCGGATTACGGAAGGTGTTCACGCCGATGATCGGATAGGAGCCGTCGTGCTTCTTGTGTTCGTAATACAACGACTCTTCCTGAATCTTGCCGCGCTGGTAACCTGTTTCCATGGCGCCCAGCACGCCGCCGCGCTCGGAGATGCGTTCGAACTCCTGTAGCACGGCTTCTTCGACAAGATCGGTCAGTTCGTCGATGATGAACGAGCCTTGGCTCGGATTCTCGTTCTTGGCCAGACCCCACTCGCGGTTGATGACGAGCTGAATCGCGAGCGCTCGCCGCACCGATTCGGCGGTCGGTGTGGTGATGGCCTCGTCGTACGCGTTGGTATGCAGCGAGTTGCAGTTGTCGTAGATCGCGATCAGTGCCTGCAGCGTAGTGCGGATATCGTTGAACGCGATTTCCTGCGCGTGCAGCGAACGCCCCGAGGTCTGGACGTGGTACTTCAGCTTCTGGCTGCGCTCGTTGGCGCTGTACTTGTTCTTCATCGTGGTCGCCCAGATGCGGCGCGCCACGCGACCCAGGACCGTGTATTCCGGGTCCATGCCGTTTGAGAAGAAGAACGAGAGGTTCGGCGCGAAGTCGTCGATGTCCATGCCGCGGGCAAGATAGGCTTCGACGAACGTGAAACCGTTGGACAGCGTGAAGGCAAGCTGGGAGACAGGGTTGGCGCCGGCTTCGGCGATGTGATAGCCCGAAATCGACACCGAATAGAAATTACGCACCTTGTGCTTGACGAAATATTCCTGGATGTCGCCCATCACCTTGAGCGAGAACTCGGTGGAAAAAATGCAGGTGTTCTGACCCTGGTCTTCCTTGAGGATGTCGGCCTGCACCGTGCCGCGCACATTCTCCAGCGCCCAGGCGCGGATTTTCGCGGTTTCCTGTTGGTTTGGCTGCCGACCGTGCTGCACGGCGAATTTCTCGATCTGCTGGTCGATCGCCGTGTTGACGAACATCGCCAGGATGGTCGGCGCCGGTCCATTAATGGTCATCGACACCGAGGTCGCCGGATCGCACAGGTCGAAGCCGGAGTACAGCACTTTCATGTCGTCCAGTGTCGCGATGGACACTCCGGAGTTGCCGACTTTGCCGTAGATATCCGGACGTTCGTGCGGGTCGAAACCGTACAGCGTGACCGAGTCGAACGCGGTCGACAGCCGCTTCGCGGGCAGATCCCGGCTGAGGTACTTGAAACGAGCATTGGTGCGGAACGGATCGCCCTCGCCGGCAAACATCCGGGTCGGGTCCTCGTTCTCGCGTTTGAATGGGAACACTCCTGCCGTGTAGGGGAAATAGCCGGGCAGGTTCTCCCGCATCAACCACTTCAACATCTCGCCGTCGTCCTCGTACCTCGGCAACGCCACCTTCGGCACCTTGGTGCCGGAAAGCGAGGTGGTGGTCAGCACCGTGCGGATCTCGCGATCGCGCGTTTTCGTGACCTGCTCGTCTCCCGAATAGGACTGCTTGACCTGCGGCCATTCGTCCAACAGTTTCTTGGCTTCGGGGCTCAGCGCCTTCTCTCTTTCGGCGATGAGCGCATCCAGGGCCGCGATGACTCCCACTTCTCCGCCGCTTGCAGGCGACCGATCAAGCATGCGCCTGGCTTCCCGTAGCTGCTGCCACTCGCGCGCAATCGTGGTCTGCTTCGCCACATCAGCGTGATAGCCGCGCACGGTTTCGGCAATTTCCGCCAGATAGCGCACGCGCGCCGGCGGAACGATAACGTTCTGGCCGGACGACGCCTTTACCGTGGTCGGCTTGAGCTTGCCCTCGCCGGCCTCGAGTCCGCGGGTTTTGAGGGCACTGGCGATGGCCTGGTAGAGCGCGGTCACGCCATCGTCGTTGAATCGCGAGGCGATGGTACCGAACACCGGCATTGCCTCGGTGGCCTCTTTAAAGGCACCGCGGTTGCGCTGTAGCTGTTTGCGCACGTCGCGCAGCGCATCCTGCGCCCCTCGTCGGTCGAACTTGTTGATCGCGACGAAATCGGCAAAGTCGAGCATGTCGATTTTCTCGAGTTGGCTGGCGGCGCCAAACTCCGGTGTCATCACATACAAAGAGAAATCCACATGCGGGACAATGGCCGCGTCCCCCTGGCCGATACCGGAAGTTTCCACCAGTATCAGGTTGAAGCCGGCGCACTTGCAGGCGGCAATCACCTGCGGCAGGCAGTCGGCAATCTCGCTGCCGGCATCGCGGGTGGCGAGCGAGCGCATATAAATATTGGGATGATTGATCGCGTTCATGCGGATGCGATCGCCAAGGAGCGCGCCGCCCGATTTGCGCCGCGACGGATCCACGGCGATCACGGCAATCTTGAGCGCGTCGTTCAGGTCGATGCGGAAACGGCGGACGAGTTCATCCGTGAGCGACGACTTGCCCGAGCCGCCAGTTCCGGTGATGCCGAGCACGGGCACGTTGCCGAGGTCGGCTGCCCGCTTCGCCAGCTTCTGGCGCAACGGCTCAGGCAACGTTGCGTTCTCCAGTCCGGTGATGACGCGGGCCAGATCGCGCAGATTGCCGCGGAAGAGCTCGTCGAGACTCGCCGGCAATTCCGCGGATAGATTGCGGTCCGCGGTGCTGATCATGTCCGTGATCATTCCCTGCAGGCCCATGCGCGCACCGTCCTCCGGGGAATAGATACGCGCTATGCCGTAACGGTGCAGTTCCTCGATCTCGCTCGGCACGATCACGCCGCCGCCGCCGCCAAAAATCTTGATGCCGGAGCCACCGCGCTCGCGCAGCAGATCGATGGCGTATTTGAAATATTCGACGTGGCCGCCCTGGTACGAGGACACGGCGACGCCTTGCACGTCCTCCTGGATGGCGGCGGTGACGATCTCGTCTACGGACCGATTGTGGCCGAGGTGTATGACTTCGACGCCGCTCGCCTGCAGGATGCGGCGCATGATGTTGATCGAGGCATCATGCCCATCGAACAGGCTGGCGGCGGTGACAAAGCGCACCTTGTTCTTCGCCTTCTTGCCTTGTTCGGCGGCTTGCACGCTCAGATCGGTCATGGGGCGGTCCCGTCGGTTTTCTGTCGCGGCCGAGGCGTTTGCGCGCTGATGCGCGTTATTGCCGCGGGCCAGTCATTATTGCGTACGTTTACCCGCGCGTAAACTTGGGCCATAGGGCCATTGCTCGCCAGCAGCACGTCCTGCCTTAGCCGCAATGCGTGCGCCCTCACGCAGCATGTTCGACGCCGGCCGCCAAGCTACGAAAACGGGCGAGCAAAGCTTGCCGTTCCGCCGCGACCGCCTTGATGTTGTTTTCCTTTACATGACCGAAGCCGCGGATGCGTTCCGGGAGGCTCGCCAGCGCGACGGCGACCTCATGATTTTCCTTCGACAACGCGCCCGCGATCTCTTCGATCAAGGCTTCGTATTCGCCGATCAGCGCGCGCTCCATCTTTCTCTCCGCCGTACGGCCGAACGGATCGAGGACGGTGCCGCGCAGGCGCTTGAAGGGGGCGAGCCAGCGGAATGCATGACCCATCCATGCGCCGTATTGCGACTTGACGAGCCGGCCTTGCGCGTCGCGTTTCGCGAGCAGCGGCGGCGCAAGGTTGTACTTCAGCGTGAACTCGCCTTCGAACGTATCGTTCAGCCGTTTCTCGAAATCGCCGTTGGCGTAGAGGCGGGCGACCTCGTACTCGTCCTTGTATGCCATCAGCTTGGACAGGTATCGCGCGACCGCTCTAGTCAGCGCCTCGCCTTTGCCAATGTGCGCTTCGGCGCGACGCACTTTGTCGACCAACATTTCGTAATGTTTCGCATAAGCCGCATTCTGGTACTCCGTCAGGAACGCGACGCGCCGGCGCAACAGCGTCTCCAGGTTCTGCGGCATCTGCACCACCACCGGCTGGGCGGGCGTGGCAATCGCTTCGACTCGAGACAAATCGACCGCCGCGCGGCGTCCCCACTCGAACGCCTGCTTGTTGGCATCGACCGATACCGCGTTAAGCTCGATCGCGCGCAGGATCGAGGTCTGTTGCAGCGGAATCAACGCTTTCTGGAAGGCAAAGCCGAGCATGAACAGGTTGGTGGCGATCGAGTCGCCCATCAGGGCGGTAGCAATCCGGGTGGCGTTGATGAAATACGCGCGGCCGCCCACCGATTCGTTTATCAGCGCACGGATTTCCTCGATGGGGAACTGCCAGTCGGGATTCTGGGCAAATTGGCCGGGTGGCTGCTGGTGCATGTTGATCACCGCCACGGTGCGCCCAGGGCGAGTCTTGGAAATGGCGTCGTGCGCCCCCGCTGTCAGCATGTCGCATCCGAGAATCAGGTCGGCCTCACCGGTGGCGACGCGTTGCGCGCGAATGCCGGCCGGTGTGCGGGCGATCCGAACGTGCGAAGTAACAGCGCCGTTCTTCTGCGACATGCCGGTCATGTCAAGCGCCGAGGTACCCTTGCCCTCCAGGTGCGCGGCCATTCCCAGAAGCGCGCCGATGGTAATGACGCCGGTTCCACCGATTCCGGTGATCAGGATGTTATAAGGCGTTTCGCCAAGTGCTGCGATGGCCGATTCCGGCAGCGGACCGAGCGACTCGACAGTCTCGCGCTTTGCGACACGCGCCTTCTTCGGCGTACCGCCTTCCACCGTCACGAAACTCGGACAGAAGCCCTTGAGGCAGGAATAGTCCTGGTTGCAGGATGACTGGTCGATCGCGCGTTTGCGCCCGAACTCGGTTTCCACCGGCAGGATCGAAGTGCAGTTCGACTGCACGCCGCAGTCGCCACAGCCTTCGCAGACAGCCTCGTTGATGAACACCCGCCGCGTGGCCTTCGGATACTCGCCTTTTTTGCGGCGGCGGCGTTTTTCGGCTGCGCAGGTCTGATCGTAGATCAGCACCGAAGCGCCGCGATATTCCCTGAGTTCCATTTGCACCGCTTCCAGGTCTTTGCGGTCGTGCAGTGTGACCAGCGCGGGCAACTGCGAACGATCCTGGAAGCGCGCGAGGTCTTCGGTTACCACGGCGATGCGCCCGACGCCTTCCGCCGCCATCTGCTGCGCGATCATGGGCACCGAAATTTGTCCGTCGACCGGCTGGCCGCCGGTCATCGCCACGGCATCGTTGTACAGGATCTTGTACGTGATATTGATGTTTGCAGCGAGCGCGGCCCGGATTGCAAGGGAGCCGGAATGGAAGTAGGTGCCATCGCCGAGATTGGCGAAGATGTGTGTCCGCTTCGAGAACGGCGCCGCCCCGATCCACGGCACACCCTCGCCACCCATGTGCGTCGGGCTTTTGTTCTGCTCCGGATAAATTACGGTCGCCATCACGTGGCAGCCGATACCGGCCAGCGCCAGACTGCCATCCGGCACCTTGGTCGAGGTATTGTGCGGGCATCCCGAACAGTAGTAAGGCGGACGCACCGGAGTGTTCACTGCCTTCTTCAGCACCGCCTCTTTTGCCTCCAGGAACGCAAGCCGTGCCTTGATCAGATCGCTCTGGTGAAAGCGCCCAATGCGCCCAGCGATGACGCGGGCGATCTGGGCGATGGAAAAATCAGCCTTCGCGGGGAGCAGCCATTCGCCACGCGGATGCACCCACTCGCCCTGATCGTCGAACTTGCCGATTACCCGTGGGCGCACGTCTGGATGCCAGTTGTAAAGCTGTTCCTTGAGCTGGTATTCGACCACCTGGCGCTTTTCTTCGACGACCAGGATTTCTTCCAGCCCTTTCGAGAATTCGCGCACTCCGTCCGGTTCCAGCGGCCAGGGCATCGAAACCTTGAACAGCCGGACGCCGATTTCAGCGGCGTTGCGCTCGGTTATGCCCAATTCCTCCAGCGCTTCCAAAACATCCATGTACGACTTGCCGGAAGCGATGATGCCGAGCCGCGCCTTGGGCGAATCGATGGTTGTGCGGTTGAGACGATTCAGCCGCGCGTAGGCCATGGCTGCGTAGATCTTGTAATCCTGCATCAGCGCTTCCTGCCGGCGCGCCTGCAGGCCGAGCAGATCACCGGAAAGCCGGCCGTTCAGTCCGCCTTCCGGCATCACGAAATCTTCCGGCAGCCTGGTCTGGATCCGAAACGGGTCCGCCTCGATCGAAGCGGACGACTCTACCGTATCGGCCAGTGCCTTGAATCCAACCGCGCATCCGGAGAACCGCGACATGGCCCAGGCGTGCAAACCCAGTTCGATGTACTCGTGCACATTGCAGGGGTACAGGACTGGGATCATCGACGCCGAGAACAGGTGATCACTCTGGTGCGGAAGCGTGGAGGAGTAAGCCCCATGGTCGTCGCCCGCAACCAGCAGCACGCCGCCGTGCTTCGCGGTTCCGGCGAAGTTCATGTGCTTGAACACATCGCCGCAACGATCAACGCCCGGTCCCTTGCCGTACCACATGGCAAACACGCCGTCGTAATTCGACTCGCCAATCAGATGCACCTGCTGCGTGCCCCACACGGCGGTGGCAGCGAGTTCTTCGTTGACGCCTGGCTGGAATTTCACGTGGTGGGCTTCGAGGTGCTTGCCAGCCTTCCACAGCGCTTCGTCGAGTCCGCCCAACGGCGAGCCGCGATAGCCTGAGATGAATCCGGCGGTATTGAGCCCTGCCGCCAAATCCCGCCTGCGCTGGACCAGGGCCAGGCGCACCAGCGCCTGGATGCCGGTCAGATAAACGCGCCCCTGATCGGAAGCATACTTGTCGTCCAATGTAACTTCTTGCATGCCTGACTCCTGTAGGAATTCGGACATAAGGCACTCCGCCTTGGGTTCGGCGGCGCCCCTGCAGCGCATCGGACCAGTCGTCCTTTGCGCAGTTCCACATGCCGCCCGGCAAGGACATCTTGCACGTCCCGTGGTCGGCTGTTCAATTGGCAAGACGCTCCGTGGGCAAACCCATCGTACCTACCTGCTTGCAGAAAATGCATCTTCTTTACCTGAAAAACGCTGTATATTCAGTTATATTTTCTTATAAACACTCATTTTAAAGAATGGCTCTCGATAAGTTCGATGTCGGCATATTGAAAGTGCTGCAAGGCGACGCGCGTGCGAGCCTGCAGGACATCAGCAAGCGCGTGGGCCTGTCGCCGACCCCTTGCTGGAACCGGATCAGAAAAATGGAGGCCGATGGGGTGATCCAGGGCTACACCGTCCGCATCGATCCCGCCGCAATCGGTTTTTCGGAGACGGTGATCGTGCAGGTCACTCTCGAAAGCCACACCGACGAGACGCTTTACGAATTCGGCAAGACGCTGGAACAGATCCCGGAAGTGCTCGAGGCTTACCTCGTCTCGGGCGATTACGACTATTACATCCGCATCGCGGTCAAGGACACGCGCGATTACGAGCGACTTTTGCGCGAGCGCCTGTACCGGATTCCGGGGATCCGGCACAGCAAGTCGAGCTTCGTGTTGCGAACATTGAAGGAGAGCCTGATACCGTTATCTTCCCCCCCGCCTGGGTTTGGATCGGCGGCACGCAAGACGCACAATGTCCGCACGACAGGGAAACCGGCGTCCAAGCGCCAACCGTAGCCAGTGTCCTGTTCCGCTAGTTCGCGGCCGAAAACCCGACGAGAATCGGTGCCATGCTGTGTTACGAGTCCTCGCTGTGGTGCCCGCCACTGGCGAGGACTCGCGCCTTGCCTGACACCAATTTCGCAGGTTTTCCGGGCGCTGATGGGTTGCTGCCATATTGAAAGTGGGAATGACTTCCTAGGTTTGCGAGTTGACCCACGAACTAGCGGAACAGGACACTTGGCGCAAGCCGGAGAGTTTGCGTGAACACTGGACGCCCAGGTTTGACCGACGCGGTCGGCCGTTCCCATGTGCAAGCCGGGCGGGACGCCCGCATCATCTGCCTCGTTCCGAGCATTACCGAACTGTTATTCGCGCTGGGACTTGGGCCGCTAGTGGTCGGGCGTACGGGGTTCTGCGTCCATCCGAAGCCCGAGGTAAAAAAGGTGACAAAGGTCGGCGGCACCAAGGACTTCGACCTGAAAAAAATCCAGGCGCTGG
The DNA here is from genome assembly GCA_035275265.1 of Burkholderiales bacterium. GTDB lineage: Bacteria > Pseudomonadota > Gammaproteobacteria > Burkholderiales > JACQAP01 > JACQAP01. The sequence goes on along the minus strand of DATENC010000006.1, from coordinate 93,383 downwards.
CGCCTACTCACCTGATCGTAAACGTCGACGAAAATCCTCGCGAAAGAGTCGAAGCGGCGGCAGCGTTTGTGCCGAACGTGATCGTGACCCACCCTGTGGGGCCACTAGACAACCCTCTTTTGTTTCGACTGCTAGGTGGAATCTTTGACGCCGAGGCCGTGGCGGAATGTCTCGCGCAAGAATTCCAAGCTGCATATCGCACAGCTGTCGAAACAACTTCCCGGCAGCCCCGCGAGCGAGTCTTGTACCTGATCTGGAAAGACCCGTGGATGACGATTTCGCCCGACACCTACATATCGCGCGCGCTAGCGTCGGTGGGCTGGGACCAGATCGATATGGGAAATCCGGATCGCTATCCAACGGTCCATCTCGAATCGGTCTCTGGACGCGTGGATCGCGTTTTGCTCTCTACCGAGCCTTACGCGTTCCGCCAGCGGGACGTGGAGTCGGTAAAAGAGACGATGAACGTTACCTCGCCGGTGCCTGGTCATGCCGTTCGGACGGTGACGGTTTCATTGATCGATGCAGAAATGACTTCCTGGTACGGCAACCGGGCGATCGAGGGCATGCGCTATCTCGCTTCGCTGCGCACCGTCTAAGACCTGAATGCCCGGAGTAAACGAAGTCGCCACATTTCATGACACCGTTGAGGGCATGCTCCGGGCGTCATGGGACTCGGCGTCGCTGATGTCCCCTTCGTGCAGTGCTACGATGCCCACCAGGAGATCGCCATGCTCATCAACTGCGTTGCATACCAGGAAGGACGGAAGCTCGCCGACATCGAACCGCGGGAAATCCACGAGTACGTTCGCCGGCCGGAGTGTTTTGTCTGGGTCGCGCTTTACGAGCCGACCCCGGAAGAACTCGAAACGATGCAGCGAGAGTTCGGACTGCACGAACTTGCAGTCGAGGATGCGCGACACGGGCACCAGCGGCCCAAGATCGAGGAGTACGGCGATTCGCTGTTCGTTGTGCTCCACACCGTCGAACTTGTGGGGGACGAGTTGAAAGTCGGCGAAGTCGACATATTCGTCGGCCCCAACTACGTGCTTTCGGTTCGCAGCCGTACCGAGCGGGGATTTGCCGACGTGCGTGCGCGAAGCGAACGCGAGCCGGAACTGTTGCGCCACGGAGCGGCGTACGTGCTGTACGCGATGATGGACGCCGTGGTTGACCGCTACTTCCCGGTGTTCGACGCGCTGGAGGCGGAACTCGAGGAAATCGAGAAGCGGATTTTCTCCGGGCAGAGCAATCGCGCGAACATTGAATCGTTATACATTCTGAAGCAGAAGCTGATGACGCTCAAACACGCCATCGGTCCGCTTCAGGAGGCAACCACCAAACTCTACGGCGGCCGGGTGCCGCAGCTTTGTGCGGGACTCCAGGAGTATTTCCGCGACGTTTACGACCACCTGGCACGGTTGAACCAGTCGATAGACATCCTGCGGGAAATGGTTACCACCGCGATATCGGTGAACCTCTCCCTGCTGACCATCCAGGATAACGAGGTCACCAAGCGTTTGGCCGGATATGCCGCGCTGGTTGCGGTGCCGACCATGATCGCAGGCATCTACGGCATGAATTTTCGTTATATGCCGGAACTCAACTGGATCCTGGGCTACCCGTTGACCATGGCGGTAATGCTGGGGATTGATGGCTATCTTTTCTATCGTTTCAGAAAGGCCCGATGGCTGTAATACGGGACATCGCCAGAACCACGATTCGCATCGGCAAACGAACTGAAACTCGAGCCCGATTCCAGGTCAGTTTTTCTTCTTAGGCTTCGCTTTCCCCGGTGTCTCTGGCTTCTTCTCCGGCTCCGCGTCGAGCCTGAAGCTCGCGTATGTGCCCGGCGCATCCTCGATGATTTTCAGACTGCCTTCGCCAGGAACGCGAGCGGGGACCCTGTCGCCGCCGAAGCCCGCTATCCAGTTGCCCCAATCGTTCCACCACGAACCTTCACGCTTCTCCGCGGTGGAAAGCCATTCGTCGGCGCTGTCGCGCAGCTTTTCGTGGGTCCAGTACCAGTACTTGTTTGCCTCCGGCGGATTGACGATGCCGGCAATGTGGCCCGAGCCCCCAAGCACGAAGCGGACAGGACCCTTGAGCAACCGGGCGCCGAGATAAGTGCTCCTCCACGGTGCGATGTGGTCCTCGACCGTGGAGATGAAATACGTGGGAATATCCACCTTGGACAGGTCGATCGGCACGCCGGCGAGCGTGATTCCGTTTGGTTCGCGCAATTTGTTCTTGACGTACATGTTGCGCAGGTAGAAGGCGTGCATCTTCGCGGGCATGCGGGTGGCGTCCGAGTTCCAGTACAGCAGGTCGAACGGAAAGGGCTCCTTGCCGAGCAGATAGTTGTTCACTACGAACGACCAGATCAGGTCGTTGGCTCGCAGCATGTTGAAGGTGCCCGCCATCTCCACGCCTTCGAGGTAACCGCGGCTCTCCATCTTTTTTTCCAGGTTGGCGAGCACGCCTTCGTCCACGAACACGCCGAGTTCGCCGGGTTCCGAGAAATCCAGGAGCGCGGTGAAGAAGGTCACGCTTTTTACCCGCGACTGTTCCTTCGCCACCATCCACGCTAGCGCTGCTGCGGTAAGCGTACCGCCCAGACAATAACCAATCATGTTGACTTCACGCTCGCCGGTTGCCTTCTCCACGGCGTCCAGTGCCGCCAACGGGCCTTCCAGCATGTAGTCCTCGAAGCCTTTGTTCGCGAGTTCCTTGCCGGGATTGACCCAGGAAACGACGAACACCGTAATGCCTTGGTCCACCGTCCACTTGATGAACGAGTTCTTCTGCCGCAGGTCGAGGATGTAATACTTGTTGATCCACGGCGGAACAATCAGAAGCGGCGTCTTGGAAACCTCCTTGGTCGCCGGCTGATACTGGATCAGCTGCATCAATTCATTCTGGAAGACGACTTTTCCGGGCGTGGTAGCGACGTTCTCGCCCATCTTGAACGCCTTGTAGTCGGTCATGCTGATCGCCAGCTTGCCGTGGCCGCGTTCCAGATCGTGGAGCAGATGATTGAGACCGTCGAGCAAATTTTTCCCACCGGTCTCCACCGTGGTCTTCAGAACTTCGGGATTGGTCATTACGAAGTTGCTCGGGGCCAGCGCGTCGACATACTGGCGGGTGAAGAACTTCACTTTGCGCGCGGTCTGCACATCGAGGCCTTCGACTTCGGAGACCGTCTTCTGGATGTTCTGCGCGGCGATCAGGTACGACTGCTTGATGTAGTCGAAGACCAGGTTGTTCTGCCACAGTTCGTTGCGGAAGCGATTGTCGGACCTGGCAACTTCCGCGACCGGCGCCGATTCCTGGCCCATAGCCTTTTTCATGGTGTTTTGCCACAGCATGAAGTAGTCCTGCCACATCCGCATCCCGGCCTCGGCGAGTTTGAAGGGGTCGGTCATCAGCTTCGTCGCCAGGTCGGTAAAGGCTTTGCCGACGCCGAGTTCGTCCACCGGTTCCTCGCCGGCCTCCCCGGACTGTTGGGCGAGGTGCTCCTTGAACAGATGATTGCTGCGCAACGCAATTTCAGCGAGCGTGCGCGCGAATTCCGTTGCATCGACGGAGGGGGCGGTGGTTGGTTTTTCGTCGGCCATGGCTGCTAAGCTAGGCGCAACTGCATGACAGCGCAAGCGCGCGTCCGAAAAAACCGGCGCTCACCGAGGTGCGCGGCGGCCTTCTGCAGCTATGCCGTAGGTCTTGAATTTCTCCAGCACAGTTTCCATTTCGGCATCCGAAAGAACGGCGGGCTGTCCGATCTGCACCGCGCGCCAATATTGCTCGCACAATGCTTCGACTTCTACAGCCAGAGCCAGTGCCTGCTTGAGGCTGTTACCGGTGGTGATCATTCCGTGATTCGCCAACAGGCAGGCTTTGCGATCTGCCATCGCCTTCAACGCGTGGTCGGACAATTCCTGGGTGCCAAAGGTGGCGTACGGCGCGCAACGAATGCTGTTGCCGCCGGCAACCGCGATCATGTAGTGAAAAGCTGGCACGTCCATCCCGAGACAGGCGAGCGCGGTGGCGAAACTCGAGTGCGCGTGAACCACCGCTTGCACATCTTTGCGGGTACGGTGAATGTCTTGATGGAAGCGCCACTCCGAAGACGGAGGCCGTTTGCCGGTTGGTTGACCCTTTCTGTCAACGAAGACGATGTCGGCGGGTCTGGTTTCTTCGTACGGGAGGCCCGATGGCGTGATCAGGAATCCGTCCTTCCAGCGCGCGCTGACGTTGCCGGACTTGCCGCGGTTGATGCCGAGAGAATTCATCGCCAGCGCCGTCGCGATGATTTCCTTTCTCAGTGACAATTCGTTCATCGCCGCGAACGTTCCGGATAGAGCGCCGACAGACCCACACGCGACGCCGGCGCAAGCCCTCGCTCGGTGATGAGCCAGGACACCAGCGCGGCGGGTGTGACGTCGAACGCCGGATTGGCGACCGGGCTTTTCTCCGGCACCAGCCACAAGCGCGCCGGTTCGCCGTTACCAGCACGGCCGGAGACCGATCGCAGTTCATCGGCTCCGCGCTCTTCTATCGGGATGCCCACGAATCCGTCCTCGATATCCCAGTCTATGGTCGAGCCTGGAAACGCCACACAAAACGGGATGCCGCAATCCTTCGCGGCCAGCGCCTTCAGATAGGTGCCGATCTTGTTGCACACGTCGCCGCGTGCGGTGACGCGATCTGCCCCGACGATCGCGATTTCCACTTGGCCGCGCTGCATCAGGTGCCCGCCGGCATTGTCGGCGATGACTGTGTGCGGCACGCCGTGATGCGCGAGCTCCCAGGCGGTAAGCAATCCCTGGTTGCGCGGGCGGGTCTCGTCCACCCAAACGTGGACAGGTATGCCTTGGTCATGGGCCAGATAGATGGGCGCCAGCGCGGTACCCATATCCACGGTGGCCAGCCATCCGGCATTGCAATGAGTGAGCACGTTCACCGGTCCGGAACGAGCCTCCGCAGCCTTGCGAATCAACTCCATGCCGTGCTGCCCGATTGCATGATTCATCGCTACATCCTCGTCAGCGATCGCCTGCGCTTCCTTCCACCCTGCTTCCGGGCGATCCTGCACCGTGAGCGGCCGCAGCACATGGGCCATCCGGCTGATTGCCCAACGCAGGTTGATTGCGGTCGGCCTGGTCTTGGCGAGGTGTTCGGCTGTGCGGGTCAAATTGGCGCCGGACGCATCGGCCGCCATTGCCATGGCCATGCCGAATGCCGCGGCGGCGCCGATCAGCGGCGCGCCGCGCACCCGCATGTTGCGGATCGCGTCGGCCACTTCGTCCGCGTTGACAAGCTTGACGACCCTGAAGGTATGCGGCAGCAGGGTCTGATCGACGATGCGGACGACATTGCCGTCGCGCCAGATACTGCGATACGCGACGCCATCGACGTGCATCAAGTCGCCCTAACGAACCGGTGAACGCCCTGCGCGTCGTACGCTCGCGTCACCCGGCCCTGATACCAGAGATAGTGCAGGTGCGCTATGGATTCGCCCATCGCGAAGAAAGTCTGATGTGCGTCAAGTGTGCGGCGGAACAAGACCGGCAGCAGATCCTTGGCACTCTTCGGCGAGACGCAGGCTTCGAACACTTCCGCCAGCCGGTCGCTATGATGCGCGTGCAGCATCTGCACCCGAGTATGGGCGCCGCGAAACGGCAGGCCGTGGGAAGGCAGCACCAGTGTATCCGCGGGCAGTTCGACAAAACGGTCGATCGAGCGCAAGAAAAGTTTCAGCGGGTCACCCATGGGTTCGGTTGGCCACACGCTCACATTGGTGCTTATTTTCGGCAGCAGCATGTCGCCGGAGATCAGTATGCCCAGCGATTCCGAATACAGCGCCGCGTGCTCGGGGGCGTGCCCCCACCCGACGATTACACGCCAGTTGTTGCCGCCGACGTCGATCTGGTCGCCATCCAACATACGCACGAATGAGGTGGGTGGTTCGGAAACGATCTTGCGGTAGGAATTGCCGCGTCCCTTGATCGCGGCAACGCCCTCGGGGTCGAGCCCATGTTCGGCGAACAACCTTGCGGTGGCATCGGCTCCGAACCCCGCCTGGACTTGATACTGCGCATGGGCGTTCAGGTACTCGGACTCGCTCATCCACAAAGGCGCGCCGAATCGCTGCGTCAACCAACCGGCATTGCCGAAATGGTCTGGATGAAAATGCGTCACCAGCACCCGCGTGAGTCCGGCGTTGCCAAGCACTTCGCGGAAGATCTGTTCCCAGTGAACGCGGGTGGCGTCGGCGGCGATCCCGCAGTCCACCGCGGTCCAACCTTTGCCATCGCGCAACAACCAGAGATTGATGTGATCGAGCGCGAATGGCAGCGGCATGCGAAGCCAGAACACGCCCGACGCGATCTCCTGCACGTTTCCTCCCGGAGGTGGTACCGGTGACGGAAAGGTGAGCGGTGCGGGCGTTTCGAGGCGCGCCGCGCGAGCAGGTGTCTGCATGAGTGAATTGTCGGAAGGTTTGGCGCGCGTGTGCTGCGATAGAGTTGGATTCTACTTTACGTTTACGTAAACTGCGTTGCGTATGGAAAACTCTAAATACAGCATTACAGAACTGGCGCGCGAATTCGGTCTCACAACGCGTGCGATCCGCTTTTACGAAGACCAGGGCCTGCTTTCGCCCAGCCGCGCGGGACGCAATCGGATTTACGGCCACCGCGACAAGGTTCGCCTCAAGCTTACCCTTCGCGGCAAGCGCCTCGGGCTCTCGTTATATGAAATCCGCGAACTCATCGATCTCTACGACGCCGCCAAGGACGAACAGGTCCAGGTCGAACGTTTTCTCGAAGTGTTGCACCGGCGTCGCGCCATCCTCGAGCAGCAACGCGAGGACATCGAGGCGGTTTTGGGCGAAATTGCTGCATTCGAGCACCAGTGCCGGGATTTTCTGGATGGGAACGCCAAGAAGCCCGATCGGGGCAATCCCGGCAAGCCAGATATCAACCTAAAATCATGACTATATGTATTTTTTGCATGGGAGACGCAGCTAGTGACCGATCCTGTGCACGGAAATCGCGTGGCACCAGTCGATAGGCCAGCAGACGACTTAACCAACTGATTTCAATATATTTAGATTAGCTATTGCGGTTTCAGATTGACGTTAACGTCAACGTCAACTACAGTCTGCCGTCATGGAGCACGCTTGAGCGCGTTTGAATGCAGGGACCCCGACTTCGCCGAGCGCGTGCGGGCCAGTTTCGATCGGCAGAAAATCATGACGCTGATCGGTGCGGAGTTGGTGCGACTCGAACCTGGCGAGTGCGAATTCCATCTGCCCTTCAAGCCTGAACTATCGCAGCAGCATGGCTACTACCATGGCGGCATCGTCGGTACCATCGCAGACACGGCGGGCGGGTACGCGGCGTTCACCCTGATGCCGCAGGACGCCAGCGTTCTGACGGTGGAGTACAAGATGAACCTGCTGGCGCCGGGAGACGGCGAACTATTGATCGCCCGCGGCACGGTGCTGAAGTCCGGTCGCACGCTGATAGTCGCGCGGGTGGATGCCGGCGTGGTCAAGGACGGCCGCGAAACCCTGTGCGCCACATTGCTCCAGACCCTGATGACGATGCACGGAAGGCCCGACCAATGAAACCCGAGATTTTTTTCAAGAGCTACCCGACGCTCAACTTTAACCTTGGCGAAGACATCGACATGCTGCGCGACACCGTGCAGAACTTCGCAACCAGGGAGATCGTCCCGCGCGCGGCCGATATAGACCGCAACAACGAATTCCCACTGGACCTGTGGCGAAAACTCGGTGGTTTAGGACTGCTTGGCCTTACCGTCGAGGAGGAATACGGCGGTACCAACATGGGCTATCTTGCGCACGTGGTGGCGATGGAAGAGATCTCCCGCGCATCGGGCTCAGTCGGGCTGTCCTATGGCGCGCACTCGAACCTGGCGGTCAATCAGATCCGCCGCAACGGAAGCGAGCCACAGAAGCGCAAGTACTTGCCGAAACTGATTTCCGGCGAACACGTAGGCGCGCTGGCGATGAGCGAGCCGAATTCAGGCTCCGACGTGGTGAGCATGAAGCTACGCGCGGAGAGGAAGGGCGAGCGCTATATCCTCAACGGCAACAAGATGTGGATCACGAACGGGCCGGACGCAAACGTCCTCGTGGTGTATGCAAAGACCGATGTGAAATCGGGACCGAAAGGAATAACAGCCTTCATCGTCGAAAAGGGCTGCAACGGTTTCTCTACCGCGCAGAAGCTCGACAAGCTTGGAATGCGCGGCTCCAACACCTGCGAGTTGGTGTTTCGGGACTGCGAAGTGCCGGCGGAGAACGTGCTGGGCGAACTCAACCGCGGCGTTCAGGTGCTGATGAGCGGACTCGACTACGAGCGCGCGGTGCTCGCCGGCGGACCGCTGGGCATCATGCAAGCCTGCATGGACGTGGTGATGCCGTACGTGCACGAGCGCGAGCAGTTCGGCCAGCCGATCGGCGAGTTCCAGTTGATGCAGGGCAAGATTGCCGACATGTACACCACGATGAATGCTTGCAAGGCCTACGTATATGCGGTGGGCAGGGCCTGTGATCGCGGCGAGACCGCGCGCAAGGACGCCGCCGGCGCCATTCTCTACGCCGCGGAAAAGGCGACATGGATGGCCGGCGAAGCGATCCAGGCACTGGGCGGCAACGGCTATATCAACGATTACGCGACCGGCAGGTTATGGCGTGATGCGAAACTTTACGAGATCGGCGCTGGCACATCGGAGATCCGGCGGATGCTTATCGGCCGCGAACTTTTCAGGGAAACCTCCTGAAGCGCTCACAGCAGAGGATGCAGAGCGCGTCGACGAAACCCTTAACACGATGACAGCCGTCACGACACAAACCCAGCCGGAGCTTGCGTTTCTGATCGCCCAGGGAATGCTGGACGGCTTCAACCGTCACTACCGGTTGTTTCGCGAAACCAGCCGCTACGCAAGATCGCTGTTCGAAGCGGGGCAATGGGCGCAGATCCAGCGCATCTCGCGCGAGCGCATCCAGTTTTACGAACACCGCGTGAGCGAGACGGTCGAGTACCTGCAACGCCGCTTCAACTCCGATCGGCTTCCCGATACGATCTGGCAGCAAGTAAAGCTGCATTACATCGGTCTGCTCGCCAATCACAAGCAACCGGAATGCGCAGAGACTTTTTTTAACTCGGTAACCTGCCGCATCCTGCATCGCAGCTACTACCACAACGATTTCCTGTTCGTGCGCCCGACGATCTCTACCGAGCACATGGACTCCGACCCGCCGACCTATCGCAGCTACTACCCGGCAAAGACCGGGCTGCGGGCGACCATTGCACAGGTCCTGCGCGACTTCGGGCTGCGCAACCCGTTCCGCGACCTGCATCGGGATACACGATGGCTGCTGCGCGTATGGCGCGCGCATCTGGGGCGCCCTTTCCTGCCTGACGCAAATCACCAGATCCAGGTCCTGACGTCGCTGTTTTTCCGCAACAAGGGCGCGTACGCGATCGGCAAGATTATCAACGGCAACAACGAGTATCCATTCGCGATCGCCGTCCTGCGCAACGAAGACGGCAGCATCTATCTGGATACCGTTCTGCTCGATACCGAGCAGTTGTCCATCCTTTTCGGTTACAGCCGGTCGTACTTCATGGTGGACATGGAGGTACCGTCCGGTTACGTGGAGTTCCTCAAGACTCTGTTGCCCAACAAGCCTGCTGCAGAGATCTACACCACGCTCGGCCTTCAGAAACACGGCAAAACGCTTTTTTATCGCGATTTTCTGCATCACCTCAGGCACTCGAGCGACGACTTCGTGATCGCGCCCGGCATCCGCGGACTGGTCATGCTGGTGTTCACGCTGCCTTCCTACCCGTACGTGTTCAAAGTGATCAAGGACGTCATCTCGCCTCCGAAAGATACCGACCGCAAGCGGGTGATGGAAAAGTACCTGCTGGTGAAGTACCACGATCGCGTTGGGCGCATGGCGGATACGCTGGAATACAAGGACGTGGCATTTCCGAAGGAACGATTTGCACCGGAGGTGCTGACGCAGCTACGAGCGGTCGCACCGACCGTATTCGAAGAGGAAGGAGACACGCTTGTCGTCAAGCATGTCTATATCGAGCGGCGCATGGTGCCGCTCAACATGCATCTGGACGGCGCTGATGACGAACAAGTAGTGCACGCAATCCGGGAGTACGGCAACGCCATCAAGCAGATGGCGGCGGCGAACATCTTCCCGGGGGACCTGCTGTTCAAGAATTTCGGGGTGACCCGCTTCGGCCGGGTAGTGTTCTACGACTACGATGAGGTCGCCTATATGACGGATTGCACGTTCCGCCGCATGCCGGCGCCGCGTACTCCCGAAGACGAGATGTCCGCTGAACCCTGGTACCCGGTGGGCGCCAACGACGTGTTCCCGGAGGAGTTTGCCGCATTCCTGCTGGGGGACACGAGGGTGCGCAAGTGCTTCCTTGAGTACCACGCCGACCTGCTTGACGCGGATTACTGGAATGCAATCAAGCTGCGCATCGCGGACGGGCATATAGAAGACGTGTTTCCGTATCCGGAGGCGTTGCGTTTCCGCAACCGTTTCGCTCGCCGCACGACACAAACGGCCAGTTGATAGCTTTTCCCAGGAGGAGCAATGGTTAACGATCCGATCGTAATTGTTTCGGCTGCGCGCACGCCCATGGGAGCGCTGCAGGGCGAACTGAAGGACTTCGCGGCTCCGCAGCTCGGCGCGGCGGCGATCCGCGCCGCGATCGAACGCGCAGGCGTCAAGCCCGACCAGGTGCAGGAAGTGATCATGGGCTGCGTGCTGCCGGCGGGACAGGGGCAGGCGCCGGCGCGGCAGGCGTCGCTCGGCGCGGGTCTGCCGTTGTCTGCAGGCTGCACAACCGTGAACAAGATGTGCGGTTCGGGGATGAAAGCCGCGATGCTCGCGCACGACCTGCTTAGTGCGGAGACCAACGACGTGATGGTCGCGGGCGGGATGGAGAGCATGAGCAATGCGCCCTATCTATTGCCGAAGGCACGCTCGGGCTACCGCATGGGGCATCAGCAGGTGCTCGATCACATGTTCCTGGACGGCCTGGAAGATGCCTACGACAAAGGCAGGCTGATGGGCAGCTTTGCCGAAGACTGCGCGGCAAAGTACCAGTTCAGCCGGCAAGATCAGGACAAGTTCGCCGTTGTATCTCTGGAGCGCGCACAGAAAGCCAACAGGGATGGTTCGTTCGCATGGGAGACCGTGCCGATCGCGATCAAGGCCGGCAAGGATGAACGCTTCGTCGAGCATGACGAATCGCCGTTCAAAGCGAATTTCGACAAGATCCCGGTGCTCAAGCCCGCGTTCAGCAAGGACGGCACTGTGACAGCGGCGAATTCGAGTTCCATTTCGGACGGTGGCGCGGCGCTGGTGATGATGCGTCGCTCGACAGCCGACAGACTCGGCCTCGGACCGCTCGCAACCATTGCCGGTCATTCCACCCATGCGCAGGAACCGGGCTGGTTCACCACCGCGCCGGTCGGCGCGATCAGGAAGCTTTTCGACAAGACCGGCTGGAGCGCGCACGCGGTCGACCTGTACGAGATCAATGAAGCGTTCGCCGTGGTGACGATGGCGGCGATGAAGGAACACAAACTGCCGCACGAGAAGGTGAACGTCCATGGCGGAGCCTGCGCGCTTGGCCATCCGATCGGTGCGTCCGGCGCGCGAATTCTCGTAACGCTGATCGGCGCCTTGCGCAAGCGCGGCGGCAGGCGCGGTGTCGCCTCGCTCTGCATCGGCGGTGGCGAAGCCACGGCAATGGCTGTTGAACTCGTCTAGACGCATTGGCGCGGAGAAAAACTGTAGGGCACAGCGGGAAGGCGAAAGGGATGTCGCACATGGTCGATGAATGAGGCACCACTACCTCTGGTCTTAGTGTCTCTGCGTTGGATTTTGATCTGAATTTGAGGAGCTAAAAGTGGCGAACAAGAAAATAGGATTCATCGGCGTAGGCATGATGGGTCACGGCATGGCGAAGAACCTGGTGGAGAAGGGATTCCCCACCAGCATCCTCGGCCACAAGAATCGTGCGCCAGTCGAAGACCTGGTGAAGCACGGCGCAAAAGAAGCGAAGGACGTGGCCAGTCTGGTCTCTGCCAGCGAAATTGTATTCATCTGCGTGACCGGCTCGCCACAAGTGGAAGACCTGGTTTATCGCAAGAGCGGAGTTCTCGAATCGGCGCGCTCTGGGCAAATAGTGGTGGATACTTCGACGAGCCAGCCGGGTTCGACGCTGAAGATCGCCGGCGAATTCGAGTCCAGGGGTGTGCGCTTTGTCGATGCGCCGCTGACCCGCACCCCGGTGGAGGCGGAACAGGGACGCCTCAACACTATGGTCGGCGCCGACGCGGCCACGTTCAGAGAGATCGAGCCGGTGCTCAAGGCGTTTTGCGAGAACATCTTCCATATAGGCGCCGTCGGTGCGGGTCATAAGGTCAAGCTGATCAACAACTGCGCCGCGATCGGACAGATGGCGCTGATAGCGGAGGCGCTGACTGCGTGCGCGAAACTCGGGGTGGATCCGAAGAAGTACTTCCAGCTGGTTTCGACCGGCGCGGCTAACTCGGGCATCTTCCAGATGCTGGCAGGCAAGGCGATCGATGGCGATTTCACGGGGATGAAGTTCGGGCTCGCCAATGCGCTCAAGGACGTGCGTTACTACAACCAGATGGCGATGGAATTCGGTGTGGCGGGTTCGATGGCAGCGGCAACGCTGCAAACATTGACTCAGGCGGTGAATCTCGGCTTCGGCGGTCCGGACCATCTGGTAGCGTCGCTGGTTCCAGCAATCGCCAAGCTCAACAACACGCCGTTCCCGCCGAAATCCTAGACGGATGGCCGAATACACGTTGTACGGCTTCGCGCAGTCCGGTAACTCGTACAAGCCGGCGTTGTACCTCGAACTCGTCGGGGCCGACTGGACGCCGCGCTTTGTGGATTTTTTCAACGGCGAAACGCGTACGCCGGCGTACCGCGCGATCAATGTCATGGGTGAAGCGCCGGTGCTCGAGCACCACGGCAAGCGCATGAGTCAGTCCGGCGTAATGCTCGACTATCTGGTCGAGCAGTTCGGCCAGTTCGGATGGAACAATGACATGGAACGCCGGGAAGTCTCACGCTGGTTGTTCTGGGACAACCACAAGCTCACCAGCTATACGGCGACCTACCGTTTCCTGCGCCAGTTTGCGCCGGACACGGACAAGGCCGTCGTCGACAACTTCCGCAAGCGTTCGGAAAGCGCCTGGAAGGTGCTGGATACGCACCTGTCCGGCCGTAGCTTCGTGGTTGGCGAGCGGCCGACTATCGCCGACCTGTCGATATGCGCGTATTTGTTCTTCGACGAGGAAATCGGCATCGACTGGAATGTGCACCCGAACATCCGTGACTGGCTTGCACGCATTCGCGCCATGCGTGGTTGGAAGCATCCGTATCAACTCCTGCCCGGCCATCCCATTCCGGACAGGAAGTCACCGTCATGACCGCGATTCGCAGCAAGCTCAGCCCGCGCGCACCCGATTTCAAAGGCAGCCAGGAGGCGATGTCGGCGCTGGTCGCCGACCTGCGCGCAAAGATCGGGCTGATCAGTCAGGGTGGCGGCGCGGCGGCGCGCGAAAAACACCTCAGCCGCGGCAAGCTGCTGCCACGCGAGCGCATCCGGCGGTTGCTCGATATCGGGTCGCCTTTTTTGGAGTTGTCGCAACTTGCCGCGTGGAACATGTACGACGGCGCTGTGCCGGCCGCTGGCATCATTACCGGTGTTGGGCGGGTGTCGGGGCGCGAATGTGTCATCGTAGCCAACGACGCGACGGTGAAAGGCGGCACTTATTTTCCAATAACGGTCAAGAAGCACGTGCGGGCGCAAGAGATTGCGCAGCAAAACCGACTACCCTGCATCTACCTGGTCGATTCCGGCGGTGCGAACCTGCCCACCTGGGACGAAGTGTTCCCTGACCGAGATCATTTCGGGCGGATCTTCTACAACCAGGCGAACATGTCGGCAGCCGGAATTCCACAGATCGCGGTGGTGATGGGGTCGTGTACCGCTGGCGGCGCGTACGTGCCGGCGATGGCCGATGAAGCGATCATCGTCAGAAATCAGGGCACAATCTTTCTAGCCGGCCCGCCGCTGGTCAAGGCCGCGATCGGCGAGGTGGTAAGCGCGGAGGAGTTAGGTGGTGCGGATGTGCATGCCCGCATTTCCGGCGTCGCGGACCACTACGCGCTCAACGACCCGCATGCGCTGGAACTGGCGCGCCGCATTGTTTCGCACTTCAACCTGAAAAAGGAGATCGGGCTCGAGATCCGCGAACCGCGTGAGCCGCTCTACGAGGTGGCCGAACTGCACGGCGTGGTGCCCACCGATGCGCGTAAACCGTTCGAAGTGCGCGAAGTTATTGCCCGGATCGTGGACGGCAGCGAACTCGACGAATTCAAGCCGCTCTACGGCACCACGCTGGTGTGTGGCTTTTCGCACATCTTCGGTTATCCGGTCGGCATCCTTGCGAACAACGGCATTCTGTTCTCAGAATCCGCGATGAAGGGCGCACATTTCATCGAGCTGTGCGTACAGCGGCGCATCCCGCTGGTGTTCCTGCAGAATATCACCGGCTTCATGGTCGGCAAGAAGTACGAGGCCGGCGGGATTGCCAAGGACGGCGCCAAATTGGTGACGGCGGTGTCCTGCGCGCGCGTGCCGAAGTTCACGGTGATCATCGGCGGGAGTTTCGGCGCCGGCAACTACGGCATGTGCGGCCGCGCCTATAGCCCGCGTTTCCTGTGGATGTGGCCGAACGCACGCATCTCGGTGATGGGCGGCGAGCAGGCGGCGGCAGTGCTGGCGCAGGTCAAGCGCGATGGCCTGGAGAAATCCGGCAAGACGTGGAGCCGCGAAGACGAGGAAGCATTCAAGGCGCCGATCCGAGCGCAGTACGAAACCCAGGGGCATCCGTACTACGCCAGCGCGCGGCTGTGGGACGACGGCGTGATCGATCCCGCCGACACCCGCATGGTGCTGGGATTGGCAATCTCGGCCGCGCTCAACGCGCCGGTCGAGGATTCGCGGTTCGGCGTGTTCCGGATGTAGTAAATGGACGCACGTTCCTCTCACAGCGGCATGGACTCGATCTACCTCACCGAGGAGCATGTGGCCCTGCGGGATCAAGTCGCACGGTTTCTGGCGAAAGAAGTCGAGCCTCACGGGGAGGCGTGGGAGGAGCAGGGCTTCGTCCCGCGCGATGTCCTTCGCAAGATGGGCGAGTTGGGGTTCTTCGGCATTACTTATCCGGCAGAGTTCGGAGGTGCGGAGGCGGACGCGCTGACCGCGCTGGTGTTCGCTGAAGCGGTTTCGCGGACTACATTCGGTGGTTTCGCAGCGACGGTCCTGGTGCACACCGACATGGCCTCGCCCCACCTGGTCAATGCGGGTTCGAGGGAGCAAATCGAGAGATATTTGCCCGCCATCATCCGCGGCGAGCGCATTACCGCGGTCGCAGTCACCGAGCCGGACGCCGGATCTGACGTCGCGGCAATTCGGACGCGCGCCCGCAAGGACGGCGACAGTTGGTTGCTGAACGGCGCAAAGATGTTCATCACCAACGGCGTGCATGCGGATCTCTACTTCGTTGCGGCGCGCACTGACCGCGAAGCCAAGGGGTCACGCGGCATCTCGATGTTCATCGTCGAGAAAGGTTTCCCTGGGTTCCGGGTAGGGCGCGCACTGAAGAAAACCGGCTGGCTGTGCTCGGACACCGCGGAACTGGTGTTCGAGGACTGTCGCGTACCGGGGGAGAACCTGCTCGGTGAAGAGAATGCAGGCTTCTACGCGGTGATGAAGAACTTCCAGACCGAGCGTATCGCCGCGGCCGCCATTGCGGTTGGCCACTCGCTGACGGCGATACGTTTGACCGTCGAGTACGTCAAGAGCCGCAAAGCCTTCGGCGGGGTGCTGTTCGACAAACAGGTGATCCGCCAACGCCTGGCCATGCTGGAGTCCAGAACGCACGCAGCGCGCCAGTTTCTTTACCATTGCGGATGGCTTGCCGGGCAAAAGCGGGATTGCGTGCGCGAAGTGTCAATGCTGAAGGCCCTGACCGGAGAACTGGTGAACGAGGTGGTCTACACCTGCCAGCAGTTCCATGGCGGCATGGGATACATGCGCGAGAGCGCCATCGAGCGGCTGGCGCGAGACTCGCGCGTACTATCCATCGGCGGCGGCGCAACCGAAGTGATGCTCGAGGAAGTGGCGAAGCGTTTCGGGCCGGACTGAACACCCTCTGTCGATGATTTCGAGTCAAAAATTACTATGACGAATCAAGCATTGCAGACTGAGATTCAGGGGGGCATCGCCACTGTCCGGATGAACCGTCCGGACGTGCACAACGCCTTCGACGACCACCTGATTGCTGAACTGACCACGGAACTGCGCCGGCTCGACCAGGCGATGGAAGTACGCATCCTCGTGCTCGCAGCCAACGGCAAGAGCTTCTCCGCGGGCGCGGACCTCAACTGGATGCAACGCATGACCAAGTATTCCGAGGCCGAAAACCTGCGTGACGCGGTAGCGTTGGCTGGCCTGATGCGTACGCTCCACGGCATGCATAAACCTACGATTGCGAGGGTACAGGGCGCGGCGTTTGGCGGCGGGGTCGGACTGGTCGCGTGCTGCGACATTGCGGTGGCTGCCGTTGAAGCGTCGTTCTCATTGTCCGAAGTGCGGCTGGGGCTAATTCCTTCGGTGATCAGTCCCTACGTCATCGCCGCGATCGGCGAGCGCGAGGCGCGGCGCTATTTCCTTACGGCCGAGCGCTTCGGCGCCGAGGAGGCCAGGCGCATAGGCCTGGTGCATGAGGTTACCACCGGCGACCAACTCGATGAGGGGGTGAGATCAGTCGTCGATCAACTTCTAAAGGGAGGACCGAATTCGCTGGCAGCGGCAAAGAGGTTGATCGCAGACGTTACCCGCCGTCCGCTGGAGGACACACTGATCGAAGAAACCGCCCGGCGCATAGCTTCGATCCGCGTCAGCCCGGAAGGGCGCGAAGGCGTCAGCGCTTTCCTGGAGAAACGACCGCCTGCCTGGACCAAGAAATCTTGAATCGAGTTTCATGTTTGAGAAAATACTCGTAGCCAACAGAGGCGAGATCGCTTGTCGTGTCGCACGTACCGCGAAACGTCTCGGCATTCGCACCGTCGCTGTTTATTCGGAGGCGGACGCAAACGCACTGCATGTGGCGAGCTGCGACGAGGCCTACCTGATCGGGCCGGCGCATCCGCGCGAATCGTATTTGCGCATTGACCGCGTCCTCGAGGCTGCGACGAAAAGCGGCGCGCAGGCGATCCATCCCGGTTACGGATTCCTCTCCGAGAACGCGGAGTTTGCAAGGGCTTGCGGGCAGGCTGGCGTGGAGTTTATCGGGCCGCCGGCGGGCGCGATCGAGTCGATGGGATCGAAGAGCGCCGCCAAGGCGCTGATGGAAAAAGCCGGTGTGCCGCTGGTGCCCGGTTATCACGGCGCCGGGCAGGACACCGCGACACTCAGGAAGGAAGCCGATCGCATCGGCTACCCGGTGCTGATCAAGGCGTCGGCGGGCGGCGGCGGCAAGGGCATGCGGGTGGTTGGGAAAGCCGCCGATTTTGACGATGCGCTCGCTGCGGCAAAACGCGAAGCGGCCTCTTCGTTCGGCGATGACCGGATGCTCATCGAAAAGTATCTCGCCCGTCCACGGCACATAGAGGTGCAGGTGTTCGCGGACACGCAGGGGCATTGCGTTTACCTGTTCGAACGCGACTGCTCGGTGCAGCGCCGCCACCAGAAGATCCTCGAAGAGGCGCCGGCGCCTGGAATGACTGCCGAACGCCGCCTCGAAATGGGCAACACCGCGGTTTCTGTGGCTCGAGCGATTGGCTACGTGAACGCAGGCACAGTGGAATTTATCGCTGACGAGACCGGCCGCTTCTACTTCATGGAAATGAACACCCGCCTGCAGGTAGAGCATCCGGTAACCGAGATGATCACGGGACTCGATCTGGTCGAATGGCAGCTAAGGGTTGCGTCCGGGGAACCGCTCCCGCTGACGCAGGAGCAATTGGCGATCAAGGGCCATGCGATCGAGGCACGCGTGTACGCGGAAGATCCAGCGCGGGGATTTCTTCCCGCCGCCGGGCGCATCGAACATATGTGCCAGCCAGCGCAGTCGGCGCACGTGCGTGTGGACAGTGGCGTGCAGGCGGGCGACGAGGTTGGCGTGCACTACGATCCCATGATTGCCAAATTGATTGCCTGGGATCTGGACCGCTCTTCCGCGTTGCGCCGCCTGTGTGCCGCGCTCAGCGAATTTCAGATCGCCGGGCTGACAACCAATCTGGCGTTTCTTTCCGCAGTGACCGGGCATCGCGCATTCGCCGACGCGCATCACGAGTCGGCATTGCTCGATACCGGACTGATCGAGCGCTACCGGACCGAGTTGTTCGCCGACGCCGGGCCGGCATCCGACCCGATCCTGGCGGTCGCGGTATTGAGCGAACTGCTGCGAATGGATCGGGAAGCGGCGCAATCCGCAAAGCGTTCGGCGGACCCTTGCTCGCCCTGGAATGCGCGCGATGGCTGGCGCCTGAACGAGGACAACCATCACACCTTCGTATTCATCGACGCCAACAAGCGTGTGGAAGTGGTGGCGCATTACCGTAACCGGGGTTACCTTTTGGAACTGTCCGGTGGAACCATGCTGGCTTCCGGAGAAGTTGCCGGCGACCGGACGATCAACGCCGACCTTGCAGGCAGCCGTACGCGTGCCACGGTTGTGCGCCGGGCGAACGAGCTTACGGTGTTCGCCTTCGGCGGTAGCCATCGGCTCGAATTCGAGACCCCTGCCACCATCGAGGAAGAGGATCCGTCCGGCAGGCTGATCTCGCCGCTCCCCGGAGCCGTGGTCCAGGTTCTGATCAAGGACGGGGAACCAGTACAGAAAGGCCAGGCGCTGATGATCATCGAAGCGATGAAAATGGAGCACACCATTTCGGCGCCGCAGAGCGGGACGGTCAAGCGGATATACTTTGCTGCTGGCGAGCAGGTCGCCGAAGGCGCGCAGTTGCTCGAGTTTGAGGAAACGACCAAAGCATGAAAATCCCGAAACGCGTCAAGATGGTCGAAGTCGGTCCGCGCGACGGCTTGCAGAATGAGCCGGGCAGCCTCCCCGCCGAAGTCAAGGTGGCCCTGATCGATCGCCTGTCGGATGCGGGGTTGTCCGTGGTCGAAGCAGGCAGTTTCGTTTCGCCGAAGTGGGTGCCGCAGATGGCGGATACCGCGGAAGTCATGGCGCGCATCCGCCGCAAGCCTGGAGTCGCCTATCCGGTGCTGGTGCCGAACAAGCAGGGACTGGATGCCGCGATCGCCGCGAAGGCGACGGAGGTGGCGGGCTTCGCGGCCGCCACTGAGGCCTTTTCGAAACGCAACACCAACTGCACGATTGCGGAGTCGATGCAACGTCAGGCCGAGGTATGCAAGGCGGCGCTCAGTGCCGGCCTGCGAGTGCGTGGTTACATCTCGGTTGTGCTTGGCTGCCCGTACGAAGGCGAGGTGAAGCCGGAGGCTGTGGCCGATGTTGCGCAGCAGCTTTTCGACATGGGCTGTTACGAGATTTCTCTGGGCGACACAATCGGCACCGGCACGCCGGCCAAGGCGCAGCGCATGATCGAAACTGTGGCGAAAACGATCCCGGTCGGGAAGCTCGCCGGCCATTTCCACGATACTTACGGACAGGCGCTAGCGAACATCCTGGCGGTGATGGAAATGGGGGTGGCCACGTTCGACAGTTCAGTTGCAGGCCTTGGCGGCTGCCCGTACGCGAAGGGCGCGACCGGCAACGTTGCCAGCGAAGACGTGCTCTACATGCTCGGCGGCCTGGGCATCGAAACCGGCGTGGACATGGGCCAGCTGCTCGATGCTGCCGCGTTCATCTGCGCGCAACTCAAGCGGCCGACGGTATCGCGCGCAGGCCGTGCACTCGCCGCCAAACGCGAGAAAGCGGCGGCATGAATCCGGAGCGCAAGGACATCCAGTCGCCCTGTGTCAATGTCTGCCAGATGAATCCATTCACCGGATTGTGCCGCGGTTGTTTTCGCACACTCGACGAAATTGCCGGCTGGCTCGATTTTTCCTCCGCGCAGAGACTTGAAGTGCTCAAACGCCTCGAAGAGCGGCGCCCGGGCCACTTCGTTCGACTGAAATGACGCTCAGCACACCCGCTTCCCGAATGCTCCTGCACAACCGCAAGGTCGAATGTTTCGGCTTTGAGCGCGACGATGGTCTCTGGGATATCGAAGGGCACCTCGTGGATACCAAGACCTACGATTTTGCGAATCGCGACCGCGGCGCCATCAAGGCGGGCGAACCGTTGCACGAGATGTGGCTGCGGCTGACACTCGACCTCGACCTCAAGGTGCACGATGTCGAGGCGCGCACGGTGTGGGGGCCCTACAGCATCTGCGGCGACATCACCGAGAATTTCAAGGTGCTGGTCGGCCTGTCGATCAAGCCGGGCTGGACCCAGAAAACGCGAGAGTTGCTGGGCGGCACCAAGGGCTGCACGCACTTGGTAGAGTTGCTCGGCCCGATTGCGACCACGGCTTTTCAGACGGTGTATGCGGCGCGCGCGGCGCGGAGCAAGTCCGCAGGCAAGCGCGAACGGCCAGGACTCATCGATTCCTGTCACGCCTGGGCGAGCGACAGCCCGGTCGTGGCAAAACGCTTTCCGGAGTTCTATACCGGCCCGAAGAAACCAGGCTGATGCGCCCCAAACCGCTCTCGGGGATTCGCGTACTCGACCTCACCCGTCTTCTACCCGGCCCGGTATGCACGCTTCATCTGGCCGATCTTGGCGCGGACGTCATCAAGATCGAAGACACCGGCGCCGGAGACTATGCGCGCACCATGGGGGCCGCAGCGGGCCGGACGGCACCGCTGTTTCTCGCCATCAACCGCAACAAGCGTGCGTTGCGCCTCGACCTGAAAAAAAAGGAAGGCGTCGAAGTGTTCCTGCGTCTGGTGCGCGACACGGACATCGTAGTAGAGAGTTTCCGCCCCGGGGTCGTCGACCGGCTCGGTATCGGCTATGACGTATGCAAAGAAGTCAAGCCACGCATCGTCTACTGCGCGATTTCCGGGTACGGGCAGACCGGCCCGTACCGCGATCTGGCAGGGCACGACGTGAACTACTGCGGCTACGCCGGGTTCATCGACCAGGTGGGCGGAACCGGCGGCGATCCGGTGATACCCAATCTGCAAGTCGCGGACATCCTCGGTGGTGCGGTGGTGCCGGCCATGGGCATTCTCGCGGCGTTGGTGGACGCACAGCGTACGGGTCAGGGACGTTATGTCGATGTCGCCATGACGGAGGGCGTGCTCTCGCACAATTTGCAGGCGCTCGCCGCTGTAGCGTCAACAGGGCACGTCCATCCCCGTGGCGAGGATTTTCTCTCCGGCCGCGAACCCTGCTACGCGATCTATCGCACCTTCGACGGCAAGCACATGGCGGTCGGCGCGCTGGAGAGGAAATTCTGGGATCGTGTCTGCGATGTGCTGGCGCGGCCGGACCTCAAGGCCTGCCACTGGGAAGTCCGCTCCAAGGATGCGCAATGGGGCAAGGACGAACTGGGCAGAATCTTCGCCAGCATGCCGCAGGCGCACTGGGTGGAAAAATTCCGCGCCGCGGACTGCTGCGTCACGCCGGTGCTTTCACTGGAGGAGAGTCTCGAAGATCAGCAAATCCGGGTGCGCGGGATGGTGGTACGTGACGGGGATGTACTGCAGCTTGCCCCGCCCTTAAAAATGAGCGAGTACGAGTTTGCGGTGGAGCGTCCTGCCCCCGCGCCTGGGGAACACAGCGATCAGATTCTGCGCGAAGCCGGTTACGCTGACACGGCGATCGGGAAATTGCGTGCAGCGGGCGTGATCTGAACCGGCGGCAGGGGCCTCAAGTCAGCGGCAGCAGCACGATTTTCTTATAGGCTGCGCGAGAGCTCAGGGAGTTATACCAGCGTTCCATATTCGGCATCTCCGGATGGTCTATAGGTAGGGTCATCCAGCGCTGGATTGCACAACCCATCGGAATGTCGCCGACGGTGAGCACCTCGCCGGCGACGTACTTGCGATTCTTGAGGTGCGCATCAAGATATTCCAGGATCTCGGCCGTCTTGAGGCGCGAGTCTTCCATGGCCTTGTCGTCGCGCTGATCGGCAGGAGTACGTACGAGGTTCCAAAACAGTGGCCGGAAAGTCGGCCAGAATGTCGTGCTCTGCCAATCCATCCACCTGTCGGCTTCCGCGCGGACCCTGAGGTCCTCGGGCCAAAGGTTGCCGGCGCTGTGCTTGGCGGCGAGATAGCGCACGACGGCGTTGGATTCCCAGAGCACGAAGCCGTCGTCTTCAATGGTTGGCACCAAGCCGTTCGGATTGAGGTTGCGGTATTGCGGCGTGTTCACCACGCCGAAGGTGCCTCCGGCGTCCACCCGCTCATACTCTAAGCCCATTTCCTCGCAGCACCACAGCGGCTTCTGGACGTTGACCGAGTTGTTGCGACCCCAGATTCTCAGCATGGCATCCTCCCCGGTTAGAAGCTTGTTGTCAGTTTGAAGCGCCGAGTTCGGCGAGCGCCGCATCGATCAGTCGTCGGGAAATGCTGATCTTGCTCGGCAATGCCTGCGGCAGCCGCTCTGCGGTAAACCAGCCCGCGGCCTCGATTTCGCCAGGATCGGGGATGATCTCGCCGCTGGCGTAGTCGGCGTAGAACGCGATCATGAGCGAATGCGGGAACGGCCACGGCTGGCTGGCGAAGTATCGCAGGTTGGCGACTTCGATGCCGACTTCCTCGCGCACTTCGCGTACCAGTGTCTGCTCCAGGGTTTCCCCAGGTTCGACGAAGCCGGCGAGCGCGCTATACATGCCGGGCGGAAAATGCGGCGAACGCGCCAGCAAGAGTTCGTTGCCCCTTCTGACCAGCGCCATGACCGCGGGGGCGATGCGCGGGTAGTGCGACTGGCCGCAATTCGGGCAGACACGTGCCCGCTCGTTGATTTTCGGCTGGGTCGGTGTGCCGCAGTGGCCGCAGAACTGGTGAGACCGGTTCCAGTCTACGATCTGGAACGCGCGCCCCGCGAGCGCGAACAGCGAATCGTCGAGCGCGCCGAACAGCGCACGCAAACCAGAAAGCTGCATGCCCTCCGGGGCCGCGACGTTCTCCTCAAGCTCGCAGGCGAAGCAATGCTGCTCGCCGAGAATGCCAAGGTACTGGCTGCGTTGCGGCGCAAGTCCGAATTCGCGCGGATCGGAGGCCGACGGAACGCTCGCGTTTTGCGTGCCGCGCACGACCAGGATCTGCGAACCCTGAAACGCGAACCACAATGCCGGCCCCTTCCAATCGGCCGGCGGACTGATCAGCGCGGTAAACCGATCGGGAGCTGCCAGGATCATTGCAAGTGTCCTGTTCCGCTGGTTCGCGGCCGAAAACCCGACGAGAATCGGCGCCATGCTGTGTTACGAGTCCTTGCCGTGGTGCCTGCCACTGTCAAGGACTCGCGCCTTACCTGACACCGATTTCGCAGGTTTTCCAATCGATGATCGGTTTTTGCCATATGAACATGAGCCCTCCAGTCCAAGGTTCGCAAGTTGCACCACGAATCAGCGAAACAGGACACTATCGCTTGGGCATGTAGAGATCGGTGATGCTGCCTTCGGCGATTTCGGCGGCGAAGAATACGGTTTCGGACAACGTCGGGTGCGGGTGGATGGTGAGTCCGATGTCTTGCGCATCGGCACCCATTTCCAGCGCCAACACCGTTTCCGCGACCAGCTCGCCGGCGTTCGGCCCAACCATGCCTGCGCCGAGCAGACGCTTGGTGTGCTTGTCGAAAATCAGTTTGGTCATTCCCTCGTCGCGCGCGGTGGCGCGCGCCCGGCCACTCGCCGCCCACGGAAATACCGCCTTTTCAATCTCAGTCCCTTGCGTTTTTGCCTGTGTCTCGGTGAGCCCCATCCAGGCGACTTCGGGATCTGTGTAGGCTACCGATGGAATGGTGCGCGCATCGAACGCGCGTTTGTGTCCGGCGATGATTTCTGCCGCGAGCTTGCCTTCGTGGCTGGCTTTATGCGCCAGCATCGGCTCACCGATAATGTCGCCGATCGCATAGATATGCGACACATTGGTACGCATGTACTTGTCCGCCGGGATGAAGCCGCGGTCGGTGATATTAACGCCGGCAGCCGGCGCGTCGATCTCCTTGCCGTTGGGCCGGCGCCCTACCGCGAGCAGCACGCGGTCATAGACTTGCGGCTTGGGCGCGTTTTCCCCCTCGAAGGTAGCTTTGAGGCCGTCTTTCTGCGCTTCCAGCTTGGTGACCTTGGTTTTGAGGTAAATGCCTTCGTAGCGTTTCTCGATACGTTTGTGCAACGGCCTGATCAGATCGCGATCGGCGCCCGGGATCAGGCCGTCGAGCAATTCCACCACAGAGACCTTCGAGCCGATGGCCTCGTAGACCGTGGCCATCTCGAGGCCGATGATACCGCCGCCGATCACCAGCAACCGCTTCGGCACGTCCACAAGCTTGAGCGCCCCGGTCGAATCCATCAGCCGCGAATCGTCGTACGGGAAACTGGGAATGCGAGCGACACTCGATCCAGCAGCGATGATCGCGAAGTCGAATGACACTTTCTTCACGCCCTGCGCCGTCGCTACTTCGATCAAGTGGGAGGACTTAAATTTGCCGACACCCTGGACTACCTGGACCTTCCGTTGCTTGGCCAACCCGGCCAGGCCGCGGATCGATTTGTCCACCACACTGTCCTTCCACTCGCGCAGCTTGGCAATCTCGATCCGGGGCTTGCCGAAGGCGATGCCGAAGTGGTTCATTTCCTCTGCTTCGGAGATGACGCGCGCCGCGTGCAGCAACGCTTTCGACGGAATGCAGCCCACGTTCAGACACACCCCGCCCAACACCGGATAACGTTCGACCAGCACCACTTGTTTGCCAAGATCGGCGGCGCGGAACGCGGCGGTGTAGCCGCCCGGGCCGGAACCCAGAACCATCACCTCGGCGTGAATATCACCCTTCGTGAACGGTCCGCCTGACGTGACAGTCGGCGCTGTGGGGGTTTTTGGCGCGCCTGCTGCAGACGCCGGCTTGGGTGCCTCGGTCTTCGCCGCCGGCACCTCAGCAGCAGCGCCTTCCAGGAGCAGCACCACGCTGCCTTCGGATAGTTTGTCGCCGACCTTGACCTTGATTTCCCTGATCACACCGGATTGCGGCGACGGCACTTCCATGGTCGCCTTGTCGGATTCCAGGGTGATCAGTGCATCTTCCTTGTTTATGCTGTCGCCGGATTTGACCAGCACTTCGATCACGGGAATATTCTTGAAATCGCCGATATCGGGGACTTTGACCTCGATCAGGTTGCTCATGAGACTCCCATTGTTCTTGTGGGCGCGCAACAAATATGCCGCAAAGACTGGCGAAGCGCCTACTGCCGGATTTGTCCGTCGCCGAGGACGATGAACTTGAGCGACGTCAAACCTTCGAGGCCAACAGGACCGCGGGCATGCAGCTTGTCGGTGGAAATGCCGATCTCCGCACCCAGGCCGAACTCGAAACCATCGGCGAAACGGGTGGATGCGTTGACGAGCACCGAGCTGGAATCCACTTCGCGCAGGAAGCGCCGCGCCCGGGTGATGTCTTCGGTGACAATCGCGTCGGTGTGCTGCGAACCATAGACGGTGATGTGCTCGATCGCCTGGTCGAGGTCATCCACCACCCGCACGGCGAGGATGGGAGCGAGGTATTCGGTGTACCAGTCTTCCTCGGTGGCGGGTTTCATCTGCACCACGAGAGCGCGCGCCTGCTGGTCGCCGCGCAGTTCCACGCCTTTCTCGGAATAGATCTTCGCCAGTGCCGGCAGAACGGCTGCGGCGATGTTCTTGTGCACCAACAGCGTTTCCATGGTGTTGCAAGTACCATAGCGTTGCGTCTTGGCGTTGTCGGCGATACGGATTGCCTTGTCGATGTCGGCGCGATCGTCTATGTACACGTGGCAGACGCCGTCGAGATGTTTGAGCACCGGTATGCGTGATTCGCTGGAGATGCGCTCGATCAGACCTTTGCCGCCGCGCGGAACGATGATATCTACGTAGTCCTTCATGGTGATCAGTTCACCGACCGCGGCACGGTCGGTGGTTTCGATCACCTGCACTGCGGTTTCTGGCAACCCGGATTTGCGCAAGCCCTCGTGGACGCAGGCGCCGATCGCCTGGTTGGAATGGATCGCCTCGGAGCCTCCGCGCAGTATTGCGGCGTTGCCGGACTTCAGGCAAAGCCCCGCAGCGTCCACGGTAACGTTGGGGCGCGCCTCGTAGATGATGCCGATGACACCGAGCGGAACGCGCATTCTCCCCACCTGGATGCCGGTGGGCCGATAGTTCATTCCGGAGATTTCCCCGACCGGATCCGGCAACGCCGCGATCTCGCGCAAGCCCTCGGCCATCGATGCAACGCTTCTGGGTGTCAGCGTCAGCCGATCCAGTATCGCGGAGTCGAGCCCTTTGGCGCGAGCAGCTTCGACATCCTTCCTGTTCGCGTCCAGCAGGCGGGCAATGTCGCGCTCGACGGACAGCGCCATGGTGAGCAATGCCTCGTTCTTTGCGCTCGTGTCTGCCTTCGCCATTTCTCGGGAGGCGGCCCGCGCGGCACGTCCGACCGAGTGCATGTAGGACTGAATGTCCATGATTCCCAACCTTAAATTGTGCCGGGGATTTTACCCCTAATTTCCGGCGGCCTGCCGTCCCGCGGCGGCGCTATCAAGGTCAACCCGAGTTGAAGCAGCGCGTCCCATACATCTCCGTCTGCGAGTCCTTTGATTGTGCGGTCCACCGCCGCGGCACACCGCAGCGCGGCCATGAGTTGTGCCGAGGTCATTCGCTGAAGTGCGCGCGGCATCAACGCCTGACGCGGTCCCCACACACGCGCATCACGCAGCGCCTGCGACAACGGCTGTCCTGCGCCCGTCGCCTCCATCACTCTTGCCATTGCCCGAGTCTCTTCGGCGATGGCCCACAGCACCAGCGGCGGCGCTACGCCTTCACCGCGTAGTCCGTCGAGCATGTGCACGAAGTGCACGCGATCGCCTTTGAGCAAAGTGACGCCGATCTCGAATACGTTGTAGCGCGTCACATCCACTACCGCGTTCTTCACTTCTTCGAAAGGCAGTATGCCGGCGGGAAACAGCAGAGCAAGCTTTTGTACTTCCTGGTACGCCGCCATTAGATTTCCCTCGACCCGGCTGACAAGGAACTCGAGCGTTGCGGCGTCGGCCCGCTGATTCTGCTGCGCCAGCCGGCCGGATAGCCATTGTGCGAGCTGTTCGCGTTTGACTGCGGCTGCATGTACAACTGCTCCTGCGCGCTGCAGCGAGTCGAACCATTTGGAAGCCAACTGCTGGCGATCCAGTCCGGGCAGCGTGATCAGGACAATGGTGTCCTTGGGCAGCGAGCCAGCCAGACGCTGCAAAGCTTCGGATCCGTCCTGGCCGGGCTTGCCGGACGGGATGCGCAAGTCGAGAATACGTCTGGACGCGAACAGGGAGAGGCTGTTGCCGATCATGGCGACCTCTCCCCAGTCGAACCCGGGTTCGACAAACAGTACGAGGCGTTCGTCGTGACCCTTCTCGCGCGCTGTCGCACGAATGCGATCGGCAGCTTCGAGCGCGAGCAACAGTTCTTCGCCGAATACGACATACAGAGGTTTCAGCCCACGTGAGAGGTGCTGGGACAGTTGCTCCGAGTCGATCCGCATTGCTGTTCTAGCGGTTCATTCGGTTCAGAATCTGCTCCACCTTGTCGGGGTCGTCGCTCTTGAGCATCTTCTGAGCAAGTGCCATGACTTGCTGTAGGTCGGATTTCAATACCTGCTGTTTCACCGACAGCAAGTACGCCGGATGCATCGAAAACTGCCGCAGTCCGAAACCCAGCAGTACGCGCGTGAGGCGCACGTCCCCAGCCATCTCGCCGCATACCGCGACCGGCACTTCGGCGCGATTGGCGCTGCGGATAACGTGCGCCACCAGGTTCAGCACGGCCGGATGCAGCGGGTCGTAGAGGTGCGCGACGGTGTCGTCGGCACGGTCGATCGCAAGCGTGTACTGAATCAGGTCGTTGGTGCCGATCGACAGGAAATCGAGCTTGCGGGTGAAGGTGGACAGCGAGAGCGCTGCAGCGGGAATTTCTATCATGCCGCCGATCTTGATTTTCTTGTCGTAGGGGATGCCGTCATCGTGAAGGCTCTTCTTGGACTCGTCGATCAGGTGCAGCGTCTGGCCTAGCTCGTGCGCAGAGGACAGCATCGGAATCAGGATGCGCACCTTACCGTAGTGAGAGGTGCGCAGGATCGCGCGCAGCTGCTGATGAAACATCTGCGGCTCAGCCAGGCACAGCCGGATCGCGCGCAGACCCAGCGCCGGATTGGGGGCGACGCGTTCGGTGTTGTCGATCTGCTTGTCCGCGCCGAGGTCGAAGGTGCGGATGGTAACGGGCCGGCCGTCCATGTCCTGCACCACCTTGCGATAGGCTTCGAACTGTTCGTCCTCGGTGGGCAGGTCGCGGCGATTCAAATACAGGAACTCGGTGCGGAACAAACCTACACCGTCGGCGCCGTTTTCCTTGGCGCCTGCAACGTCGTCCGGCAACTCGATGTTGGCGTGCAGTTCAATCGCAGTGCCATCCAGCGTGGTAGTCCTGGTTCTTCTCAGCCGCCTGAGTTTCAGGCGTTCGAGTTCCCACTGGTGCTGACGCAGCTTGTACTCGCCCAGCACCGTCTTGTCGGGGTTGACGATGACCACGCCGTTGGTGCCGTCCACGATCAGCACTTCGTTCTCGCGAATCAGCGTGCGCGCATGGTGCAGGGCCACTACAGAAGGGATGTTCAGACTGCGGGCTATGATCGCAGTGTGCGACGTCGCGCCGCCAAGGTCGGTTACGAAACTGGCGAAGCGGTGGCTCTTGAAAAGGATGACATCCGCCGGCGAGAGGTCGTGCGCGACCAGGATGCTGTTCTCCTCTGGTGTACTGTGTGCGAGGACCTTGCCTGGCCGCCCCATGAGCACCTTCAAAACCCGCTCCACAACTTGGATGACGTCCGTCTTGCGCTCGCGGAGATAGCCGTCCTCGATGCGTTCGAACTGCTCGATCAAAGCCTCCATCTGCAGCTTCAGGGCCCATTCGGCGTTGCATTGCTGGGCTTCGATGAGTTGTTTCGGCACCTCCGACAAGGTCGGATCGTCCAGGATCATCAGGTGCAGATTGAGAAAGGCTTCGAATTCCGCGGGCGCGCCGGCAGGAATGTGCTGGCCGAGGCTCGCAAGTTCGGCGCGCGCAGTAACCAGTGCCGCGTCGAAGCGAGCCTGTTCTTCCGCTATCCGCGAATCGGAGATGTTGTAGTGCGCGACTTCGAGCTGGGCGTGTGAAACCAGCTGGGCATGGCCGATGGCGATGCCCCCCGATACCCCGATTCCGTGGATGGTGAAGCTCATGCGAGAGCAGCGGCGAGGGGTGAGTGGTGAGGAGTGAGTAAGTACAAGGTGGATTTGGGCTGCGCGTTTTCGACTTGTTCCTCTGCCCTCGTCCCTCGCCCCTGATTCATTCCCCTTCCCCGAATCTGTCGCTGATAAGCCCTACCAGCGCCGCCATCGCTTCGCCTTCATCCGGACCGTTGGTCTCGACCACGACCATCGCGCCTTTGGCAGCAGCCAGCATCATCACGCCCATGATGCTTTTGGCATTGACCCGGCGGCCATCGCGCGCGACCCACACGTCGGCGGCGAACTTGCCGGCGAGTTGGGTGAGCTTGGCGGCTGCACGCGCGTGCAGCCCTAGCTTGTTGGTGATCTCAATTTCCCGTTGCTGCATTTTTCATCTGTGCCGAGGGAATTTGCATTACGCCTTCAATGCCGCCGGAGATCGCCTTCGCGACCACGGTCCTGAGGGACTCCTTGCGGTAAGTCAGCGCGCGTACCAACATCGGCAGATTTACCCCGGCCACACCTTCTATCTTGCCGGGAATCAGAAGCTTGCTTGCAATGTTGCAAGGCGTGGCGCCGTAGACGTCGGAAAGGACCAGCACGCCGCCGCCCTGATCGAGGCTGCGCGCCAGCTTGCTAGCCTGTGGCAGCACCATTTGGGGATCATCGTGCATGCTCACACCGAGCTGCATCAGATGGGGCGGTCGGCTGCCCATCACGTGACTGGCGCAGTGAATCAGGCTCTCACCAAGCGTGCCGTGGGCAACGATCAATATTCCAACCATGGATGACTAGGATTGGTCGGTAACTAAAGGGCAATTCTACCTATGCGGAACAGCTGCGTAGGGAGAACCGTAACAGCGAGTTTACCCCTGTCATTTCAGTCCTCACTCGCTGCCTTCTCCAGCGCATCGATCATCAGCGCTGCGACGTTGAAGCCGGTCTGGTCGGCGATTTCACGCATGCAGGTGGGGCTGGTGACATTGACTTCGGTCAGATAGTCGCCGATCACGTCGAGGCCGACCAGCATCAGCCCCTGCGCCCTGAGTTCGGGGCCGAGGGCCTCTGCGATCTCGCGGTCGCGGGTAGTCAACGGCTGCGCAATACCGGTCGCGCCGGCGGCGAGATTGCCGCGGGTTTCGCCCTGTTTTGGAATACGCGCAAGCGAGAAGGGCACGGGCTTTCCGTCGATGACCAGTACGCGCTTGTCGCCCTTGACGATCTCGGCGATGAAGCGCTGGGCCATTACCGTGCGCCGTCCATTGTGAGTGAGGGTTTCGATTACGACCCCGATGTTGGGATCCTGACGGTTGAGGCGGAACACCGAGGTTCCGCCCATGCCGTCGAGCGGCTTTAGGATGATATCGCCGTGTTCGGCGAGAAAATCGCGGATCAACTGTTCCACGCGCGTGACCAGTGTCGGCACCGTGAACTGCGCAAACTTCGCAATTGCCAGTTTTTCGTTGTAGTCCCGCACTGCACGCGGGCTGTTGACGACACGGGCACCCTGCTTTTCCGCCAGCTCCAGCAAGTAAGTGCTGTAGATGTATTCCATGTCGAATGGCGGGTCCTTGCGCATCAGTACCGCATCGAAAGTCTCCAACTGCACCGGCTTTCTGTCGCCGGCGCGGTACCAGTGCTGTTCGTCGGTAGTAAGCGAAAGGTCGCGCGCGTAGCCGAGTACGCTGGCGTCACGCCAGATCAGGTCCTCCTGCTGCAGCACCGCCAGCGCATGGCCGCGAGTTGCGGCCTCGCGCATCATCGCGTAGGAAGAATCCTTGTAGATTTTGATGCTGTCGAGCGGGTCGAGAACGAAGGCGATTTTCATGTTGTCATCGCAGGAGCGCGCCGACTGCGCCGCACACGCGAGCGTGCTGGAACCGCGTAAACCGCGGATGTTCGTACGCGGCTTCCAAGTGGTTCGGCCGGATTGTAGCAGACACGTCTTCGCAACCGTTTCCGAAAGCCAGTCTTCGAAAGTTTCTCACAGATATACAAAGATTCCTGTTGGTATTGACTGATGGGCGACAAGAACCCAATATGAAGGTCGTCTCTAGCATTCGGAACTCCTGACTTCCCTGCCATGCCGCTACGGTTATTGCGCTTCGCTATGGCCCACCGCCACCCGGAACCAAGAATGTTCCGGGTCCCCGAGGCGCTCAAACCGACCTACGACGCAGTCATCATCGGCGCTGGCGGACACGGGTTAGCGGCCGCTTACTATCTGGCAAGGGACCACGGGATGGGAAATATCGCTGTCCTTGAGCGGGGGTACATCGGTGGCGGCAATACCGGCCGCAATACCGCCATCATCCGCTCGAACTACCTGACGCCCGAAGGCGTGGCGTTTTACGACGAGTCGGTGCGTTTGTGGCAGGACCTCGCAACCGACTTCGACTTGAATCTTTTCTACTCGACGCGCGGTCATTTCACCCTTGCCCACACCGACTCTGCGATCCGCACCATGCGCTGGCGCGCGGAGGTCAACAAGCACCTCGGCGTGGACAGCGAAATGGTCGCGCCGGAAGACGTGGGTAAAGCCTGTCCAAACATCGATCTCTCGTGCGGAGGGCATGCACCGATCCTCGGCGCGCTCTATCACGCACCGGGCGCGATCGCCCGTCACGACGCGGTAGCCTGGGGCTATGGTCGCGGTGCCGACCGGCGCGGTGTGGAAATCCACCAGAGGACCGAAGTAACCGGTATAGAGATCGCCGGCGGACGTGTAAGGGGTGTCCAGACCAACCGAGGCCTTATCTCTACGCCCAGGGTTTTGTGCGCCGTAGCGGGCTCGACTCCGAAGATCGCGGACATGGTGGGCATACGCACCCCGATATACATACATCCGTTGCAGGCGATGGTATCCGAGCCGATGAAAGCTTGGCTCGACCCAATACTTGTCTCCGGCAGTCTGCACATCTACGTCAGCCAGACTACCCGCGGTGAACTAGTGATGGGCGCGTCGCTGGATCCCTACGAACTGCACTCCACCCGCTCGACGCTCGATTTCGTGGAAGGCCTGGCTGCGCACATGCTCGACCTTTTTCCGTTCCTGTCGCACATCAAGGTCAATCGCCAGTGGGCCGGCATGGCAGACATGACGCCGGACTTCGCGCCGATCATGGGCAGGACAACGGTGCAAGGCTTCTATATCGATTCCGGGTGGGGTACCTGGGGATTCAAGGCCACGCCCGTGTGCGGAAAGACCATGGCGTATACGGTAGCGAACGACCGCGATCACGAACTGATCAAGGGTTTCCGTCTGTCGCGCTTCGCTGATTACGAACTCACCGGGGAAAAAGGAGCTGCATCGGTTGGAAATTGATGCAGCGACTTTTCAGTGGAGGCTAATGCATGCGAAGCCTGCGTTATGCCGGAACTAAAAAGGTCCTGCGTCGGTGGGAATTGATGCAGCGACTCCAGTAGAGGCTATTGCTTTGCTTCACTTCAGAAAATGAAATTGATGCGATGTCCGATTAACGGCCTGCGACCGGTCTCCGAGTTCCAGTACGCCGGCGAAATCAGGCCGATGCCGGATGCGGATACGTGCACCGACACGCAGTGGGCGGATTACGTGTTCAACCGCAACGGAGCGCCGGGGATCAAGAAGGAATGGTGGTTGCATCTGGCCAGCGGCATATGGTTCGTCGCCGAGCGCGATACGGCGGCCGACAAGGTGCTGCGTACCTACTTATATGGAGAGGGACCGGTGTGAGCGCACGGCTGCCGCCGGTCGCCGGCGAATGGATCGACCGTTCAAAGAAGCTCGGCTTCGATTTCGAGGGCGAGCACTTCCAGGGTTTCGCCGGCGACACGGTGTCGAGCGCGTTGCTAGCGGCGGGCGTGCGCGTGCTCGGGCGAAGCTTCAAATATCACCGTCCGCGCAGTGTGCTGTCGATGGCCAACCACGACGTCAACGCGATGTTCCAGGACGGCGCGAGACTGAACTTGCGCGGAGACGTCGAACCGCTGCGAGATCGCATGGTGCTGGCGGCCGTGAATACCTTCGGTGGCGTCAAGCGCGACCGTGCCCGCATTCTCGACATGCTGTCCGCTTTTCTGCCAGTTGGTTTTTACTACAAGGCATTTCATACCCCCAAGGCGTGGGCCCCGTTCTGGGAACGCACGTTCCGTCGTGTGACCGGGTTGGGCGAACTGGATTTCTCCACGCCGCACATCAGGACGCCGAAGCGCTACGACTTCTGCGACGTTCTGGTGGTGGGAGCCGGACCGTCGGGTCTGTGCGCAGCATTGGCGGCGGCAGAAGCCGGCGCGCAAGTGGTGTTGGTGGACGAAAACAAGCACGTCGGCGGCAGCCTTACATATCAACTCAGCGGTACGGACAATGTGTCCGCACAGCTTCGCGATCTCGAGTCCAGTGCGCGCGCGCATTCGAAGATCAGCGTGCGCACCGGCACAATGGCGGCCGGATGCTTCGCCGACCATTGGGTGGCCCTGGTGGATGTCGAACGCATGACCAAGATGCGCGCGCGCGCAGTTATCGTCGCCAGCGGCGTCTATGAACAACCGGCGGTGTTTCGCAACAACGACTTGCCCGGGGTCATGGTCGCCTCGGCGGCACAGCGCCTGATCTATCGCTACGCGGTCAAGCCGATGCAAACCGCGGTCGTTCTTACCGGGAACCAGGACGGATATGCAGCGGCACTCGATCTGATCGCTAACGGAATCCGGGTCGAGGCATTGGTGGACCTGCGCCGTGGTGACGGTGTTTCTATCGAGGATGCGAAAGTGGAGGAAGCCGGCATCCGTATCTATCGCGGACATTGTGTCTACGAAACGCACGCCGACGGTCCGGGGGTCGGCTCGGCGGTGGTGTGTCCGCTGCTCGCCGGCGGCGAAGCCGACGCTTCCCGGAGCGAAACTGTCAAGTGCGACGGCGTACTGATGAGCGTTGGGTATGCACCCGCGGCTGCGTTGCTGTATCAGGCGGGTGCAGCAATGAGATTCGACGTGCAGGTCGGCCAGTTTGTGCCCACGAGTCTTCCCGAGGGCATATTCGCGGCAGGGCGGGTCAATGGCGTCTACGCGCTCGAAGACCGGAAGCGCGACGGCTCCCGTGCCGGCCTCGATGCGGCGAAGTATCTCGGATTTCCCGCATCCACCGCGCCGGCGGTGGCGCGCGCGGCGGTGGCGCCCAGCCATCCGTACCCGATTTTCGATCATCCGCAAGCGAAGAACTTCGTGGACTTCGATGAGGATTTGCAGTTGAAGGATCTCGCCGACGCGGCGCAAGAGGGCTTCGATAGCATCGAGCTTCTAAAGCGCTACACCACGATCGGCATGGGGCCGAGTCAGGGCAAGCACTCGAACATGAATGCGGTCCGCGTCCTCGCTAAGGTGCTGGGAACGACACCAGGCGAAGTTGGCACCACTACGTCACGGCCATTCTTTCACCCGGTACCGATCGCACACCTGGCTGGACGCGGTTTCGCGCCCTACCGCCTGACGCCGTTGCATTCGCGCCACGCGCGCGCCGGGGCGGTGTTCATGCGGGCGGGCATATGGATGCGGCCCGAGTTCTACATAGTGCGCGGCAAGACCAGGTTCGAGGCGGTGCACGAAGAAGCGCTTGCCGTTCGCACCGGGGTGGGCATCATCGACGTCGGCACGCTGGGCAAGATGGAAATATCGGGACCGGACGCGGCTGCATTTCTCGAGCGTATTTACACCGGGCGTTTCGCCAACTTGAAAGTCGGTATGACCCGCTATGCCTTGATGCTCGACGAGGCCGGCGTGATCGTCGACGACGGCGTGGTGGCACGTTTGGGCGAGCAGCGTTTCTATTTCACCACCACCACGACTGGCGCCGCTAATGTCTATCGCGAGATGACGCGACTGAA
The DNA here is from genome assembly GCA_035275265.1 of Burkholderiales bacterium. GTDB lineage: Bacteria > Pseudomonadota > Gammaproteobacteria > Burkholderiales > JACQAP01 > JACQAP01. The sequence continues at coordinate 57,908 of DATENC010000006.1, read as the reverse complement.
CACCCAATGGGGCATGCAAGTCGGCATCGTCAACGTCACCGGCGCGTATGCTGCAGTCAATCTCGCCGGTCCGCGCTCACGCGATCCCCTCGCCCGGCTTACCAACCTGGATCTCTCCGCCGAGGCGTTTCCCTATCTTGGCGTGCGCGAAGCCGAGATTGCAGGCGTGCCGGCACGGTTGCTGCGAGTGGGCTTCGTCGGCGAGCTTGGGTACGAGATCCACGCGCCCGCCGATCGCGCCTGCGTCCTATGGGATGCGCTGATGGAAACCGGCCGCGTGTCCGGCATCCGTCCGTTCGGCGTGGAAGCGCAACGCCTGCTGAGACTGGAAAAAGGCCACATCATCATCGGCCAGGATACGGACGGGCTGACCACGCCGGCTGAGGCAGCAGTCGATTGGGCCGTGAAGATGGACAAACCCTACTTCGTCGGCCAGCGCAGCCTGAAGATCGTGCAACGCAAGAATCTAAAAGCGAAGTTGGCTGGCTTCACGTTGGATCCGACAACGGCAGGCGCGATACCTAAGGAATGTCATCTGGTCATCCGCGACGGGAAAATTGCGGGCCGGGTTACCAGCATCGCGTGGAGTCCGGCCTTGGAAAAATACGTCGGGCTTGCATTCGTGCCACCGGAGATCATTGCAAGCGGGAGCAGTTTTTTCATTCGCGCGGACGGTGGAAAGATGGTGCCGGCGCGAATCACGAATACACCTTTCTACGATTTCTCCGGCGACCGACAGAAATTCGCGGCATGACAATGAACACGACTCGAACCAGCCCCTTGCACGACCAGCTCGCTGAATTGAATCCGCAGTGGGACGTGGCGCGCGGCATGCGCATGGCCGCCCGTCTTGCAGGGGATGAAGCTGCGGCGCGCGATTCCGTCGCGATTGCCGATCTGAGCTGCCTTGATAGAGCTGGCATCAAAGGGCCCGAAGCCGCGCGGTGGTTGGAGAGCTTCCATCTTCCCGTCCCTGCACTGGCGAACGCGTGGACCGAACTACCGGGCGGCGGGGTCATCGCCCGGTTGGGCCGCACTGAATTCTTTCTCGAGGACGGCGTCACTGGCGATTCGGCCAAGCGCATTCGGGACGCGCCCACACTGGGAATTGCAGGAGTGTATCCGGTGATTCGTCAGGATGCCGCCATCGCGGTCGTCGGCAGGCGCGTGAACGAGCTGCTCGTCCAGACCTGTAACGTGAATTTCCAGGAGCTGGACTCAGCAAGTCGGACTGTTGTCATGACGATGATGGTCGGAGTCGCGGTGCTGGTCATACGGCGGGATCACCGAGACCTTCCGGGTTTCCGCATCTGGTGCGACCCGACCTATGCGCCATATCTCTGGGAAACATTGAATGAAATCGCAAGCGAGTTAGGGGGCGGACCTATCGGAACGGCACGTCTGCTGTCGCAGGCAGCCAAGCCGGAGTGACCAAGCCGTACACAAGGGAGATCGCAATCATGTCGCCACAAGCCGCAAAGAAATTCCTGAAGGATCACCACGTCAAGTACGTCCTCGCGCAGTTCGTGGACATTCACGGCGCAGCAAAGGCGAAAGCTGTACCTGTGGAGCATCTCGACATGGTGCTCAACGAAGGGGCAGGCTTCGCCGGATTTGCGCTCTGGGGGTTTGGCATGGGGCCGCACGGACCGGATTACATGGCTGTCGGCGACCTGTCCACGCTATCGCTGATTCCATGGATGCCCGGATTCGCGCGCCTTGCCTGCTACGGCCACGTGAACGGAAAACCCTATCAATACTGCTCGCGAGTGGTGCTCAAGCGTCAGCTCGATGCGCTCGCCAAACGCGGCCTGACCCTATACACCGGCATCGAACCCGAGTTCATGCTGCTAAAGCGCGTCGCCGACGGATCGCTGACGCCGGTGGACGAAACCGATCTGCTGGAGAAACCCTGCTACGACTACAAGGGCTTGGCGCGCTCGGTGCCGTTCCTGGAGGCGATGGTGGACTCGCTCCGGGCGGTCGGCATCGATGTCTATCAGATTGATCATGAAGATGCCAACGCCCAGTTCGAGGTCAACTTTACCTATGGTGACGCGCTGAGCTCCGCTGACCGCTTGGTGTTCGTCAAGATGGCGGCCTCGGAGATCGCCAAATCGATGGGCATGATTGCGACGTTCATGCCGAAACCGTTTTCCAATCGGACCGGCACCGGGGCGCACTTTCATATTTCGCTCGGCAACGGCAAGGTCAAGAACCTGTTCCAAGACGACAAGGACAAGAACGGCCTCGGGCTGTCGCAGATGGCCTACCACTTCGCGGGCGGTGTGCTCGCACACGCGCGCGCGCTGACGGCAATCGTCGCGCCGACCATCAATTCCTACAAGCGCCTGGTTGTCGGGCGCGCGCTGTCCGGCGCAACCTGGGCACCAGCCTATATCACTTACGGAAACAACAACCGTACCGCCTGCGTGCGCGTCCCCTACGGCCGGTTGGAACTGCGGCTGCCGGATGGGTCCTGCAATCCCTACCTCGCCAGCGCCGCAATTCTTGCCGCCGGCATGGACGGAGTGGACCGCAAGCTCGATCCGGGCAAACCGATCAACGAGAACCTCTACGAGTGGTCGCCGGAGAAACTGAAGAGGGCAGGAATTGGCCTGCTGCCCCAGAACCTCAAAGAAGCGTTGGACGAGTTCGAAAAGGACAAAGTGCTTCGCGCTGCACTGGGCGAGGACCTCGCGCAGGAGTTTCTTACCCTGAAGCGCATGGAGTGGGTGGAGTACTCGCGGCACGTCTCCGACTGGGAGCGCGACCGCTACGTCGAATTTTTCTAACAACGGCTAGCCACGGCTGAAAGGCAGCAGGAGATCGATATGTGCGGAATCGTGGGACTACTGGTGAAGAAGCCGGCGTTGCGCGAGCAACTTGGCGAGCTAATGCTGCCCATCCTGATCGGCATGAGCGAACGCGGGCCGGACTCGGCCGGATTGGCCGTGTTCACCGCGCCGGCGGCTGACGACCGCCGTAAATTCAGCCTGTATTCGGGCACGGAGGAGTTTGACTGGAATGCGTTCGAACGTGCGGCGTGTCAGGCGCTGGGTGAGGGCAGCAAAGTCATCGTGCAGGCGAACCACGGCATACTCGAAACCACCGCACTGGCTCCGCAAGTGACAGGATGGCTTCGCGCAGCGTATCCGCGCCTGCACCTGCTATCCACCGGACAGTTCATAGATCTGTACAAGGACATCGGCGCGCCGGCCGAAATCGCGTCCCGTTACGACTTCGGAAAACTCAAGGGCACTCATCTGGTCGGCCACACCCGCATGGCGACCGAATCCGCAGTGACTCCGGATCGCGCGCACCCGTTTACTGCCGGCGAGGACTGGTGCTTGGTGCATAACGGCTCACTCTCCAATCCATATCAGATCCGGCGCAAGCTCGAGCCGCTCGGCATCGCTTTCGAGACCGACAACGACACGGAAGCGGCCTGCCGCTATTTCGAGTGGCGCATGCGCGAGGGTGATGATCTGGAAACCGCAATTCAAAGCGGTTTCGAGGAACTCGACGGTTTCTACACATTCCTGATGGGTACCAAAGACGAACTGGCGCTGGTGCGCGACGCGTTCGCGTGCAAACCGGCGGTCGTGGCCGAGACCGACGACTACGTAGCGATCTCCTCCGAATTCAGGTCGCTGGCAAAGCTGCCGGATGTGAAGAACGCAAGAATATTCGAGCCGGTTCCGGAGGAGGTGTACGTATGGCGAGCGTAGCTCAGGCGCCGCGAACCCAAACCGGCACCGTCACATTCGATCTCGCCAAGCAGACATTGCGGGAGTTGAACCGGTATCTCCACCACGAGTTGCGTGCCGGCGTAAAAAAAGTACGCGTGCTCAATCCGGATGGCGCGCACAACATCGCGGTAGGCGTTGATGCCCGTTTGGAGATCGAAGTAGATGGCCATGCCGGTTACTACGCGGCGGGAATGAACAAGCAGGCAAATGTGCTGATCCGCGGCAACGCCGGACCTGGGCTCGCCGAAGGCATGGAATCCGGAGTGGTGCATGTCAAAGGCTTTGCCTCGGTTTCGGCGGGCGCAGCCGGACACGGCGGCTTGCTGGTAATCGAAGGCGATGCCTCGCTTCGCTGCGGCATTTCGATGAAAGGCCTGGACATCGTGGTCGGCGGTTCGGTGGGGAATTTCTCGGCGTTCATGGCGCAGGCCGGTCGGCTGGTCGTGTGCGGCGACGCCGGTGACGCGCTCGGCGACTCGCTTTATGAAGCGGTGATCTATGTGCGCGGGAAAGTCAGTTCCTACGGCGCCGATGCTCACGAGGAACCGATGCGCAAGGCGGACTACGCGGCACTCGCCGATCTGCTCGGCAGAGCCGGCCTCAAACACGATCCGAAACAGTTCCGGCGCGTCGCGTCCAAGCGCGAGCTCTATCACTGGAACGCCGACGCCAACCAGGAATATTGAGAATCGGCGCTCGTCCCTTCCGAAAGGGCCAAACATGAACAAGCCAATCGAATTGCACAAACAGGTCCAGCATGAGGAAAGCGCCGGCTTTGACCGTAAGGTCATCGATTACATTCATCATGCCGCGGCGACGGGGCTGTACGAGATTCGGGGACTTGGCGCGAAGCGGCGGGTGCCCCACTTCGACGACCTGGTTTTCCTCGCGGCGTCGCTGTCGCGATATCCGTTGGAGGGCTACCGCGAGAAATGCGCAACCCGGACCGTGCTCGGAACGCGCTATGCGAAGAAGCCGATCGAACTGGCAATCCCGATCACCATCGCCGGGATGAGCTTCGGTTCGCTGTCCGCCAACGTCAAGGAGGCGCTCGGCCGTGCGGCAACCGAGATGGGCACATCGACCACGACGGGGGACGGCGGCATGACCCCAGAGGAGCGCCAGTCTTCCAAGACGCTGATCTACCAGTGCCTGCCTTCACGTTACGGCTTCAGGCCGGACGACGTGCGCAGAGCCGACGCAATCGAAGTCGTCATCGGCCAGGGCGCGAAACCCGGTGGCGGAGGCATGTTGCTAGGGCAGAAGATCAACCCGCGAGTGGCGAAAATGCGCGTGCTTCCAGAAGGCGTCGATCAGCGCTCGGCATGTCGTCATCCGGACTGGACCGGGCCGGACGATCTCACCATCAAGATCCAGGAATTGCGCGAGATCACCGACTGGGAGAAGCCGATCTACGTGAAAGTCGGCGCGACCCGCGTGTTCAACGATGTGAAGCTGGCAGTTCATGCCGGCGCCGACGTGATCGTGGTGGACGGCATGCAGGGCGGCACCGCGGCCACGCAAACTGTATTCATCGAGCACGTAGGCATTCCTACCCTCGCGGCGCTGCGTCAGGCGGTCTTCGCACTCGAAGACCTGAACATGAAGGACAAGGTGCAACTCATCGCTTCCGGTGGAATACGCAGCGGTGCGGATGTTGCGAAAGCCCTGGCGATGGGCGCAGACGCGGTTTCGATCGGGCAGGGCGTCCTCATGGCGCTCGGCTGCAATCACGAGGCCTACATCCGGAAGGGAAAGCACTACTCCGCGGTCGCCGATTACAGAAAGCTCGGCACAGCGCCGGGCTTTTGCCACCATTGCCACACCGGCAAATGCCCGGTGGGTGTGACGACGCAGGATGCGGTCCTGGAGCAGCGGCTCGAGCCACTGGTCGGCGCAAAACGCGTTCGAAACTATCTGAAGACCCTGAACATGGAACTCACCACCATCGCCCGCGCCTGCGGCAAGCAGAACGTGCATCACTTGGAGCGCGAGGATCTGGTTGCACTGACGCTCGAAGCGGCTGCCATGGCACATGTCCCGCTGGCCGGCACCGACTGGATTCCGGGCGTGGCCACTTCGTAACGCTCGCAGCGATGGAAAACCACGACAAAGCGGACAGTACGCCTGCGGAAACGCGGCCAGGTGCCGTGGCGGGCAACGGCAAGGCGCTGGACCGTTACCTAGGCAACGTCATCCGCGAGTTGCGGCTGAAGGACAATCTGACCATAGCCGAGGTAGCAGCACAGGCTGGCATTTCGCGCGGCATGGTTTCCAAGATCGAGAATGGCCAGGTTTCGACCAGCCTGGAGACGCTTTCGAAAATCGCCCAGGCATTGGGGGTTTCACTTGCGCACTTGTTCCGCCACTACAACATGCCCTCCGGCGGTGCGCAGCTGGTGAAGAGCGGCGAAGGCATGGAAGTCGTTCGCCGCGGCACCCGGCGCGGCCACACTTATCATCTGCTTGCCTACGACCAGGGGCCGAAAAAGACCTTTGAGCCGTTCCTGATTACCATGGATGACGCCTCGGAAGTGTTTCCGACATTCGAGCATCCCGGTACCGAGTTTATCCACATGCTCGAGGGCAGGATCGAGTACCGCCACGGCCAGCACACCTACACGCTTGAATCAGGAGACTCGCTCACGTTCCGCGGCGATATCCCGCACGGACCCGAGCGCCTGCTCGAACTGCCGATTCACTTCCTTTCCATCATCATCTACGGCGGCCAGAGCGAGGAGTAAGCCCCCGGCCGTTCCGGTGTCCTGGCGAAAAAAACGGGCGCCCGAAAGCGCCCGCCGAGTTGGTAAGCGTACTTACCGGAGGAGATTACATGTGATAGGCGGTTTCGCCGTGCTCGGTGATGTCCAGGCCTTCGCGCTCCTTGTCTTCCGGTACACGCAGACCAATGACCAGATCGACGATCTTGAAGGCGATGAAGGCGACGATACCGGACCAGAGGATTGAGACGCCAACGCCCCATGCCTGGCTGACCAGTTGCCCGCTCATACTGAACTCGGCCGGCGCATTGGCCACGTAGTCCCACCAACTGGTGCCGCCGAGCGAAGGGGAGGCGAAGACTCCCGTGCCCATCGCGCCGATGATTCCGCCGATGCCGTGAACGCCGAACACGTCGAGCGAATCGTCATAACCGAGGGCTCTCTTTAGACCGGAAACAGCCCACAGGCAGACGCCGCCGGCAATTGCACCAAGCACAATTGAACCCATCGGACCGACGAAGCCGCACGCTGGTGTGATCGCAACCAGACCGGCAATGGCACCGGAGGCGATACCCAGCATGCTGGGTTTACCCTTGATCAGCCACTCCACGAACATCCACGAGAGGGAAGCAGCGGCGGTGGCAAGCAGCGTATTCACCATTACCATCGCTGCCAGGCCGGTGGCTTCGAGGTTCGAGCCGACGTTGAAACCGAACCAGCCCACCCAAAGCAGCGAGGCGCCGATCATGGTCATGGTCAGGCTGTGAGGCGGCATCGCTTCCCTGCCGTAACCGATGCGTTTTCCGAGCATGAGGCAGCCAACCAGGCCGGCGATACCGGCGTTGATGTGCACGACCGTGCCACCGGCAAAATCGAGCGCGCCCTTCTGGAAAAGGAAACCTGCGGTCGCTGCGGCAGCATCGCCCGCCGCTTGGTCGGTGTAGGCGTCGGGACCGGCCCAGTACCAGACCATGTGTGCCATCGGCAGATAGGAGAATGTGAACCAGAGCACCATGAACAGCAGCACCGCCGAGAACTTGATGCGCTCGGCAAAGGCGCCAATGATCAGGGCGGGTGTGATCGCGGCGAAAGTCAGCTGGAACACGACGTAAACGTACTCAGGTATGTAGACCCCCTTGCTCCAGGTTGCGGCCGCCGATTCGGTCGTGATGCCGTGAAGGAACATCTTGTCGAGGCTGCCGAAGAAGGCGTTACCCTCCGTGAACGCGACGCTGTAGCCGTAGACCGCCCAGAGAATCGCCAGCAGGGAGAAAGTCGCGAATACCTGCATCAGCACCGAAAGCATGTTCTTGGCGCGCACCATGCCGCCGTAGAACAATGCTAATCCCGGGATGGTCATGAGGATCACCAGCACGGTGGCCGTCATCATCCACGCCGTGTCGCCTTTGTTCGGGACCGGGGCGGCCGCTGGAGCCGCCGCGGTAGCCGCAGCGGCCGCGGGCGCGTCTGCAGCCGGCGCATCCTCGGCAAAGCCCGGCGCGGAGAATCCCAGGACTCCGCACAGAGCGATCAGCATCAGAATTTTTCTAATCATGACATTCTCCCTATAGCGCATCGGCGCCGGTCTCGCCGGTGCGGATGCGAACAACCTGTTCGAGTTCGAACACGAAAATCTTGCCGTCGCCGATCTTGCCGGTGTTCGCGGATTTCTCGATCGCTTCGATCACCTGTTCGAGCAGCTCCGTCTTGATCGCCGCCTCGATTTTGACTTTGGGCAGAAAATCGACGACGTATTCGGCGCCACGGTACAGCTCGGTGTGGCCTTTCTGCCGTCCGAAGCCCTTGACTTCGGTAACCGTGATTCCCTGCACGCCGATCGCGGACAGGGCTTCACGTACCTCGTCAAGCTTGAACGGCTTGATGATTGCGGTCACGAGTTTCATGGTTTCTCCAATTGACTTTGCGGATCGGACCCGGCGTCGGCGCCGGGTCCTTTATGAAGACGCGAATGTTAAAAGGTCTTGCCGACCGAGAGGATTACGGCGGCATCCCCGATAAAAACGCTTTCGGTCCCCTTCAAGTACGTGTAGTTCGATTCCACAGCATCGGTGTCCTTGTAGGCCAGGCCGAAGTTGAATCCGCTCCACAGATAATTCACTCCGATCTTGTAGTCCGTGTAGTCGAGGTCAACGCCGGGAGCAGTACCTTCGACGGTCTGCTGACCAATGTGTGCGGAGATCGAGAAGGCATCATTAATTGGATACGTTGCGTTAAGTTCGATATACATCGATCCGTCGCTGCCGTCGCTGAAGCTTGCCGGGAATGTCGTCTGGTTTCCGCCGAAGAAATCCGACACTGCGTAGGAAAGTTTCGCACTTATCCATTTCCAGGATCCGCCGACGTAAATTTCGGTCGTGTCATACTTTTCGCTCGGCGCAGGCTCGCCTCCGGGGTAGTAATAGAGAAGCGCGCCGACGTTGACGCCGAAATCGCCAAAGGTCTTGGCCCAGCCGCCGTAGAAGTCCCACTCCATGTTTGCAGGGCCGAACAGACTCTGGCTCACGTTTGAACCCCAGGTGCCAAGGTACAGACCGCTCGAATGTGCATAGTCGAAGCCTCCTTGGATGGCCGGCTCTTCCAGCGTCTGGCTTAATCCGCGAAAAGAGTAATCGGATACGAAATTGAGATTGCCCGTAATAGTGTGCGGAGACGCGGCTTCCGCGGCCAATACGGCTCCGGGGAGCGCGAAAGCACTAGCAATGGCAACAGCTAGAAGGTTCTTCTTCAGCATGGCGATCTTCCTTTGTGATGAATTGAAACGAGAACTGACTCCCTGAAAACAGCGGCAAGAGGCGTCAGCATTTACCGTGCCACGCAGAAATATCATTCGAATTAACGTATTAGTAATATTCCCGGCACTCAGGTGCAAAGCGATGCACTAAAGAAATGCGCCAACGGGGTGCCTTGCACTTTGACGGTGCGACCAAGAAGCAGGGTTCGCTTTGCTACACTTCGCGAAGGAGGTCGCTCGTGGATACCAAGCTGCTGGATGAATTGAATCGAAGGGTGAAGGAACTGATCGCCGCCTCCCCGGCGAAAGACATCGAGAAGAATATGCGCGCACTACTGTCGAGCGCTTTCTCACGACTCGATCTGGTGACCCGTGAAGAATTCGATGTGCAGCAGGACGTGCTCCGCAATACCCGCGAGAAGCTGCAACAGATGGAGGCGCGGGTCGCGGAGTTGGAAGCTAGGCTTACCGGAAAAGGGCGAGGGGCGAGGGATGAGAGTTGAGTGAAAAGAGCATGAGCGTCATGTCAATGAAGATCGGCCCCACCGCTGTGGAGCTCATGCAGCTCCGATTCCGGGTTTCGACCTGTCGTACCAAGCCCTTTCTCTTCCCTCGCGCCCCGTCCCTCTTCCCTTGAGTCGGATACATGTCTCTCGCCGTCCTTTACAGCAGGGCGTTGGCCGGCATGGAGGCGCCGCCCGTGACTGTGGAGGTTCATCTCGCCAATGGGCTGCCGAATTTCACCATCGTCGGATTGCCCGAGATTGAAGTTAAAGAGAGCAAGGACCGAGTGCGCTCCGCACTGCTCAACTGTCGCTTCGAATTTCCCGCCCGTCGCATCACCGTCAATCTCGCGCCCGCAGATTTGCCCAAAGAAAGCGGCCGTTTCGATCTGCCGATCGCACTCGGCATTCTCGCGGCATCCGCGCAGATTCCTGCCGACAAGCTCGGCGAGTATGAATTCGCGGGAGAGCTTGCGTTGACCGGCGAATTGCGTCCCATTAGGGGTGCGCTGGCCATGACCTACAACGCGCATCGTTCCGGTCGCGCCTTCGTGCTGCCGGTTGAAAGCGCAACGGAAGCCTCGCTGGTGCGCGAAGCGCGGGTCTATCCGGCTGCCACGCTGTTGCAGGTCTGCGCACACCTCGCCGGTCGCAAGATTCTGGAGCGTGCCGCAGATCCCCCGCCGCCGGCGGCTCCCGCCGTTGCGGACCTTGCGGACGTCAAGGGCCAGGCACCGGCAAAAAGGGCGCTCGAAGTTGCGGCCGCCGGCAGCCACAGCGTGCTCATGATCGGCCCGCCGGGTACGGGTAAGACCATGCTCGCCGAACGCTTCGCCGGCATCCTGCCGCCGATGACCGAGGAAGAGGCGCTGGCCTCTGCGGCTCTGCAATCTCTGGGCAGCAAGGGATTCGATGTGAGCAACTGGAAGACCCGTCCGTACCGCGCGCCGCACCACACTGCCTCGGCGGTGGCTCTTGTTGGGGGCGGCAGCAATCCACGACCGGGTGAGATATCGATGGCGATGCATGGCGTCCTGTTCCTGGACGAACTGCCCGAACAACTCCTGAAAGTGTGTTATCCTGTGCACTAGGGTGTAACTCCCTGCGGGATAAAGGTTGCCTACAGGCGGTTAAACCCCGATATACAGCGTAGCCGTGCACTAACTGTGCACTGGGCGCTGTGCACTAAGGGAGAAAACCAACATGGCGACATGGGCAGAGCGAGCGAAGGCGCCGGCCAAGGGTGAGAAAACGGCCAAGGGTAATCCTGTGCTTCAGAAGGATTACGCAGCCGGCAACTCAGGATTGAAGCTGCGAGTATTCGCGAGCGGAAAACGAATATGGTTTATTCGCGGGCGCGTGCGTCGCGCAGAGAATGCGGAAAGTGCGGGCGCGCAGCGACTCGTTGTACTTGGTGAAGCGCCCGGCATGACACGCGAGCAAGCGGAAGTCGCGGCGGCAAACACGCGCGATCTTCTGCGCCGTGGCATTGATCCTCTCGAACAGCGCGACGCCAACCGGCGCGCGGCCGCGATCGACTCAAAGACATTCGGCGAGGTAGCGACGGAGTGGATGGCCGATCGCAAGTCGCAGTGGCGGGGAACCACGATCGAAGCACGGCGAATCCTGTTCAACGCTGAAAAACTGAAAGCCTGGCACGATCGCCCGATAGCCAGCATCACACGGCAGGAACTGAAGCGCCACGCGGAAAGCATCAAGCCAAACTCGCAGCAATCCCAACTTGGTCCGCTGCGCTCAGTGTTCAAGTACGCGACGGAGCAAGGCTACATTCCGCGATCAACGTTTACAGACGCGGGCGTGCGCGTCGCGCGCTCCGAAGGTAACGCGGCGCCATTGGTTGAGTTTCACGAAGGCCGCGCGCCTGACTTCTCGGAACTGGTCGCGGTGTTGGATGCGATCGACACGTGCGAACGATCCATGCCACTGTCGCCATGGTGGAACATATGGCGCGCAATCATCCTTACCGGACAACGCCCGAGCGCGGTTATTGGCCTGCGCTGGTCTGAGTTGGCGCTGAATGGCGATTCGCCGCTGTGGAAGCTGCCGGCAGAGCGCAGCAAGATCAAGCGCGAGTCGGACGTGCCGCTGTCGCAAGAGTGCGCGGCGATCCTGCGCAGCATCCCGCGCGGAGATTCTGAATTGGTTTGGCCGGGACGCGACGGAAAAAAGCCGCTGAAGTATCCCGAGGGTGAAACCAAAATGCTTAACGGCATGCTTACGGCGCGCGGTTTTGCGAGAGGGTGGAAGCCGGGACGTGCGCGCGACTCAGTTGCATCATGGTTGGAGTTTCAGACTGACGCGACCGAACGCGCTATGGCGTTACTGTTGGGCCACAAACCGCCAGCAGACAACGTACGGCGCCAGCACTACGCCCGCATCAGCGCCGGACATCAGGCGCGTGTGCTTATCGAACGATGGGCCAGCGCGGTACGTGATGCGCGCGCCGGCACGCGGAAGAAAGTAGCATCGATCCGGGCGTGAGGCATCTAGCCGCGCGTACAGCCTGAGTTCTGACTCTAGTTTGTTATACTAGGGGTATGGGAGTGTGATTTAGCGCGGCATCTAGCGGCGCGCAAAGACTTAGCGCCAACTCTCGTATGGTATATTGAAGATGTAGGAGTGCGATAACTGAGCGTAACGACCTGAGCGGCGACTCTAGTCTGCTATATTGAATATGTAAGAGAGTGATTCCGTCTCCGTGCGAAAGCGGCGGGTAAGGCGGTGAGGCAGGGAGTCACGCACAAATCCCTGCTGCCCTACCAAGGGGGCACGAGTGCATAAACTGCGCCGTGCCCTTTTTGTATTTTGGGCCGGTGCGCAATGCATCGGAGGGTCTATCGTGTATCTCAATTTCAACGAAGCTGCGAAGTTTTGCTGCCTGTCGCGCGCACGTATCGAGCAACTGTTACGTGAGCCGAAGGCAGGGTTCCCGCGTCCGTTTCAACCACAAGGCAAGAGCAGCCGGCGTTGCTTCAAGCGCGATGAACTAATCGCGTGGATGGAACGCGGGCGCGCAGAGTATCCGCAAGCTGCATAGCTTCAATCGCCGCGTCGGCGATTGACGGCGCACCGTATTAGTCGCCCCACGGATAAAAGTCGGGTGGCATCAAAGGAGTAACTTTCAATGAGCATGCTAAGAACAGAAGCGGTAGCAATTCGTCAACTACTCGGGCAAATCCACGGCAAGGCCGCGCACACCGTGCCGGAGCATCCCACTATCACCGAGGATTGGTGTGTTCGCGGATCATCTAGCCACGCGCTGACGAACCCGCACGGCGACACCGATACAGAAGACTTACAACGCAAGGCGCAGTTAGACGATAGCGAACTGGCGACAATCCGGACGGCGATTGCGCAAGCGGTAAAGATCGCCACTAGCGCATTCAACATCGTCAAACAGCGCTATCCCTTCGATGATATTTACTTTCCCGTCGCAGAGGAAACCTATTACGCGGCGCTGATTATCTTCCTCGACATGTATCTGCCCGCGCGATTCCAAGCAGACAACGAGCGCATGCAGCGCGAGCTAGAAGCGAAGAAAGCGAGCGCGTCGTGAAAGAAAACCGATTCGATTTGAGCAGCCTGGACTTTGAGGCGTTGGCACTCGTTTACGGCGCGATGACCACGTTTGCCGTATCTGATGCGGCCGAACGCCGAGCCGCGCGGTTTGGTCTGGACTTGAAGAAAGACGAACTTCAACGCACCAAGCGAAAGCTAGAAGCGGCGGCCTTTCAGGAATTAACGGCGAGAACGCGCGAGGTGCAATCATGAGCGCGACTAAACTGGACAGCGCACTAGAGCGCGCACTCACGCTGGCCGCCCGAGGCTTTTACGTGTTCCCGTCCTGGCGCAAGGATCGACACATTGCCGGATGGCCGACGCGGGCAACACGCGACGCCGACATGCTCCGCGCATGGTTCACCGGGCTGTACAAGGAGTGCTGGCCGTCAATCTTTACCGGGAAATTCGGCGACGGATCGCAATCCTTAGTCGTGGTAGACGTAGACCCGCGCGGAATTGCTGCAATGGATTCGCTGCGCTATGTGCTACCCGATACGCGCGTGCACAAGACACCGCGCGGCGGGTTTCATGGCTTCTACGTCGCGCCATTCCTCGGCGTGAAGTCCGCAACTAATGTGCTCGCGGACGGAATCGACGTTCGTTCCAAAGGCGGGCTAGTGCACTTCGGCGAAGGCTACAGCATCGAGCAGGATGAACCGATCGCGCAGGCGCCGGCCGCGTTGCTGGAAAAATGCGGCGACCTTGCACCCGCAACAGTGCCCGCCGATCGCGCGCAGGATCGCATAGACCCGGATCAGGAAACCGCTTTGCAGCGCGCCGAGGAAATCATGCGCGCATGGCCGAAGGTTGCCGAGGGCGAGCGCAACACCGCGCTCCGTGATTTTGTCTATCGAGTGCGTGAGTACTGCGCTACCGACGCCGACAGCACTTTGTCGGTTGGCCTGGCCTTCGCCTCCGAAGTCTGCAACCCGCCATATCCAGAGACTGAAGCGCGCGCCACGATCGCGAGTGCAATCAAGTCCGCACAGAACGCGGCGGGCAGTAAGGTTGCGCTGGCGGAAGACTTCGAAATCCTGCCGGCAACGGTCGCGGCGATCGAGAAAGCCAAACAGCGCACGAAAGGTGCGAGCGTGCACGAGTTCGCACGCAGACTTGGCAACGGTTGCGACTATTTAGTCAAAGGACTGCTCGAACGAAAGTCCTACGCAGTCATGTACGGGGAACCGGGCGCCGGCAAATCCTTTCTTGCGCTGGATATCGGCTACCACGTCGCTGCAACTAAGTCATGGATGCATCGCCGCGTAAAGGGCGGACCTGTTCTGTATCTAGCGTTCGAGGGTACAGGCGGGATGCCTAAGCGCGCGGCCGCACTTGAACGTCACTACGGGAACCTGGCCGGCGTGCCGTTGGTGATCGAGCCTGCCAACTGGAACCTGCTGGACCCGAAGGACCGCCAAGACTTCGCCGCGCGCGTGTCGGAAATTATCGCCGAGGATTTTAGCGGCAAGCATCCGGCGTTGATTGTCGTTGACACACTAGCCAGAGCGTTCCGAGGTGATGAAAACAGCGCGAAGGATATGGGTGCGTTCAATAGCACAGTTGGCGAACTGGCCGAACGTACGGGCGCCTGCATGCTGGTATTGCATCACTCGGGTAAAAACAAAGCGGCCGGCGCCAGAGGATCGAGCGCGCTACTGGGCGCAGTAGATACCGAGCTTGAGGTTGACGCCCGGGAACTGAAGGCGACCAAGCAACGCGACGTTGAGCTTGGGGCGCCAATCGGTTTCGAATTGCAGCCGGTGATTGTCGGTGAGGATGCAGACGGCGAGGAAATGCTGTCCTGCGTGGTCTTGGGTGGCGCTGGTCGCGCGCGGCAGACGTGGAAGCCTACCGGCAAGGCCGCCGACGCCTGGCGCGCCCTGTGCGCTCTGAGTGGCGACAGTAACGCCTTGGTGAGTCTGGACGACCTGGCGTGCGAGTTCCGGGCGAAGGCGTACCCGACCGGGCAAGTGCCCGAGTCAACGCCACGGCGCGCGCTGGATCGAGCAATAGGAATACTGATCGAGCGCGAAATGATCGAAGGCCCGGAAGGCGGGCCGTGGCGCCGCACGCTGACGGGCGGATAAATGGATCGCCATGGGAATAATTAAAGGTGGTCTTGGGGCGATTCAGTGCAGCGTGCATCGTGCATACCCTTCTAGGGTTATGCACGGTATGCACGGTATCTGTACCACGTGCATTTTTATGAACGCCTTACATTGCCTTACAACGCCATACATTGTCCGAGCGTGTCCGCGCGTGTCCGAAAACCGTGCATTTGCGGATGCCCGAATCGTGATCGAGATGCACGGTTTTTTTGGGCGCTATCTATTAATTACCGGGATGGCCCCCACTACGCGCGCGCGCGAGGCAACCGGCGGCGAACTCGGCGCGGCACCTAGCGCCCGCGACGGCGCCGGATTGCGATGGCTATTTGTCGCGAGTCCCGGACCCTTCGCGCGCGCCGGCCGAGATGCGGGAGTTATTCGGCTCAAGAGGGAAAGCCGAATCTGTAGTGCACGGCAAGTGCACGCGAGTGGCGAAAGTACCCCGTTCTGCCCGCTGGCGCGTCTCACCGTTTGTCCTGAGCCTCCCGGTCTATCTGCCGGCCGCGCGTTGCGCCTGTGCATTCGTGCGCCGCCTGGCCGACATGGCGCCGGCGACGTTCACGTCGCCGCGATGGACGATCGGCAGGGGGGGGGCTAGTACTAGCCCCACCCCAAGGATTCGCGCCCCGAGCCGGGGTGCGGGATAACCGCCCGGCTGTCCGCTCCAAAAATTTTGCGGGAAAAAATTGAAATTTTTGCAATCAACCTGAAGGAGAAAACTGAAATGCTGAAAAAAAACGCAGTAGTGGAAACTGTACGGTCCGTCGCTGAGTCCGTGGGCATCATCGCCCCGAGCTTGCCGGACGCGCAAGCGGCTGCCGAACGGCGGCGCGCAGAAATTGTGAAGGCACAAGCTGCCCTTGATGGTGCGGTCTCGGCGCTCGAAGCTGGCCACGATTCCGACGCCATAGCACCCGAGCTTGCACGCTTGGAGGCCGTAGTCACTGACGCGCGCGTGACGTTGGATAGAGCACAGCGCGCTTACAAGGCCGCCGAGCGCCGTCTCGTTCAAGCGGAAATTGCAGAGTCCGGGAAATCGCGCGCGTCTGATATGGCCGCGCTCAAAGACCTGTTGGCAGTGCGCGAAACTGCCGCAGCGAAGATTGACGAAGCTGCGCAGAGTATCGCAGCGGCGCGCGCCGACATTCTCGCCGCTGATGAGCAAGTTGGCGCGTTGGTCGCACGTGGTATAGGTGACCGTAGCGTGAGCCTTGGCATTGGTCGCATCGACCGCGCCATCGAGTTGAGCTTGGGCAAGGCTGGCGTACAAAATATTGGGTGGATTGGCGTCAGGACTGAGATACCCGCAGCAAGCGATTTGGTACGGACAGATAACGCAACCTTGGTGGGGGCGTGATGAACCCACAAGGAACACCCGGCGCTTCCGCGCCGCATTTGCCCAGCGCCACGGTCATAGAGACAGGTAGCGCGCCGAAAGCGCCCGCGCAGCCGGCCACAACGTTCGTAAGCGACACAAGCGGCATGTCCGAAAGTCAGGCAGCCGCTATGCGTTACGTTGACGCCAACCGCGCGGCGGCGGCGCGCGACTTCGACAATCTGCAACTGCACGACAGTCTGCGCGCGGCGTTGGATCACGCCTTACGTGACGGCCCGGTGCCCGCGTTTCTGCAATCTGCGGATGCGAAAGCCGAAGCGGCCAACGCTGGCGCACGTGTGATCGACGAACGCGATATTCCCGGGTTGGAAAAGCACTTCACGCCAATCGCGCAGCGCGACGTGGAAGGGTTAGTAACGCGCGCCGTTGTTGTCGGACAAGTCGAGCGCAAACTGGCGCATGAAGTCGCTAATTTCTGCCTGGCCGCGCAACTGCCGCAGTTTGTATCAGAAGCCGTCATTGATCGCTTCGCAAAGCATACAAATGAGGGATGGGGGCTAGGCAAACTCAGCGAAGCCGACACGCAGGAACTGGCCTTTGAGTGCGCGCATGCTTTTGGCAGCGCGGAAAAGGCGTATGCCGAGATTGAACTAGGCCGCAAGTACCTCGAAAAGGTTGGCGGTAAAACGTTGCTCGAATACTTCGACACGAACGCGGGCAGTCTGGCGGCGGACCCGAAGCTGATTCTGCAACTATCGATGATGGCCCGCGCACGGGGAATTACGTGATGGCGATGCGCAACGCTTTCCGGCGCGCGGGCATACAACTGTGTCCTGTGCATCAGCATCCAAAACCGTGCCGGTTTTGCGATGAACTTTTTCGCAAGGCGGAAGCAGCGCGTTCGCGCCAGATCATCGCCGCACGAGCACAAGCGCGCGCGAACGCAGCGAGAAAACCGACATGACCAAACTTCGCGGCATTCTGGATTCCAAGGGGCGGCGAGCGGTGCATGAACGAAACCTGGCGTATCGCGCGCCCGTGCTCGAACCGCTTACAGCCTGGCCGGAGAGCGCGCACAAATCGCAGCCGGCGACGGATAACACCGTCAACTGTTGCGGGGTGCGCTACTCGCCCAACGCACACAAGCTGCACGTTCGCGGCGAGCGAGTCCCCATGTCCTGCGGGGACGTGGCAGTTACTGGCTTGGATGACGTGTGGTTGGCCGAACAAGACGCGCGTCTAAAAGCACGGCGTTCGCCGAACGGAGTTGATGACGCCATCGAGCGGGCCGAGCAGGTAGCAGCGTACTACGCGGAACAGAAAAAGCGCCGCACGCCAAGGATGGCGGAAGGTGTGTCGGCGTCAATTGCGGACTAGGACTAGGGCTTAATGCTAATAATGACTGCCAGTATTGCCGCGATTGCAGCAATCGCCGCGCTGATAGCTGCCACTATGGCCCAACGGGTTTGCGATCTAGCGGAGTCGCGCGCCTCAGAGGCGATCCGGTTGGCTTCCTTGGCGATAGAAAGAGTTTCTTCTTCTCGCTCATCACGCTTAGCGGATTCCCGCTCCGCCAACACGGCTCTAGCAAAAGCTTTATGCGCGTCGTATCCGACTTGTGTGGGGCTTGGTTCAGAAAACATCCTGAGTTTGGATTCGGGCCAGGAATCAAATTCTTTGCGCCAATTCAGTTGCTCAAGGGTTTCCGGTTCCATGGCTGAGCGTAGCACGAGAAACGTAGTGCTGCCGGCGTGACTAACCGCCGGGCGCGCTTTGATGTAGTCTTGCACGAAAGTCGCTTTTTCGTAGTTCAGGAGTGCTGAGAATGGCAGGTCCATCACTTGAGGGGATCTTGAATAGCGACCTGCTTGTGTGGGCGCGCGAAGCTTCCCGCGTGGATCTGGCAACTGTTGCGCAACGCCTGAAGGTGACAGAGGCTAAACTTCAAGCATGGGAGGACGGAACACAGCTTCCGACCTTGACCCAGCTGCGCAAGCTTGCACGGCTTTATAAACGCTCCGTTGGCGTGTTTTTCCTTCAAGCGCGTCCCGTCGATCCGCCTCCCCCTGTGGATTATCGGCGCATCGAACTTAGCCTCCAGCATGTCATTAGTCCTGAGCTTGCACAGGGCATAAGGGCGGCGGAAGTGAAGCGCGATGCGGCGCTCGAAATTTTTGCCCAGTGGGAAGCGGAACCCCCCGCATTTCAGCTGGGCATTGATCCGAACAGCCATCCAGAAGAAACGGCGCACAGAATCACGGAGCGGCTAGGCATCACCACGCAAAACCGCCAACAGTGGGCTAACGAATACGACGCAATGAATGCGTGGAAAGCTGCCGTGGAGTCGTTGGGCGTCTTGGTAATGCAGGTTAGCGGCGTATCAGTAAAGGAAATGCGCGGGTGCGCGCTGGCTTTGTCCCCCCTGCCAATCATTTTGCTAAATTCTAAGGACAAGCCACTCGGCCGAGTATTCAGCTTGATGCACGAGCTTGTCCACCTGGCCCGCGCTGAAAGTGGGCTATGTGACGTTACAGAACAGGCACCCCGCGGCGACCGAGAAGAACAGATCGAGGTGTATTGCAACCACGTGGCGGGGTCCATCCTTGTACCTTTCGACGAACTCCTGCGACACCCGCTCGTAACCCCTGCGCTGGAAGCAAGAGAGTGGAGTAGCGACGAATTGCAGACTTTGCGCCGAGCGTTTTGGGCAAGTCGTGAGGTGATCCTTCGACGGCTTCTCATGGCGGAAAAAACTACATCGCAGTTTTACAAAGCCCAACGCCAACAGTGGCGGCAGCAGTTCGCTGGCGATGAAGGTGAGAGCGCGGGCGGATTCACAACATTCCCGCGGCGCGTGGTTTTGGCGAATGGGCGCTTCTTGACCAGGCTCGCCATAGACGCGTATGACGCTAGCGTAATCACTGGCTCTGATCTGTCACGTATTCTCGGCGCGAAGCTCGACCATCTGCCGAAGATACTTGGTGTTCTAGGAGAGCGGGAGGCCGCTTGAAATGGTGCTTTGACACCAGCGCCTTAGTGGAACCGTGGGTCCGCCACTATCCCCGCGAAATGTTTGAGCCGGTATGGGACAAGCTAGCCGAGTTGGCAGCGGACGGAACTATTCGCGCGCCGGTTGATGTGCGCATGGAACTGGAGGAACAAAAAGATGATCTGTACAAATGGGCCAAAGGGCTAAACGGGTTTTTCGTTCCCTCGGACGAAGCACTATTGGCTAAGGTTAAAGAAATTGTAAATGCGCACGAGGGATTGATTAAGCCACACTCTGTGAAATCAGCAGCGGACCCTTTTGTTATCGCCCTCGCGGAGTTAAAGGGCGTCCCCGTGGTGACATATGAAACGCTAGCAAGAGTCAAAGCCGCTGCGCCCAAGATTCCCAATGTGTGCGCGGCGCGAGGCATAAAGGTGGTTACGCTCGTAGACGTGTTGCGGGTCGAAGGGTTTAAGCTGTAGGTCCAAAGCAGGGCACGTGCCGGCTGTACGCGGTTATCGCTCGCGCTCAGCCTTCCGCCACTCCCACGGTGGAATCGGATTCTTGTCCTGCCACAGTCCAATCCGATCAACGTAAGCCTTGGTTTCCGCCATATCGTACTCAAGCCGCTGTTGCGGCGGTTGCTCGTTTGCGTACTTGCGATACCACCAAGCCAGCCCGGCATCTAATTGCGCCAAGCCCACGTCTTTTCCATCAACGTACACGGTGCAGACCAGTCGCTCGTAGCGGTCGATCTTGTTACAGTCGGCCGATGCCTGTTTGCTGAATGCGAGTTCGGCCAGGTGCTGGCCGGAGACCTTTCCGAAAGGCTGACCCTTCTCCGGTGCGTCGATACCGGCGAGGCGGATTCTGTATAGCACCTTGTTGCCGTCTAGTAATGTGATCGTGTCGCCATCTGCGACACCTACAACGTAACCGGAGAGCGTCTCGGCTGCTGCCGGCGCGCACAGCAGGCACAGACATAGCCAACTACCGAGGCCGCGTCTTGTCATTCTTCGGCGGCGCTTTGCAAACCTGTTCCTCGGGGCGGCATGCGCAAAACTGGGCCATCCGGTGGACGTGGTAGCTGCCCCGCTTCCGGTCGTGATGGCCACCGCAACGATCGAGGCCGCCACCGTGGGCATGCCCCAGCGCGGGCACGCAAAGACCGATGAGCATGATTAGGACCAGTATCTGGATGGTCAATTCCCGATCCCCCTTATGCGTCTACCATAGTCCAATTCGAAGGGGAGGAAAACTGTGTCCAAAGGAGTGTGCGCGGATTCTGGCGGTACAATGCGCCCACTATCAATCGAAGTTCGGCAAGCTGCCGCTCTCGGACACCCTTGAGGTCCTCAGCAGCGAGGCAAGAAGGGGCCTCTATAGTTGCTTCGAACCAAATTCACTGTTTTTTCTCTATGAATGACTTCAGAATCCGGTTAATTTTTCGGCTTTCCTCCAGAGTCACATCAAAATCCGTTACTGCTTGCTTGCAAAGATTTTGTAATTCTCCACCCACGTACAACCAATGGCCGTTTGTATTCACTAGCCCTTGCGTAATAGTTAATCCCAGGTCTCTGCTCACGGGCTGAAGAAGCGGGCTCAATTTTTGATTGTCGAACGGGTTGATCACTACGGACGTAAGCGCGAAACCTGTCTTGATCCCTGAAACAGTCGTTACCTCCATGGCCACCACATATAGTTCCCACCCTGGATTTTCATCGACAATCTCCACGTCGCCGAGGGAGCGCAATTCTCGACTTAGGTAACTAACAATTGAGCTCTTGATGCTTGTGTCTGCCGACACATGGAGTCTTACTTTTGCGGTGAATTTTAGTGGGTCTGTCCGTTCTGCGTAATTTGGAAGGTTCCATGCTGCCATCAGACACAGAGCGGCCAGCATTACCACATGACGCACCTTCGCATGAAGTCCCATAACACTACCTCCCTCATCCTAATCGCTACTAGCGCGAACTGGGCGGTACAACTCTTTTAATGCTTATCTAGCAACTTCTTTTTTTGGCTTTCAAATTCAGCGTCAGTAATGATTCCGGAATCGTTCAGCTCTTTAAGTTTCTTCAATTCCGTGTAGAGGTCGGCGGAGCCGGTTACTTCGACGTTCTGCTTTATGGTCTGATCGCTCTCGATCCTAACTGTAGGAGTTTTTGTGCTATCGAAATCGCCTGACCGCCCATATGACTCGACCTTTCCGTTGATGAGGCGAACGAAATACGGTGTAGTAAACCCATAAAACGCTTGGTCATCTGTTTCTGAAAGCGCGTAGTTAAGATATTCCGCGCCGCCCTGTGCGCTGACACTTGCTGGTTCCCCCATAACTTTAACGACTTCGTCTTTGGTCATGCCTAGTCGAACGCCCGCAATTTTGTTGGCGGTCGCGCAGGCCGCGAGAAGCAACAGAACGCAAACCACGGAAAGAATGTTACTCATGGAAACTCCTAAAATCTTGCCCCGCGCGCGGGCAAAGGGCGGGCCGACGCTGTCGTCGTCCCATCCCCGGTGACGGGCCTTTACCGAGTTGAAGCAATCGAGAACGATATGCCATCATTATGTAGTATATCTATGCGGTACGACACATAGCGCGGCGAACCGTGTCACGCAGAATGCACCGGCTCGATCAGCTCCGCGCCCTCGTTGCGCGTATGATTGACACGCGGATTTACGGGATGGTGAACAAACTCAGTTACCGCGCGCTCCCGCGCTAGTTCGATCGCATTGGCTGCATCGGTCAAGGCAGGATCGAGCCAAGCGGATTCCACATCCTTCGGCAACGCGATCGGCATGCGGGTATGAATTTCCGCAGAGGGGCCGACTGCATCGCGGGTAAGGATCGCGCAAGTGAATTCTGCTGTAGCACTCTCAGTGGTCCACCGTGACATGAGACCGGCAAAGGCAAACGGCCGCCGGTCTGGCAGGTGCATGAAGTGCGGCCGCTTCGCCTTCTTCACTTCACCCGTCGCAGGGTCTACACGCTCAACTTCATCCCACTCATACCAACCCAAGGCCGGCACAAGGCACCGCGCTTTGCTGGCAGGATCGCGCCACATGGGTTTAGTCGCGGCTTCCTCCGAGCGCGCGTTAAACGTATTGCACGGGGGCTTGGCATCCTTCCACCAGAAGGGAATCAATCCCCAGCGTGTCATGACAAGGTCGAGCCCGCCAGTATCCCCACGGCGCAGCGTGGGGATCAGCGCGGTTGGTGACACGTTGTAAAGCGGACCGAAGGGGGCGTAGTTGTGCCGGCCGATGTGCCAGAACCGCTCTATTTCGGCGTCGCTCGGAGAGACATAACGGCCACACATTGTTTAATCACTGAATCAGGTTGTCCGCATCACCTAGTGTCCGCACGGACGTCCACGGACGACCCGAACCGGCACCGTGTTGGGCGTAACTGCTCAAATACCATGCGAGAGTCCACGCGAAAGTTTCTATTCCGGCCTTACAGAAGCGATGCCGTGAACGTCTGCGACACTTGCATGACAAGCGGCAACAACCGTTTTGATATAGTCACAAAGAGGAGTTAATTGAGCTTTCCTATTGAGGATTAACCACTCGACAATGATCAAATTGTCCCGGGTCTTTACGAACTGCGCCCTTGCATCCAAAATGTCCTGGAAGAGATCGTGCAAAAGCTTGGCGGCGTGGACGTTATTTGTCCATTCTTCGCTAAAGATGACTGGCTCAATCGGAAGTGGATTGAAGTATTTGTTCTCTTTTCCCTTCGACGTAATCCAGTCCTGCACTTTTGTCGCTGTAACCTCTCCGTTTCCTCCTACCTGTTGGTCTATTGCAAACGCAATGGCATCGCCGTCCAACAGATAGTTTTCCAGCATTCGCCGTGGTAGGAAATGCATATCGCTATACTTAGAGCGCAACTCCGTAATCTCACTTTCCGTCCGCACTTCGCGATCGAAGCTAAAGCCGATCGCACGTGGCACTAGACCGCCACCTTTGCTGAGCTTTTGGTAAAGGCGGGCTATGGCTCCAGCGCTTAGAGGTGATTTCTCGAAACTGCCGGTATCGTGAACAGCAACAATTGCCGTTCCGAACATCCGTTTCTTCGCTAGCTCTCGCAGAATTAGTGGAAAGACCAACTCCTCTGATTCTCCATCAACCCAAATGATACTGTCGGCGGCCATAACATCGGATACGCGCGCGCCTATCTCTTGCAAAACACCACTCATACTGCGGACATCGCTTGCATCGAGACAGGTGACAGCGCTTTCACCATCATGCCAATCAATCCTCATCAAACGTCGAGGAACAATTGCCTTGATGACTTCCGGGGAATGAGTTGCAACGATGTATTGCTGATCGCGGAAATCGCTTAGTACCTCCATGAGTTTTCTGGTTGCGCCCGGATGCAGGAAGGTATTAGGCTCGTCAATGATGATTGTGCGGGGCTCCAACGACGTCATCACAACGTAGAGAATCGCCAACACTTGTGCGACACCGGTGCCGCATTCGTCAAGCGGAACAGCTAAGTGCCTTAATGTTGGGTGCGGCCATACGAGAATTTCTACGTAACCACTAGCGATTGGTATGACGCTAACGTGGTCTACAGTGGGAAGAATTTGGGCTACCAACTTATTGTATGCAAGAAATGCATCTCGATCACTCTGCATCACATTGAGTGTTGCAGGTAAGTTGATAGCGTTGGAAGCAAGGTTCGGCGTTGTATCTGACTGGCATTTGCCTATATTCATCCGTTGAGCAAGAAACCTGTACGTAACGGCGCGATACAGGTTGCCAGCAAAGCGCCCCAGAGATTCAGTAATATCGAAAGGTATTGCACTGAATCCTCGATCCACAAAACCCGTTCTGTCTGCTCGATTGTTGAAGCGCGCGCGCGTTTCAGCTGCTTCGGGGAACTGTCGACACGTTTCGGACGCCCAAACCTCCCCAGGGTTTGAATACTGGTAGTCGAAAGATAATTCGGGTTGCGAAAGGATATGCTCTAATCGTTCCATGCGCGCAGTGTCGTCGCGATACATTGCTTGCATCGGCAATCGAAAAGTCGCGTTCTCGCTAAGAAGGTAGCGTCTAAGCTCCGGACCAGCCAAAGTGATCGCTATTTCAGCACTAGAGAGTGGGTTCAAAAGAGCAGTATGGCGCGGCTGGGTGCGCGGACTCCTGGTGGGATTCGAAGGAAAGCCAAGAGAAAGCGCTTCCAATAGTGTCGACTTACCGACGCTATTGGCCCCCACAACGAGATTAAATCCCGGACCAAACGACAGGGTTTCAGTGTCGCCAAAACACCTATAATTTTTTAGGCGGAAAGAATCCAGACGCATACGCTATTTCCTAAACGATTTTTGTATTGTGCGCTGGCAAGCGAGATCGCATCGCGGAAGGAATAAATACGTTCGCTCACTTCTCTTTTAATGTCGCGTTTGGTGTCACGCAAAAAAGCAAAGCCCCACAAGTATGGGGCTTTGCGAGACGCCTGTACGCACGCGTTACGCGTACCCGCCTATTTGCTCCGGGCGGCGGCTGATACTTTACCGGTGGTCTCGGTGCGTCTTGGTTGGCTCTGCCGATTTCGACGGCGTACAGCTACGGAGTCCGAAGAATCCACTTAAGCATTCGGTCCTCCTTTGCGAATTGTGTTCGCGCGCTATAGTAACATCGAATCGGCTTAACCGCCGCACTCGCGCGTCATCCAGCACACTGGAGCAATTGCGGACATTTCAACGTTTTCCAAAACGGGTGCGGGCGCCGCGTCACAGGCGGGAAACCCGAGCGACGAAACGCGATCTAGTGTTGATCTTATCCAGCATCGGCGGTAAGCCAATGCCGCCGCTCTATCTCAGAAGGAGCGATACATGCCTACCAAGATTCAATGCGCAAAGCTGTTAGGCACGCTAGGCATGGTGTGGATCGGGACGGCGGTTTACGCAGCGGACACTTCGCCGTCTTTTAAGATTGTAAGGCAGTGGACAATTGCGAATGGTGGCTTTGGAAGAATAATTGTGCTGAGCAAACCAAAACCAACGGAGCAAGAATTGCGTTCGCTTGGGGATGCGCTTCAGCAACTCACGCGCGGCGATAGAAATGCCAATGTAGAGATTTACGACGATGAAGTGGCCGCACGAAACAGGGATGCTTGGTTAGAGGAAAAACTTGGCAAGCGGGACACCAGGCATCATGACACCCACCTATTAGGGCGCTACATGAGAAACGGAAACACCGGATACAATGAGTATCAGATTTACCCGAAAGGGTGGAATGGCCCCACGATTGTTCAAAGATATTGACTCCGTTGGCGGCCTGCGCCGGCTTGTGGAAAGTCGAACTTGACGGTCAGCCTATGCGTTCTACGGGCAAAATCTACATTCTGCGGAACTCTTCTCTTAAGGATTTGCTAGTCAAAGTCGGTAGGACTTCCCGTATCAGCGAACTGCGGGCGCGGGAACTTTCCAAAGCCACTGGCGTACCCGGTCCGTTTGAAGTGCTATACGAGGAAGACGTGTCCGACGCGAACCTCGCTGAAACCCTTGTCCATCAGAAATTATCTCCCTACAGAGTTAATCCTAAACGTGAGTTCTTTTTGGTTCCGTTGAAAATCGCTGTCCGTGCCGTGTTTGAAGTCTGTCGTGCTGTTGAGCAGATAACTACCGGGCAGGCACAACCGCGACTGATACTGTATTCCGACGGGCAAAGCAGAGGAACACGACTGAAGGACCTTCTCGCTTCGCATCGCGGGGGCAACACGAGGGTGTTTCTCATGTCCCCCAATGACCACGTGGCATATATCGAGTTAGGCGATCAATGGGATGTGCACTTCTCGCCAGATTTGATCAAGGACATAAAGACACTCGGACACGGCATCGTGTGGTCATGGGGTGTGGGATCGGGCGATGGGATAGACGCCTTTGAGGAAATTCTCTTCTAAACGCGTTGCGGGTGTTTCAGGCAAGGCCGCCACACCGTTGTTGTCCAAGCTGAACGTAAGCGGCCCGGGGGTGCTAGGGTAGTGCCCTACCTCAGCGCGTTGAAATTGGCGCGTTCTGCGGGCACCGGCAACCCTTTACTCCGTGCACTATATGTGCACTACGCTATGCCCCTTCATAGGCGAGCAGAAGAACTGCCCGAGTTCGGCCGCGATGTTCTGGAGGTACTCCGCGAGCCGCTCGAGTCCGGAAAGATAAGCGTATCGCGCGCCGCGCGCCAGGCCGAGTTTCCGGCGCGCTTTCAATTGATCGCGGCTATGAACCCCTGCCCCTGCGGTTTCCTCGGGCACTATAGCGGCAAGTGCCACTGCACCCCGGACCACGTCACGCGTTATCGCCGACGTATCTCCGGGCCGCTAATGGATCGAATCGACCTGCATATCGAAGTTCCGGCTGTTCCGGAACAGGAGATTGCGTCGCGCCAGTCCGGCGAGCCGAGCGCTGCGGTGCGCGCGCGCGTAAGCGTTGCGCGGGACATTCAGCTACGGCGCCAAGGCAAACCGAACGCGTTGCTGGCGGTGAAGGAGATCGAGAGCCACTGTATCGCGGAACCACAGGGGCAGCAGCTTGCGCGGCAAGCCATCACCCGGTTGGGATTGTCGGCACGCGCCTACCACCGGATCCTCAAAGTGGCGCGCACCATTGCCGATCTGGCCGGCGCGGATACGATCTCCGCGGCACATGTGGCCGAAGCGGTGCAGTATCGTCGCTTCGAACGCATCTAAAACGCTACCTTTGCCTTGTGGAAGTTCCGTGGATAGCCTGAAAAGCTGGCAGGAAGAGAAGAGTTCGGCGCACCTCTACCGCGTAGTCGCGGAGCAGGAGGCCGGAACAGCGCGCCAAGGGCTTTTCCTTGATCTTGCGCGCGAAGCGGAAAAGCAGGCCGGGATCTGGGAGAAAAAGATCCGCGAAGCCGGCGGCGCGGTCCCGCAGCGTTTCAGGGCAGACCTGCGGACCCGCATAGTTGCCGCTTTGGTCAGAAAAATGGGGCCGCGGCCTTTGCGCTCGATGTTGGCCGCGATGAAGGTGCGCGGGATGTCGCTGTATGCTGGAGCCGATCCGCGCCATTACGTTCCGGATTCCACCGCAGGAATGGAGCGCCGCCATCGGGGGCTGAAGAGCGGCGGGAATCTGCGAGCCGCCGTTTTCGGAGTGAACGACGGCCTGGTCTCGAACGCGAGCCTGATTTTTGGCGTCGCAGGTGCCACTTCCGAAAGCAAGATGATCCTGCTGTCCGGACTTGCCGGTCTGCTCGCCGGGGCGTTCTCGATGGCGGCGGGCGAGTACGTGTCGGTGCGTTCGCAACGTGAGATGTACGAGTATCAGATCGGCCTGGAGCGCGACGAACTCGGCCAGTACCCGGAGGAGGAAGCCTCCGAGTTGGCGATGATCTACGTCGCCCGAGGGATTCCCGAAAACGAGGCGAAGCGTATGGCCGACGTGATACTGGTAGATCCGTCCAGGGCACTGGACACGCTCGCGCGGGAAGAACTTGGCCTCAATCCCGACGAACTGGGCTCACCCTGGGGTGCGGCGGGATTCTCGTTCTTCTCGTTTGCGACCGGTGCCTTGTTGCCGTTGCTCCCTTTTCTCTGGAGTTCCGGCGCGGGGAGCCTGGCTGTATCGGTCGGACTGACTGCGGCGTCCCTGTTCGCAGTCGGCGCAGCGCTTTCACTGTTCACCGGCCGGCAGGCGATGCGCAGTGGACTGCGTATGCTCACAATCGGCGGCGGTGCCGGACTGCTGACGTTCCTCATGGGGAGACTTCTCGGGGTAAGTCTTGGATGAGAGGCAAGGATGAGGATGAAGGTGGATGATGCTCTCGCTCGCGTGCGGTCTTCTCCATGCTCCCGTCTCCCGCCTTTATCCTTGCCCTTCACACTTGCTCTGCGGGATTGACACCGACCAATCAACCCGTTAACGTTGTCTCCGCGCCGATTTGATACTCAGCTTGCGGGCGCATAACAAATACCGCTAAAGCGTGGAACGAAAACCCGTCCCGCTCAAGCTGACGGGTTTTTTTGTTTGCGGAATCGAAATGCGAGACCAACGCACACAACTTTTGCACAGCCTGCTCAAGGAGCGAATCCTTGTCCTGGACGGCGCCATGGGCACCATGATCCAGGGCCACAAGCTGGACGCCATCCACTATCACGGCGACCGCTTCCAGGCGCACCACTGTGACCAGAAGGGCAACAACGACCTGCTGACCCTGACCCAGCCGCAGATCATTCGCGGCATCCACTCGGCCTACCTGGAAGCGGGGGCCGACCTGATCGAGACCAACACGTTCAACTCGAATGCGGTGTCGATGGCCGACTACGGCATGACCCACCTGGCGTACGAGTTGAACAGCGCAGGAGCGCAGCTTGCGCGGTCAGCTGCTGACGAGTTCACCAAGAACAATCCCGCAAAGCCGCGCTTTGTCGTCGGCGTCTTGGGGCCCACTAGCCGCACCGCGTCGATCTCGCCCGACGTGAACGATCCGGGGTTTCGCAATGTTTCCTTCGACGAACTGGTGGACTGTTACGGCGAAAGCGTGAGGGGGTTGCTCGACGGCGGCGTGGATCTGCTGATGGTCGAGACGGTGTTCGACACGCTCAACTGCAAGGCGGCGCTGTTCGCGATCGACGATTACTTCGTCCGCCACGCCATCCACGTGCCGGTCATGGTGTCCGGCACCATCACCGATGCCAGCGGCCGCACGCTTTCCGGCCAGACTACCGAGGCATTCTGGAACTCGATTTCCCACGCACGGCCCTTTTCGGTCGGGCTGAACTGCGCGCTCGGCGCCAGGGACCTGCGGCCCTACATCGAGGAGTTGGCGAAAGTTGCCGATGTGCACACCAGCCTGCACCCGAACGCCGGGTTACCGAACGCTTTCGGAGACTACGACGAAACGCCGGAGTACACCGCCTCGATCCTCAGGGAATTCGCGCAAAGCGGTTTCCTGAACATCGCCGGTGGTTGCTGCGGCACAACGCCGGCTCATATCAAGACGATCGTCGAGACACTCAAAGACGTGGCGCCGCGCAAGGTACCCGTGATCGAAAAGAAACTGCGCCTTTCCGGACTGGAACCGCTCAACATCTCCGACGACTCGCTGTTCGTGAATGTCGGCGAGCGCACCAACGTCACCGGCTCGAAAGCTTTCGCCCGCCTGGTCCTCGCCGGCGACTATACCGCGGCACTCTCGGTGGCGCGCAGCCAGGTCGAGAACGGGGCCCAGGTGATCGACGTCAACATGGACGAGGCCATGCTGGATTCGAAGAAGGCGATGGTGACCTTCCTCAATTTGGTTGGCTCAGAGCCGGACATCTCACGCGTGCCGGTCATGATCGATTCGTCCAAATGGGAAGTGATCGAGGCGGGGCTGAAGTGCGTGCAAGGCAAATGCGTAGTGAATTCGATCAGCATGAAGGAAGGCGAGGCCGAGTTCATCCGCCAGGCGCGTCTGGTGCGGCGCTACGGAGCCGCGGCAATCGTCATGGCTTTCGACGAAAAAGGCCAGGCCGATACGCTGGCGCGTCGCATCGAAATCTGCACGCACGCCTACCATTTGCTGGTGAAGGAGGTCGGGTTCCCGGTCGAGGACATCATATTCGACCCGAACATCTTCGCCGTGGCCACCGGGATCGAGGAACACAACAACTATGCAATCGACTACATTGAAGCCACACGCTCGATCCGCACGGCACTGCCGCACGCGAAGATAAGCGGAGGCGTTTCGAATATTTCGTTTTCGTTCCGCGGCAACGATCCGGTGCGCGCGGCGATCCACACCGCTTTCCTGTACCACGCCATCAAGGCCGGCATGACCATGGGTATTGTCAACGCCGGACAGCTCGGCGTGTACGAAGAGGTTCCCAAGGACCTTCTGGAGCGGGTAGAAGACGTCCTGTTCAACCGCAGGCCGGATTCCACTGAGCGCCTGGTCGAATTCGCCGAGAGCTACAAGGGCGAGGCCAGGATCCTGGTCGAGGATCTGTCCTGGCGCAAAGGCACGGTGGGCGAGCGCATCACGCACGCACTGGTGCGCGGGATCAACACCTATATCGTCGAGGACACCGAGGAGGCGCGACGACAGTTCGAGTATCCGATCCAGGTGATCGAGGGTCCGCTGATGGAAGGCATGAACGTGGTCGGCGACCTGTTCGGCGCCGGCAAGATGTTCCTGCCACAGGTAGTGAAGTCGGCCCGGGTGATGAAAGAGGCGGTCGCGCACCTGATTCCCTACATCGAGGCGGAGAAGCTCAGGACCGGAACCAGCGGCAAGAGCAAGGGAAAGATCGTGATCGCCACTGTCAAGGGCGACGTACACGACATCGGCAAGAATATCGTTTCCGTGGTACTCCAGTGCAACAACTTCGATGTGGTCAACCTGGGTGTCATGGTGCCGGCGGAGAAAATACTCAAGACCGCGCGCGACGAGAACGCGGACATCATCGGCCTCTCCGGCCTGATCACACCGTCTCTGGAGGAAATGGCGCACGTGGCGAAGGAAATGGAACGACAGGGTTTCAAGGTACCGCTGCTGATCGGCGGCGCCACCACTTCGCGAGTGCACACCGCCGTGAAAATCGAGCCGAAATATTCAGGCCCGACGGTATGGGTTCCGGACGCTTCGCGCTCGGTCGGTGTGTGCACGAGCCTTATCTCCGCGGAGCACCGCGACGAGTTCGTACGCAAAGTCAAGAACGAAGCGGAGAAGACCCGCACCCAGCACAAGGGCAAGAAAGGTCAGGGCCCACTCTACCCGATCGCGGAAGCCCGGACGCGCGGCTTGAAGACGGACTGGAAGACTTATGTGCCGCCCGTGCCCTCCTTTACGGGCCTGAAGGCGTTCCGCGACTATCCCCTCGACGAAATCGCAAAAGTGATCGACTGGACGCCGTTTTTCCAGACTTGGGAGCTTACGGGCCGCTATCCGAAGATATTGCAGGACGCGATTGTCGGCGAGGCCGCGCGCAACTTGTTCGACGATGCGCAGAAGATGCTCGCGCGCATCATTTCCGAGAAATGGCTGGGCGCAGCCGCCGTGATCGCGTTGTTCCCGGCCAGCCGTGTCGACGACGACGTCGAAATCTATGCGGACGAGACCCGGGCAAGTTCTACTGCGACATTCCACTTCCTTCGGCAGCAGATTGTGAAGCCGCTGGACAATCCCAACCAGTGCCTGGCCGATCTCATCGCGCCCCGGGACTCCAGCGTGCGCGACTACTGCGGCGCCTTTGCGGTGACCGCCGGCATCGGAATCGATGAAAGAGTTGCGGAATTCGAGCAAAAGCACGACGACTACAACGCCATCATGCTGAAGGCGTTGGCGGACCGGCTGGCGGAGGGTTTCGCAGAGCTCATGCACCAGCGCGTGCGCCGCGAATTCTGGGCTTATGCCGTGGGCGAGAAGCTCGGTGTCGAAGACCTGATCGCCGAGAAGTACCGTGGAATCCGTCCGGCACCGGGGTATCCGGCCTGCCCGGATCATACCGAGAAGGGCGCGTTGTTCGAACTGCTCGACGCGACACAAAATGCCGGTATCGTGCTCACCGAGTCTTACGCCATGCTGCCTACCGCGGCAGTAAGCGGTTTTTATTTCTCGCACCCCGAGTCGCAGTACTTCGCGGTGGCGAAAATCGATCGCGATCAGGTCGAGGACTACGCGCGCCGAAAGGGCATGCGCGTGCAAGAGGTCGAGAAGTGGCTTGCGCCCAATCTGGCCTACGAACCCGAAGCGGTTCTCGCAGCCTGAACGGCAGGGCCCGAACTTCGCACCGGCGCACTGCTCCGAACCCGGTGTAACATCCTGAAGGTTGGATTTTGCGCAAAATGGCGACCGACATTCAACACGCACAAGTTGCAATCCTTCGCCGGACCGCCGCGGCGTGCCTTGCCGCAATCGCACTTTTCGTAACCGAGGCTTCGGCGCAGCGTTTGCACAGGTACACCGTCGCTATCGATCCGGAACTCACGACTCTGAACGTGCGCGCATGCTTCGATGGCGCGCCGCCGCCCTATCTGGTAGCAGAATCTCTGGACGCGCCACTGGCGTTGATGGAAGCGAGGGTGGAGAGCACCCGCCGTCAGATCGAGCCGAGCGGTTCGATCAGCCTCAAAACCGTTCCTGAGAGCGGCTGTATCGTCTATGTGGCCAACGTTTCGCGGCCTATCAAACAACACGACCGCACCGGCGGGAAAATCCAGCGCGTCGGTGCGGATCTGCTGACGTCCGTGGGGCTATGGTTGTGGCGGCCCGACGCTCTCGGCTCAGACGAAGACATCGAGATTACTTTTCTGCTAACCGAGGGCATTTCAGTTTCGGCGCCGTGGAAGCCGGTGGCCACCATGCCCGGTCGGGCCGTGTTCCGCATCGGGCGGGGACCTTGGGACTGGCCGGCGTCCGTGGCATTCGGCCGATTCAAGGAGCGCGAAATACGTGTCGGAGGCGCGCGCTTGCGGCTGACAGTGCTGGACGGATCGCCGGTTGCCGACGACGAACGGATGCAGTCATGGATCGCCGACGCGGCGCAGACGGTAGCCGACCTCTACGGGAAATTCCCGGTGCCGCAGGCGCAGATCCTGGTCGTTCCTGGCGCGCGTAGCCCCGAACCCACGCCGTGGGCTTACGTAGTGCGCGGCGGCAGTCCGGCGGCGCATTTCTTCATCAACCAACGGCGGCCGATTTCGGAGTTTTATGAAGACTGGACTGCAGTGCACGAATTGTCGCACCTGCTCCTGCCGTATATCGGTTCCGAAGATGCGTGGGTCTCGGAAGGCGTGGCGACTTACTACCAGAACGTATTGCGCGCGCGCGGCGGCAGGACGACTGCGCTCGACGCCTGGGAACGCCTGCACGCGGGCTTCCTGCGCGGCATGGACAGCGCAGCCGGAATGACTCTTGCCCAGGCGACCGAGAGCATGTACCGGGGCGGCACGCACATGCGCGTTTACTGGGAAGGCGCGGCGTTAATACTGATCGCCGATGTGCGGCTGCGTCAGATCACCGCCGGCAGGCAATCCATGGATACTGCACTCGCGGCCCTTAACGAATGCTGCAGTTCCGAGGAACGCGCCTGGAGCGGACGCGAGCTGTTCGACAAGCTCGACGAGATCACTGGAACGTCGGTGTTTCGGGAGCTCTACGACCAGCACGTGGGCTCGAAGAACTTCCCCGACCTGACTCAGGCGTATCGGTCGCTGGGCATCACTGACAAAGGCGCTAGCATCGAACTCACTCCGGAGGGCAGGGAAAAGCAACTGCGCGATGCAATCATGGGGACCGGGGTGCTGGTGATCAGCGAAGTACCCGAGCGATGAGGGATTGCGGTGACTGAGGTTCTGGTGGCTTACCTGCATATCGCGGCGATGATCCTGATCGCAGTGTTTCTCGCGATTGAATATTTGGTCTGTGTTCCCGGGTTGACACGGGAAAGAGTGAAACTGCTTGCGCGCATCGATCTGCTCTACTTGATTGCTGCGGTGTTTGCCTTGGCGACGGGACTAGCGCGACTCTTCTGGTACGGCAAAGGCGCGGTTTTTTACCTCCACAATCCTGTCTTCTACGTCAAACTGGCGCTGTTCGTAGCCGTTGGTTTGATTTCCATTCCCCCCACTATTCAGTATCTGCGCTGGATGCGCTTGCTCGGGACGTCCGCCGGTGCCGTGGCGAAAGATTTCGAGGTGCTGCGCTCGCGCCGCTACGTGCTCGTCGAACTCGTGCTGTTTTCCCTCATTCCGCTGCTGGCGGTGATGATGGCACGCGGTATTGGCATCCAGGTCCCGGCGAATTGAGGCTTGTTCCGGTGTTGAAGCCTTGGAGTTGTTGTGCCCGCGCGCATCTGGCCAGCGGAATCTCGCTGGCCGCTTTGTTGCTTCTGGGCACTGGTGCCACATCTGCGGCACCTCTGCATCGTTACATCGTGCAGGTCGCAGAGTCGCTCGATTTTCTTGCGGTCAAAGCCTGCTTCGACGGGAAGACGCCCGGCGCACTGGTGGCCGAAACAAGTGGCGCAAGCACCTTTCTCCAGGAAGTCAATCTGTCAGGCAGACTATTGGAACCGCGGGCCGGCGAGGACATCGCTCTCGACGGCGCCCCGGACAATGCCTGCGTCGACTACCGCGTCAAATTGCGCCCGGTAACGAGCACTGCCCAGAGCGGCGGCCCGGAGACACGCCGAGTCGGTCGTGACCTGCTTACTTCGGTGGGCGACTGGTTGTGGCGGCCAGTAGAGTTCGAACGAGGCGCCGACGTGGAGCTGTCGTTCGTTCTGCCAGCAGGCGTTGGCGTTTCTGTGCCCTGGGAGCGCGCGACCAACGGCGCCGGCGAACCGATTTTCCGGCTCGGCCCGACGCCTTACAACTGGCCGGCGGTTGCTGCTTTCGGGCGATTCGCAGGAAGAGAGGTTGTCGTGCCGGGGGCGCGGTTAAGTCTCGTGTTCCTCGGTGCTCTGACCCCGGCACAGCAGGCTCGCGCCGAGAAATGGGTAAGGCGCGCCGCGCACAACGTGACCACCTTATATGGACGCTTTCCGGTCCAATCGGTGCAGGTAATCGTGGCGCCGACACTGCACGGGGGCGGGCCGGTGCCTTGGGCGTACGTTTCACGCGGCGGCGGCGCGGGCGTGCACTTGTTCATCGACCCAGCCCGGGCGCCCGAGGAATTCGATCGCGACTGGAGCCTCACCCACGAGATGTCGCATCTTTTTCTGCCATATGTCGCGGCGCGCGACGCATGGCTGTTCGAAGGGCTGCCGACCTATCTTCAGAACGTGCTGATGGTGCGCGGCGGTGCGATCGAACCGCGGGAAGGCTGGAGCCGCCTGATCGCCGGATTCCAGCGCGGTGCCCGCGCCGGCACGGGACTGAGTCTTGCGCAGGCGAGCGACCGCGTCTCCGTCCGCGGCAACTACTTGCGGGTGTACTGGGCGGGTGCAGCGATGCTGCTCGATGCAGACCTGCGACTGCGCGAGATCACGCAGGGCGTGCAATCGCTCGATACTGCGTTTGCGTCCCTTGCCGAGTGCTGTCTCGCGCCGGAGCGGCGCTGGCGCGCGGACGAACTTATCGCTACGCTGGACCGCATTACTGCTACCACGGTATTCAGCGACGTGATGCGCGAGCAGTTCGAAAGCGAAGATTTTCCGGACTTCAAACGAGTTTTGGTGCGCGCCGGAGTTACCGTCAAGGACGGCGAGGTCATACTAGATCCGGCCGCCCCCGGAGCGCCTTTCCGCGAAGGCATCATGCGCTCGCCCGCCGCTGCGTCTCGCTGACGATCAAACGGAAGCGCTCAGCGCGAAGGACGCAGAGAGCGCGGAGGAAGGGGCGAGATTCCGTTACCATGGGCGCCCTTTGCGCAGCCGCCAACTTAGAAACCATGATGAGAGCCGAAGAAATCTGTTTTCTGCCTGCCCATGAATTGATCCGACGCATTCGTGCACGCGAACTGTCCGCGCTGGAGGTCATGGACACGCACCTGGCGCAGACGGAGAGAGTGAATCCGGCCGTCAACGCCATCGTCACTTACCTTCCCGAACTGGCACGCAGCGGCGCAAAGGCAGTGGATGTGGCGTTTGCCCGAGGCGACGATCCCGGGCCGCTTGCCGGCCTGCCAGTGGTGCACAAGGACCTCGCGCTGACCAAGGGCATACGCACCACATTCGGCTCGCCGATCTATTGCGACTTCGTGCCCGAGGTGGACGCAATCATCGTGGAGCGGCTCAAACGAGCCGGTGCGGTCACATTCGGCAAGACCAACACGCCGGAATTTGGTGCCGGTTCGCAGACTTTCAATCCGGTGTTCGGCGCCACCCTGAATCCTTACGACCTTTCCAGGACCTGCGGCGGCAGCAGCGGTGGTGCCGCCGTGGCCCTTGCCTGCGGGATGGCTCCGATCGCGGATGGTTCGGACCTGGGCGGATCGCTGCGCAACCCCGCGAGCTTCTGCAACGTCGTTGGCATGCGCCCCTCGGCCGGGCGCGTGCCGCATTGGCCAGTGTTCTCGGCCTGGTTCCCGCTCTCGGTGGTCGGACCGATGGCGCGCACGGTGGAGGACGTAGCCCTAATGCTTTCAGCCATTGCCGGTCCTGATCCGCGCGCTCCGATCTCGCTGCAGGAACCGGGGCTGCTGTTTGCGCGGCCGCTGGCGCGCGACTTCAGGGGTACGCGCGTTGCCTGGAGCCCGGACCTCGGCGGTCTGCCGGTGGAGCCGGAGGTGACCGTCGTGCTGAATGCGCAACGCCGGGTATTCAGCGACCTCGGCTGCGTGGTCGAAGACGCGACGCCGGACCTGCGCGATGCGGATGAGATTTTCCAGGTGATGCGCGCGTGGAATTTCGAGCTTTCCTACGGCCGACTGCTGAAATCGAAGCGCAATCTGATGAAGGACACAGTGATCTGGAACATCGAGGAAGGCGCGCGGCTCACAGGCTCGCAGGTTGGCGCCGCGGAGTCCAAGCGCACCCAACTGTTCCAACGCATGCGCGAGTTCATGGACGATTATGACTTTCTGGTCGCGCCGGTGGCACAGGTGCTGCCGTTCGATGTCAACCTTCCCTACGTGACGGAAATCAACGGCACCAGAATGGAAAGTTATATCGACTGGATGCGTTCATGCTATTACATTACCGTGACCGGGTCGCCTGCGATATCCGTTCCGTGCGGCTTCAGCCACACCGGACTGCCTGTCGGCCTGCAAATCGTCGGCCGCTACCAGGATGATTTTGGCGTGTTGCAGGTCGCGCACGCGTTTGAGCAGGCGACCGGGCTCTGGAAACGCCGGCCGGCGGTTGCGGAATCCTGAATGAGTTTTTCCAAAGAGTGAGCGATGATTCTTTGTGTCAATGTAAGTCGTACCCTTTGCACTGCGTCGGCATTCCTGGCTGCGATCTTGTATGCCTCCGCACTGGCACAGAATCCCTCGCCGCCCTCCAGGGATCGCGTTTTTCTGCGCGACATCGAGGGCATCTGGGTAAATGAGCAGTACTTGAAAGCGTTGATCGCGCTCCGGGCCCCGCACGCGGCCGCGAAGAAGATGCCGCCGGTGGTAATCGCAATCAAGCGCGAAGGCCGTGCCTTTCCGATCGTGGTGACCGATTTCAACAAGGCTTCGGTACAGACGGTGCTCGACGTCGAGCCAGATGCGAAACCCGGATCCTATAGACTGGTGGTGGGGGCAGGCGACCGGCCCATGAGCAGCGAAGAAGTGAAGTACGTCTACTTCCAGGGAATCAAGAATGCACAGGGCAAGTTCGACCGGCTGCGTTTTGCTGAGATTTTCCTCATGAAGGGCAAGTGGGCGGATTACATCCCGCTTCCTGGTGAAATCAGCCCTTATCTAAACCGGTTGGTCCTTTCCGGCCGTTACCAGGACGAGCAGGGCCGGGGGTGGGAGTTCAGCGAATCCGGTGAAGCGCGTTGGCCGGACCAAAAGTTCGCCTACGAACTTTCATTGAATGATCCGGGAGCGGGCTGCGAGTATCTCCAGACCGAAGACCTCAAGGAAGGCGCCAACAACAAACGCTTTGGCTATGCATGGAAAAACGGCAAACTTTCGATTTACCCGACGCGCATGGTAAGCAAGAAGATACGCTGCGATACCAGGCCGCTCGCTGTTCTTACTCCGCAATAGGGGCGAAGAATGAACACCGGGAGACGCAACAAAGGGCCGCAAGGGGCGATTTTCAGGTTATCGCGTCCAGGTGTGCGTTGTAATCAAGAATATTGCATTCACGCGCAGTTAGTCCGAGACCGGTGATTGCGCAACTGCTCAGCGCCGGGTTCCATTCACGACGAAACCAACGAAAAGGGGGAATCATGAAACGGTTATGGGCTTTGTTGTTTGGTTGTGCAATTCTGGGTATTGGCGTATCCGGGATGGTGCGTGCGGAGGAATGCGGCGGTCCTGTAACGGCGGATGAGGCGCAGTCGGCGGAGGATGACCGCTACAAAGCGCAGACCACCAACGACTTCGCCGCCATGGAAAAGCTGTTTGGCGACGACTTGGTGTATATCCACTCTTCCGCCGTGGTAGACAATAAGGCGACGTACATTGACTCCATGCGTTCGGGCACAGTCAAATACCGGATCATGCGTCGCAGCGGGGTCACGGTTCGTACATACGGCTGCATCGCCATCATCTCTGGCCAAGCTAACTTCGACGTCACGGTGAAAGGCAAGGACCTGTCCGTGGATCTGCGCTTTCATACGGTCTGGGCCAAGCGCGGCGACGGACTACAGTTCGTGTCTTGGCAGGCCACCCGCGTGGCTGCCCAGCAATAGATCGGCTTCAAGCTGTTCCAATGCGCGCGGCGCAATGCCGCGCGCTTTCGCCCGCGCGGTTTGCCACGGCGCCCTCGGGACCAAGACACCTGCCGCGTTGGACTCCCGTAACTTTTTGTTCTTACAATGCCGGACTTTTTCAGCCGTTTTCCAATCTCAGCCGACAAAAATGCCGCGAGTCGCGGAAAAGAAGCGCACACCAAGTGTGCAGGAAGCCCTCGATCAGGTTAAGGCGCTCCTGCAGAAGCACCGGATCGTCGAGAGCATGGTCCACAAACAGGACATGCCTCGCCACGAGCTGGTGGAATCGCTGGTCCACAAGCAGAACCTCGCGGAACTGCAGAAGAAGCTGGACAAGCTCCACCCTGCCGACGTTGCGTACATCCTCGAAGCATTACCTCTCGAAGAGCGCTTGGTGTTATGGGATCTGGTCAAGGCCGAGCGCGATGGCGAAATCCTGCTCGAGGTTTCGGACGCGGTGCGCGAAACCCTCATCGCCAACATGGACTCGCAGGAACTGGTGGCTGCGGCCGAGCAACTCGACACCGACGAAATTGCCGATCTGGTCCAGGACCTGCCGCAGGAGGTGGTCGCCGGCGTTTTCCGGTCACTGCCGGTCGAGGAGCGCGAGCAGTTGCGGTCCGCAATGTCCTACCCGGAGGACTCGGTGGGCGCACTGATGGACTTCGACATGGTGTCGGTGCGCGACGATGTCACGCTGGAGGTGGTGCTGCGTTACCTGCGGCGCATGGACGAACTTCCGGACCATACCGACCAGTTGTTCGTTGTGGACCGCGATGAAGCGATCAAGGGCGTGCTGCCGATCAACCGCCTGATCGTCACCGATCCGGAAGTCCTGGTGTCGTCGGTGATGAACCCCGAATTCATTTCGTTCTCGCCAGACGACAAGGCGCAGAAAGCCGCACAGGCCTTCGAGCGTTACGATCTGGTGTCGGCGCCGGTGGTGGACCAGAAAAACCGGCTCGCGGGACGCGTGACCGTGGACGCAGCAGTGGACTTCATCCGCGAGGAGTCCGAGGCCGAACTCCTCGGCAAGGTGGGACTACGGGAAGAAGAGGATATTTTTGCGTCGGTATGGAAAAGTGCAAAGAACCGCTGGCTGTGGCTGGCGGTGAATCTGTGCACGGCATTTTTCGCCTCGCGCGTGATCGGCGTGTTCGAAAACACTATAGAGAAACTGGTCGCGCTTGCAACGCTGATGCCGATAGTCGCAGGCATAGCCGGCAATTCTGGCAATCAGACTACTACGCTCATAATCCGAGCGCTCGCATTGGGCCAGGTTACGCCAGAGAACGCGCGGCGGATGATCCTCAAGGAACTGGCGATCAGCCTGTTGAACGGTCTGGTTTGGGGCGGTGTGGCGGGATTGTTTGCGTGGTGGCTGTACAACAATGTTGCCTTGGGCGTGGTGATGATGGCGGCAATGCTTCTGAACCTTCTGGTCAGCGCGCTGGTCGGAATAGTCGTTCCAATGGCGATGCAAAGGATGGGCCGGGATCCAGCGATCGGTTCCAGCGTGCTGCTCACGTTCACCACCGACAGCATGGGTTTTTTTATTTTTCTTGGTCTGGCGACCGTCTTCCTGTTGTAGCGGGAACTCGGATACCTCACGAATCCAGGGAAGGCATTCGTCCGTACAATGACAGAGCTTCCTGAGCCCGTGCAAATTGCGGGACGTTGTAAGCTACAAACTGCCCGAGTGATAACGGGCGTAAAGGTACAAGGAGCCGAACATGTTGATCCGACGCCCTGACGACATCAAACCTTCGGAGATTACGGCCCAAACACTGTATCGGGAACGGCGGGAATTCCTCCGCGCGGCGGCCGCACTCAGTGCGGCGGGGGGTTTGGCCGCGGCCGGGTTGCTGACCCCGGGCGCAGCGCATTCGGCGACAAAGTTTGCCGATCTCAGAAAAGGCCCTTTCGCCACCGATGAAAGCCTCACGGCGTTCGAATCGATCACCACCTATAACAACTACTACGAGTTCGGCACCGACAAGGAGGATCCATCGGCGAATTCCGGCAAGCTCAAGACCCGTCCGTGGACCGTGAAAGTGGAAGGCGAGGTGAAGAAACCGAAGACTTTCGACGTCGAGGAACTGCTCAAACTCTCTCCGCTGGAAGAACGAACCTACCGCATGCGCTGCGTGGAGGGATGGTCGATGGTGATCCCGTGGGTCGGCTATCCGCTCTCCGAATTGATCAAACGCGTCGAGCCTACCGCCAATGCCAAATTCGTGGAGTTCTACACGTTGCTGGACCCCGACCAGATGCCGGGGCAGAGGATGCCGATTCTCGACTGGCCCTACGTCGAGGGTTTGCGTATGGACGAGGCCCTGCATCCGCTGACACTACTGACGGTGGGATTATACGGCCAAACGCTGCTTAACCAGAACGGCGCGCCGATTCGCACGGTGGTGCCGTGGAAGTACGGTTTCAAAAGCGCGAAGTCGATCGTGCGCATCCGCTTCGTCGAACAGCAACCGAAGACTGCCTGGGAAATGGCGGGCCCTAACGAATACGGGTTTTATTCCAACGTCAATCCGAGGGTCGACCATCCGCGCTGGAGCCAGGCTAAGGAGCGCCGCATCGGCGAAATCCGCAAGCGCGAGACGCTGATGTTCAACGGCTACGGCGACCAGGTAGCGAGCCTTTATGCCGGCATGGACTTGAAGAAATTCTTCTGAAGGGACGCAAAGGTACGTGAAAGAAAAAGAGAGGGAATACGTGTAGGAGATGAGAGCAATCCACGGGTGTCCGATGAACTCCCACTTATTTCTTGCGCATGATTTTCCTTCGCGTTTCTTGGGTCCTTAGCGGTGAAAGGTACTCAGTACACAATGCAACCCAATCCGGAACAGGTAAAGTGGATCAAGGCGGTGGTATTCGCCGCTTGCCTGTTTCCGCTCGCACGCTTGGCTTGGCTGGGGTTTCACAACCGGCTCGGCGCCAACCCGATCGAAAGCATCACTCATTCCACCGGTTGGTGGACGCTCGCGTTTCTTGTGATCACACTGTCGGTCACACCCTTGCGCCGGTTGCTCAACCTGGGGTGGCTGTTGAGGCTGCGGCGCATGCTCGGGTTGTTCGCATTTTTCTATGTCAGCCTGCATTTCACCACTTACATCTGGCTCGATCAGTTTTTTGACTGGAGTGAGATCGTCAAGGATGTCGCCAAGCGGCCCTTCATCACTGCGGGTTTCAGCGCCTTCGTGTTGCTGATCCCGCTTGCGGTGACTTCGACGAACGCCATGGTCAAGCGACTCGGTGCCAAGCGCTGGCAACTTTTGCACCGGCTGGTGTACGCGGTTGCCGCACTTGGCGTGTTGCATTTCTGGTGGCTGGTGAAGAAAGACATCACCGAACCGTTCATTTTTGCCTCGCTCCTCGCTTTGCTCCTGATCATCCGGTTGCTTTACGTGCTGAAACAGCAGCGTTCGGCATCTCCTCCTCCCGCCGCACGCTCGCAGGCCGCCTGAGAGATTCGCATGCTGGTCGGCGCACCGAAGGAAATCAAGGATCACGAGTACCGCGTCGGGCTCACACCGGCGGGTGTCCATGCACTGTGCGAACGCGGCCATCAGGTGTGCATCGAGACCGGTGCCGGTGCACGCGTCGGATTTCCCGATGGCGCCTACATCTCAGCTGGCGCACGCATCGTTGCTTCGGTGAAGGAAGTCTTTGCTGCCGACTTGGTGGTGAAAGTCAAAGAGCTTCAGCCGGTGGAGTTCGGACTCCCGCGCCGCGGCCAGGTCCTGTTTGCCTATCTGCACCTGGCACCAGACCCTGATTTGCTTCATGCGCTGCTGGCATGCGGTGTCAGCGGAATTGCTTACGAGTCGGTGACGGATGCGCAGGGCCGGTTACCGTTGCTTGCACCGATGTCACGGATCGCCGGCAGTCTCTCGATACAGGTGGGCACCTGGGCGTTGCAGATGGCCAACGGCGGCAGCGGCGTGCTGCTCGGCGGAACGCCGGGGGTGGAGCCTGGAAGGGTGGTCGTGATCGGTGCAGGTTCGTGCGGCGCGAAAGCTGTGCAGATCGCGGCTGGCATGGGTGCCGACATCACGGTACTGGATATCGATCTTGAGCGCCTCGCGCATCTCGATGAAGTCTATCGCGGCAGGGTGAAAACCTGTTACTCGGAAGCGCTGGCCCTTGCAGAACAGGTAACCCAGGCCGATCTCGTAATCGGAGCGCTTCTCGTTCGCGGCAAACTTGCCCCCAGGCTGATCTCGCGCAAGCTCCTGCAACGCATGCGACGGGGCTCGGTGCTGGTGGACGTTGCGATCGATCAGGGTGGCATCGCCGAAACCTCCCGCCCGACCTCGCACACGCAGCCGCTGTTCATTGAAGAAGGCGTGGTGCACTACTGCGTCCCGAACATGCCCTCGGCCTGCGCGCGCACCGCTACGCTGGCGCTGACGCAGGCGACCTTCCCTTATGTACTCAAGCTTGCCGACCGCGGACTCGACGCGCTATCCGAAGATGCGGGACTTGCGAACGGCCTTCAGGTACACGCGGGCCACATTACCCACAGCGGACTGGCCGAAGACGTAAAGCGTCCCATTCGCAGCTATGCGGAGATTGCCGCAGGCATGCGGCAGGCCTGAAGCAAAACTGCGAAACCAGTCTCGATACCCGAGGTACGCTTTTTCAGTACTGCGTCAACTTCTCCGCGCGCGCGGCGGCGAAGATCCCGGTGAGCAACAGTAAGAAACCGATCAACTGCAGGGTCGTGAATCCTTCCTCAAAGAAAAACCACGCGAGGATCGTGGCGCCCACTGGTTCGCCCAGGATAGCGATCGCGACGAAGGTAGCGGTAAGGCGTCTTACCGCCCAGTTGAAAGCAGTGTGCCCGATGAGTTGCGGGCCGATCGCAAGTAGTGCCATGAATGCCCATGCCGGAAGCGACGCCGCCGCCAGCGAGTTGCCGCTTGCGGCCACTGCCGCGCTTAGCAGCATCGCCGCCACGGTGTAGGCCAGCCAGACATACGCAACTAGCGACATGCGGGCGCGCAAGGCGCGCCCCACCAGGAGATAGCCTGATGCGGAGATCGCTCCGGCCAGCGCCAGCGCATTTCCCAGGAGCGGATTTGCCTCTGTTCTTTCGCTCCCGGCGTCGGAAGCAAAAATCAGCACGCCGCCGGCGACGGTAAGGGCTATGCCCGCGATTGCAAAAGGCGCAGGACGTTCGCGCAGAAACACT
The DNA here is from genome assembly GCA_035275265.1 of Burkholderiales bacterium. Lineage (GTDB taxonomy): Bacteria > Pseudomonadota > Gammaproteobacteria > Burkholderiales > JACQAP01 > JACQAP01. Next base: position 13,689 of record DATENC010000006.1, on the reverse strand, counting down.
GCGGAGGCGAGCCCGACCCAGAGCGGATTGGTGGTGACCAACGCTGCACTGCTTGCCACGGACGTGTACTCCAGCGATGAGATCCACGTCCAGAAATGTATGGCCAGCAACATCCCGGACAGCAGGCACAGTGCCAACTCGCGTCGGCCCAGGCGCACGATTTCCCGGCGTGCCTTCAGCAAAGCAAAAGGCGCCAGAATCGCCGCTGCCAATCCCAGCCGCACCGCCGCGATCGTCAGCGAGGAAACGCTTTCGGCTTGCGCCAGCCGGATCAATATCGACGCGGTCGAGACCACGGCAACACCGCCGGCGAGGACGATAAATGAAAGCCAACGGGGAGGCATGGCGCCTTATATCACGCCAGCCCGCGGGAAAAACAAAACCTCAGTGGAGTGTTTCTGGCGGGACCGGGATGCCGGAAACTGCGAGAACGTCGATGCCCTCTTCTTTGAGTTCGATCACTTCTTTCATCGACGCAGTACCGCGAATTGCACGCTCGGCAACTTCTTTGTAGAAAATTCGCCGCGCTTCATCAGGAAAACGCCTGCCGACATCCTCGGTGTTCTGGAAAACGTAGTCGATGAATTTCTTGTGCAGCAACTGGAGGGCATTGGTGGTCATGACTGACTGGGGTTCCCGTGCCGGTTCACTGCCGCGCGTGCTGACGTAGGGTGCCGAAAGCTGCCTGGCGATATCGAGGGAGCCGCACAGGGGGCAAGCAATGCTTCCGCCCCTCACTTGTACGGCGAAGTCCTCAGCCGAGCCAAACCACCCTTCAAATCGGTGGCTTTTTTCGCAGGAAAGATCGAAAACAATCATGTTGTGGTTGGTCGCCAGCGTTGGATGATGGAGGAAGTTTACCATCAGCGGCAGATGGATTTGCCGGTCTCCAGTGAATAGAACCTCCCGCACAGCGTTAGTTCCGTTCAAAGGCGCGCAATCGGGTCACGGCAGCAGCTGTTCTCCGGCGTACAGATCTTTGATTTGTTCGCGTTCGCGTATCAGGTGAATGCGCCCGCCGTCAACCATCACTTCGGCGGCGCGCGGGCGCGCGTTGTAGTTCGAACTCATGCTCATGCCGTACGCGCCGGCAGCCATGATCGCGAGCAGGCCGCCCTCATCGATCGCGAGCTCGCGATCATGGGCGAGAAAATCGCCGCTTTCGCATACCGGACCCACCACATCGTAGACGGTGGCTGCGGCACCGGAGCCATCTACTTCACGCACTGCGTGCCAGGCGTCATACAGCGCCGGACGGATCAGGTCGTTCATCGCAGCATCCACCACGGCGAAATTCCGCGCCTCGCCATGCTTCAGGTATTCGACCCGGGTCAGCAACAGGCCGGCGGGCCCGACCAGCGAACGGCCGGGCTCGACAAACACCGGTTGCGGCCGTTCTCCGACTGCATCCAGCAATGCCTTGACCCAGGCATCCTGCGTCGGCGGGACCTCATTCGCGTAGCGGATGCCAAGACCTCCGCCCAGGTCGAGATGCTCGATCTCGATACCTTCGGCCACCAGACGATCGGCGAGCTTCAGAACCTTGCGCACCGCATCTGCGATCGGCTCCATATCGATCAGTTGCGAGCCGATGTGGCAACCGATGCCGACTACTCTGAGGTGCCTGGACGAATGCGCCAGCCGATACAGGCGCATCGCGTCGGGGAACGCGACGCCGAACTTGTTTTGCTTCAGGCCGGTAGAAATGTAGGGATGTGTCCTGGCATCGACGTCCGTATTCACCCGCAGGCTTACCGGTGCGCGTCGGCCCGTTTCTCCCGCGATCCCTTCAAGGCGCAAGAGCTCGGATTCGGACTCCACATTGAAGCAAAGAATACCGGCAGCCAGCGCGTCGCGCATTTCCCGTTCGGTCTTGCCCACGCCGGAAAACACTATCTTGCCAGGGTCTCCGCCGGCGGCGATGACGCGCGCCAGTTCTCCGCCGGAAACGATATCGAAGCCACTGCCCAGACGGGCAAAGAGATTCAGGATCGCCAGATTGGAATTGGCCTTGACCGCGTAGCAGATAAGGTGCGGGCGTGAGTCAAAGGCGCGATCGTAGCGCTGGAAGGCGTCCGTCAATGCCGCGCGCGAATAGACGTAACATGGCGTGCCGAATTCCCCCGCAATGCGCGAAAGCGGCACGTCTTCAGCGTGCAGTGCGCCGTTGCGCTCGGAAAAAAAACTCACTTCTCGATGGTTCCTTCTTCTGTCTTTCTGGGCTTCTCTTCTTCCTTCGGCAGGTAGAGCGGGCCCTTCTGGCCGCAGGCGGAGATCAGGAACGCGAGCAGGATTAGGACACAGAGGCGGCGCATGGAAGACGTCCAGTGATGCAATCGAGTTTAGCACAGGCCTTCCTGTAGCCAGCAATTCGCAGGGCGAAACGGCAACGCGTCACCACCGAGGACACAGAAGGTACGAAGGAACGCGCCGTTTCTTCGAGATCAGGATTTTCCTGAAATCAAAGGGCCATGTAATAGCGGCCCATATGATCGAGTTCCGCGCGCGCTTCCTTGTGATGCGGGCACACGGCGGCGACCAGGCTCCAGAAGCGCGGCGAATGATTCATCTCGACAAGATGAGCAAGTTCGTGGGCGACGACATAGTCGATCGTGGGCTGCTGTGCCTGGATCAGCCGCCAGTTGAGCCTTACTTCGCGTTTGACGTTGCAACTGCCCCAGCGGGTTTGCGCGCTCGAAAGAAACAGGCGCGGCGCCGCCAAGCCATATGCGCGGGCGTATATGGTAATGCGTTCTGTGAAATTCGACGTTGCATGGCGCCGATACCATTTCAGGACTGCGGCTCCTACCGCCTCGGAATCGCCGGGTTCGGGAAGCGTGACCTGCAGCCAGTCCGCGTCGCTCAAGCTCGCTATCGGTCCACCCTGGCCTTTCCTGAGATGCAGACGCAGATTGCGGCCGAGATACTTGATGGTGTCGCCATCGGCCCACGACTGGTTGCGTGAAGGATATGTGCTCCAGATGGCGAGTTTTCTGAGCACCCAGGCTTGGGCGTCGCGAATAATGCCGGCGATGCGGCGTTCCGTGCAGCGCCAGGGAGCACTGATGATCAGGCCCCGCTCGTTCACGGTCAACACGATGCTACGCCGTTGTTGACTGCGCTTGAGCAGGTAGGGAATGTCGCGGCCGTCCAGCCGGATGGTTTTTGGCTCGGAGACCGTGCCGACCGGGAACAGATCTAGCGAGCGTTCCCGAGGCGGGCTACTTCGGTTTCTATCCAGTCTTCGACTTTCCGGTTGAGCGTGTCGGCGGTCATCCCCTTCGGATGAATGGCCGGGCCGATGCTGACGGTGATGGTTCCCGGGCGTTTGACGAAGGCGTTCTTGCGCCACAATGTCCCGGCATTATGCGCGATCGGAACCACAGGTGCGCCCGTCTTGCACGCCAGCCAGGCGCCGCCGAGATGATACCGTCCCCGGCGGCCCGGAGCGATGCGGGTGCCTTCCGGGAATATCACGATCCACCAGCCTTTGGCGAGGCGCTCCTTGCCCTGCTCGAGAGTCTGTTTCAGGGAGCGGGTTGCGGAGCCGCGGTCGATTGCGATCGGGCTCATCATCGCCAGTCCCCAGCCGAAGAATGGCACCAGCAGCAACTCTCTCTTCAGGACCCAGACTTGCGGCGGAAGAATTCCCTGGTAAGCCAGCGTTTCCCAGGCTGATTGATGCTTCGACAGGACGATGCTTGACTCGGTGGGCAGGTTTTCACGGCCGATCACTCGGTACTCAACGCCGCAAACGGCGGCTGCCAAAGCAATCACCAGCCGCGACCAGGTGGTGATGATGCGATAGCGGGTAATTGGTGCGAACGCAAAGGTGAGCAGTGAAATAATTGCGAAGACAACCGTGAGAACAAACCGGACTATCTCGAAGACGACCGAACGCAGGAAAGCTGCAACAATGTTCATGAAACGATATGCCGCACCGCTTCGGCAAGGTCGGCGAACTGTATCGTGGTGTCCGGCAAACCCCCGGCACTTCTGGTCTTGGTCCCTTTGCCGGTGAGTACGAGAATCGGCTGGGCGCCGGCGGCGGCGGCGGCCTGCAAGTCGCGCAGCGAATCGCCCACGCTCGGCACGCCGGCCAGATCCACATTGAATCGTTGGGCGATGTCGAGAAACATTCCCGGCTTGGGCTTGCGGCAGTTGCAGTCCGCTTCCGCTGCGTGCGGGCAATAGAACAATGAGTCGATGCGGCCGCCGACTTGGGCCAGTGCACGGTACATCTTGTCGTTGATCGCGTTCAGAGCTCCCATGTCGAACAGACCGCGGCCGATGCCGGACTGGTTGGAGGCCACGACCACTCGGTAACCGGCATGGTTCAACCGCGCAATCGCCTCCAGGCTTCCCGGAATCGGTTTCCACTCCTCGGGGTTTTTGATGAAATGATCGCTGTCCCGGTTGATTACGCCGTCGCGATCGAGGATGACGAGCTTCATGGGACTGAGCGGCAAGGAACGCCCGACTTCGCTGGATACCGGGCTTTGCCCGTAAGGGACGAGATACCCTGCGCAACCATATCGGTCATGTGGCGAGCTTGGAGATGTCGGCTACCTGATTCATAAGTATGCCAAGCCGCCGCAGCAGTGCGGCTCGATTAGCGCGGACCTCCTGATCATCCACCATTACCATGACTTCATCGAAAAAACGGTCAACATTGGTTCTGATGCTCGCAAGAAGCATCAGATTGCCGGAATAGTCTCCATCCTCCAATCTTTTGGCCGCTATAGGACTGATGCGATCAACGGCATCCATCAACTCCTTTTCGGCGGGCTCGATCATTTTCTCGCGATTGGGTGGTGCAAATTTGTAGCCGATTGTTTCGTTCTTCTTGATGATGTTCAAGACGCGCTTGTTTGCAGCAGCGAGGGAAGCCGCTTCCGGGAGCGTACCAAACTCTGCGACAGCTCTGATTCGCGGAATAACTTCATGTAGTGGTGGCCGCATGGCGACCACCGCGTCAATCACACTGCGATCAAAGACGGTCGCAAGATGGTTGCGATAGCGTTCATAGACAAAATCAATGATCGCAGATGTCGCGCTTGGACTGATGACGCCTGGTTTGAACAGTCGAAACGCTTGCTGCAACAAATCATCGAGGCGCAAGTTGAGTGGCTGCTTTAGTAACCGAGCTCTAGCGCCCAATACCTCAAAGCCGCCAATGAGACCTAATGCCGCCCGTCTAAGCCCGAACGGATCTTTTTCGCCCGTAGGCAACAGCCCTACGCCCCAAATGCCAACAAGCATTTCCAAGCGATCCGCGATAAAGAGGCTCATGCTAACGAGATTCTCCGGATCAGCATTTTCGTCGAATCGAGTTCGATAGTGATCTCCGATGGCAGCGGCTACCTGCGGATTCTCTCCGTCGGCCAATGCATAGTAGCGCCCCATGATGCCTTGAAGCTCGGGGAATTCGCCGACCATGCTGGTAACCAGATCGGCCTTGGCTAGCAGCGCGGCGCGGTCAGCGAGTACCGGATCGGCGCCAACCATTAGTGCAATCGTCTTGGCCAGCGCACGAACGCGCTCGACGCGATCGAGTTGGCTGCCGAGTTTGTTGTGGTAGACGATGGAGGCGAGTAGGGACACGCGGTCGGCGAGCTTCGTTTTCTTGTCGGTCTCGAAGAAGAAGCGCGCATCAGCCAATCGCGGGCGTATCACACGCTGATTGCCCGTGACGATGTTCTTCGGGTCGGCAAGGCGCATGTTCGAAACGATCAGGAACTTGTTGGCGAGCTTGCCGGTCGTGTCGAACAACGGGAAATACTTCTGGTTCTGGCGCATGGTCAGGATCAGGCATTCCTGCGGCACGCCGAGGAATGCCGGATCGAATTCCCCAACGTACACTGCTGGCAACTCGATCAGACCCGTGACCTCGTCGAGCAATGGTGTGACGTCCTCGTCCGGCCCGAGCGAAACGCCTAGCGCTGCTGCATTCTCCGCGAGTTGGTTGCTGATCTCGGCCCTGCGCTTGTCGAAATCGGCGATGACTCGTCCTTCCTGCTCGAGGCGCGATTCATACTCATCGGCGCGCTCCAAAACTATCTCCTTCGCGCCCTGGAAACGATGGCCGTGAGTGATGCGGCCGGCTGCCAAGCCGAGCGCCGAAACATCAAGCACTTTATCGCCATGCAAGGCGACCAACGCGTGGGCGGGGCGGACAAATTTGACGGTCGTGGCTCCGTCAGCAAGCTGGTAGCTCATCACTTTCGGAATGGGAAGGTTGTCGATAGCTTCCTTGATCGCATCGAATAGCACTCGTTCGAGTGGTTGACCCGGCGCGATGCTTCGCAGGAATACGCTTTCCGTCTTGCCATCCGGCTTGACTACTAGAGACTCGCCACCAACTTTGGAATGTGCCGGAACATCGGCAAGCCGTTCGCGACCCATGCTTGCCAACTTCCTGCGCAGAACATCGCTCCACGCGCCAAGTGAATTGCGGGCGACCGCGACCGGCATGAGCTTTTGCTCGACCGGACGGTCACCGGCCTTGACCAGCACAGCCAGAATGTAAACCGCCAGGCGCCGGGGCGTTGCGAACGCCTTGAACCGGGACGTCGCATCCAGAACCCCGCCGCCTTTCAGGCCATCGAATATTGCGCCGGCAAAGGCATCGCGCAGCCGCCTGAGGGCCTTTGGCGGCAGTTCCTCGGTGATGAGTTCGACCAGCAGATTCGAACTCATGCCCTCTCTCTTTCCAACAGCGCAGCCTTCATGACCGAGAGTTCGAGCCCAAGTTGTTGCAACTGGCCCGGCTTGCACATCGGGAAATTCTTGCGCAGCCGGGAGTCGAAGTAGGCCTGCGACACACTGCGCGCAAGGTTGCGGATGCGGCCGATATATGCGGCGCGTTCGGTGACCGAGATCGCGCCGCGTGCGTCCAGCAGATTGAAGGTGTGCGCCGCCTTGAGCACCATTTCGTACGCCGGCAAGGCAAGCTGTGCGCCAATCAGTCGCTTCGCCTCGGTTTCGTAGTCTGCGAAGTGCCTGAAAAGCACTTTCGGGTCGGATTGTTCGAAGTTGTAACGCGATTGTTCCACTTCATTCTGATGATAGACGTCGCCGTAGGTGAGGCCGGGAGTCCACACCAGGTCGAATACGTTCTCCACGGCTTGCAAGTACATGGCGAGTCGCTCTATGCCGTATGTGATTTCGCCGGTGATCGGCTTGCAGTCGAGCCCGCCGACTTGCTGAAAGTAGGTGAATTGGGTGACTTCCATTCCGTTCAGCCAGACTTCCCAACCCAAACCCCACGCGCCAAGTGTTAGGTTCTCCCAGTCGTCTTCGACCAGGCGTATGTCGTGCGCTTTCGGATCGATGCCCAGTGCTTCGAGCGAACCGAAGTAGAGATCGATGATGTCGAATGGCGAGGGCTTCAGCACCACCTGGAACTGGTAGTAGTGCTGCAACCGGTTCGGATTTTCTCCGTAGCGACCATCCTTTGGCCGGCGCGAGGGCTGTACGTAGGCTGCGCGCCACGGCTCGGGACCGATCGCGCGCAGAAACGTCGCTGTGTGCGAAGTGCCCGCACCGACTTCCATGTCGTACGGTTGCAGGATTGCGCAGCCGCGATCGCCCCAATAGCGGGTCAGCGTCAGAATCATTTCCTGGAACGTCAACATGGATAAATTCTTCAGAAAATCAGGGGGTAAGCCGTGCCGCGGGAATTGTACTCAATTCCGGTAGCTTGCAGGGGCGTACATGACGGATTCAATGCGGAGGCTAGTGCTGTCTTCCAACCGCGTGACGTTGCGCCGCGAATAATATGGATCAAACTTTGCGCCGCGAGAAACGCTGTGCAGCCGGCGGCAAGGCGATCAGAAGTGCGGCGAGTACCAGAAACGCCCAATTTCCAAAACGCACGTACGGCGTTGCGCCCTGGTAGCCATGAATCTCGCCGGTCACCGTCGTGGTCGTAAATTCTGGAGCGGATGCCGTGATGCGGCCTTTCGGGTCGATGATCGCGGTCACTCCCGTATTGGTGGCGCGCAGCATGGGCCGGCCAGTCTCGATGGCGCGCATCTGGGAGATTTGCAGATGCTGTTCCGAGGCGACCGATTTTCCCCACCACGCATCGTTGGTGAAATTGGCAAGTACGGTTGCTTCCGGTAGTTGGCGGATGATCTCCTCGCCAAACGCATCTTCGTAGCAGATGTTCACTGCGATCTTCTGTCCGGCGGCTTGAATGGGTCGCTGCACCCGCTCGCCGCGGGAAAAATCCGACATGGGAATGTGAAGCAGATTCATGATCCAGCCTAGTACTTCCTGAAGAGGGAAATAGTCGCCGAAGGGCACCAGATGATGCTTTCGATAAATCTGCGTCGCTGCGGAGCCGAAATTCATTACGCTGTTGTAGTAACGTCCCGAGGCCTCGAACTCGGGCACGCCCACCAACACGTCGCCGCCGTTGCGCCGGCCCTGCTCTGCGAGCATTTCCAGATATTCCCCGGGAACATGCACGTTGAACATCGGCAGAGCCGTCTCGGGCAGCAGGATCAATCTCGCTTGGGCCGAATGCGCCATCCTAAGATAAGTCTCAAGTGTGGCTTGCGCGCGTTCCGGCCGCCACTTCATCTCTTGCGGGATATTGCCTTGCAGAAGCGCAACGCTGGTGCTATCGCCGGGCAAGGGTTGCGTCCATTGTCTGCCGCTTGATCCAGCGCCGGCGACCAGCAAGGCCACAAGGATCCAGGCGCCGGATTCACGAATCAGCAACGCCATCCGCCGTCGGGGGGTCTTGGAGCGCGATTCGACCACGCGCTCGATGACCAAGGCCAGTGCAGCCGCGGCGACCGCTGTAGCCAGCGAGACACCAAACACCCCGAGCACGGGCGCGAAGCCGGCGAGCGGGCTGTCGGGTACCTGCGAGTAACCAATGGCGAGCCACGGAAATCCGGTGAACAACCAACCGCGCACCCACTCCGACAACGCCCACAACGACGGGAAAAAAAACAGCAGGCGCACCGCTTTGGCAGCCGGCAGACGCTTGAGTATCGCCCCGATCAAGGCGGGGTAACAGGCCGGGATCGCGCAGAACAAAAAGGTGAAGATCGCCGCAGTCAGCATTCCCATCCCGCCGTAATCGTGCAGGCTCACGTACACCCAGCTCACGCCGGTGAGAAACATGCCGAGGCCGAACGAAAAGCCGATCACCGCGGCGGATCTGGTGCCGCGGCAGCGTTCCCAAAGCAGCAGCAATGCGCTCAGCGCCAGGATCGGAAGCGGGTAAAGATAGAATGGCGCGAACCCCGCGACCATTACCGCCCCAAGGAGGAACGGGAGTACGAGGAGTCGAACCAACGCAGCGAAACCGGCGCGCGACTCGCGGCCGGCGGACAAATCAGGCCGCACTCTCCGTCCTGACCTTTTCTACCAGAATCGAATGCAGTCTCCGGCTGTCGGCGCGCACCACCTTGAAGTTCAGATCGCCTATGCGGAACTGCTCGCCGCGCTTGGGCAGCCGGCCCAGGTGAGCCAGAACCAGGCCGCCCACGGTGTCGAAATCCTCGTCATTGAAGTCGGTGCCGAAAGTCCTGTTGAAGTCGTCGATCCCAGTCTGCGCCTTGACGCGGAACTGTCCATTACGGTCGAGGACGATGTTGGCTTCGGTCTCATCGAAATCGAATTCGTCCTCGATTTCGCCAACTATCTGCTCGAGCACGTCTTCAATGGTCACCAGCCCGGCAACGCCGCCGTACTCATCCACCACGATCGCAATGTGGTTGCGATTGCTGCGAAAGTCCTTGAGCAGTACGTTCAGGCGTTTCGACTCGGGGATGAATACCGCCGGCCGCAGCATTTCGCGCACGTTGAACTCCTCGCCTGCATAGTAGCGCAGCAGATCCTTGGCCAGCAGGATGCCGATGACGTCGTCCTTGTTATCGCCGATTACAGGAAAACGCGAGTGACTGGTCTCTATCACCCACGGGATGAACTTTTCGGGCGCGTCGCCGATGTCGATTACGTCCATCTGCGAACGCGGGATCATGATGTCGCGTGCCTGCATCTCGGAAACCTGCAGGACGCCTTCGATCATGGCGAGTGCATCGGCATCCAGCAGATTGCGTTCGTACGAACGCTGAAGCAACTCGATCAGTTGCTCGCGGTCTTCCGGCTCGCGCATCAGCAGCGCGCCCAGCCGTTCCAGCAATGAGGGTTTCTCTTGATCTTCGTCCATGAATTCGTGAACAGGGGATGGTCACTGGGTAACGGGTGATACCGTCCCAGTCACGGTCGTCACTTTTCCCTATTTTCCATTTCCCGTTTGTTCATAAGGATCAGGATACCCCAGGCTGGTGACAATTTCCGTTTCGACTGCTTCCATGAGCCGTGCGTCTGCGGCCTTCTCGTGATCGTAGCCCTGCAGATGGAGGACGCCGTGCACCACCATATGGGCGTAGTGCGCTTGCGGGTTCTTGTGCTGTCGCCGGGCTTCGCGGGCGACTACCGGAACACACAATGCGATGTCGCCCGACAACGGATCGGTTTCGGGATATGCAAAGGTCAGTACATTAGTGGCGTGATCCTTGCCACGATGCTCTCGGTTGAGCGCGCGGCTTTCTTCGGCACCCACCAGGCGCACGGTGACATCCGAATCGCATTGCAACGCGGCCTTCACCCAGGTGCGCAATTGACTGCGCGTGGGCAATCCCTCGTTCTCGACCGCGTACTGCACTGTAAATGCGAGTCTGTACCGTTTGGAGCGCGTAACCGGACGGCAGGCGCGAGCCATTGCCGGATCAGTCTTGCCTGTGGGAGCCGTGCTGCTCATAGGCGTGGACGATGCGCTGCACCAGCGGATGGCGCACCACGTCTTCGCTGAGGAACTGGGTGAAAGCGATACCGCGCACTTCTGCAAGTATCCGTTGCGCCTCGATCAGTCCGCTCTTGTGCCCTTTAGGCAGGTCGATCTGGGTGATGTCGCCGGTGACCACTGCCTTGCTTCCAAAGCCCATGCGGGTAAGGAACATCTTCATCTGCTCGGGGGTGGTGTTCTGCGCCTCATCGAGAATAATGAAGGCGTGATTGAGAGTGCGGCCGCGCATGTAAGCGAGCGGCGCAATCTCGATTGAGCCGCGTTCGAACAATTTTCCGACTTTTTCGAAGCCCATCAGGTCGTACAGCGCGTCGTAGAGTGGCCGAAGATAGGGATCGACCTTCTGTGCCATGTCTCCGGGCAGGAAACCAAGACGCTCGCCGGCTTCGACCGCGGGGCGCACCAGCACGATCCTTTTCGCCGAGTCGCGCTCGAAAGCGTCCACCGCGCAAGCGACTGCAAGATAAGTCTTGCCGGTGCCGGCTGGGCCGATTCCGAAAGTAATGTCGTATTCCTTGATCTGCCGGATGTACTGCACTTGGCGAGGCGTGCGTCCGTGCAAGTCTCGGCGCCGTGTGTGCAGCACCATCGCTTCGTCTGCCGCCAACGTATTCGGTCCGCCTGTCACCTCTATCAGGCCGAGCTGGATTTCCTCGAGGCTCAGATTGCGGTTCGCCTGTTCATAAAAACGCTGCAAAGCCTCGGCGGCAAGCCGGGTCTGCCCGGTGCTGCCGGAGACGCTGAAGTTCTCTCCGCGGCGTGCAATGGACACGTCGAGCGCGGTTTCGATCTGTTTGAGGTTCTCGTCGAGCACGCCGCACAGATTGGCCAGCCGCTCGTTGTCGACCGGAGAGAAAGAGACTTCGAAGGGCTTCAATCGGTTTCTGTTACCGGCATTTCGCCGCGCAGCGAATGCGCCATCGCCGTCGTGATGCGCACGTCCGTAATCTGCCCCATGAGGTGTGCCGGACCGGGAAAATTGACCATCATATTGCTGCTCGTACGCCCCGAAAGTTCTCCAGGGTTTCTCTTTGCGGGCCCCTCGACCAGGATGCTCTGGATCGAACCGACCATGCGGCTGCTGACTGCAAGCGCCTGCTCATCGAGGCATGCCTGCAGGCGTGCCAGCCGCGCCTGCTTGATCGCTTGTGGTATCTGGTTGGGTAGACTTGTTGCCGGCGTGCCGGGGCGCGGACTGTACACGAAGCTGAAGCTCGAATGGAATCCGATGTCTTCGACCAGTTTCAGGGTCTGCTCGAAGTCTTCGTCTGTCTCGCCGGGAAAGCCGACGATGAAGTCGGAGGAGATGGCCGCGTCCGGACGTGCTGCGCGCAGTCTGCCGATGGTGGATTTGTATTCCAGCGCCGTGTAACCACGCTTCATTGCGGAAAGCACGGTATCCGAACCAGACTGAACCGGCAGATGCACGTGACTTGCCAACTGCGGAATTCTGGCGTGCGCCAGGATCAGGCGCTCGGAGAAATCCTTCGGGTGCGAGGTGGTATAGCGCAGGCGCTCGATGCCTGGAATTTCGGCGAGATACTCGAGCAACAGGGACAAGTCCGCAACTTCGGCGCCGCTCATGCTGCCGCGGTACGCATTGACGTTCTGTCCGAGCAGCGTGATCTCCTTCACGCCCTGCTCCGCCAGCCCGGCCACCTCGGTCAGTACGTCGTCGAACGGACGCGAGACTTCTTCGCCGCGGGTATACGGAACCACGCAGAAACTGCAGTATTTGCTGCAGCCCTCCATGATCGAGACGAACGCCGTGAATCCCTCGATTCTGGCCGGCGGTAGGTTGTCGAATTTCTCGATTTCGGGAAACGAAATGTCCACCTGCGGCTTGCCGCTGTCGCGCCGCGCTCGAAGCATCTGCGGCAACCGGTGCAAGGTTTGCGGGCCGAAAACAAGGTCGACATAAGGTGCGCGTGCAACGATAGCCGCGCCCTCCTGGCTGCCGACGCAGCCGCCAACGCCGATGATGACCCCGGGCCGGGCTTGCTTCAGAGGTCTCATGCGACCGAGATCGTGGAACACTTTTTCCTGGGCCTTCTCGCGCACCGAGCAGGTGTTCAGCAGTATGACGTCTGCCTGTTCGGGGTCGTTCGTGGTTTCAAAACCCTCCGAGGCGGCGAGCACGTCGGCCATCCTCGCCGAGTCGTACTCGTTCATCTGGCAGCCGAAGGTGCGGATATAAAGCTTGCCCATGCCGCGTTACTTCTTGATCGGATACCGCGCCGCTTCTTCGGTGGTCAGAAGCCACACGCGCGACAGGTCGCCGCTCATATCCGTGGTGTACATGATCTGCGCAGTCTGCGACTGCAGCGAAGCGGGCATGATGATGAGATTCTGCTGGTTGAAAATTCTGCCGCCGGGGGCGAGGCGCAGAGTCTTGTTGCCGATCTTCACGTATGGGTAACTGTGAGACTTCATCTCGCCGCGCACTGCCTTTTCGGGGAAATTTCGGGCCGGGAACGCGGACGACATCGAGCTTGCGGCAATCATCGCAACTAGAAATCGCAGGGCGATTCTGCGCACGGGCGAGACTGGCGGGACTGCTGGAATTCTCAAGTGACTACCGCAAACGAAACAGGAACGTAAAAGTATACAGTGTCGCGCTCCTGTTGGCAGAGCCGGCACATAATGAGGCAGGTTGTCGGATTGGTCAGAGTTCCCGGGGGCTTGCATCTCTGCAAGCCCCTGGTTGCCACGTTCGGTGGTGGTGATAGGTGGACTTGAACCACCGACCCCAGCATTATGAGTGCTGTGCTCTAACCAGCTGAGCTATATCACCGGAAACCTGCCTGTCCTCATTGTGTGGCGGGGAGGAAAAGGGAGCGAAAGGTTACTGACGCCCC
>DATENC010000005.1:0-23213 GCA_035275265.1 Burkholderiales bacterium | reverse complement strand
CCCCTCGTCCCTCGTCCCTCGCCCCTCGCCCCTGATGCTCATTTCCCGTACACCGGATACTTCTGACACATCGCCACGACTTCGCCGCGAACGTGGCCAATAACCGCTTCATCGTTCGGCGCTTCGAGCACGTCCGCGATCAGGTTGGATAGCTTTTCGGCTTCGAGTTCCTGGAAGCCGCGGGTGGTCACGGCCGGCGAACCAATGCGCACACCGCTGGTAACAAAAGGCTTCTCCGGATCGTTGGGGATTGCGTTCTTGTTCACAGTGATATTGGCCCGGCCCAGCGCCGCTTCGGCATCCTTGCCGTTGATTTTCTTGGCGCGCAGGTCCACCAGGAACATGTGGCAATCGGTGCGCCCTGACACGACGCGAAGGCCGCGGCTCTGCAGCGTCTTGGCCATGGTTCTCGCGTTGGCGATCACCTGCATCTGGTAGCTGCGAAATTCCGGCGCCATTGCTTCCTTGAACGCCACCGCCTTGGCGGCGATCACGTGCATTAACGGTCCGCCCTGGATCCCCGGAAAGATCGCCGAGTTAATGATCTTTTCGTGTTCGGCTTTGGCGAGAATGATCCCGCCTCGTGGACCGCGCAGCGTCTTGTGGGTAGTGCTGGACACGAAATCGGCGATGCCCACCGGGGTCGGATACAGGCCGGCCGCAACCAAGCCGGCGTAGTGCGCCATGTCCACAAACAGATAGGCCCCGATCGAGTCGGCGATCTGGCGAAAACGTTTCCAGTCGAAGGTCAGTGAAAACGCGGAAGCGCCGGCGACGATCATCTTCGGTTTGTGCTCCTTCGCCAATTTCTCCGCGTGGTCGTAGTCGACATCTTCGGCTTCAGTCAGCCCGTAGGAAACCGCGTTGTACAGTTTTCCGGAGAGATTCACCGGCGAGCCGTGCGTCAGGTGGCCGCCATGCGCCAGCGACATTCCAAGAATCGTATCGCCCGGTTTCAATGCCGCGAAGTACACCGCCTGATTTGCCTGCGAGCCGGAGTGCGGTTGCACATTGGCGACCTCCGCCTTGAACAGCGCCTTAGCGCGATCGATCGCCAACCGTTCCGCAATGTCCACGTAGTCGCAGCCGCCGTAGTAGCGTTTTCCCGGATAGCCTTCGGCGTACTTGTTGGTGAGCACCGAGCCCTGCGCCTGCAGCACGCGCGGGCTGGTGTAGTTTTCAGAGGCGATCAGCTCGATGTGATCTTCCTGGCGCTGACTTTCCGCCTCCAATGCCTGCCAAAGATCGGGGTCGAAATTGTTGATGTTCTGGTCAGCGGGAAACATGGGGACCCGAGAGAGAAAGTGAGCGCCGGAAAGCGGCGAATTGTACCATTCCGAAGCTTTCGATCGCCCTCCTCTATGCGGCCGGACGTACATGAGAAGGTGGCTGCTATTGGCGGAGGGTAGCTGTTATTATTGCCGGGCTCAGAGATACGGCGCCATGCGCGGGGCGACATCCAAACACCCGCATCGAGACAGCCGAAAGAGCAACCGGGGAGAAATAACATGCCAAAGACTATCTTAGCCAAGCTCGTTTGGCTGGGTATCGCGATACTCGGCGCATCCGCCATCGGCGGCATCGCCATCCACCGCGGCGAATCCATCAACGCCATCTGGTTCATCGTCGCGGCGGCGTGTACCTATTTGATCGCCTTTCGCTTCTACAGCGCTTGGATCTGCGCCAAGGTCCTGGTGCTCGACGAAACCCGCGCCACGCCCGCGGAACGCTTCAACAATGGCCGCGATTTCGTTCCGACCAACAGATGGGTAGTGTTCGGACACCACTTCGCGGCAATCGCCGGTCCCGGACCGCTGATCGGTCCGACCCTGGCGATGCAGTTCGGTTATCTCCCCGGCACGCTCTGGATCCTGGTAGGTGCGGTGCTCGGCGGCTGCGTGCAGGACATGGTGATCATGTTCTGCTCCACGCGCCGCGACGGTCGCAGCCTCGGCCAGATGGCACGCGACGAACTCGGACCCGTCGGTGGTTGGGCGGCGATGATTGGCACCATGACCATCATGCTGATCCTGATCGCGGTGCTCGGTCTGGTGATCGTCAATGCAATGAAGCACAGCCCGTGGGCCACTGCCACCGTCCTGGGGACCATTCCGGTGGCGATGCTGATCGGCATTTACATGCGCGGCATCCGCCCCGGCCGCGTCCTCGAAGGCTCGATCATCGGTATCGTTCTCCTGATCTTTTGTGTTTTGGGCGGCGGTTGGGTGGACCACAATGAATCGCTGCGCGGGCTGTTCGACTGGAGCGGCGAGTCCGTCGCCTGGTTCGTGATGATTTATGGTTTCGCCGCCGCAGCCTTGCCGGTGTGGTTGCTGTTGGCGCCTCGCGACTATCTTTCCACGTTCCTGAAGCTGGGCGTAGTGTTCCTCCTGGCCATATCCATATTGGTGTTGGCACCGGAAATGAAGATGCCGGCGCTGACCCAATTCATCGATGGAACCGGCCCGATCTTCAAGGGCAATTTGTTCCCCTTCGTGTTTATCACCATTGCCTGCGGCGCGATTTCCGGCTTCCATTCGCTCGTATCCTCCGGCACGACGCCGAAACTGCTCCCGAACGAACGCGACATCCGCATGATCGGTTATGGCTCGATGGCACTGGAATCTTTCGTCGGCATAATGGCCGTCATCGCGGCCTGCGTCCTCGAACCGGGCGTATTCTTCGCGATCAACAGCCCGGCCGGCGTGGTAGGCAAGGAAGCCGCGGCGGCGGTAGCCACCATTTCCTCATGGGGTTTCCCGGTCACCGTCGAACAAATGCAATTGCTGGCAAAGGAGATGGGCGAGGCCACTTTGTTCGCCCGTACCGGCGGTGCGCCGTCGCTGGCAGTCGGCATGGCCACGATATTCTCCACAACCTTTGGCGGAACGCTGCTGGCAATGTGGTATCACTTCGCCATCATGTTCGAAGTGCTGTTCATCCTCACGACGCTGGACGCTGGCACGCGGGTGGGGCGTTTCATGTTGCAGGATATGCTCAAGTATGTCTGGAAACCGATGGGCAACGTGTCCTCTTACCCGATGACCGTGATCTCCAGCCTCATCTTCGTCGCGGCCTGGGGTTATTTCCTGTGGCAGGGCGTCAAGGATCCATTGGGTGGAGTGAATATCCTTTGGCCGCTGTTCGGCATTTCCAACCAGCTGCTGGCAGGCATCGCCCTGTCGGTTGCCACGGGCATCATCATCAAGATGGGCAAGCTGCGTTACGCCTGGGTGACCGGGTTACCGCTGACCTGGCTGGCAATTATCTGCACGTGGGCGGCGTGGGAGAAGGTTTTCAGTCCCAACCCCGCGATCGGCTTCCTGTCCGGCGCAGCCAGCATGGCGGAAAAACTCGCCGCCGGCACGCTGTCGCCGGAAAGAGCGGCGGTTGCGCCGCAGTTGATCATCGGGCAGAGAATCGATGCTGCGCTGGCGTTCCTGTTTGCCGTCATCCTGTGGATTGTGATCATCGACATGCTGCGCATGTCCATGCGCATGCGCTCCGGCAAATCAGTGCTGCCGCTGTCCGAGGCCAGGTACATCAGGACTCAGCTCGACGAGAGCATGATTTCCACGGGACAACACGCATGAGACTGCGATGCTGAGCGCCGAATTGAAACAGGTCTGGCAATACCTGCGCCAAGTCAGCGGCGACGACGCATACGAACGCTATCTTGCGCACCACCGGAAGGCCCACTCCGCAGAGGCGCCGATGACACAGGAGCAGTACTTCAAGAAGCGTCAGGAGGAGAAGTGGGGCAAGGTGTCGCGTTGCTGCTGAAAAATTATGGACTCAGGAAGGTGTGCGCGATGCCAAGGCAACTTGCCGTCGTGCGAGGCTCACGGCAGCCGCTTTCATGCTTCCTTCAATAGCGCCAGGCGCTCGGTAAGGCATTCGCTTCCGCCGACCTGGTACTCACGGCATATCTCCGGCCTGCGATCGTAGATCCCGCACAACATCGTGTTTCGATCCAGGGCGGCACACCACCCGTCATCGAGACGCAGCATGACTTGTCCACCCCAGCGATCCACTGCCATCAATTCGGACGGAACGTCATCGCCGCCCATCAGTATCACCTCCAACCGGCAACAGCAGGCCTTGCATGAGGAGCAGGCGACGATCTTGCTATCACCTGGGCCCGGTTCTGTTTTCACGGTTCGATTTCGGGTCCAGGGGCCGTAGTCCAATTCCTCACGGCGACATGGCTTTCATTGTGTCTTATGGTGTTGTGCTTATTTCTCCTCGAGAACACCGGAGGCCGTGACGAACACCTGTTTTGGAAATCCCGTGGGATTGCGCTGCAGGTAGCTTGACGCCCCTTTACACAACCGCTTGAAGTCCCCGGGCTGGTGCCCATCGAGAAGCTCCTCTGAAAAATGCACCCGGTGTGTCACCTTCGGGAGTTCGACATTGAATTTGTGGCGTCCGTCCGCATTCACATACTCGACCGGCGCAGCGTTAAAACTCTTGCTCAGTGCCTTTCGTATTGCCGCAATTTTCTCTTTCATATGACCTCTCGATGGAAGTGCCCTCGGCGTCGACCCGCGGCTTCGGGTTTTTTCACTTCTGGACCGACCGCACGCGCATCGTGTATCGCAGCAAAGTATGCCTCTGGCACCCTTGCAGGGTCTTACACTATAGGCTTTCGGGAAGCCGTTTTGGCGCTATTTGGGCCGGTGACGCGGCGCAAGCGCTGGACCCGCGGCGCATCATTCGTCTGGCACGTCCCAGTGATAAAGTACATATTGCCGCGAAGGACGCGGCTCGGCCCTTCCAGGCCAGCGAATACCGACCGAGGTGCTCCATGAGACTTTTTCTGCTTATGTTGCTTCTCCTGCCTGCCGCCGGGCTGGCTCTGGAGAACGATTACGTGCGGGTTACTCGCAATTCGGCGACCTGTCCGCAGGCCAACATGCCCGGCTGCGGCGACCGTGTGATCGTGGCGTTGGACGACATGGAAGTCTTCGTGGGCTACGCCAAGCGCCACCTTTCACGCGGCGAAATCGTCGTGTTTGGAAGCGAAAAGGGTTTCCCGCCGCCGGCAGGGGAATTTTTTGAAGTCGTCATCAAACCCGGTCACCCACCGGTGCTTTCGCCTCCGGAAATCATTCCGCCGGAGAAAAACGCCATGCTCTACGACGGCGAACACTACTTCATTTTCAAAGAAAAGCTCGCGCCCGGCGACACGCGCGCGCGGCACAGCCACAGCCAGCGCGTGGTGATTCAGCTAAACAAGACGCGCCTGCAGCAGTGGCCCGACGGGGAACCGGAGAAGGTTGTCGAAGTGCTGACCGAAAAGCCCACTTTCAGTCCGCCCGTGATTCACGTGGTAAAGAACGTCGGCGAAGCTCCACTGTTCGGCATCGTGATCGAGTTCAAGCCGCAGAAAAAATAGTGCGACCGCCGGCTTTGGCGCACAAACCCGGCATGACTGGCCGCTGAGGAGGGTTCCGCAATGCCTTGCAATACCCGGACTAGCGCGGCCCTCGAACCGAACCTAGTATCTCCATGAGCACGTTGTAGTCCAGCGGCTTGATCAGGTGCCTGTCGAAGCCTGCATCCCGGGACTTTCGGCGGTCCTCCTCCTGTCCCCAACCGGTCAACGCCACCAGCAGAATCTCTTTCCCGAAAGGCAATTCGCGGATCTTGCGGGCGACGTCGTAACCGTTGAGTCCCGGCAGCCCGATGTCGAGCAGGATCATCTCCGGCCGGAAGCGTTCCGCCGCTTCGACTCCCCGCAAACCATCATGCGCGGTCTCCACTTCGTTACCAGTCAGTTTCAGCAGCAGCGACAAACTATCGGCGGAATCGTGGTTGTCGTCCACAATAAGCACTCGCAGCCGGGATCCATGCGGCATACTTCCGTCGGCCGTGTTTGCATTGTTCTCGGGTAGTGGCGTCTGATCCTCCGCAATCGGCAGGCGCACGACGAATTCGGCACCCTTTCCGGGGCCGTCGCTCTTCGCTATCACGCTGCCACCGTGCATGCCCACCAGACGCCGTACCAGAGTCAAACCGATGCCAAGGCCGCCCTGCGCCTGTTCCAGCGTGCGGTCGAGCTGGGTGAACATTTCGAAAATCGCGGAGAGGTGGTGGGACGGAATGCCAATGCCGTTGTCCTTGATCGACACGATCACTTCGTCGCCTTCACGCGCCGCCGTCATCTTGATATGTCCCTCGCGCGGCGTGAATTTGAAAGCGTTGCTGAGCAGGTTACAGAACACCTGGGCCAGCCTGACCGAGTCGCCTTGGACATAGATAGGCTGAACCGGCAGATCGATTTCTAGGCGATGCGCGGCCTTTTCCGCGAGCGGCTGGCAGATTTCGAGCGCCAGATGGACGATGGCAGACAGTTCGAGACGTGCCAGGCGCAGATCGAGCTTGCCGCGGCTGATCCGGCTCACGTCGAGCAGGTCATCGATGAGGCGCACCATCTGCCCGAGTTGCCGTTCCATCAGCTCGCGTGTGCTCCGCATGAGCTGCGGATCGTCTCCACCGACTTTCATGATCGCCAGTGCGTTCGACAACGGTCCCAGCGGGTTGCGCAGCTCGTGCGCCAAAGTTGCCAGGAACTCGTCCTTGCGCCGATCCCCTTCGGCCAGTTCATCGACCCGTTGCCGCAGCATTTCCTCGCTGCGCCGAAGTTTTTCTTCGCTGTGGCGTCGTTCGGTCACGTCGCGGAATACCAGCACGCAGCCGACTATCGTGCTTCGCTCATCACGAATCGGCGAAGCGCTGTCGTCGATGGGATGTCTGGCCCCGTCCCGGGCAATCAGCACCGTGTGATTGGCGAGTCCGACGCTGACACCCGCGCGTAGCGCCCTGGACGCGGGATTTTCCATCTTCTCACCGGTCTGCTCGTTGACGATGTGAAACACCGTCTCGAGCGACTTTCCGGCCGCATCCTTCTGCGTCCAGCCCGTCAGAGTTTCGGCGACGCTGTTCAGATAGTTGACCCGGCCACTGGTATCGGTCGTAATGATCGCATCACCGATGCTAGCCAGGGTGATCCTGAGCAGTTCGCGCTGCTCGAATTGGACGGCCGCGGCTTTGGCCCGCTCGCGCATGTGCCGCTGCAACAGGATGATGAAGGCCACAATGCCAACCAATGCCAGCATACCGGATACCAGACCGGCGGCGATGGCCCACCGGTAACTGCGCTCCGCCCGTTCCACGCGGACGTCCAGGAGCCCGCGTTCTTCCTGAAGCATCTGGCCGATGTCCGCCCGCAGGGCGTCCATTTCCTTCTTGCTCCTGTCTATCAGCATCACGCTACGGGCGGCTTCGACACCCCGGTCCCTTCGCACCGAGATATTTTCATCCAGCAACTCCAGCGTGCGGGCGATGCGTTGCGCGACGCGCGGCAAGTGTGCCTGCTGCCGCTCGTTGTCCGCCGTCAGCTTCGCCAGCCGGGCAAATTCGCCGTCGATTGCGAGGATCGCCGCGTTGTAAGGCTCCAGGTATTCCGGCTCACCGGTCATCAGGTAGCCGCGTTGCCCGGTTTCAGCATCCTTCATCAGGGAAAGCACATTGGCGAGCCCGTCCACGACCTCGCGTGAATGCAGCACCCAGCGGTTGTGATCATGGAGTTGCCGGGTATTGGTGAATGCCAACTGCACATTGAGCGTGAGCAGAATCACGACGACGGCACCCAATCCCAGCAGAAATAACTCTTTTCCTCTTTTCACGGCGTTCCTTGTACCAGATTTCGTCTGAATACCGCGGCCCGGGTCATTTCGACAAAGACACACAACATTCTTGGAGAACCGCACTGTATGGCAAACGGCGTCGGCGTTGGGGTGGCGCCGATTGGGCCCAAGGTTACCCGCCCGCCGCGGACGACTCCCAGATCCCCGGGACGAGGACCGCTTCGCTATCGCCCGGCCACGGCGGCATGGCGACGCCGACCGCTTCCAGCGCCTTGTCGCCAGTCGCGCGAAACTGAAAATGCGTTCCAACCGGGATGGTCAGGCTAATGCCCCCCTCCAGCGCGACGATTTCTTCGCGGCCACCCTGCTTTCGCCAGATCTCGCCGCGGCCCGACAGCACGAACCAGATTTCATCCACCGTGCGATGCCGAATGGCGTCCGAAGCGCGGCCTGGCGCAAGTTCGAAATGCGCCATGCTGCCCCGTTCCGACCTCGCCAACACCCGGACATCCGACCCGTCGGGCGCGATAACGTTCGGATGGCGAGGCAAACGTTTGGTTTCGAAATCAGCCATTTCTTTCTCCTTTCCGTAAACACGGCCTTGGACCGGAAACCAACTGCCGGCGACATTGTCTTTGCAATGCAACCTATTACGAATACACGAGACCCACACGTCATATGAGTACCTGGCATCCCACCGCGATCGTCGTCACGTTCGCAATAGCTGTCTTTGCCACCATCCTGGCGCTGAACTTCACCGCCGGCGAGAAGGAGATCAAACAGCATCTCGAGCATCACTACGGCGTGGCGGATTCTCAATTCCTGCGTTCGATGGGAGTGTTGCTCGGGCCGGCTCTGGTTGACGGCAACCAGGTAACCACCCTGCTCAACGGCGATCAGATCTTTCCGTCGATGCTGCAGGCGATTCGCGGTGCAAAAAGCACTGTCACATTCGAGACCTATATTTACTGGTCCGGATCGATCGGGAAGGAATTCGCAGATGCACTTTCGGACCGCGCGCGCAATGGTGTGAGTGTCCATGTAATGCTGGATTGGGTCGGCAGCCAGAAGATGGATGAACCCGCGCTTGACCAGATGCGCGAGGCCGGCGTCGAAATCGAAAAGTACCATCCGCCCCGATGGTACACGCTGAACCGCCTTAACAACCGCACTCACCGCAAACTGCTCGTAGTCGACGGCAGGATCGGCTTTACGGGCGGGGTCGGCATCGCCGACAACTGGACCGGCCATGCGCAAGACGCCGAACACTGGCGCGATACCCATTACCGTATCGAGGGCCCCGCCGTCGCACAGATGCAGGCCGCATTCACGGACAACTGGACAAAGGTGACCGGCAAGGTACTGCATACCGCAGACTACTTCCCACCGCTGCTGCCAGCCGGCCCTCAGTTCGCCCAGATTTTTCAGAGTTCGAGCGAAGGCGGTGCCGAAAGCATGCACCTGATGTACCTGCTGTCGATTGCGGCCGCAGCGAAAAGCATTCATCTCTCGATGGCCTACTTCGTTCCGGACGAAGTCACACGCGAGACGCTGATCGGTGCGCTGGACCGCGGCGTCAAGGTGCAGATCATTTTGCCAGGGCCGATTCGGGACGCCAAACTGGTGGGCGAAGCTTCGCGCGCCGGCTGGGGTGAGTTGCTGGAGCGCGGTGCGGAAATATACGAATATCAGCCGACCATGTACCACTGCAAGGTGCTGACGGTGGACGGTTTATGGACCTCCGTCGGGTCCACCAATTTCGACAGCCGCTCGTTCCGCCTGAACGACGAAGCCAACCTGAATGTCTACGACCGCGAATTTGCGCAACATCAAATCACAAACTTCGAGGAAGACCTGAAGCGCTCGCGGCGGGTGACATACGACGAATGGAAAGCAAGGCCGTGGATCGAAAAATTGCGGCAGAAAGCCCTGACCATGTTCAATGCCCAATGGTAGCCGCCGGCAGCGGTTTCACTGAACTGTGCAGGGCGCCCAGCACAATCCCTCGGGCAAGGAATCTGGCGCCGGCCGGGTCCGCATAGCGAACCCGATGCCGGATCGCGCACGGCGTCCCACCATGCGCCACATCGATGCCGGTGCGTTTAACATGGCGACATGGCCAACAATACGAGCAGGCGTTTTGCCCGACAGCAGGATCTGGGCCTGTCACCGAAGGAATTCGCGACCCTGCGGCGGCTCGATACGCCCCCGCAAATCCAGGACTACGTGAACGCGATTCCGATCAATCACGAAATCGGCGGACAGACGATCCTGTCGGTGCGCGAAGTGATCAGGCAGCGGCGTGCACATTGCATCGAAGGCGCGTACTTCGCCGCCTGCGCACTCTGGGTACACGGCGAGCCGCCACTAGTGATGCATCTGGATTGCGATCTAAGCGACTTTCCGCACGTCGTGGCATTGTTCCGCCGTGGCGGCCACTGGGGAGCGATTTCGAAGACCAACGGCGCGCCGCTGCGCTACCGCGATCCGATCTATCGCAGCCTTCGCGAACTGGTCATGTCGTACTTTCACGAGTATTACAACAAGCGCGGTCACAAGACCTTGCGCAGCTATTCGGGTTCGTTCGACATGCGGCGCATCGAACCGGAGCATTGGGTCACCAGCGAAAAATCGTGCTGGATGTCCCACGACCGCCTCGCAGCCTTGCGCCACTACCCGCTCATCTCCGCCCGGCAAGCGCGGCTGCTCTCACGCCGCGATCCGTTCGAGCGCCGCGCCGCGAAGGTGGTCCAGTATCCGAAACCCGAAACACCCAAGAAACAACGCCGCCGGCCATAAGTATTGACGGCGGACGATGACCTCGGGAAACGGCGGTCGACCGCCGTCATTCCCCGAACTCAGCCGCTTGATATTTTCGAGTGGAACTTCTTGCTGCCGTTTTCAAAAAGGCTTGCGCCCGAGGATGTTTCCGGGCGGGTCGTAATTGCAAGCCACGATCAGCGTGGTATCGCATACCGATTCGCCGCAGCCGAGCATTCGAGTATCCCGCCAAACCATTTGCGTGTAGTGTCCGACCGCTTGCGAGTTCGATCGCGTCAGCACGCCGCCGCGAAAATCCTTCTTTTCGCTTTCCCACGCCTTGGCGCCGTCCACTGCGGTGAACGCACCCGCGGTACCCTGGAACAGATTCTCGCCGTACAAGGGCTCGGTGCGATGCTTCATCCCGCAAATCGTGCTGGCGAGACTATCGGTCCATTCCTGCGCGTAGTTCGCCAGGCCTTGCGACCATTGCAACGGACCTACGCCGACGTCGGCGCGCACTTTGTTGTGATACGCGGTGATCTCCTTGATGTCCTGCGCCGACATCCTGGATGCAACAGGCTTGGCTGCCGGCGCCTTGGGTGCCTCTGGCGGTGCTGGCGTCGGTGCAGACGGCGGAGCGGTCGGCGGCGGCCTGACCGGCGGAGCCGCGCAGCCGGCCACC
Source organism: Burkholderiales bacterium (assembly GCA_035275265.1). Classification (GTDB taxonomy): domain Bacteria; phylum Pseudomonadota; class Gammaproteobacteria; order Burkholderiales; family JACQAP01; genus JACQAP01. The sequence continues at coordinate 12,116 of DATENC010000005.1, read as the reverse complement.
ATCAGAATCACCAGAAACCTGACCAGCCTGTCGCGCCGGTTCATGCAATCAATCCGTCTAGCATCGATTTGCGGCAGATCATTGGATCGCGGCGACCACGCGCCCGGTAATCTGCCCCGCCTTGAGCTGGTCCAGGGTACGGCTGACTTCCGACAGCGGACGTTTTTCTATCGGTATCGGTTTGATCTTGCCCGCGCGGGCGAGTGCAATCACTTCTTTCAGTTCGGCGACGGTGCCGACGCTGGAACCCTGGATTCTCCACGCGCGTTGCACCACCAGCACCAGCGACACGGGAATTTCCCCGCCATAAAGTCCGACCACGATCAGCTTTCCGCCCTTGCGTAGCGCTCCCAGCGCCAGGCTCGCGGTGTCCGCCGCACCGACCAGATCCACCGCTCCGTACAAGGGCCCGGCGGCAATCTGCTGCAGCTTCTTTGCGGCATCGGGCTCCCGGCTGTTGAGTGTCGCCGCGGCGCCTTCCTTCTTCGCCACTGCCAGTTTGGCATCGTCGATGTCCACCGAAATGATCTTCTGGTGCCCCAGGGCTTTGAGCATCTCGATCGCCATCAAACCCAAGCCGCCCGCGCCCAGCAACATCACCCATTCATCACGGGGAATTGGTGTGAGCTGGGACACCGCAGAGTACGTGGTGAGCCCGGAGCAGGACAGCGTCGCCGCCCACATCGGATCGATGCCAGCGGCGTCCACCAGGTACTTGGGGTGCGGTATCAGTAGATGGTCGGCATAGCCACCGGCGCGCTGGATGCCGATCCAGCGCGGTGCCATGCAATGATTGTCCATGCCCTCCAGGCAGCGTGCACATTGACCGCAGCCGATCCACGGACACACTAGCCGGTCCTTGCCGAGCGGAGCGTCCTTTGCCTCCGGTCCTGCGGCGATCACGGTGCCGTAAGGTTCGTGGCCCAACGTTATCGGTGGATACATCCCGCGATCGCTCATGTTGAAGCGCTTGCCGCCGCCGAGATCGAAATAGCCCTCACGGATGTGCACGTCGCTATGGCACACGCCGCAATACTTCAGTTTGAGCAATACCTCCGTACCGGTCGGTTTGGGCGTGGGCTTTTCCGCTTTTTGAAGCGGCTTGCCCCATTCAACTACGTCGTAACTCAGCATGTCTCCTCCGTTCAAGATGTATGGTTGTGCACGCTGCGGCCACGCCCCTTGCAAGCAGTTTTCAGAAGCCTTGCATGACCACACCTTAGCGAGCAGCATATTACAGCCGCCTGGGGCGATCCCCCGTTAAAGGTCAACCGTCGACTCTGTACCGGCGTTCTCGGTCTGCGCATGCGGTTCCGTCGTGAGCCCGATGGAATTGCAGGCGGCAAGCACCAAACAGAACAATAGAGGAGAATTCCATGAAACGGCAACGACTTGCAGTTACCTTGTTTGCGGCCGGCCTTTCGGCGCTGGCTGCAACGCCTTCCTTCGCCGCGGACAGTATCAAAGTTGCGGTCATCGATCCACTCTCGGGGCCGTTTGCCAACGTCGGCGAGGCCATGGTGCGCTACACGCAACTGGCCGCTGACGCGATCAATGCACGCGGTGGAGTGCTTGGCGGCGCAAAGTTTGAGATCATTCCGCTTGACAGCAAGAGCAATCCGCAGGAAGCGCTACTCGCACTCAAGACAGCCATTGACCAGGGAGTTCGCTTCATCAACCAAAGCAACGGCTCAAACGTTGCCGGGGCGCTGGTCGAGGCCGTCAACAAGCACAACGAACGCAATCCCGACCAGGTCGTCTTGTACCTCAATACCGGCGCCGTCGATCCCGCGCTCACCAACGACAAGTGCAGCTTCTGGCACTTTCGTTTCGACGCCGATGCCGACATGAAGATGGCGGCGCTGACCGACGCGATCGCGCAGAACGCCAATGCCAAAAAGGTGTATTTGCTCAACCAGGACTACGCGTTCGGGCAGGCGGTCGCAAGGGCGGCAAAGGAAATGCTGCCAAAGAAGCGGCCCGACATCCAGATTGTCGGCGATGAGTTGCATCCACTCGGCAAGGTCAAGGATTTCACGCCTTACGTAGCCAAGATAAAGGCCTCTGGCGCCGACACTGTCATCACGGGCAACTGGGGCAACGATATGGCGCTTTTGGTGAAAGCAAGCCGCGAGGCCGGCTTCAAACCCGATTTCTACACCTACTATGCCGGCGGACTCGGCTCTCCGCCTGCGCTCGGCGACGCGGGCATCGGTCATCTCAAGCAGGTCACCCAGTGGCACGCCAACATCGGCAACGATAGGGTCACGAAGCACTACCTGGCTTACCGCGACAAATTCAAGAGCGTGAAGGACGACTATTACTGGACCACCCAGTACCAGGCGCTGGAGATGATGGCCAAAGCAATGGAGCAAGCCAAGTCAACGGACCCGACCAAAGTCGCCAAGGCGCTGGAGGGCATGAAGTTCGAGAGTGATACCGGCGAAGTAACGATGCGCGCAGACAATCACCAGTTGATCCAGCCGCTGTTCGTTTCGACCTACACCAAGGTGGATGGCAAGGAAGTCAAGTACGACGTCGAACGCACCGGCAACGGATTCAAGACCGATCGCCGTATCGAAGGCAAGGATACCGTGATGCCGACCACATGTAAGATGGATCGGCCGTCGTAGTACAGGACGACTTCATCGGAACGAACTCGATGAAGGTGAGGACACTGCGCTCCCGACCAGGTCGAACCTGAGGGCGCAATGCTGTCGCGCGCTGCAGAGGCGCGGCCACTGAGGAATGAATGAGCCGAAGGTGGATGATCTACGGCGCGAACGGCTACACCGGCACACTTGCCGCGCGCTTTGCGAAAGATCGCAATCTCAGTCCTGTTCTCGCCGGCCGACATGCCAAACACATCCGGCCGGTGGCGCAGGAACTGGGCTTCGAATCGCGCGTTTTCGATCTCGCCGACCCAGCGGTTGTTGCGAAAAACCTTCAAGGTTTCGCGGCGGTTCTGCATTGCGCGGGACCGTTTTCCGCAACCAGCGGGCCGATGCTCGCCGGGTGCCTGCAGACCGGGACGCACTATCTCGACATCACCGGTGAAATCGCGGTGTTCGAGAAGATCCACTCGCGCCACAAGGAACTCGCAGACGCGGGCATCGTCGCCATTCCCGGCGTCGGGTTCGACGTCGTTCCCACCGATTGTCTCGCGGCCATGCTCAAACACGAGCTACCGTCCGCGACTCATCTCAAGCTCGCCTTCAAATCGCGCTACGGCAAGCTCAGCCCCGGCACCGCCAAGACCATGGTCGAAGGACTGCCCGAGGGTGGCAGAATACGCAAGGACGGCAGGATCGTGAAGGTACCCGCAGCCTACAATGTCGAACTCATCCCGTTCACCGGGGATCTCTCCGCGACCGCGGTTACCATTCCGTGGGGTGACGTCGTCACCGCGTACTATTCGACCGGGATTCCAAACATAGAAGTTCTTGTCGGCGTGCCGGAAAAACAGATCAGCAAAATGAAAATGCCCGGATTCATGCGCTGGTTCCTGGGACTCGCCCCGATGCAGGCGTTCATGAAGGCGCAGATTGCCAGGCGCGTCAAGGGTCCGACTGACGAACAGCGCGCACGCGATGAGATGTACGTGTACGGCGAAGCCTGGGATGTTGCCGGACACAAGGTCGCGCTGCGCCTGCGCACGCGCGAGGCCTACACGCTGACTGCGGAATCAGGCGTCAAGGCCACCCAGAAAGTCGTCGAAGGTCATCTCGCTCCGGGTGCGTATACGCCGTCCATGGCGTTCGGCGCGGATTACGTGCTCGAACTCGAGGGCACCAGACTCAGCCGCGTAAAGTCTTAGGCACACCGATATGCTGATAGCAAGACTGATCGTCGCAGCGATATTCGCGCTGGCCTGTTGGGGCGCAAACGCGCAGACGTATCCGACAAAGACGATCCGAATCGTCGTGCCCAACCCTCCGGGAGGTACTTCCGACATCCTGGCCCGGACAATTGGACAGAAGCTGAACGAAGCCTGGGGCCAGCCAGTGATCGTAGAGAACCGGGCGGGCGCGAACGGCAACATCGGCGCGAACCTGGTCGCCAAGTCTCCCTCCGACGGATACACGTTGCTGCTCACAGATGTCGGCGCGCTGGCCATCAGCCCGAGCGTGTATCCTGATCTTCCATTCGATCCGGTGCGTGACCTAGCGCCCGTGATCTTGATCAGCTACTCCCCCCACGTGCTCGGCGTGCATCCGTCGATACCCGCGAAAACGGTAAAGGAACTGATCGCGTTGGCGAAGTCCAGGCCGGGCCAGCTCAATTTCGCGACGGCTGGCGTGGGGAGCGCACCGCACCTCGCCGGAGTCGAGTTCGCGCTGCGCGCCGACGTGCAATGGACCTACGTTCCTTACAAGGGGGGCTCCCAGGCGGTGGCGGACGTCGTTGCCGGCCATGCCGACGTACTGTTCAACGGCATGCTTCCCGTATATCCGCACGTCAAGGGTGGCAGGATGCGCGCCCTTGCCGTGTCCTCCTCGAAACGGGTCGCAGCGGCACCGGAAATTCCGACGGTGTCGGAGTCCGGCCTGCCCGGTTTCGAGACCGGCTCGTGGCAGGGAATGCTGGCGCCGGCCGGCACGCCAAGCGAGATCGTGCTGAAGCTCAACGCTGAAATCCGGCGCATCCTCGGCGCTCCCGCGATCAAAGCGCAACTGGCGGAGCAGGGTACCGAGGTCCGTGCCGACACGCCCGAGTCACTGGGTCAGTTCATCCGCGCCGAAATCCCACGCTGGGCCAAGGTCGTCAAGGAGTCCGGCATCAAGGCAGATTGACGCCCGGGAGGTCCGCGTTCCCGTGCATCCGACCCGGAGAATTTCGCATTCGATCGGCAAACGCGCATTCATGCGCGCGCGTGACACACCGCCTCGATATTATTGCCATCCGGGTCCAGGACAAAGGCCGCGTAGTACGTCGGTGCATAGTTCTCCCTCAGACCCGGTTTGCCGTTGTCCTTTCCGCCGGCCGCGAGCGCCGCGCGGTAGAACGAATCCACCTGCTTGCGATCCTTGGTACGAAACGCAAGATGCGCAATCGGCTTTTGCGCATTTCTTCCCGACACCCATAGCGCAGAACCGTCTTCCGCGCCGATGCCGAAGCTGCCTTCATCTTGAGAAATCACCTTGAAGCCGAGAGGTGCCAGCGCCTTGACATAAAAAGCGCGGCTGCGCGCGGGGTCGGTGACACTAAGGGATACGTGATCGAACATGGTCATCTCCTTGAATTGAAGCTACCCCATGCGAGTCGAATGACAGCCGGACGCTCAATCCAGCTTCTCAACCAAGCGATAGACAACAATCAGAAATCCAAATCCGGCGTACAGGCCGAACAACGCAACAAGCATCAGTTTCGCCAACTCGAGCGTTATAGTCTGCGTTACAGCCAGAAAAATGATCGTGCCCGCGAGACCAATAAACGAAATCGCGATGCCGGCGATAATTGTTAGCGTTTTACGTTTTGGCATGGGTCATGCGCCACTTTCTTCGATGCAATCAGTGTGTTTGGGGAGCCGGCGCAAACAAGCTGGGGTGGGCAGGATTGCGTGGAGCCGACCCGGTTTGGCCGATTCTGATGTGATCCGAATTATTGCCATGATCCAGACTTTGCGCCATAGAACCAGGCTTGTTCGATGCCGACGAAAAAACTGGCACTTTCCGGTCCCCCACATCGGGACCAATTACCACCTTCGCTTGCTTTACCGTCTTTGCGGCAACGGGCAGTTCGCGCTCCTTGAGCAGCAAGTTGGCGGCGCGGAACAACCGCCACGCGTCGGGCAATTCAGTGGTCCAGAATCGCATCGAAAAAAAACGCGAAAGTGTGAGATCCACGTGTCCCAGCACCCCATTCAAGATGAATACGCGTGCCCGGGACGATGCGACGGCATTGCTTAGCGCTACACTTTCCGGGTAAGGGATCAGCGTGTCGTTCTTGCCGTGCACCAGCAGCAGACGGGCAGTGAGACGTGTCAGGTCTTTGTCGCTGAGCGTGAGAGCATCGATGGTTGCAACGGTGGCCGGTGGCAGCGCTGCAATCAATTGAGGGGTTAGCCGCGGATCGGTATTGTTGAGCAGGCGATGGACCGACATGCCTTCTGGGCCGAGCCCTTCGGCGAGCGGGGATATGTCGGCGTTGAAGTCTTTCAGTTTCACCTCCACCATCTCTTCGAAAATTGCCCGATCCTTGGGATCGTGCAGGTCGTTCAGGACGCTTTTTGCAAATACGAGTTTGCCGTATTGCGAGGACTTGACGCTTCTCGGCGAGCCATCAACCTCGAAGTAACCCGTGGTCACGAATCGTATGGCAGTCCGAAGATCGTAATAGCCTCCCACTCCGAGAATGAAGCGCACTCGCTCGCGAATATCGTCTTCCAGCGCGGCAACCATCACCGGCCCGAGCGCATAGCTGATGCCGGCAATCCCGGCCCGCCCTTCGGGCGACAGGTCTTCGCGATCCGCAAGGTATCGGAATGCGTCTGCCACTTCGCGTGCCTGACCGGGCTCGATCCGGAGATCCCGGTGACCGGACAACTGTGGCGCAACCACCGCAAAGCGCGCCCGCGCCAACGTTGTCGCGAAAGTTACAAAATTCGGCGCATCCTTGCCTTCCTGCACCATGCCGGGCACGAGCACGATACCGGCTTCGGGTTTGCCTTCCCCCGGAAGATAGAGGTCGCCGATATGGGCACGTCCGTCGATCGAGTAGGCAATCGGGGTGCGTGATGGCTGCGGCGTACGTTCCTTAAGGTCGCTGGGCGCGGCGCCCGCCGCGATGTCGCCGAGGACAAGCACCGCTTCTTGATGCCGCTGCAAAGCGCAGCCCGAAGCGCTTAACAGACACAGCAGGTAGGCGCAGGTCCCGGGCAACGACGTACGGAAGAAGCGCAATGTCGGACAAAGCATGCAAAGAAAATAGTCAAATCGCAGGAGTATCAGATCGAGTTTGCTCACTTGCCCAGTTTGATTTTTTCCCACACGAGCTCGCCGGTCAGGCGCTTTCCGCCGATGAGGATGGGCGGCGTGCGCAGGATGAGCCTGCCGTCCTTGAACTTGTATTGGCGACGCTGTTCTGTCCCTATCCAGTTGGGCAGCAGAGCCTGGGTCACCGTATGCGTGACGACGTGTTCGCGCTCGTCGATTCTGTAGCGCCCGTAGTAGGCCTGATAGCTCTCGAACGCCGCTTTGATTTCATCGGTCGTTCCCGCCATCCGATCGGCGACCGCGAAGGCCCTGCGACCTGTCTGCGCCAATTGCGCGGCCATGCTGCCGTGCGCGTCATACATCAGCAGTCCCTGCGGTTCGGGACCATACGGTGATTCGGCAATGGCTCCGTCCTCGGCACGGAACTCGGCGGCAACAAGCCGCCACGCGCCAATAAATTTATCCGCCTCCATCATCGCGTGCAGGTCCGCGCAAGCCAATGTGACAAGCAGGCACACGCACGATTGGGCAATTTTCAGGCGCACCTTCATGTTTGATCTCCCTTATTCATGGATCTTGCGTTCCGGTAGCTTCAGGCTCCCGACGTTTCTGCAGGACAACCAGCTTCCAACAGCCCTCTGACTTGTTCAGGTCAGGAGCCCTGGATTCTTGACATACCGGCTCTTGATTGCATCGGCAGTCCAGTAACTCAATGCACCGACCGTGCCGGTGGGGTTGTAGCCGGAATTCTGTGGAAACGCGGAAGCACCCAGCACGAAAACGTTCGGGACATCCCAACTCTGCGAATACTTGTTCACCGCGCTCGTCGCCGGATCTGCCCCCATGATTGCTCCTCCGGTGTTGTGCGTGCTCTGGTAGCGAACGATGCCGTACTTGCCGTTGAGCAAAGTGACATTCGTTTTGCTCGGCTTGACTACCGCCGCCAGTTCCTTTGCGCGATCGTTCAGGTAGGCCGACATCTTGTGTTCGTTCTCATGGAAATCGAAGGTCATGCGAAGCAGCGGCAGACCATAGCTGTCGCGGTAGGTCGCATCCAGATCCAGGCAATTGCCGCGGTAGCTCTGCACGCCGCCTTGCGAGCTGATGTTGAAGCTTCGGTTGAAGTAGCGGGCCGCCGCCGCTTTCCACGTGCTTCCCCACTTCGGGGTGCCTTGCGGAACAGGGTGATAAGCGATGGGGCGAACCCCCTGCGAGGTAGTCCAAATCACGCCACCGCCGATGAAACCAAGCTTGCTGTGATCGAAGTTGTCGCCGTTGTACTCGTCAATGGCCACGCCCAGCGCGCCAGCGCCCATGAACTGATTGAACAACCGGTCTTCGAAAAACAACGTCACGACGCTGTAATGCTGATACGAATAGTTTCTTCCCACTACGCCTTTGAAAGACCCCGGGTCGTAGGGTTGCCCGATGCCGGAGAGCAACATGAGCCGCACGTTGCCGAATACATAGGAGGTGAGCAGAACGATTTCGGCAGGCTGCTCGACGAGTCGCCCTCTCGCATCCACGTAGGTAACACCCGTTGCCCGACGGCCCTTGCTGTCGAGATTGACCCGGATGACATTGGTGAGCGTCCGCAACTCGAAGTTCCTGTGACCGAGCAGCGTCGGGAGCACGGCGGTCTGAGGACTCGCCTTCGCGTTCATCTCGCAGCCGAAACGTCCGCAGTATCCACAGTAGACGCACGCCCCCAGGCTCGCGCCGTACGGGTTGGTGTAGGGTCGGGTGGAGTTGCCTGAAGGTACCGGAAACGGTTTATATCCGAGCGAATGTGCGGCTTGGCCAAATAGCGCGCCGGCGTGGGTCGTCTTCGTCGGGGGATTGGGGTACGCGCGTGCGCGCGGCCCCTCGAAGGGATTTCCGCCCGGCTGGATCTCGCCCTTCAGGTTCCCCACTTTGCCGCCGACGGCGTAGACCTGCTCGAACCGGTCGTAATGAGGCTCCAACTCGTCGTAAGTGATACCCCAATCCTGACTGGTGCAATCTGCAGGGAAGATCGATGCCCCATAGCGGGCGACACTGCGGCTCCGCGTTTCAAAGTCCCACGGCAGGAAACGCCAGGTCATTCCGTCCCAGTGAAGTCCCGCCCCACCGAGCCCGTCTCCCATCACGAACGAACCAAACTCGCGCATGGGAAGCGCGGTCTCAGAGGACGTGTTGCGGAACGTGATGGTCTCGCGCGACAAATCCTGCATCAATTCATGTCGTCGTGCATAGCGCAGTTCGTCGTGCGTGTACGGCATCGGGAAATCCGACACGTCACGATGGGGCCCGCGTTCGAGTCCCACCACTTTGAGACCTGCGTCCGCCAGCTCCTTTGCGAGGATGGAGCCGGCGACGCCCACGCCGACGACGACTACATCTGCGCTCTTGCGTCGGATCGTTGCCATGGCCGCCACCCGCTAACGCGATCGAGCCAGCTTGCGGTGTACGGGGTGGCCGTGCTCGTCCAGTTCTACCGCCCGGCCAAGCATATCGTCGATGCCGACAGGCTCCACATCGTAGGGCTGCCCGTGGCGCTCGACGTGGTCCGTGTACGCCGCGGCGACTCCCGGAAACCCCACCAACCTCCAGCCGGCTTTATCATGATTGCCACCATAAACGGGATCGGCGAAAAATCCCTCCTGGGTGTTCGTCCACAGAAGATTCATGAACAGCGTCCCCGACACCGATTCCAGGGTGAGTTCACCGGCGTCAAGCGTCTTCAACAGGGCCTCCTGTTGTGGCTGCGGGAGATCGGCGAAACGCTTGCGGTATTTTGTTTCGCACAATGCGTCGATCTCGCGGATCGCGGTACGGTAGACCTCGCGCGGCGTCAGTGGCGATTGGTAGCCTTGCTGCGGTGTTCCCTCCGGCCAGGGACCCAGGCGATAGCCTCTCGCCATCGCGCCCCATGCGCCGTGGAGTTGCCGGTCAATGAAAAATGTGACGCCGGCCTCCCTCGCACCCGGACCCAAGTCGTCGGAAGGAATGAAGCAGCTCAGGGCGGCATCCACGAAATCTGCCTCGGCGCGGGTCAAGAAAAGCAATGTTGTCGACTCGATCGAAGCGACGCTTACCGGCGCAGAATGGTCATGACCATCGCCAGGGCGCTCACCCGTGCGCGCGGCGGCTGCAGGCAAGGCGGCTGCGGCACCTAGCGTGCCCAGCCCCTTGAGGAACTCCCGCCTCGGGCGGTCTCGGTTCATTTGTCCCCCTTGTTTGGTGCGGCACCTGTTGCTCGAGCGGCGAGCAACACCATGACCTCGACGGTGCACACGACCTCGGATCGCTGATTCAGGATCTCGTTGGAAAGCGTGACCATGCCTCGATCGGGTTTGATCCAAGGCCGCTTCTCCTTCACGGTCACTTTTGCTTGAAGAGTGTCGGCAGGCCGAACCGGGGCACGAAATTTGACCTTCCAGTCAAGACCGCCCAGGAATGCCCAGGTTGCTCTTGGACTGTTGTAGATTTCGACAAGCGAGCGATACCACAAGGTAATGACGTAACCCCCGCTGGCAATGATGCCGCCGAACGGGGAACGTGCGGCCGCCGCTTCATCGACGTGGAAGGGCCAAGGGTCATTCCGTCTGCTGTATTCCAGCATCTCAGCCTTCTCGCAGACGCACTCCCCTCCGAGATGCACGGACCCAACCTCCAGGTCTTCGAAGTATATGGTCGCCATACGCCGACTCTACATCTTCCCTTCGCTCAGTTCTTCAACTCGACGAGCACTACATCCAGATCATCGAGCGCCTCGTCCGCGTGCGTAACGGGTGGGCGCAAAAGTGCATCGCCGGTCTTTAGTTCTCCGTCTCTGGTGCTTCCGTCAGGCATGGTGAATCTGACCTTGCCCCCCTTTAGCACGTACACGACGGTAGCGGGGTGCGAGTGCATCGGAGTCTTGTCGCCCTTCTCCGGCGTGTACTTCAATACCCTGGCCTTTTCGTCTTCCGCAAGAACTGTCAAATGCTTCACTCCATAGCGCATTGCGTCCTGTGCAAATACGATCGAGGAGCACATCAGGAACAAGCTTCCCATCAGCACAACGAGGATTTTCATATCGCTACTCCCAATGCATTCAGATGTGAAGAAAGTATCATTGAAAAGCAAAGTCGCCCGTAGCCTTGACACACATGTGAACGTTGCCCGGCGTGCCAGGAAACGAGGCGGCGCGGTCGTATTCACCGCGCAGCCTCATCCCCGAGTACTTGCCTTTCCCGTGCAAGCCTTCCAGCGCTCCGGCTTGACCAGGCGGGTGTTTGAACTTCAGCAAATAAGCGTCTCCCTGCGCGTCAAGAAACTCACAGAATCCATCCGCGTCATAATTGCCATCGATGTAGCTGTACCTGTAAACGCAGCGACTGGCCGTTGAATCGAAGAGCGATCCGGGCGGGTTCGAACGCTGGGTCCCCAATATCTCCGCAGTCCCGACGATGTGCTTTGGTCCATGTGCAATTTCGATCTGCTTGCCAGCCAGGCAGGCGATGAACTCGAATTTTCCGGCCTTGGGTAAGTCCACCGCGAAGGCGAGCACAGGGCCCGAAACGAACATTCCCAGTGCCAAACGAACGGCGAGCAGCTTTGGCTTCACACAATCTCGCCGATTTCATCCACGCGATGGAGCGATGGCCCACGCAACCAGCGCCATGCGCGCCTAAGAACGGAATGCAATCCTGGAGTCAGAGGCGCCGAAGGTGGAGTGCTATCGTTGCTGCCGTCGATGATCCGTGCCGCGGCCGCTGTACACACGTCGCAAATGAAAACCCTCGGTCCGGCAACGAGTTTTGAAACCTGAGTCTCATCCTTACCGCAGAAGGAGCAGCGCAGAACCTTTCGCTCAAACATGATTTTGTATCTCCTTTGTGTCGGCGTCGCAATTTGGTGACATGCTTGGCCTGGATGGCGCCTATTCTGGCACCGCTTGCGATCAGCCACCACTACGCACCAAGCATGCCGTCGCGGCACCGGTCCAATAGGCCACAGAAGTGGCCGGATCTCTCGCGCTGTCCGCGAATGCAATCACCACGAACCTCGTCTCGCGGTTAGTGGCCAGACTCCCGGTCGAATGCGTCCCGCCATGCGGTCAGCGCCGGCGACGGACCGTCGGTCTGCGCAAGCTGCCGTAGCGCGACGCGGCGCACCAGACGCTGCGCGCGCGAATACGCTGGATTGTCCCGAGGT
>DATENC010000004.1:0-207076 GCA_035275265.1 Burkholderiales bacterium | reverse complement strand
GTAGGCCTTGGCCTCGCCCCCAAACTTCTTCGACAGCACCAGCGTCAGTGCCGCCGTCAGCGTGGTCTTGCCATGGTCCACGTGACCAATCGTCCCCACATTCACGTGCGGCTTGGTGCGCTCAAACTTTCCCTTTGACATCTCGCTGTCCTCGTCTGGCTTCTTTAAGTTAGTGACCTGTGAATCGTGTGGAACCCTGAATCCTTGGAGCCCATGACCAGGATTGAACTGGTGACCTCTCCCTTACCAAGGGAGTGCTCTACCACTGAGCTACATGGGCGGATCGGAACGCTGTCGTCATGGGGCCGCACCCCGCGCAAACCAAGTCGCCGCAATTGCTGCCTCGCTGAATCTCTTTCTGGAGCGGGTGAAGGGAATCGAACCCTCGTCGTAAGCTTGGAAGGCTTCTGCTCTACCATTGAGCTACACCCGCCTGAATCCGGGCTTGACACACCAAAACAGCTTGCCGTTGGTACCTCAGAAGAAGCTTTGACGATCCAGCCGCAGATCCAAACCGACCCGCCTCTATAGTTTGGTGGAGGGGGAAGGATTCGAACCTTCGAAGGCAGAGCCGTCAGATTTACAGTCTGATCCCTTTGACCGCTCGGGAACCCCTCCGAACGAAACGGCGGATTATCGATAATAAACGAAGGGATGTCAAACATGCGGCGGTATTGAACCGCACCTTCCTGACCCTCGGATTGCACCCGAGTCGTACCGGGCACTTACACCACCGGATTGGAATAGCGCAGATGAACCGCGTCGATGTCAGCAAGGACGGCATCGTCGAGGTTCAGGTTTTCGGTATCGATGTTTTCCCGGAGTTGAACCAGCGTGGTCGCGCCGATGATGGTGCTGGCGCAGAACCAGCGGCTGCGTACGAAGGCGACCGCCAGCGCCGCTGCCGACAGGCCGGCGCGTTTTGCCAGTTCGACATAGGCGGCAACCGCAGGCATCACGTTGGGCTTGTCGTAACGCTGGCCAAAGGGAGGATACTTGGTCAGGCGCGCCCCTTCCGGTTTCGCGCCGTTGAGGTACTTGCCGGACAAATGCCCAAAGGCCAGCGGGCTGTACGCCAGCAATGGCACGCCCTCGCGCCGCGTCACTTCCGACAGACCGGGTTCATAGCTGCGATTGAGCAGGTTGTAGGCGTTTTGGATCGAGACCACCATCGGCAGCCCCTTCTGCCGCGCCAGACGGATGAACTCGAGTACGCCCCATGGCGACTCGTTGGACAATCCTAGGTAGCGGATCTTGCCGGCCTTGATGAACGCGGCAAAGGCCTCGAGTTGTTCCTCCAGCGGGACTGTCGGACGCTCCTGGTGCGGTTCGTAGAACATGTTGCCGAACAGCGGCAGATATCGGTCCGGCCAGTGGATCTGGTACAGGTCCACATGGTCGGTTTGCAGGCGCTTTAGGCTGCCGTTGAGCGCCTCCTGAATGCCTTTCCTGTCCACCGCTTTCGGCCCGCCGCGTACCCAATTGAATCCCCGGCCAGGGGCGGTAATCTTGGTCGCAACGATGATCTTGTCGCGCGGCTGCTTCCTCAGCCAGGTACCCAGATAGGACTCGGTACGGCCTTGCGTCTCCGCTTTGGGCGGAACCGGATACATTTCTGCTGCGTCGACAAAGTTGATACCCCGCGAAACGGCGTAATCGAGTTGCTGATGCGCTTCCCTTTCGCTGTTCTGCTCGCCCCAAGTCATGGTGCCGAGGCAGAACTCGGAAACATTGAGATCGCTCGATCCCAGTTTGTTGTGTTTCATTGCCCTTTCCCTAATCGCGATGCGCGCCGCGTGACTCAGCGCCGCAGCGCGCGCAACCGTTGCAGGAATTCTTCGGGCGGCACCGGCCGACCGGAGAAGAAACCCTGGATTTCGGTGCAGCCTTCGACGCGCAGGAACTGTTGCTGGTCCTCGGTCTCCACGCCCTCGGCGATGACCTTCATGCGCAGACTGCGCGACATGGCGATGATCGCACGCACGATCGCTGCATCATCTTGATCCCCGGGAAGGTCGCGAATGAAGGAGCGGTCGATCTTCAGCGCATCGATCGGAAAACGCTTGAGATACGAAAGCGAAGAGTAGCCGGTACCGAAGTCGTCCACCGAGATCGAGATGCCCGCCGCCTTGAGGTCGGCCAGCACTTCGCTCACGGCCGCGCTGCTTTCCATCAAGACGCTCTCGGTTATCTCGAACTCGAGGCATCGCGGATCGAATTTGGTTTCTGCAAGGACCCCCGCCAGCGTCTCCTTCAACCGGCCGTGACGGAATTGCTTGGTGGACAGATTCACCGCCAGTCTGACATGCCCAAACCCTTCATCGTGCCAGTGCTTCACCTGCAGGCATGCTTCGCGTAACACCCACTCGCCGATCGGCAGGATCAGTCCGCTTTCCTCGGCAATGCCGATGAAGTCTTGCGGCGACATCATCCCGAATTCGGGATGCTGCCAGCGTATCAGCGCTTCCACGCCGGTCATCTCGCCCGTTTCCAGGCTGAACTTGGGCTGGTAATGCAACAGAAATTCGCGCCGCTCCAGCGCCCGCCGCAGATTGGTTTCCATGAGCAGGCGCGACTGCGCGCGGGCCGTCAATTCGGCGGAATAGAACTGGAAGTTGTTTCGCCCTTGCGCTTTGGCGTGATACATCGCCGAATCCGCATTCTTGACAAGCCCGTCCCGAGTGTCGCAGTCGACGGGATACATGGTGATGCCGATGCTGGGGCCAACGAACAATTCGCGGCCGCCAACGAAAAACGGCGGAGCGAAGCTGTCCAGTATCTTCTGCGCGACGATTATCGCGTCGCGTGGATCGGCCATGTCGGCCAGTACCAGCCCGAATTCATCGCCGCCGATGCGCGCCACAGTATCGCTCTCGCGCACGCACACCGACAGGCGCTTGCCGATGTCGCGCAACAGTTCATCTCCGGCGTCATGTCCCACGGTATCGTTGACCATCTTGAAATGGTCGACGTCTAGCAGCATCACACCGACACAGCGCCCCTGCCGCCGCGCCTCGATCATCGCCTGCGACAGGCGGTCGTAATACAACGAACGATTGGGCAGGCTGGTAAGGTCATCGTGATAGGCGAGATAGTTGAGCCGTTCCTGCGCATGGCGGTTGGCAGTCACGTCTTGCGCCAGCGTCATCACCGATAGCACGCTGCCTTGCGCATCCACCAGCGGGGTGTAATACCATTCGCAGACGATGTTGCGTTCGCCTTTGGTGCGATTTTCTATCGTCACCTGGGCGCTGTGTTTGTCGACGAGCAGCCGCTTCCACAACGTGGCGATGGTGTCGCAACTGCGTTCGGCAGCAATCAGGGCGGCAGCGTGCCGCCCCAGCGCCTCCTGCCGGCTGTAACCGAAAATGCGTTCGGCTGCAGGGTTCCACTCGACAACGCGAAACGAAAGGTTCCACTCGATGAAGGCAAGCGGGGCCTGATGAGCATGCAAACGCAGCTTCTGCTCCGATTTCATCAGGATTTCCTGCGCCTTGCGGTGCTGGCCAATTTCCCGCAGCAGGGCCGTATTTACCTCTTCCAGGTTATCTTTGGTGGTGGACAGCGTATCCACCAGGTCGAGATTGCGAAAACGCAACCGCAGCGACTCCGCGATGGTGGCGTGTATGCGCGCGGAAATCCCCAGCATCAGTGCCACGAACAGCAACATCATCGAGCCCATCGCGACGTGGACCGGATCCAGGTACGACGCCATGCGCAGCGCGAACGGCGTCATGCTTGGCAGGAGGAACGCCGCGTAGACGCCGCGACAGGAAGATAGTGTGGATACGCCGCCAGCGGCCAGTCCGGCAAGGAGCAGCCCGAAAAAGAACTGATGAATGAGGTCCTGGCCGGCCAACAGAACACTGCCCGCGCCCCAGACAATGCCGGACAGCAGCGTGCCGACGAAGAAGCTCCGCAACCAGGGCTTGATCTGCTCTGCCCGCGGCGCAGTTGTCACAAAACGATGCCAGAGCCAAAACCGGTGCCCGGTTAGCGCGCAGACGGCAACGAGCCAGGAGAGCAGTAGTTTCGCGTCCGCGACGGGCCAAGTCACACCGACCACGATGAACGCGATCAGCAGCGTCGCAGTGAGCGCGACCGGAAGCTGGCGAAACAGCAGCGCGATCTGCTGGGCACGAACCTCGCGATAAGTCTCTCCGGACCGACCGACCGCGACGACCACGGCCGATCGCAGGATCGACGAGATATTCTCTGAGGCAGGCATGACTTTCCGGTTACGTTACCGGGGGCTTGGTATGAAGCGCCCCTGCGGCACTTCAGTCAGATGAGCGATTGACACCCGCAAGTGCCGGTTTTCACTTCCTGATGGTAGCAACGACGTGGCGAGCACCTTCCATCATGGTCGCAACGCTACGATCATCTCAATTTCGACACAGGCGTTGCGCGGTAACTCTGCGACCCCGATTGCGCTACGCGCGTGCCTGCCGCTTTCTCCGAAAACCTGCACCAGCAGTTCCGAGGCAGCGTCAATCACTTTCGGCTGTTGGTTGAACATCGGCGCCGAGGCAACGAATCCTGTGACCTTGAGCACCTGTTCGATGCGGTCGAGCGATCCAAACGTCTGCTTCAGGCAGGCGAGTCCCTGCAAAATGCACAGCCGCGCCGCCGCCTGTGCGCGCTCGACGCTCACGTCGTTGCCGACCTTGCCAACAATACGCACCTCGTCGCCTTCGCGCGGGAGTTGACCGCTGACGAATGCCTGTCGCTCGTGCACGGTGACCGGCACATACTGAAACGCCGGGACCGCGGCTGCGGGCAGCACGATTCCGAGCTTGGCGAGCTTGTGTTCGATTTCGTCGGTCAGTGGCACTTATTCCATGACCATAGCTTGGAAAAACGGCACATAGGCCTGCAGCATGACAAGCACCCCGACCAGAGAGGCGAGCGCAATGCTGTGCCAGAACACAAACCGCAGGATGACGCCTTCCCTCCCCTGCTGGTTGGTCGCCACGGAAGCAACGACGATGCTTTGCGCATCGATCATTTTGCCCATCACTCCGCCGGAACTGTTTGCTGCCGCCATCAAGGTCGGACTCAGGCCAAGCTTGTTTGCAGTTATGACCTGCTGGCTGCCGAATAGCGCATTTGAGGCGGCGTCCGTCCCGGTCAGCGCGACCCCGATCCATCCGATCAGCGTGCCGAAGAAGGGGTAAAGCCAGCCGGTGTTTGCAAATGCGAGTCCAAGCGTGCCATCCATCCCCGAGTAACGAGTCGTGTAGCCCAGTGCCAGCATCGCAAGAATCGTCAGCAGCGAGTATTTCATCAGCCCGAAGGTCTCGGCCCATGTCCTGAGCATTTCACGCGGTTTGAAACCCATGAGGAAGCCGGAGATTATCGCGGCAAGCAAGATTCCCGTCCCGGTCGCCGAAATGACGCCCCACTTCCACACGGCGGGTTCGACGCGGGCGACGGCAACCGCCGGCTCCACGCGCTGCACAAGGTTATGCAGACCCGGAATCTGCCACTCCCAATAAGTGACTCCCTTGAGATTGAGGAATGCCTTGACCACGGGCAGGCCCCATAGGAACAAGATGACGGTCAGAATCACCCATGGCGTCCACGCCTTGATCACCATGTCGCGGCTGTGCCCATGATGTTCCTTCGTGGCTTCGGCCGTGGGTACGGTAATACCGCTGCCGGAAGCATCCAGCATGATCGACTTCGGTTTCCAGATGGCGAGGAAAACGGCGAGGATGACCATCGAGATCATCGCGCCGAGCATGTCCACCAGCCACGGGCCGTGGTAGTTCGAGATCAGGAATTGCGGAATTGCAAAAGACAAGCCCGCGACCAGGATCGCCGGCCAGACTTCCACCGTGCGGCGCCAGCCGCAAAACGTCAACACCAGCCAGATCGGGACGATCACGGAAAAGAACGGGAGCTGCCGTCCCACCATCGCAGATAGCGTGAGCAGATAGTCCGGATTTTCCGGCTGGGTAACCGAGTGCAGGACGATA
The DNA here is from genome assembly GCA_035275265.1 of Burkholderiales bacterium. Classification (GTDB taxonomy): domain Bacteria; phylum Pseudomonadota; class Gammaproteobacteria; order Burkholderiales; family JACQAP01; genus JACQAP01. Next base: position 201,095 of record DATENC010000004.1, on the reverse strand, counting down.
ATTGGGGTTCCAAGTCCACCGTACGCTACCGGCGCCGTGTTTGCGATCAGGGACAGTCCCGACGCCGCCAGCGGATTAAACCCGAGTCCGATCAGGATTGCGCCGGTTACCGCGACCGGGGTGCCGCCTCCCGCCGCGCCTTCAAAAAAAGCGCCGAAGCAGAAGGCGATCAACACGAGTTGCAGCCGCCGGTCGTTGGTGATGCCGCCGATGCTGTCCTGTAGTACCTTGAACAGGCCCGCCTTGAGCGTCATCCGGTACAGGAAAATCAGATTCAAGATGATCCAGCAGATCGTGGTAGCAGCGAACAGCGCACCGTAGAAACCGGCCCCCATAGTCAGGCCACCGGGCATGCCTATGACGAACATGGCTATCAGCACGGCCGCAACCAGACCGGCAATCGCGGCATAGTGGGCACGGACATGAAAGATTCCGAGCCCGCCGAGCAACACAATCACGGGGATCGCACAGATCAGCGTTGAAAGGATGGTGTTGCCGAACGGGTCGTAGACCTGAGACCAAATCATGACTGTGCCCTCCCCTTTATTTTCTTTTTTGGCATTGGGCGAGCCACTGGACCGGGGCGGCCGAATGCCGCGCAAGTATAGTGGAAATTTCCGGCACTATTGTCGCAAGGCTCCGCAGTCACGCTAGGATGCGCGCACGGCAAACACAGCCTGCCGCAATGGCGGGCGAGTGTCGTTTACGTGAAAAACCTCTGGAAGAAGACCGGCGTTTTTATACTCGTGATTGCGCCGTGTCCGATAGTCATCGGCTCGGCGTTGCTGGCGCCGGTCTGGATCTGGTTCGAGCCGGTGCCGATCCGTTGGACGGTTAGTCTTGGCCTTGCCTTCGGTTACACCGCGGTCCTGGCGAGTGGGGTCGCGTGGAGGCTTTTCTAGACGCGCTGCGACGTATGCCCGCGGGAATGGTCGGCGGCCTTGGAACGCTCTCTACCCCGGTGATCAGGGGACTCGCTGCATGGCTGCAATTGGGAAAACAGCCTGAACCTCGCAGGCTACGGGCATGGCGCTAGCCATGCTGGCGTGGTCGCCGCGCCCGCAGGCGCCACGAACCAGCTCATAGATGCCAGCACGCGCCGTATGAACGCTATTCTTGTTCCTCGAGTTGCCCGAGCGGCCGCTTGAATGTGTAGTCAATAGGTTTCTTGACCATCTCGTTGGCTGAGGAATCGACACTGCCGCTGATGAGTGTGAAAGGCAGCGCTACGACGAAACCCACTGAGCCGGCCACGATTGCAATCAAACCCATCGGCCGCGCGAATACCGCGTCCAGGAACATATCTCCGCCTGCACGATCTTTCGGGAGTTGCTCGTTCCCTGCCACCGCTTGTCCCACCATCGCAACGGTCAGTACCGCAACCGCCAATCCGCGCCCTATCAGGTTACGCATCGCATTTCTCCATTTTGGGAAGCTGGTAGAGGAACACATTCTAACCCTTTCTTTACACGTATCAAACACCAGATATCAACCACTGCGGCAACTTCCGGGGTGCTCTGAACCAGAACTTCCACTTGATGGTCCCGGGTATGGCCGCAAGCGGCGTGGTTCCATTTGGGCGGGAACCCGATTTTCCCTTATAAACCAGAGATATGCCGGAAGGCCAACAGCGAGCGGGACGGTATCGAGAAAATTCCGCAGCGCACACAGGCGTTGCCCGGATTCGCGCCGGTCGCCGCCCAAAACCGATCACGGCATGGAAATGTTGAGGATGTGTCGCTGGTAAATTTCAGGCAGGCGAGGCAGCACCAGTTCCTTGCCCATGATATTTCCGTCGCGCAGTGCCTGCGCCACCACTTCCACGCTCAATGCCTCCAGCGCCGGCATTGCAATCGGCGCGTATGACAGATGCCACGCCTCGGGAAACATGCCACCACGGTACTCTCCGTACGGGCGAAAGAAGCCGAAGCGCGCGATGTTCCTGTCCAGCCATTGGTGCAGGCGGTGGAAGACGCCCCCAGGCTGCGCCTCTTCAGGTAGCAGCTTCACCCGGTAGCCGTCGGGAAGCGCCGCGCGATCGTAGACGTCGATATCGGTACCCCAATGGTGGCGGCTGGCGCCCGGAAGGGCTGACCAATTGAGTATGCACTGCACCCGCTCCGCTTCCGATAGCGTGTGGTAGTCGAGCGCGTCGCCGCCGGCATCGAAAAGCGTGCGTTCGCCGCAGAACTTCCTGTTCCAGATGTCGGCCTGCGAATCGAAATCGCGGAAAGCACTGAACACCGCGATGTCGAAGCCTTCCGTCGCTGCTGCCTCGCGCAGACGCGCAAACGGCTCCACCACGTCCGCGTGAATGGCAAAGCGCGGTTCGTCCAATTGCAACACGTGGGACCGGGAGCGGCCGGTCAATTGCAGGGGATCAAGCAGCATTGTCACGACGCCTGCGGCATGGCCGAAGCCGGATTGTTGCAAATCCGCCAGCCGAAACGCCAGGCGGTGACGGCTCCGATGGGAATTGTGATTACTGGCGCATTTGCTTGGGCGTCACGCCCAACATACGCTTGAAGTGCCGGGTGAGGTGACTCTGGTCCGCAAATCCGACTGCGGCTGCAACCTCAGCCAGGGAACGGTCCCCTGCACCGGCGGTGAGCAGAGCGCGGGCGCTGTTCACCCGCACCTGCAGTAGGTACCGGTGCGGCGTCACGCCGGTTGCCTTCTTGAAGATCCGTGACAGATGAAACGGACTCAGATGTGCCGCCGCCGCAATATCCGCCAGGCTCAGGTCCGTGGGGTAGTTGTCGTGAATGAAATCGACGGCCTGGGTCACAGCGCGCGGTTGTGTTGAAAGCCTGTCGGTTTCGATAGGCAACGGCCGCGCAGCGTAATTGCGCAACAGGTGTACCGCAAGGACGCCGGCTAGTGATTCGGCGAACCAGCGGCTGCCGGCATCGCCGTTCATCGCTTCGCGCATCAGGTTGCCGGCAATGCCGGTGATTAGTGGGTCGCGCTGTCCTTCCACGGTGAGCAAACGCACTCCGGTCGGGTCGAGGTTGAAAGTCTCGCGCGCGACCTTTTCCAGATATTCCGGCTCCAGGGCCATGACGGCGAATGACAAGCGGGTGTCCCACGTCCAGCGCACCGGCGTTTCGCTGGGAAGCACCGATACTAGCCCCGCGGCAAGATCCCTTTCCGTGATGTCGCCACCGCTCTCGCGAACGCAGTGGCCTTCGGCAAGGCTGACGAATATCAGATGCTCCCGGGCGCCGCCGGGAAGATTGCTGTCGCCGGGTTCGAGCTCGCGGCGCTCGATGTTCAGCGGGTACCAGCCGAGCGACAGACTGGATACTCGCACACTGTGCGGCAGGACACTGAAGCCATCCACCGGTGCATGCATCGCTTTCGTGCCCGAAAGCGCAATTAATGCTGGATCGTAAGGTGCATTCATGTTCGATTTCCCTGCAACAAGTCAGTGCGTCAACCGCCGGCGCGCCATGGCGCCACCTCGTCCACGTTCCACCTGGATACTCTGTGACGGACCGTCCGGCGCACGAATTTACCCGTGCCCAGGTCATAAAGTGACTGACTGGTCAGTAATATAGTCGTCGGGCACCCGCACGGTCAACAGGGCCTTCGGGATTCCCGTAGCGGTGCGCAGTGAACGGGAATCTAACCGGCGCTCCTGACAAGAAATAGAACGGAGCACGCATATCATCCATTCCGGCAAGGCATTTGGCCCGGACGTGGGGGAAAGAAACGCATGAAAATAATGGCCTGCGCGACGGCGGGCGGTTTCTCGCCACGACTTCGGCTACGACCGTAGTCCTATTTGAACTCGTGCAGCCGGGTGCGGTTGCGCTTGATGAAGTCCCAGTCGTAGGTTACGCCCAGGCCCGGCCCGTCGGGCACTGGGAAACAACCATCTTTGCCGACCCCGTCGAGTTGGTCGGCATAACCGTCCGCATACACCGGCGGCATGGCATTGCGGCACTTCGGCCCCACCAGCGCCAGTTCGTAGAAGTTGGTATTGCGGATCGCCGCCATGCAATGCCGGTGCGCTGGGCCCGGGGCGTGCAATTCAACGTCGAGCCCGAAAGCCTCGGCCAGGTGCGCGATCTTCATCGTACCGGTGATGCCCATGTCGTATTCCGGATCGGCGCGTACGAAGTCCGTGCCGTCGTTGACGATGAAGTCTGCCTTCGGTTCCAGACCCCTCACGTGCTCGGTTTGCAGCAGCGGAGTCTTGATGAACTGGCGCAGTTTGCGGTGTGCGAACTGTGACCAGCCGCCATCGCGCATCGGATCCTCGTACCAGAAGAAGCCGGCCTCGTCACAGGCGCGCCCGACGGCTAGCGTATCGGCGAAGGTGCGTAGTTCGCATGCCGGGTCCAGCATGAGCGTCATGCGGCCGCGCAAGCGGCTGCCGAGCGCCAGCACCGCCGCACTCTCCTCCTGCGCGTTGCCATCGCACCAACCGTGCATCTTGAAGGCGCGATAACCCATTTCGTAGCACTGTTCGGCGAAGTCAACGTAGGCTTGCGCGCTGGACAGTCCCCCATTGCGATCGCCGTGGTAGGTAGACGCATACGTCGGCAAACGCTTGCGCCAGCCGCCCAAGAGTTTCCAGATCGGCGCATGCAACTGCTTTCCGGCCAAATCCCAGAGTGCGATGTCGATGCAACCCACGCCCATGTGGTCGTACTGGCGCAACGCGCGCTTGAAATCGTCATAGATCAGTTCGCGCTGATGGGGATCGCGGCCGATCAGATGCTGCGCCAGGAACAGCGTCTGGCCGATGGCCATCATGGTTCCGCCCCAGAGTGCCACGTACTCGCCGCGCGCGCCGTCTTCGGTCTCGATCACCACGGCATACGTCGACAAATTGAGTCTGTTGTTCGGCTGGTAGACGAGGTTGAAACCGCTGCTGTCCCTGCCGAGATCTGGAAGCTCGAATGCGAACTCGTGGACTTCAACGCGCTTGATGCGACTCATGGAGTGTCCTTGACGAACGAGTTGGCTGTGCGGCGGCATGCAGTTCTCGGGCGATCATAGTCAGGCGATACCTCTTGCGTCAACGCACCGCATAATGCCGGACACTAAACCCCCCTGTGGCAGCACGACCCGAAACGTTCCCATGACCCCTGCACCGCAAGGCGCTGAATCTCCGCCGGGTCGATCGGCCGCCGACGCGCCCAAACCGGTATCGTTTCGCGACGCGCTGTGGTACTGGCTGAAGCTCGGCTTCATAAGTTTCGGCGGCCCGGCCGGGCAGATCGCGATAATGCACCAGGAACTGGTGGAGAAGCGGCGCTGGATTTCCGAGCGTCGCTTCCTGCACGCGCTCAATTACTGCATGGTCCTGCCGGGTCCGGAGGCACAACAGCTCGCGACTTACATCGGCTGGCTCATGCATCGCACTTGGGGCGGCATTGTCGCAGGCGCGTTGTTCGTGCTGCCGTCGCTGTTCATCCTGATCGCGCTTTCGTGGATCTATCTCGCGTTCGGCGACGTGCCGCTGGTTGCCGGCATTCTCTACGGCATCAAGCCGGCAGTCACAGCAATCGTGCTGTTTGCCGGCTACCGGATCGGCACGCGGGCGCTCAAGAATCCGGTGCTGTGGTCGATCGCCGCTGCGGCTTTTGTCGCGATATTTTTTCTCAAGCTGCCTTTCCCGTGGATCGTGCTCGGCGCCGCTGTCATCGGCGCGATCGGTGGGCGCATCGCGCCACGGATCTTCGCCACTGGCGGGCACAGGGACGCGGGCAAGGATTACGGTCCTGCGATTATCGACGACAACACGCCGATTCCCGAGCATGCGCGCTTCAAGTGGTCGCGCCTGGTCGTCGTGGTCCTTGTCTGCCTGGGGCTGTGGGCGGCCGCGATCGCGGGCTTGCTGGCATCGTACGGAACAGCGGGAACACTCACCCAGATGGCCTGGTTCTTCACCAAGGCTGCGCTGCTCACATTCGGCGGCGCCTATGCGGTATTGCCTTACGTCGTGCAAGGCGCCGTGGATCACTATCACTGGCTCAGCGCGAGCCAGATGATAGACGGGCTGGCGCTTGGTGAAACGACGCCGGGCCCGCTGATCATGGTGGTCGCGTTCGTCGGCTTTGTCGGAGGGTGGAACGCTCAGTTGTTCGGGCCGGAGAACCAGGCGCTGGCGGGTGCCGCCGCGGCACTGGGGGTTACGTTCTTCACTTTTCTGCCGTCGTTCCTGTTCATCCTCATCGGCGGACCGTTGGTCGAGACTACGCACCGGCAGCCGCATCTGACCGCGCCGCTCACCGCAATCACTGCAGCGATTGTTGGCGTCATCCTGAACCTGGCGTTGTTCTTCGCTGGGCACGTACTCTGGCCGGCCGGATTCGAGGGCGGCTTCGAGTGGCCCCTACTCGCACTCGGGATCGCAGCGCTCATTGCGCTGTTCCGTTTCCGCGTCGGAATTGTTCCGGTAATTGCAGCCTGTGGTGTCGCCGGGTTGGCGTTGCGGTGGCTCTTTGGTTAGAGCGTGTATTTGACCAGGATGCGCGCGCTGCGGCCTTTCAGGCTGTTCCAGTGCGCAAAGTGCTGGCAGACTTCCTTCGATTCGCTTGACCGGGCGCGTTCGAAGTACGCGTCTACGAATTTTGCCGCGCCTGCATCCTTTCCCACCTGTACCCGCGCTTCGTCCCAAGATAGCTGCGCATCGTCGAGGCGCGTGAACACCTGCACTTCCGTCACCGTGGCCGACACCGGCACCACCGCGCACAACGTCGTGCGCAAGGCTTCGTTCTCCGCACATTCTGCCGACGCCTGCGCAAGTCCACCCTTCGGCGCCCGGCAGGGCGGCACACTGACTATCGCGGCCGCCCCTTCGGCGCCGTGCCGGCGCTCCGCGGCCAAGGGCATACTGGCCTCGGCCTGGCCGTTTTTTTCCATTCCGGCGCGCTCCAGCCGCTCCGCCGCGGCACTGATGTCGCGGACCCGCATCAGTAATTCCTCACGCAATAGTTTCTCGTCCTGACGCACGCTGTAGGTCTGATACTCCGAAAGCGCGTAACCCGTCACCAGCGAAGCGAGCACAAGCGCGAAGATCGCCAGCCAGGAGCCCGACTTACGCGAGGCCGGTTTGCCCGCAGCGCGTTCCGCGGCCTGCCTGCGTGCGTTGGCCGTCAACTGGAATATCGCAGTGGCGAAGGTTGCACCGGCGCCTATGAGCGCCGCCATTACCGGGTCGGAGAGATTCATGACCATACGATGCTAACGCCTAGGTTGTTCTGCCGGAAGTAGGCTGCCATCCCGGCCGGTGCTATAGTCCAAGCAATTCTCGTACGCGATCTCCCCCTATGCGACTCGATCTTAATTATGGCCGCGGCAGTTATCCGCTCGATCTGCCCGACCATTGGGACATCACCGTGATCCGCAAGCCGGCGATGCCACTGCAGCGCGACGCGCCGGCGGCCGTGCGCACGGCGCTGTCGCAACCGGTCGACGCCCTGCCTCTGGCTGAGGAAGCGCGGGGGAAGAAGACCGCCTGCATCCTGATCTGCGACATCACCCGGCCGGTACCGAACGGCCTGCTGCTGCCGGAAATTGTCCGGCAACTGCTCGATTCCGGCATGAAGCCGGAAAACATCACCGTCCTGGTGGCCACGGGACTGCATCGTCCCAACGAGGGCGCAGAGTTGGAAGAACTGATCGGCGACTCCTGGGTGCTGAACACCGTAAATGTAGCGAACCACTTCGCCCGCAATGACGCCGACCATGTAGACCTCGGACCGACCCCGCGCGGCACGCCGGTGAAACTGGACCGCCGCTTCGTAGAGGCTGACGTGCGAATCGCCACCGGGCTGGTAGAGCCGCACTTCATGGCCGGTTTTTCGGGCGGACGCAAAGTGATCGCGCCGGGAGTGGCACACAAGGACACGATAACCACATTCCACAGTGCCCGCTTCATGTCGCATCCGAAGGCGGACAACTGCGTGCTCGAGGGCAATCCGTTGCATGAAGAGCAGCTTGAGATCGTGCGCAAGCTCGGCCACGTGCTGGCGGTGAACACCGTGATCGACGAGCATCGCCGCCTGGCGTTCGTAAACTATGGCGAGATCGTTACGAGCCACCTCGCCGCAGTTGCGTTCATTCGGGGCTACGCCGAAGTAACGGTCAAGCGCCGTTTCAATACCGTGGTCACCAGCGCCGCCGGCTATCCACTCGACACCACTTATTACCAGACCGTAAAAGGGATGGTCGGCCCGGCGAACATTCTCGAGCCGGGCGGCAACCTGGTGGTGGTCTCCGAGTGCTCGGAAGGACTGGGCTCGGAGGAATACGCGGATGCGCAGCGCCGTCTGATAGGTATGGGCATGGAGGCTTTCTTCACGGACATCAGCCGTAAGCAATTCGCCGACATCGACGAATGGCAGACTCAGATGCAGCTGAAGCCGATGAAAGCTGGTAGCGTGCATCTTTACAGCGGCGGACTACGCGCCGGGGACCGCGGCCTCACCGGGGTCAACCTGATCGACTCGGTCGAGGAGGCGCTGCACCGTTGCGTGGAAGCCAGCAGCGACACGGCAGTCGCCGTGATCCCGGAAGGACCTTACGTGGTACCGGTGTATCAGCCCGCATAGGGGGAAAAGACATGATCGGGGACAGGATCGAAGTCAACATCGCCGGCGGGCTGGACGTGCCGCTGCCGCGCATGGTCAACATCCGGCAGAAGTTCGAAGCCGTGCACCTTGGGGACCTTACGGCCACGGTTGCGAAGGAATTTCAGCGTCCCGACGTGCGCGCCAGAGTCAAACCGGGCCAGGCAATCGCGGTAGGCTGCGGCAGCCGAGGCATCGCCAATATTGCGACAATCACGAAATGCGTGATTCGCGAACTGCAGGCGCTCGGTGCCAAGCCGTTCGTCTTCCCGGCGATGGGCAGCCACGGCGCGGCAACCGCGGAAGGCCAGAGGAAGGTCCTGGAAAGTTACGGCATTACCGAAACCACTACCGGAGTCCCGGTCAGGGCAACCATGGACACCGTAGTCGTCGGCACGCTCACCGACGGCACGCCGGTGCATATGGACCGGTTCGCGGCCGAGGCCGATGGCATCGTCGTCATCAACCGCATCAAACCGCATACGGCATTTCGCGGCGCCACCGAAAGCGGCATCACCAAGATGCTGGCGATCGGTATTGGCAAGATCGTCGGCGCGGCGACCTATCACCAGCAGGGCATGGACACCTTTCCCGAGCTGCTGCCAAGGATACGGAACGTGAACCTGGCCAAGCGCAATGTACTGTTCGGCGTGGGTATCGTTGAGAACGCGCACGACCAGACCGCCGTGATCGAGGTCATTCCCTCGGAACGCATCGCCGAACGCGAACCGTTGCTTCAGGACATGGCGAAAAAACTGATGCCACAGCTTTTCTTCAACGAAATCGACGTGCTCGTCATAGACGAGATGGGCAAGAACATCAGCGGCGCCGGCTTCGATCCGAACATCACCGGCCGCAACCGCCGCACAGTGCAATGGAACTACGGCCCGCTCACCAAGAAGATCGTGGTCCTCGGCCTTACGCCCGAGACCAACGGCAACGCCACCGGATTGGGCGGGGCGGACATCATTACCATGCGTCTGTTCCGCGAACTCGATATCCCTTCCACTTACGCCAACATCATCACGTCGATGAACCTGGATGGCGGCGCGATTCCCATGGTGATGAATACCGAGCGGGAGGCCATCCAGCTTGCCGTCAAGACAGTGGTGAGAGTGAAACCCCAGGACTGCCGCATCGTGCGCATCAGGAACACCCTCGAACTGGCGCAGATCCAGGTTTCTGAACCGCTGCTGGTGGAAGTACGTGCCCGCCCCGACCGTTTTCAGATCGCCTCCCCGGCCATGCCGCTCGAATTCGACGCGGAGGGCCGCCTCGCCGCCTTGGCCGACCTGGCAGAACAGTCAACGATGGCTGCGGCGGCGCGTTAAGTTCGCACATCCCGCAAACGCGGGATGCCCGTTCCGATCATTGCAATCTCAGGGAGCAAACATGAAACGACTCATTGTCGTGTTCAGTCTCGCGCTGCTGGCCGCACCTGGATTCGCCGCAACCCCACAACAGGAAAAAATGAAAGCCTGTAACGCTGACGCCGCCAAGGAGAACCTGCAAGGCGATGCACGCAAGGCATTCATGAAAGAATGCCTGTCAGCGAAGAAGGAGGCCAGCGCGGAGAAAAAAGCATCAACTCCGCAGCAGGTCAAGATGACGCAATGCAACGCCGACGCCAAGGCGAAGGAACTTATGGGTGATGCTCGCAAGAAATTCATGAAAGAGTGCCTGTCGAAGTAACCGCCGCATGGTCTGATAAAAAGCCCCGCGCGCGCGGGGTTTCTTGTTTGATCGGGTAGAATCCTGGCGCAAGGAGAACGGCCCGCCATGACAGACAAACTTCGAATAGGCTTGGCGGGGGCGGGAGCGATCAGTCAGTACCATCTGGCCGGCTGGTCGGAAATGGCGGATGCGCAGGTCGTGGCGATTTGCGATATCGATGAAGCCCGCGCGCGCACAAAGGCGCAGGCGTTCAAGATCTCCAAGGTCTACACCGATTTCCGCGCAATGATCGGGCACGAAGAGCTCGACGCGGTGGACATCATTACTCCGGTTGGCAGCCACGCCCTGCTGACCCGGCTTGCCGCCGATGCCGGATTGCACGTCTGTTCCCAGAAGCCGCTCACGCCGACGGTGAAGGAAGCCGAAGAATTGATCGCGTATGTGGGCGAACGCGTGCGCTTCATGGTGCACGAAAACTACCGCTTCCGGCCCCACTACGTGCGGGTAAAACAGTGGCTCGATGACGGGCGTGTTGGTGAAACCCTGCACGCGCGCATGGTTGTACGCGGCCAGAGCATGATCGAAGTCAACGGCGTGCCGCCATTTCTGCTCAATCGCCAGCCCTATCTCAAGGAATTCAGGCGGCTGCTGATTTTCGAGGTGCTAATCCACAACCTCGACGCTCTGCGTGCCTTGCTCGGGCCGCTCGAAGTCGTTGCAGCCCAGGTCGCCAGAGTCAACAAGGAGCTTGCCGGCGAAGACGTAGCCGCCATCCTGATGCGAGGCCGCGGCGAGCTGGGGGTCGTGCTGGACGGCAACATCTCGGCGCCGGGCTATGGGCCGTTGCCAGTGGACCGGCTGGAAATCATGGGGAGCAAAGGCACGCTGATATATGACCGCGACCGGCTCTACATGGTCGGCTCCAACGAACCGCCGGAAATGTTCGACCTCGCGAAGAACTATCAGGTTTGCTTCAGCAGCGCAGTGCGCGAGTTCGTGCAGGGGATCCGCAGCGGCAATCCCTTCCCGACCGATCGACTGGACAATCTGGAGACGCTGAAGCTGATGGAAGCCTGCTACGTCGCAGCTGGCTTGAAGTTCTAGATTCGGGATTGTCCCGGCCCGCTTTCGCGGATCACCACGGTCCCGCCCTCGAGCACAATCGGAATCGCGGTGAGTTTCGCGCCAGCGCAGGGGCCGTCGAAACATTCGCCGGTGGCAATCCTGAACATCGCTGTGTGGTGCGCGCACATCAGGTTGTCGCCGTCGAAGATGTGGAAGACATCCGGTTCATAGTTGAGCGGCAGCGAAAAGTGCGGGCAGCAGTTGTGGTACGCGACCACACCGGCACCGGTTCGCAGCAGCACTACACGGAACGCCTCGTGGCCCACGCCGAATACCACTTCCTTGCCGCCGCCATCCGCTATTTCTTCCAGCGCGCACAACGCTGTGCCCGGCGCCGGCGCCGAAGGCAAGGCACGCCAATCACTCATTAAGTTCGAACCAGCCTGAAGTCGTACTCGGCAGTGCAGAAAGGTGCGGCTGACTTTCCTCCGTCAGGTGTCGAACCTGGCGCATGTGGCTTGAAGTCCACCACCAGTGATTTCTTCACGCCGAAAACGGCGTCGGAATCCAGATACGCGTCGCCCTCAACGAACAGGTGGGTCGCGACCTTCTCGTATCCCGGCGCGGACACAATCGCATGCACATGCGCAGGACGGTACGGGTGGCGGCCCATCCCCAGCAACATCTTGCCCACCGGCCCGTCGGTGGGAACCGGGTAACTGACCGGCTTCACCGTGCGAAAACCGTAGCGCCCATCGGGCGCTGTTTTGAATTTTCCGCGCGCATAGGACTCTTCTCCGCCCGGCCGTTGAACATCGTAGAACCCTTCGCCATCGGTCTGCCACACGTCGATGGTCGCACCGGCTATCGGTTTGCCTCCGACATCGAGCACGCGTCCGAAGACGTAGGCCGGGTCGCCGGGCGCATCCCCGGAAATGTCCGCCCACATCGGCATGTCCTTCGCACCCGAAACATAGAACGGACCGAGCACCGTGGTTTCCGTCGCGCCGCCGGGTTTTCTGTGGTTGATTGCGTCCACCAGCATCGAAACGCCCAGCGTATCCGAAAGCAGGATGTACTCCTGGCGTTTGCCGTCGCACTTCTGTCCGGTGGCGGTGAGGAACTGAATACCCCTGAACCACTCAGCCTCGGTCAGTTCGGTCTCGCGCACGAAGGCGTGAAGGTGCTTGATAAGGCTCGTCATGACCTGCTTGAAGCGCGGATCCTTCGCGGCTTCGAGTTTTTCCAGCACTGCATTGACGAGATTCTGTTCGGTCAGATTGCTCATGGGCAATTCTCCGTGTAGATCGGTTGCGCACACATCTATTTCAGGGACTCCAGGTAACGAATCAGTTTTGCACGCGCCTTCGGATCGTCCTGGAAGTAGATCATCTGCGCCTTGGGCGCGACGGCAAGGGTGTCGGTCAGCCAGGCGTCGAGCAATTCGCGATCCCACACCTTTCCTTTCAATGCTTCCTTGATACCTGGCGAATAGACAAATCCGGGCGCGGCCGCCACTTCACGTCCGATCAACCCGAACAAGTTCGGGCCCTGGCCGTGCTTGTCTCCCTGCTCGAACGTATGGCATTGGATGCAGTAACGAACGGTGTACTCCTTCGCGGCGGCCAGATCGTCCGCCGCGAACAAAGGCATCGCCGTTGCAATGAACGTTGTCACGACTGCGCCAATCCTGACCGCCTTTACGGCGGCAACGAACTTACTCATCATCCCCTCCCGATTTCGTTTCGAAGCAATGCATCGATGAATCCGGCCTGCCCGGGCGCCGGGGCGCATGCACCCGCCCCGACACCGTTCGCGTGCAATCAGCCCCTCACCGGTTCCTTGTTGGCCTGGTTCGCCGCGCGATGCGCGAACCCGATGATGGGTCCCAACGTACCGCCACCCGCCCAATAGGCACGACCCGATGCGGAGGCCACGCAATTGCCCACGCCGTAGAGCCCCGGAATCGGCCTGTCCGCTAGGTCCAGCACCTGGCCCTCGGGATTGGTTTTCGGCCCACCCTTGGTGTCCAGCGTGCCGCCGGTAACCAACGCCGCGTAATACGGTCCCTGATCGCTGATCGGCCACATGGTCGCGTTCTTGCGTCCCGGTTCTTCCTTGACGTTGCCGTTGAAAAGCAGATCGACGCCGCGCTCGCCGCGATGGAAATCGAGGTCCTTGCCAGTCTTGGCAAATTCGTTGAAGCGCGCGATGCTCGCCTTTAGGTTGGAGAGGAAGTCCGGGGTAATGCGCATTCCGCCGTTCTGGCCGGCGTATTTCTGCAGGCGCGCGTCGATGTTCGCGGCAAGTTCCTCCAGCGTTGCGCCCTTGATGACATGCCGGTCATCGATGCCGGCCGGCACGATCAGACGGCCGTATTCATGGCTTGCAGAATGGTCTTGGGCGCGTTGATCCCAGATCGAAGTCAGAATGAGATAAGGGAATTGTGCGTTAGCGCCCTCCCACTCGAAGAACTTCTGCGCCAGTTCGTTGTAATGCAGCTTCTCGTTGACCACGCGCTTGCCGCGCTTGTCCACGAAAATCATCGAATCGCCCGCCACCGAGAAGCAGCCGATCAAGGAAGGGTCCTTGGCGATCGCCTTTTCGAACGAGATCGGGCACATCCACGCATAGTTCATGTTGCGCAACTGCACACCGAGCGTGCTCGATATCCGCACGAAGTCGCCTTCGTTGGTCATTGCGGCACATCCCCCGTAGGCCGGGATGGAGAGGAAGTTCTTGCGCAGTTCCGCATCGTGGGTAAATCCGCCGGTCGCGAAGATTACGGCCTTGCGGGCCTTGATCCGGGTCACGCCGTCATCGTTCTGGGCCTCGACTCCGATGACCTCGCCCTTGTCGTTTCGGATTACTTTCTGCACGCGGTGCCCGATCCTGATGGTCACACCGTCGCGCCGGCACGCCGTGGACAAAGTACGCGTCGCCACCTGTCCGCCGTCGGACATGGAGGGCGCGCCATCCTTGGGAAAAAGTACGCGACCGGTCGCGCCGATGGTCTCCATTTCCGCGAAGTAGTCCGGCACCGGGGCTACGTGCCGATACGGCAGCGCGCCCTTGTCCGACAGCAATTCGGTGCCCACCGACGAGCTGTCGTAAATGGCTTCGCACATGCTGTATTCCCACTCCGAAAGACCATAACGCGGATGGTTGGGATCGAAGTTCTGCGGCTGGCTCAGACGCGCGACGTAGCGCAGGAAGTGCTGCTTGTCGTCCGGAATGCCGGCCTTGCGCATGGCGGCATTGTTGGGCACCCAATACCAGTAGGCCGCCTTGAACGACGTCCCCCCGAGTGTCGCCGCCTTTTCCAGCACCACGACCTTGTTGCCCAGCCAGCGCGAGAACAACGCCACCGGCAGCCCCGCCCCGCCGCCGCCACAGACAACGATGTCGAATTCCGCGTCGAATGCCTGCGCCTGAGCTTCCTTTCCGCTCAAGGTTATGGCGCCGAACGTTGCGGCCGCCGTGCCAGCCCCGGCAACTTTCAGAAAATCGCGCCGCGATGCACCTTGCTTCTTGTCCTTCTGTTTATGCGTAGCCATTTTTTCCTCCTCCGTGTTATGACAGGAAAACGTCTTGCGTCGAAAAATCAAACCCTCTCGATCAGCGCGGCGATGCCTTGACCCACACCGATGCACATGGTGGTCAGCGCATAGCGCGCCTTGCGCTCGTGCAACTCGTAAGCTGCAGTTGCGACAAGGCGCGCGCCGCTCATGCCCAACGGATGGCCGAGCGCGATGGCACCGCCGTTTGGATTTACACGCACATCGTCATCGCGGATGCCAAGTTGCCGCAACACCGCGATGCCCTGGGCGGCGAAAGCCTCGTTCAGTTCGATGACATCGATCACATCGAGCTTGATGCCGGTACGCTCCAGAAGCTTCTGGGTTGCCGGCACAGGGCCCATTCCCATGATGCGCGGCGCGCAGCCCGCAGTGGCGACGCCAACGACCCGCGCCAGCGGCGTGAGTCCGTGGCGCCTCGCTGCGGCTTCGCTTGCGAGTATCAACGCGCAGGCGCCGTCATTCACACCGGATGCGTTGCCGGCGGTGACCGTGCCCTCGGGCTTCACGATCGGCTTGAGCTTGGCCAGCGCATCGAGATTGGTTTCGCGCGGGTGCTCGTCCCTGTCCACAACTATGGCATCGCCCTTCTTCGCGGGAATTGTTACCGCGACGATCTCCTTCGCAAGCCTCCCGCTTTTCTGGGCGATCGAGGCCCTGGTCTGTGAACGCAAACCAAAGGCATCCTGGTCCGCGCGCGATACCTTGAATTCCGCCGCGACATTCTCGGCGGTCTCGGGCATCGAGTCGGTTCCGTACATCTGCTTCATGGCCGGATTGACGAAGCGCCAGCCAATGGTGGTGTCGAACACTGCATTGGTGCGCGAGAACGCGGTGTCCGCCTTTGGCATCACGAACGGCGCACGCGACATGCTTTCCACTCCTCCGGCTATGGTGAACTGCGCTTCTCCACACTTGATGGCACGGGCGGCGATGCCGACTGCGTCCATGCCCGAGCCGCACAAGCGATTGATGGTGCTTGCAGGCACTTCCTTCGGCAACCCCGCAAGCAGCAGCGCCATGCGCGCGACATTGCGATTGTCCTCGCCAGCCTGGTTGGCGCAGCCGAATACCACGTCATCGAGCGCGCTCCAGTCCACTGACGGGTGCCGGTCCATCAGTGCTCGCAGCGGAACGGCAGCGAGATCGTCGGGCCGGACGGTCGCCAGTGTGCCGCCGTAACGGCCGATCGGGGTCCGCAGTGCAGCACAAATGAATGCTTCAGCCATGCCGTTTCCTCATATCTCTGTGTTGGTCGGTACCCCCGTCCGGCGGCAACACCAACCGCCGCTGAACGGGAAAGAAATGCAGATCGTACTTGTTCGAAATCCAGCCCCACAACCCGCGTGGGAAACGGATGGTCACGACAATGGCGAGCAGTCCGAGGCCCACCAGATACCAGGTCCCGTAATCGGAAAAAAACTTGCTCAAAAGATAAAACAGGAGCACCCCGACGATCGGTCCCTCGATCGTACCGATGCCGCCGATCAGGACGATGAAAATCGAGAACGCCGTCCAGTTCACCGTGAACGCCGCATCCGGTGAGATGCGCAGGTTGCCGAGAAAATAGAGCGCGCCGGCCAGTCCCGCACCAAACGCGGAAACCAGATACACACCAAGCTTGGTCGCACGCACGTTAACGCCCTGGCTCTCGGACGCAATCTCGCTGTCCCGGATTGCGAGCAAAGCCAACCCGTGGCGCGAACGGAGGAACGCGTACACCAGTGCCACCGAGGCCACCGCACCGGTCAGGCACAACCAGAACGTGAACGATACGCGCGTGCCCTTTTCGATGCCGCGCAACGCAGTCAGGCTGGTGCCCGATCCGCCGCCGACTGCGGAGATATTGGCAATCGAAAGCCTGAACACTTCGGAGATCACCCAGGTACCGATGGCGAAATAGCCGCCTTGCAAGCGGAACGCCACCTTGGACACCGGCAACGCGACCAGCATCGTGAACACTGCCGCAAGCGGCACTGCCACGAACGGATTGACGTCCAGGAAGTTCCCCATCACCAGAAGCGCATAGCCGCCGATGCCCAGAAATGCCTGCTGCCCGATCGAGACCATGCCGCCATAGCCGGCCAGCAAGTTCCACATCATGGCGAAGATCAGATAACAGGCCATCTCGTTGAACTCGCGCATCCAACCGTGATCCGCCCAGAACGGGAAGGTTCCGAGGAACGCAACCAGGATCAGCGCCAGTACGCCACCGATGCGGCTTGCGCGCGTGGCGCGGGACACTTCGAAAATTTGAGCGACGGTGTTCATCTTGTTCTGGGAAACAGTCCCGTCGGCCGGAACAGCAGCATCGCGAGAAAAACGATATGGCCGAACCAGATTCCCCAGCCCGGATCAAAGCGGAATCCGATGGCCTGGGTAACTCCGAGAATGATCGCGCCGGCAAGCGTGCCGTAAAACGAACCCATCCCGCCGATGATCACTGCTTCGAACGCGTACAGAAGCAGGGCCGGTCCGTCCGATGGCGACACCGTGGTCTTCATTCCGTGCAGCGCACCGGCCACGGCCACCAGCAGGAAGGCGATGCCGGTCGCAAGCGCAAACACGTGCCGGTGGTCGAGTCCCATCAGTTCCGCAGCATCCCGGTCATCGCTCACGGCCCGGAACGCGCGCCCGATCGCCGTGTGGCTGAACAGCCATTGCATGGCCGCTGCCATCGCTACCGCGATCACAAAGATCAGCAGCGGCAAGGTCCCCACCGCGAGACCATCGGCGAAAGAAATGCTCTGTGTGTTGAGGCCACCGGAATCGATCGAGCGCGGATCCGCCGTGAAAATTTCCTGCAGCAGGTTCTGGATCACAATGGCCATGCCGAAAGTCACGACTAACGAAGGCAGCGGATCGCCCCCGAGCGTGCCGTTCAGCACGAAGCGCTGCAGGCCGTAGCCGGCAGCAAAAGCCATCGGCAGCACCAGTCCGAGCGCAACCCATGGCGCCGCAACCGGGGACAACCCGGTTGCGGCGGCGAGCGAAAACACCGCGAAGGTCGCCAGAATGATGAAATCTCCATGCGCGGTATTCGTGAGCCGCATAACGCCGAAGATCAGCGACTGCCCCATGGCGAACAGCGCGTACAGACCGCCCAAAAGGATGCCTTGCACCAACGTGTTGACCCAGTCAAACATTGGAAAGCAAGGGGCGAGGGGCGAGGGGTGAGGGGTGAGTAACGGCAAAGGCCACGCGCCGTTCATCACGCTTTCCCGCTTTCCCCGCTTGTACTAGCACTGCTCTGTCGACGTTCACTCGTCCCTCGTCCCTCTTCCCTCGGCCCTCGCGCTAGACCCCAAAATACGCATGCGATATCTGTTCCCTACTCAGCTTGTCTGACGCCCCCGTCAGCGTCACGCGGCCTTCCTGCAGACAGTACAGCCGGCTCGAGACCTGCTGTGCGACGCCGACATCCTGCTCGACGATAATCGCCGTCAGTCCCCCGGCGCAGATGTTCGGCAGCGCATCGTAGATTTCCTTCACGACGATCGGCGCCAGACCCAGCGAGATCTCGTCGCAGATCAGCAGTCGCGGATTACTCATCAGCGCACGGCCGATTGCCACGATCTGCTGCTGGCCGCCGGACAGCGCCGTCCCAGGGTTGCGGCGCTTGTCCTTGAGCAGCGGGAACAGCTTGTAGATCGCGTCGAGATTCCATGGTCCCGGACGCTTCGCGTAGGCCCCCATTAGCAGGTTCTCTTCTACCGACAGACTCGAAAACAGCCGGCGTCCCTCCGGAACCATCGCAATGCCCTCCCGTACGATGCCGCCGGGCGGCAGCCCACCGATAGGTGTGCCATCGAACAACACGGCATTGCGATCGGCCTTTAGCAGACCGCACACCGTCTTCAAGAACGTGGACTTGCCTGCGCCGTTGGCGCCGATCATCGCGACGATCTCGCCCGCATCGATCTCGAAGTCGATGCCGAACAGCGCCTGAAAGTCGCCGTAACGGGCTTCAAGTTTCGTCGTCTTCAGCAGTGCCATGGATGCCGATCTACACGCAACACAGAAGCGCTGAGCGCGCCGAGAACGCAGAGACAACCAGAGTTGGGGCAAGAGAAGCGCGCATTCTTGGATTCCGAGGGATAGTTGCCGTCTAGGTCCACGCCAGCACAAGCCCATTGATCGACCAAAACCCTCAATTCCCTTCTCTGCGTTCTCATGTTTTTCTCGGCGACTCTGCCTTGAAGATCTTGACCTTGCACTAAACTTCAAGACCCATGTAAACGCGCTTCACCTCAGGATTGTTCATCACTGTCGAGGGCATACCCTCGGCGAGTTTTTGCCCGAAATTGATCACGAACAGGCGGTCGGCGACCGCCAGCAGCGCGTGCACGACGTGCTCGATCCAGATCATAGTGACGCCCTGCGATTTGATGCGCATGATCTCCTCGACGAGTTCCCGGGCCTCGTGCTCGGTCAAACCGCCAGCGATCTCGTCGAGCAGCAATACTTTCGGCTGCGTGGCCAGGGCGCGGGCCAGTTCCAGCCGCTTGCGGTCCAGGAGAGTAAGACTGGCGGCGAGACGGTTCGCTTTGGACAACAACCCGGTCTCGCGCAGAATTTCCACCGCGTGGCCGTACGTTTCCTTTTCCGATCGCCCGGCTCCGAAGGATGCGGCCGCAACCAGGTTTTCGAACACCGTCATCGCGCCGAAAGGTTGCGGAATCTGATAGGAGCGGCCAATGCCGAGCCGGCAGCGGCGATGCGGCGCATGGTGGGTAACGTCTGTTGTGTCGAATACGACCCTGCCGGAATCAGCACGAAGATCGCCACTGATCAGGTTGAACAGTGTCGTCTTGCCAGCGCCATTGGGTCCAAGAATGCCAAGAGTCTCGCCTTCGGCAACCGACAGCGTGATGCTATCGGCCACCTTGAGCGCGCCGAAGCTCTTGCTGATGTTTTCCAGCGAAAGAATGGCGGCCATTATTCTCAGGAAGCTCGGCTCTTGTTCCAAACCGCCCTCTCCCCTTGCGGGAAAAAGGGCGGGAAGACGGGAGGGAAGAGGTTCAGCTCATCAACTTCAGCTTGCCGGGGGCTGGAATTGCTGGAAACTGCGAACTGTTGACGATGACCAGTTCGTACTTGTACTTCTTGCCCTTGACCCATTGCCCCAGCACCAGCGGAGTCTTGCTGACATTCTTGAACGGGCCGCCGCCGCCCCACTTGACGTCGCCAACCACGGTCTGAAGACTGGTGCCGGCGACTGCATCGCGGATCGATGCATGACTGCCGAGGTCCTTGGTGCGTTTCAGGGCATCAACCGCTACTTCGAACAGCGCGTGGGCGAAGCCGATCGGCTGGGTCCATTGTCTCTTGGAAGATGATTCGTAGAATTCGGCGAGCTGCTTCGCACTTTGCTTCGTCAGCGACGACGTGAACGGATGCGACGGAGACCACCACACTTCGGTCGACAGGCCGTCGCCCAGATCGCCCAGCGCCTCGATCGCGGCGGGGAAAAGCAGCGCCTTGCCCAGCGTCACCACCTTCGGCCTGAAGCCCTGCTGCCGGGCCTGAGTGAGGAAGGTCTTCGCGTCCGGCGGGATAACCACGCCGGTGACGATCTCGACTCCGTCTTTCTTGAAGGCGGCGATCTGCGCCGAGAAATCGTTGTTCATATTCTGGAAGCGGCCGGGATCGAGCAGCGTGAAGCCTTCCTTCGCCAGCGGTCCCGGGAATCCCCTTTCCTTGTCGCCCCACGCATTGCCGTCGCCGTCGTTCGGAAACAGGCCGCCGACTTTCTTGTTGGTCTGAACCGACTTCCAACCCGCCAGAAAATTGGCGATGACGTCCTCGAGTCCCCAGAAGATGTGATAGGTCCAGTTGAACCCCTTGGCCGGGTCACCTTTGCGGCCGAAGAACCACGGCTGCCACGGTGCTACCGTGGAAATGCATGGAATTTCGTTCAGCTCGCAGGCATCAGACACCGGATTGGTGGTCTCCGGCGTGGACGACACGAGCATCAGGTCGATCTTCTCGTTGAGTATGAGGTCGTTCGCCACTTCGCCAGCGCGGTTGGGGTTCGATTGGCTGTCCTTCTGGATGATTTGCACCGCTATTTTTTTTCCGCCGAGGTCGAGGCCGCCGGCGAACAGCTTGTTCATCTGCTCGATGATGAACTTGTCGGCCTCGCCGAAGGGCGCGAGCGGGCCAGTCTGCGGCGATACGAAGCCCAGTTTGATGGTTTTCGTCTGTGCGAACACCACAGACGGCATGCCCAGCGCCGCTGCACCGGCCACTGCGCCGCCTGCCTGCATCAGCGCGCGACGGCGCTGGAATCGATTGCTCTGCATGACTGCTCCTCCTCTGGTTATATGGGTGACGGTGTGAAGGAAAAAATGGATCAGCCCGGCCTTCGACCTTCCCAGGCGTTCTGCAAAAGTTGACGGATTCCCGCGTACTCGATGGGCCGCGGGTTGTAATACGGGTTCTGGGTGGCGAGTTGCGCAGCATCATCGAGCGCGCCGGC
This sequence comes from Burkholderiales bacterium, assembly GCA_035275265.1. Classification (GTDB taxonomy): domain Bacteria; phylum Pseudomonadota; class Gammaproteobacteria; order Burkholderiales; family JACQAP01; genus JACQAP01. The sequence goes on along the minus strand of DATENC010000004.1, from coordinate 179,709 downwards.
GCTCATGCCGATATCGTTTAGCGACAGCGGCGCACCTATGCTCCGCGCCAGGTCGTAGAGTCCACCCGCCGTATTCGCGTCCGCAGCGCCATTTGCGTCGAGAGCCCGCGAAATTCGCGTCATCGCGTCCTTCGCCGCGTCGCGATTGTACTGAACCGCGTGCGGCAGGATGACCGTATGCGTCTCCGCGTGCGGCAGGTTGTAGCTGCCGCCCAGCGTGTGGCATAGCTTGTGATGGATCGCCATGCCGACGTTTCCCAGGCAAGCGCCCGCCAGCCACGCGCCGTACAGCGCTTCCGCGCGCGCATCGAGATCGGCCGGATCGCTCACCACTTTCGGCAGGCTGCGAGCCAGCGCACGGATGCCCTCCTCTGCCATCAATGAAGTGATCGGGTTGGAGTCCTCGGCGTACAGCGCCTCGACGCAATGCGCGATCGCGTTCATGCCGCTCGGACCGGCGATCTTTGCCGGCAATGTCATGGTCAGTTGCGGATCGTAGATTACCGTCTTGGGCAATACGCGGGCATCGCGACCGGTTTTTTTCTGACCCTGCGCGGTAATGCCGTAGATCGGCGTCATTTCCGAACCGGCGAAAGTCGTCGGGATTGCCAGAATCGGTAGTTCGGAAGTCAACGCGATTGCCTTGCCCAATCCGATGGTCGATCCACCACCTACCGCCACACAGCAGTCGGCATTCAGCTCCTTCGCCACTGCCCGCGCCGCTTCGGCGGTTTCGATCGGTACGTGCATTACAGCCTTGGCGTAGACACCGGCCGAGCGTGCACCCAGGCGTCTTGATACGTCTTCAGCCGAAGCACGCTGTTCCGGCGTGGACAGCACCAGTGCGCGCTTGGCACCCAAACGCTCGATTTCCGCACCCAGTTTCTCCAGCGCGCCGCGCCCGAATACCACGCGCGAGGGCTGGCCGTTGAATACGAACGCTCTCACGCGTACGCCTTTACCTGTGCGCGCCGCATCGGGACCCCGCTCATTTTCACCAATTCGTCGAAACTGAGCCCCTCGACGATCTCCTGCACCCGCAATCCTTCCGAGGTGACGTCGATGACCGCGAGATCAGTGTAGATGCGGTTCACGCACCCGACCCCTGTCACCGGATACGAGCAGTGCTCGACGATCTTGCTTTCACCCTGCTTGGTAAGGTGTTCCATCATTACGAACACCTGTTTGGCGCCGATAGCCAGATCCATCGCGCCGCCTACCGCCGGGATCGCATCCGGCGCGCCCGTGTGCCAGTTGGCAAGATCTCCGCAGGCCGATACCTGGAAGGCGCCGAGCACGCAGAAATCCAGGTGTCCGCCGCGCATCATCCCGAACGAATCGGCATGGTGAAAAAACGAACCGCCGCGCAACAACGTGACCGGTTGCTTGCCTGCGTTGATCAGGTCGTAGTCCTCTTCGCCGGCAACCGGCGCCGGACCCATTCCGAGCACGCCGTTCTCGCTGTGAAGGAGGATCTCGCGATCCTTAGGCAAATGGTTGGCCACCAATGTCGGCAGACCGATGCCGAGGTTGACCACGGCGCCTTCGGGAATATCCCGCGCCACCCGCGCCGCCATCTGGTCACGATTGAGTTTGTTCATGCTGTGCTCCTGTTCTCGGGCACCTACGCTGCCTGGCTGCCGGCGGCCGACGCGGCCGCGGAGCGTGCGATCCGCACCACGCGTTTGACGAAGATTCCCGGCGTGACGATCGTCTCCGGATCGAGTGCGCCGAGTTCGACGATTTCATGGACCTGCACGATGGTGCACTTGGCGGCGGTCGCCATGATCGGGGCAAAATTGCGCGCGGTCTTTCGATACGCCAGATTGCCCCAGCGATCGCCGCGTTCGGCCTTGATCAGCGCGAAGTCGGCGTGGATAGGCAACTCGAGGACATAGCCACGGCCGTTGATGATCCTCGTCTCCTTGCCTTTGGCGAGATCGGTACCGTAGGCAGTGGGCGTGAAAAAGCCGCCGATGCCCGCACCCGCCGCGCGGATACGCTCGGCGAGATTGCCCTGCGGAACGAGCTCCAGTTCAATGTCGCCGGCTCGGTAGAGCGCATCGAACACTTGAGAATCCACCTGGCGCGGGAAGGAGCAGATGATCTTGCGCACCCGCCGCGCCTTGAGCAGCGCAGCGAGCCCGGTCTCGCCGTTGCCGGCGTTGTTGTTCACGATGGTCAGGTCCTTCGCGCCCTGCGCGATCAGCGCATCGATCAGTTCCGCAGGCAGGCCGGCCGGACCGAATCCACCGATCATCACCGTGGCGCCGTCGTTGAGATCCTCCAGCGCCTCGGCAATCGTCGAAACAATCTTGTTGATCATTCAAAAACCCTTTGACGGGAAAATTCTTCTGCAGCTATCGGGGGTAATAGGGAGGGATCTTGGCATCGACGTTGACCCATACCGATTTTGCCTCGGTGTAGTCGTGCATCGCCTCGAAACCCATCTCGCGCCCGTATCCCGACCTGCCGATGCCGCCGAAAGGCGAGCCGGGATTCACCCGCTTGTAGCAATTGATCCAGACCATCCCGCTGCGCATTGCCGCCGCGGTGCGGTGCGCGCGCTGCAGGTTAGTGGTCCAAAGCCCGCCGCCCAGGCCGTAATCGGTACCGTTGGCGATCGCCAGAACTTCTTCGTCGTCGCGGAAAGTGGTGACGGTGACGAATGGGCCGAACACTTCCTCCTGCGAGACCCGGTCGGTTGGTTTCGCACGAACCACGGTCGGTTCGACGTAGCAGCCTTTGGATAGATCGTCGCGTTCCGGAGGCTTTCCGCCCAGCAGGATTTCGCCTCCCTGATCCTTGGCCACTTTGACGTAGGCCAGCACGCGGTCGCGGTGCATCTGCGAGGTGAGCGGCCCCATCTCGGTATCGGCATTCATCGGATTGCCGAGCTTGATCGAGCGCGCCAGCTTGAGAAATCCGTCGAGAAACGGTTCGGCGATCTTTTCGTGGAGGATCAGCCTCGAGCCGGCAATGCAAGCCTGTCCCTGGTTATGGAATATGGCAAACGCCGCGCCGTTGATCGCCGCCGGCATGAACGCGTCGTCGAAGACGATGTTGGCGCCTTTTCCGCCCAGTTCGAGTTGCACCCTCTTGAGATTGCCGCTGGAAGCCTGCACGATCTTTCGACCGACCGCGGTCGAGCCCGTGAAGGCGATCTTGTCCACGCCTGCATGTTCGGCAAGGTATTGGCCGGCGATGTTCCCGTAACCCGGCAATATGTTCATCACCCCTTTGGGGAAACCGACTTCCCGCGCCAACCCGGCAACGCGCAGGCTGGACAGCGGGGTGAGTTCGGCCGGTTTCATCACCACCGTGTTGCCGGCCGCCAGTGCCGGTCCCATTTTCCAGCTGGTAAACATCAGCGGAAAGTTCCACGGCACGATCTGGCCGACGACGCCAACCGGTTCACGCAAAACGTAGTTGAGGAAACCCTGCTCGACCGGCACGACGCTACCCTGAAACTTGTCCGCCATGCCGCCGAAGTAGCGGAATGTCACCGCGGTGCGCACCACGTCCAGGCCGCGGGTATCGCGCAGCGGATGACCGGTATCGAGCGATTCCAGTTTGGCCAGCTCCTCCGCATTCGCCTCGATCGCGTCGGCAAGTTTCAGCAGCAGGCGGCCGCGATCCGCCGGAGCCATTTTCGACCACGCGGGCAAAGCCTTGCGGGCCGCCTCCACGGCGCAATCGATATCGGCTTTCTGCGCCTCGGCAACCTCGGTGATGAGCGAGTTGTCGTGCGGATTGAGAACCGGTATGCGCGACTTCGACTCGGCATCGACGAATTCACCGTCGATGAATAGTTGATTCTCAATGATCATTTCATTAGGGGTGAAGGAGTGAATGAGTGAAGGGTGAAGGGTCGCCGCGTCGCGGCGTTCATTCCCTCGCCCCTCGGCCCTCGCCTCTCTCCCCTGTATTCTCAGAACTCGACCGGATACGGCTTGAGTTCGCCGCGCTCATAACGCTTCGGCAGATCGGGCGTGGCGTTCTCCCACACCAGCAGCATCGAGCGCTTCTTGGAGAATCCCTGGTGGCGGATGTCCGCCGGCATCGCCGCGACGTCGCCGGCCTTCATCGTCAGGCGCGCGCGCGGCCGTCCGGTTTCGCGATCCGCGACTTCCCACGTGATCTCGTCCGAGAGCTGCACGAACCACTCGACACGATCGTTGCCGTGGATGATCGGCAGGATGTACTCCTCGGTGGTCGGGCAGAACAGGCTGTTCCTGCATACCGAAGTCACCGAGGGGTTCCAGGTCACGTCCGATCGCGACAGGTACCTGAACAGGTTGAACGCGTGCAGTTCTTTCTCAAAGCCAGCCTCGGCCTTGATCTCGGGCTCTTCCTGTCCTACATCGGTAAACGCACGGTTGATCGCGTAGCCGTTGGAGTCGTTGCGCAACGGCGAATCGCCATCCAGTCCCGGCATGCGTTTGGTCGCCACGCGGAATCGTTCGATGGCGGCAACGTTGTTGCCGTTTTTTTCGCCGAAGGCGGTGTTGCCGGTCTCCGAGGGAGCGGCAAACGGGTCGAAGCCGGCATTCACCCAGTCAGAGAGAATTTCCTTGAACTTCGCCATCGCCTTGGGCGTCTCGAAGGTCTCGACGTAGGACAGTCCGGCGCCGTGGATGGCCTCGTTGTAGCGCCCCGCGAACAGTTCCACTTTGCCGTAAAGATTGCGGGTACCGAAGACTGTGTCGAAGTTGACCAGGCCATAGAAAAAACCCCACGCCACGTCGCGCATCATCGCGCGTAGGAAAGCATCCGCGCTCATCGTGTGCGACTGGCGCTGGCCTTTCGCCGGCCAGGTAAGGGTGACGAAATATTCGTCGCGGGCCAAGGTGAATTCGCCCAGGGTGAAGGTCTTGTAGCCGGCGATGGTTGCCGGTAGTTTGATTTCCGCAGGTGCATTCATAGGATTTTCTCCGCAAATCTGGTGATTGGTGACGCGTGACAAGTGACTGGTGAAAGGTGAATGAGTGAAGGAGTGAAGGGTCGCCGCGTTGCGGCGTTCATTCCCTCCCCTCTTCCCTCATCCCTCGTCCCTCTCCCCTCTCCATTCATTTTGCGCAGATCTCGCCCCACTTTTCCCTGGTGAGTTCGCCCTTCAGGGTCTGCTGGATCATCGCCGACGGGCGCGTCGCCTTGAAGCGGTAGGCCGCACCCTTGGGAAGGAGCGCCTGATGGCCGCGCTTGAGTTTGACGGATCCCATGCGTTTGCCCTTTGGTTCGCCTTTGACCAACACGGTTCCTTCCTTGGAAGGCGCTACAGATTCCGCGGCTTCGAGCTTGACGTACTCGATCTCGACTTCCCCGTCCATGACCACCGCGAATTCGTCGTGGGCGCATGCCATCCACGGTGAAGTGCCTTCGGCGCGTATCGCCTCGATTACATATTCGAGGTTCTTCGCGACCGCGACTTTCTCGTAGGGCTTCGATTTCGCCGCGACCTCGAAGACGTTCGAGAACACGTAGTGCTTGGGATTGTCGTTGATGATTTCCATGGTCCCCTTCTGGTAATTGCCCAGGGACCCGAAAACGGTGTGATAGGTAGCCATGCGTCCTCCTCTGTCAGTTTTTCTGGATTGCGGCAGCGGCGTGACGGACTGCCGGTCGAATCCGGCAGTCGTTACCGAGTTGCGCCCTGCGCTTGCCGATTCTTGTTCGCTATGCGAACATTTGTTTTTATAGCGAACACATTAGGCCAATCGCGCGGAGCGTGTCAACAGTCCGGCGAAGCCGTCGGGGAAAGGTCGGAGTGAGGCAGCCTGCAAAAGCGCTGCGAGTAAACGCTCGCGAAACGCCCACGCGCCAAGGCCGCGGAAAAGATGCCTTCCTGCAATCCTTCGCCAAAGGCCTATCGGTGATCAGCGCCTTCGGCCGCGACTCGCGCACCATGACGCTGTCGCAAGTAGCAGCGAAGGCGGGCCTTTCGCGTGCCGGCGCCCGCCGCATCCTGCTCACGCTACAGGCGCTGAACTACGTCGGCACCGACGGACGCGACTTCTATCTCACGCCCAAAATCCTCGACCTTGGCTATTCCTACCTGTCTTCCACCCCACTCTGGGACCTGGCCGAACCCTTCATGGAAGAAGTGGTGAACGAGGTGCACGAGTCCTGTTCAGCATCGGTGCTGAACGACACCGAGATACTCTACATCCTGCGGGTACCCACCAAGAAGATCATGACCATCAACCTGTCGATCGGCAGCCGCCTGCCAGCGTGGTGCACGTCGATGGGCAGGGTGCTACTTGGGGGCTTGAGCGAGGAAGAACTCGATGAAGTCCTGGACCGCAGCCAGATCCAGGCGTATACCGCGCGCACCGTCACCGATCGCGCGAGGCTCGAGCAGATCATCCGCGACGATCGCCGCAAAGGCTGGTCGCTGGTCAATCAGGAACTCGAGGACGGGCTGGTTTCGATTTCGGTGCCGCTGGTGGACCGCGCCGGCCGCACGGTCGCGGCGATGAACGTCAGTTGCCAGGCATCCAGGACCTCCGCTACCGATGTGGCCAGGAATTTTCTGCCTGTGCTGAAGCGGGCCGCAGACCAGATCAATACGGCGCTCCGGTTCCGGCCCGCCTGAATTCCCACGGTCACTCGTTACTTGTCACTAGTCAATCTGGCCGAACGGCAATGAAAACGTGAATCAGAAGAGGGTAGCGACGGGTGCGAAAGCTAGCGCGTTCCCATGAGCCACCCGTCACCGTGGCAGCGCTGACAAGGTTTGTCTGTACTCAACCCCGTGCCGGCACACATTGGACATTCGGTCCAGTCCTCCGGATTCGCGCGCCAGAAAACTCTACCGCCGCAGGGCATCCCGGTGCTATTGGGAATTGCGCACATGACGGTTCTTTCGACAGAGCCGTTGTAGGCGCGGCCGCATCGCATGCACCCTGCGTCAGGACGGATTTTCTTGAGAATGTCGTTCTTCATCAGATGTACCCCCCGGATTATCGCGTCCACTTTCCAAATGGAATGCTGATGTAGAAACCGAACGCATCGACCTCGTTGTAATGCCCTAACTTCGGAAGATATGTCGCGTTGATTTTGACGCGACCCATGTCGTAGGTGATCAACGGGATCATGGCGAGAAAGGTTATGCCATCGTTGTAGGTATCGCTGTGCACGACGGCGAGGGCCCCGCCAATCCTCCAACGCTTTGCAAATTTGTACTGGTAGCCCAGTGCTATCAACTTCGCCAGGTTCGACCCGGAATCCTTGTACGCGCCAATCTCGGCAAAAGCGGTTCCCCGTTCCGTGTCGGAAAATTCGTAGTGAAGTCCTAGCCCGGGATTGACTTCGTTGTCCAGGTGCAAGCGGTGAATGGCCTCGCGGTCGGGATGGTACGAAAACCCGTACACGTTGAGGTCCAGCGCATCGAGATTGAACCAGGCATCTGCCGGCCGGTCCTGCTCCGATGAAGCGGCGTTTACACTGGCGCCACCAGCTGCAACATCACTGCCACGGTCGTCTGCTGCGGCAGCACCAAGCACCGTCAACGCCAATCCGGCGAAAACAGCTCGAAGCACCGACAATGTTCGTTGATCCTTCATACGGGCCTTGACCTCCGGGGGCTGCCGTCCTGTTGGGGTCGCGCGTGGCTTAAGCACGCTTACGAACTTGGGAAAAAAGCACCTGGGGTTTGCGCGAACGGGGTGCAAAAAGACACCCGATCTCCCTGTACGCCGCGACCCCCAGGCGTACCTTTCCTGTCGCAATGGCTATGCCATTGAGCCATGTTGAAAAAATGACACTCGCACTATTGTTCGAATGTGCTCTGTTTCTTAAGGAAAAAAGTGAGTGTCTGAATGCCGACGCATGGCAATGACGAAGGGTCAACAGCTCTTTTGGCGAAAAGCGTCACGGATCGACCCAAGTCGAACGAAATTTCGACGGCGCTTGGAAAAACCAATGGGTCAGTGAAAGGAAAGCGTGAAGGGTGATGAGTGAACGAGTTGTGAACGGGGGCTGCTCAACGAAGGAATTGTCCAGCGCACCCAATCGGGCATAATCTCTGCCGCCGCATCGAGCCGCGTCCGGGCTCGCCCGGATTTACCCCATATATAAAGGAAGCGATGGCCCAATCGCTGGGACCATTCGACTACGTCATCGTCGGCGCCGGTTCGGCCGGCTGCCTGCTCGCCAATCGTCTGAGCGCGGATCCTGACGTGCGCGTTCTACTGCTCGAGGCGGGCGGCAAGGACGATTACTTCTGGATCCATGTTCCGGTCGGATATCTCTACACCATCGGCAACCCGCGCACCGATTGGTGCGACAAGACAGAACCCGATCCGGGACTGAATGGCCGCTCGCTCGGCTATGCCCGGGGGCGCGTGCTCGCAGGCTGCTCCTCGATCAACGCGATGATCTACATGCGCGGACAAAAGAGCGATTACGATCACTGGGCCACGCTCACAAACAAGGGCTGGTCGTGGGACGAGGTGCTCCCGTACTTCAAGCGAACAGAAGATTACCAGCACGGCGCGGACGAGCTGCACGGCGCCGGCGGCGAACTGCGCGTCGAGGAGCGGCGGGTGAATTGGGAAATCCTCGATGCCTGGCGCGAGGCTGCGGAGGAATGCGGCATTCCGAAGATCGAGGAATTCAATCGCGGCGACAATTTCGGCAACGCCTATTTTCAGATGAACCAGCGGCGCGGCGTGCGCTGGAGCAACACCAAGGCCTTTCTGCGGCCGGTGATGCATCGGCCGAACCTGACGGTGCTCACTCACGCGCACGTGAAGCGTGTGCGCCTGCAGACGTCGGGATCCGTGAAGAAGGCCACCGGTGTGGAATTCAGTCTCGGTCTGCGCGGCAACGAGTTCGCCGAAGCCCGGGGCGAAGTAATCCTCGCCGCTGGCGCGATCGGGTCACCGCAGATTCTTCAGCTCTCCGGTATCGGCCCAGGGGCGTTGCTGCAGTATCTCGGCATACACGTCGAACACGATCTTCCCGGAGTGGGTGAAAATCTGCACGACCACCTGCAGATCCGAATGATGTATCAGGTGAAGAACGTGCACACGCTCAACGAGCGTGCCAACAGCGTGTTCGGAAAAATGGCGATGGGGCTCGAGTACCTGTTCTTCCGCACTGGCCCGCTGACCATGCCGCCCTCGCAACTGGGCGCGTTCGCGAAAAGCAATCCGGCGCAGCCGTCGCCGAACATCGAATGGCATGTGCAACCGCTGTCCCTGGACAAGTTCGGCTCGCCGCTGCATGCTTTTCCCGCGATCACGCCGTCGGTGTGCAACCTGCGCCCCACCAGCCGCGGGCACGTGCGTATCAAGAGTTCCGACCCGCACGCGCATCCGGCCATCACGCTCAACTATCTTTCCACCAGTGAGGACAAGATAGTGGCCGTAGAGGCGATCCGCTTCACCCGCCGCATCATGCAGGCGAGAGCGCTCGCAAAATACCAGCCGGAGGAATTCAAGCCCGGTCCCGACTTCAAGACCGACCTCGCGCTGATGAGCGCGGCCAGCGATCTCGGAACCACCATCTTCCACCCGGTCGGCACCTGCAGAATGGGCGGCGATGAACTCGCGGTAGTGGATGACCGCCTGCGCGTGCGCGGCATTGCCGGCTTGCGTGTGATCGATGCATCGGTGATGCCGCGCATCACGTCCGGCAATACCAATGCGCCTACGACGATGATCGCCGAGAAGGGCGCCGAATTCGTGAAGGAAGACGCCAGGAAGCGTTGAAACGTGCAGCTGCAGCCGTCAGCCGCCGGTCACCAATTTACTGAGTTGTGCCCAGTTGAGATAGACGTAACCCACCGCCATCACCATATAGGTAAGCGTGCACACCAGCATCAGCACCTGCGTCACTGGATGAGGTTTCACCCATTTCGGGAACACCCTGGGCAGCATTACGTAATTCAGATACACGAAAGCCGGCGCGATGATGGCCATCGCGAGGAACGCCACGACTCCACGGATGATGATCAGCGTGCCCGGCTGAGCCAGCGCCATGGTAACCACGGTCAGCACGGTGAAGATGCCGACGAAGATGTAATACCAACTCCGATAGTGCAGCTTCTGCGCGCCCTTGATGTTCGAGTAGAAAAAGTCCGCCTGGATGCGCGAAAAACCGTCGGTAAGCTGCAACCAGGCATCGCACAGGAACGCGGCCGCTACAATCAGGAACAGCGCCTTGCCTATCGTGCCCCATGCCACTTCGAAAAATGCCGATTGCACCACGGCGATTTCCCAGCCCTTGGGAATGATGCCTTTCGGCAGTAGCAGCGCGTACGCCAGCCAGCACATGATGATGGTGGTCGCCAGGTTCAGTCCCACGCCGATCCCGTTCTCAAGGCTGAAATAGCGCACCCAGCCCTTGTAATTTTTCTTGTTCTCCTCGGTGTCGGCGAAGTAAAAACCGGTTGCAGGGATGGTCTCGGCCTTGCCCGTGATCGGCGATGTGATGCGGCCGACGTTCTTGCCCATGCCGATGCCCTTGTCCCGCATCCAGTAGGCGATAAAAAGCTGTCCCATCCCACCCGCGCCGGCAAAGGCGATGCAAGTCGCGAGCGTATTCCAGTCCGCCGGGTCCCAGTTCGGAACGTCCGCGGGAATGGTCAAGTGCGGAATCAGGGCGCCGAAAAACTCTCCTGTGACAGCCAGGACCGGTCCCTGAAAAACGGCGAAGATGATCCCGCTCATGGTGATGAAAACCACAACCATCGAAAATCTCTCGACGAAAGTGTAGGCAACGCGGCTGGCCACCAGCGCCACCAGATAGATCGATATGGTGAGATACCCCCAGAACAGCGATTGTCCGCGCGGCGTCCAGCCGTCGGGGAATCCGGTGAGCGCGGCCAGCGCCGTGCCTCCGGCCGAGGCGTAGGCACCGAACCAGATATTTTCCACGAACACCAGTATCCAGGCGAACCAGGCGAACCAGCGACCGATGCGGCTGAATCCGGTCATCGGCGTTTCGCCGGTGACGATGGTGTAGCGACAGATCTCGAGGTTGAGCCAGTACTGCAGTAGTGCGGCGGGAATCAGCAGGCCGAGGAAAGCGGCGCCGTATTTGGCGGTGATGTAGGGCCAGAAGATCAGTTCACCGGAACCCTGCGCCAGCGCGGCCCAGAGAATGCCGGGTCCCACGTAAGCGAACAGGCCGATGAATACAGGAAGCGTGGAAAGTTGCAGTGGCGGGAGATTCCCGAAAGGAACCGTGCCGCGTGCAGCAGATGCTGGAGCCGGGCTCATGATGATCCTCCCCTTTTCCCGAGTTGGACTGCGATGACCTTTATGCGCCCACGTTTCCTTCTTTGGCCGTTAATTGTATTGTCATGGGCATGATATTGAAAACGGCGGAGCTTGCCTAGCGGCTTGCGCGCCCCGAACTTCGGAGGACTGGTCATGCCTGCCTACCTGATTTCCCAGATCGAGATCCACGACCCCGCTGGCTACGAGGAGTATCGCAAGCTCGTCCCGCCATCGCTTGCCAAGTACGGCGGCCGATTCATTGCCCGCGGGGGTAGGATCGACGTGCTCGAGGGCAACTGGTCGCCCCGGCGCGTGGTGATCTGCGAGTTCGAAAGCATCGAACGCGCACGCCAGTGGCACGAATCGGAGGAATACCGCCCTGCAATGGAAATCCGGCAGAAGACCGCCACCGCGAACATCATTGTGGTCGAAGGAACCGCGGCACGTTAGCGCGGATTTGCAGTCCGGTTTGCTATGAGGTGCCTCGCGGCAGCACCAGCGTAGCCTCCAGTCCACCTTGCGGCAGGTTACGCAGCCGGACTGCGCCGCCGTGCGCCTGCGCGATGTTGCGCGCTATCGACAATCCCAGCCCGCTGCCGCCGCTGTTGCGGTTGCGCGAGCCCTCGACGCGATAGAACGGTTCGAACACGCGCTCGATGTCGCTTTCCGGTATTCCCGGACCGCCGTCGGCGATGGCAACATTCACCGTCCGGCCCACTTCGCGGACCGTAATGTCGGCGCGCTGGCCGTACGCCAACGCATTGTCGAGCAGGTTCTGCAGGCAGCGCTTGAGCGCCTGCGCGCGTCCCATCACCGGGCCCGGCGTTTCGCCAGCAACGGTGACGGCATGTCCGGCCTCCTCCGCATCCTGCTTCAGGCTCGAGATCAAGGCGTTCAGGTCGATCGGACACGACTCTTCGCCGCCGTCGCTCAGGCCGCGCATGTGGTCCAGCGTGGAGCCTACCATCGACTGCATCGCGTCCAGATCGCGGGTAAACCGTGCCTTTAGCTCGGCGTCTTCCAGCATTTCGGCACGCAGCCGCATGCGCGTAATCGGCGTCTTGAGGTCGTGCGACATGGCGCCCAGCGCTTCGAGCCGCGTTTCGACGTAGCGCTTGAGGCGGTCCTGCATGGTGTTGAGTGCTCGCGACGCGCGCGCAAGTTCGACTGTTCCTGTTTCCGGAAGCGGCGGCCGTTCGATGTTGCGCCCGAGGTCCTCCGCCGCCCGTGCCAGCACCGACATCGGTCTGGTAACCAGGCGCACCGCAAAAAAGAGCAGCACCAGCATGACGCCGTCCACGATCGCAAGATTGCGCACGAGCCGGGTGAACCAGGTCGTCGCGCGCGGTGGGCTGGTGCTCTCCGCGATGATCCAGTTTCCGTCGCGAAGCAACACGGCGGCGTGGATGCGCATCCCTGCACGCTCCAGGAATTCGCGTGCGTACCACGATTCCGGGTTCAGATTGACCGGCCGCACGTCGAGTACCTCGAATTCCGTGCCGGGATCGAGCACTAGTGCCAATGCTTCGCGCGCCGCGCCGAAGAGTTCGTTTTCTTCCACGGCGGCGGCAGAGTCGGCGCGCGCCGGCTTGCCGTCAGTCAGTGTCAGCGTTGCGTCGGCAATTGCGTGCATGATCCGTGGCCGCTGCGCCGGGGTCACGGCATCGAGCACGCGCACCACGTCGCCGATCCTGGCGGCCGCACGCGAGGCACCGTTGCGGAAAACCAGATCGTCGCGTTCGGAGATGTGAATTGCCGTGGTGAATAGCTGTACGCCGATCAAGCCGCCCACCAGGATCAGCGCGATGCGGCCGAACAGCGAACGCGGCAGCAGCTTCAAGTTTGGCTCTCCACGCGCACGGCCAGCACGTAGCCCTTTCCACGCACGGTCTTGATGATTGCCGGCTCGCGTGCCTCGTCACGCAGGCGTTCGCGCAGCCGGCTCACTTGCATGTCGATGGTGCGGTCGAGCGGGTCGGCATCGTGCCCGAACGTGAAATTGGAAAGCTGGTCGCGTGACAGGACCGCGTTAGGGTTCTGCAGGAAGATCAACAGCAGCCGGTACTCGGCACCCGACAAGGGCACGAGCACGCCGTCAGGCGCCCGAAGGTCGCGTCCCCGCGTATCCAGCCGCCAGCCGGAGAAATCGAACGATTCGGGAACGTTTATTTCGGTGTCGGCCGGCAGCGCCCTGGCGCGGCGCAGGATGCTGCGGATGCGTGCCAGCAGTTCGCGCGGATCGAAAGGTTTGGCCAGATAATCGTCGGCACCCATCTCCAATCCGATGATGCGATCCACCGGATCGCCCTTGGCCGTGAGCATCAGCACCGGCACTTGCGAGCGCGCGCGCAACTGCCGGCACAGAGACAGGCCGTCCTCGCCCGGCAGCATCAGGTCCAGCACTACAAGGCTAGCGGGTCTGGCCGCCATGGCCTCGCGCATGCCTGGGCCGTCCGCCACCGCCTGCGCATCGAAACCGTTCTTGCGCAGGTAGGCCTCCAGGAGCTTGCGGATATCTTCGTCGTCGTCAACTATCAGTATGCGATCGCGCATGGACGCTCTTATAACTCCTGTCGCAACGATTTTGCAGGAGTTTTGTCAGATAACGTAACAGCGAATCCGGTGCCTACACTTCGTTACATGGCCTGTGGCTGTCTCGCTTAGATTCCCGGTAGTCCCTTACTTCTATTCAGGAATGAACAACATCCGATCCCGGCGGTTTGCCGGCCTGTGCGTGGCTGCGCTGCTCGCCGCCGCGGCCGGTCCCGCCTCCGCCGCCGATCCCTTCGGCACCGAAAAGCTCGTGCCTCCCAACCAGAGCATGCCCTGGCTCGGCGGCGCTGACGCCTGCGCGCGCCTGGCTGCGACGACCGGACCGCTGACGCTTGCCGGTGTCATCGAACGCGCGCTTTGCAATAACCCGTCGACGCGCCAGTCGTGGATGGCCGCACGCGCCCAGGCGGCACAGGTCGGCCGCAGCCGCGCCGCATTCTTGCCCGAGGCCTCGATCGAAGGGCGCGCCGGCGCCGGCCGAACCTGGCCCGCGGATGGAGGCGCCTTCAGCCATGACAATGTCTCGGCTGCGGCGACGGTAAGCTACTTGTTGTTCGACTTCGGCGCGCGCGATGCCAATCTCGACAGCGCCCGCCAATTGCTCGAGGCTGCCAACTGGTCGCACAACTCGGCGCTGCAATCGGTGTTCCTTTTCGCCATCCAGTCCTACTATCAATTGTTCGCCGCCGGCGCGAATGTCCAGGCCGCGCTGGAAGCCGAGAAAGCCAGCGAGGAAAGCCTGAAGGCGGCGGAGACCCGCTATCGAGTCGGTACCGGCACCCCGGCCGACCGGCTCCAAGCAAAGACCGCGTACTCGCAAGCCCTACTCATCCGCACCCGTGCCGAAGGCGAGCGTCGTACCGCCGCCGGTGTGCTCGCCAACGCTATCGGGCTCGATGCCGACGCCGAAGTCGAACTCGCGCCGCCGCGTCTGCAGGCGCCGGACCCGACCACCGATGCGCGAGTCCGTGAACTGGTCGACTACGCGCGCAGGCTGCGCCCCGACCTGGCCGCAGCCGAGGCCAAGGTCCAGGCCGCGCGCGCGCAGGTGCGCGCCGCGCAGGCGGCTGGCAAGCCGACCATATTCCTCACCGGTACCGCCGGATTAACTGACTCGAACGCGGCCAGCCTCGCCAGCAGCGGCACGGTCGGAATCAGCGTGAGCATTCCGTTGTTCACCGGCTACCGCAACACTTACGACATCCGATTCGCCGAGATCCAGGTGGAAGCAAGCGAAGCCGACCGCGATCAGGTGCGCAACCAGGTTTCCCTGGACGTCTGGCGCGCATACCAGGCACTCGCAACCGAGCGCACGGCGCTGGTAAATGCCGAGGATCTTCTGCAAAGCGCGCTGGAATCCGAGAACGTTGCCCGCGGGCGCTACAAGGCCGGCGCCGGCACGCTGATCGACCTGCTCAATGCGCAGTCGGCCGCCGCCAGTGCCCGCTTCCAGTCGATTCAGGCACGCTACAACTGGCACCTTGCCAAGGCCGCGCTCGCCAGCGCGCTCGGCACGCTGGACCTGGCGGCGCTGCCTGGCAATGCGGATACCGTGTCGATCGACACTTCGCGTTCCTCGATACGAAAATGAAGAAACCGAATCTTTCATTGTGGGTGAAGCTGTTCGTTGCGTTACTTCTGCTCGGCGGCGCGGGCGCCGCGATCTGGCTGTGGAAGAACAATTCCGAAATGCCGGCCGAACAGCGCTACCGTACCCGGGCGGTCGAACGCGGCACGCTGGTGCAGAGTGTTTCCGCGAACGGCACGCTCAATCCGGTGGTGCTGGTCACCGTCGGCTCGCAAATTTCCGCACGCGTGACCAAGCTCTATGCGGACTTCAACCAGCGCGTAAAGGAAGGCCAGGTCCTCGCCGAGCTCGATCCGGCACTGCTCATTGCGACCGAACAGCAGACGCTTGCCAACCTTTCCAGCGCGCGTGCCTCGCTCAGACTGGCACGCGCGAACGAAGAACGGTTTCAGCAGCTGTTCGCGCAGGAATACATCTCCAGGCAGGAGATGGACCAGGCGGTGCAAGCGCGCGAGGCGGCGCAGGCGCAAGTGCAGGTGTACGAGGCGCAGCACAGCCGGGATCGGGCGAACTTGCGTTACACCGTGATCCGTTCGCCGGTTTCGGGCGTGGTTGTGGATCGCCAGGTCGATGTCGGGCAGACGGTCGCAGCCAGCCTGCAGGCCCCGGTCCTGTTCAAAATCGCGCAGGACCTCACCCAGATGCAGATCAACTCCTCGGTCGCGGAAGCGGACGTCGGCGCGATACGCATCGACCAGGACGTAGATTTCCGCGTGGATGCGTTCTCCGACCGCGAGTTCAAGGGCAAGGTCAAGCAGATCCGGCTCAATCCCACCATCACCAGCAACGTCGTCACCTACAACGTGGTGGTATCGGTGGACAACCCGGACGAGATCCTGCTGCCGGGCATGACTGCTTACATCACCATCACTACGCAGACCAAACCGGACGTGCTTATGGTCCCCAATGCGGCGCTGCGCTTCCGACCCGCCGCCGCGACCGAAACCTCGCGCACAGCCTCCGCCATGGCAGCCGGCCCGCGCAAGCGCTCGGCCGCCGGATCGCAGGTACACGTACTGCGCGGCGGCAAGATCGAGTCCGTCGCGGTGCAGACCGGAGTCACCAACGGTCGCGCCACCGAAATCACCGGCGGCGCTCTACGCGAAGGCGATGCGGTGGTCGTCGAAGATCAGACCGCGACGCCACGCCCGCAAACCGCACCCAGCGGACCACGCACGAGGCTATTCTGATGGCGAATACGGTGGTGCGTATCGAACACCTTCAGAAGAGCTACCTGACCGAGGCCGGGGAATTCCCGGTGCTCCACGACGTCAACCTCGTCATCGAGCCCGGCGAATTCGTCGCGATCATGGGTCCATCGGGATCGGGCAAGTCCACGTTCATGAACATACTCGGCTGCCTGGACCAGCCGACCAGCGGCAAGTATTTTCTCGACGGCGCCGACACCGGCCGGCTCAGCAGCGACCAGCTCGCAGGGCTGCGCAACCGCACCATCGGTTTCGTGTTTCAGGGATTCAACCTGCTGCCGCGCGCGCGGCTCACGGAAAACGTTGCGCTGCCGTTGGTGTATGCGGGCGTTGCGCGCAGCGAGCGCAGCGCGCGCGCGGTTGCGCTACTCGAGCGCATCGGCCTGGCAGGCCATGTTCAGTCATTTCCAAACCAGATTTCCGGGGGACAGCAGCAACGGGTTGCGATCGCCCGCGCGCTCGCAACCCGCCCGCGGCTGCTTCTAGCCGATGAACCGACCGGCAATCTCGATACGCACACCGGCGCCGAGATCATGGATCTCTTCACGCAGTTGAACCGCGACGAAGGTATTACCGTGGTGCTGGTCACGCACGATCAGGAAATCGCCGCCTATGCGCGCCGCCTGGTGCGCTTCCGCGACGGCATCGTGGAGCATGACGGCCCGGTCGTCGCCGAACGTACAGAGGCCCACGCATGATGCTGTCGATGCTCGCCGAAGCCTGGTCGGCGATGGGCGCAAACCGGCTACGGACTTTCCTCACCATGCTCGGAATGGTGATCGGCGTAGCGGCGGTGGTGGCCATGCTCGCGGTCGGCCAGGGTGCGCAGACGATGGTGAACCAGACCATCGCGTCCATGGGCAGCAATTTGTTTATCGTACTCTCCGGCGGTTCCGCCAGCGGCGGATTGCGGATGGGCTCCGGCAGCGTGCCGACTTTGACGCTGCTGGACGCGGATGCAATCGGCGAACTGCCCGGAGTCGCCGCGGTGGCGCCGGTGCAACCCGGCAATTCCGAGGTCATCTACGGCGCAACCACCTGGACCACGCAGGTATACGGCACCTCGCCGAGTTATCTGGATGTGCGCGAATGGCCGCTCGCATCGGGCGAGCCCTTCACCGACTACGACATGCGCTCGGCCAGCCGTGTGGCATTGCTTGGCGGCACGGTGTCGAATTACCTGTTCGGCGACGACGATCCCGTGGGAAAGACCATCCGCATCAGGAACAGTCCTTATCTGGTGATCGGCGTGCTTGCACGCAAAGGTCAGAGCCTCGACGGGCGCGACCAGGACGACACCATTTTGGTGCCAGTCACGACGGCGCAGCGCAAGCTGTTCGGCTCCCAGTTCGTGGGTACGGTACGGTTCATGATGGTGCAAGCGAGTTCGGGTGACGTCATGGACCGGGTCGAGCGCGACATCACGGAACTTCTGCGAGCGCGCCATCGTCTCAACGTCGATGCCGAGAACGACTTCACGGTACGCAACCTCACTACGGTGGCGAACGCCGCGGCCGCCACTACCAAGGTAATGTCGCTAATGCTTGGAGCCATCGCTTCGGTGTCGCTGCTGGTCGGGGGCATCGGCATCATGAACATCATGCTCGTGTCGGTGACGGAGCGTACCCGCGAGATCGGCATCCGGATGGCGATCGGCGCGCGCCGCCGCGACATCTTGATGCAATTCCTGCTGGAGGCCATCATCATTTCGGTGATCGGCTGCTGCGTCGGCGTAGCGCTCGGGGTTGGCGGCGCCTTTCTCGCCGAGCGCATGGCGCAGACCACGGTGGCGATCACGTCCGGTTCCATCGTGCTCGCCTTCGCCGTGGCTGCAGCGGTCGGCGTATTTTTCGGCCTGTACCCGGCGCGCAAGGCCGCCTACTTGAAGCCCATCGATGCACTACGCTACCAATAAGCGCAAAATAGCCCCTTTGCGCGGCAGTCTCGGTCCAGTCCGCTCTGATCCGGGTTGTGCTGCGCTCTGCACGATCCGGAATGTTTTTCTCATGATCACTCGCCCGGCTTTGAAACTCGATACTTTGTCAGGACACGCATTGTGGTACGCACTGCCGGCGCTACTCGCCGTCTGCGCACTCGCCGGCTGCTCCGACAAGAACAACGCGCAGGCCGAGGCGAAGAAGACTCCGCCCGCGATCCCGGTACTGGTCGCGCAGGCGGTCGAGAAGCCGATGCCGCTGCGGCTGCACGCCATCGGCAATGTCGAAACCGTCGCCTCGGTGGCCGTGAAGGCACGCGTGGACGGCCAGATTTTCAGGGCCTACGTGCGCGACGGCCAGGACGTAGGCAAGGGTGACCTGCTGTTCCAGATCGATCCCAAACCCTACCAATCGCAGCTTGCGCAGGCGCAGGCCAACCTCGCGCAAAGCCAGGCGCAGTTCGAATACCTGCGCGGACAGGAGAAGCGCTACCAGGAACTGCTCGCGCAGAACTTCGTCTCACGCGAAGGCTATGCGCAGGTGGCATCGAATTTCCATTCTGCCGAGGCCAGCGTCAATGCCACTGCGGCAGCGGTCGAGTCCGCGCGTGTAAACCTCGCTTACACCACTATCCGCGCGCCGATCGGCGGACGCGCCGGCAAGGTACTGCTCAGTGAGGGCAACCTGGTCAAGGGCAACGATACCAATGCGCTGGTGGTCATCAACCAGATCTCCCCGATATACGTCAGCTTCGCTGTGCCCGAGCAGCATCTCGCCGATATTCGCGCCAACAGGGCCAATGCGCCGATGCGCATTGAGGCGGAAATCGAAAAGGGAAAGATGGTCCCCGGCAAACTCGCCTTCGCCGACAACACCGTGGACGCGACCACGGGCACTATCCGGTTACGCGGGCTGTTCGTCAACAACGACAAGCAGCTCTGGCCCGGCCAGTATGTTGACACCTGGATCACACTGCGCGACGAGGATAATGCGCTGGTGGTGCCGGCCCAGGCAGTGCTGAACGGCCCCAATGGCCAGTACGCCTACGTGGTCAAGGAAGACTCCACCACGGAGATGCGCACCATCGCGGTCAGGCGCACCGATGGCGAAGAAGCGGTGATCGAATCCGGGCTCAAGGCCGGCGAGACCGTGGTGACCGACGGCGCCTCGCGTTTGTTGCCCGGCTCCAGGGTCAGCGTCAAGAGCGCGGAAAAAACGTCATGAGCGTCGCCGAAGTATTCGTGCGCCGCCCGGTCATGACCGGCCTGATCATGATCGGTATCCTGATTTTCGGTATTTTCAGCTATCGCCTGTTGCCGGTAGCCGACCTGCCGAACGTCGACTATCCCACCATCGCGGTGACCGCAGCGCTGCCCGGCGCCAGTCCGGAGACCATGGCGTCGTCGGTCGCCACGCCGCTGGAGAAGCAGTTCTCCACCATCGCCGGACTGGACTCGATGGATTCACTGAGTGCCCAGGGCAACTCGCGCATTACGCTGCAATTCGCACTGGACCGCGACATCGACGCCGCCGCGCAGGATGTGCAGGCAGCGATTTCCCGCGCGCTGAATCAATTGCCGACCGAGATGAGCGCGCCACCTTCGTTCCGCAAGGTCAATCCCGCGGACTCGCCGATCTTCTATCTCGCGCTCACCTCTTCGACGCTGCCGCTTTCTACGGTCGATGAATACGCGCAGACGCTGCTGGCCCAGCGCATTTCCACTACCACTGGCGTGGCGCAGGTGCAGGTGGTCGGATCGCAGAAGTACGCGGTACGTGTGCAGCTTGACCCCAAGGCATTGGCATCGCGCGGCATCGGCATCGACGAGGTCGCGGCATCGATTGGCCACCAGAACTCCAACCTTCCCACCGGTACGTTGTTCGGCCAGCACCGCGCGTACACCGTGGAAACCAACGGCCAGTTGGCCAACGCCGCTTCATTCCGCCCGATCGTGGTTGCCTACCGCAACGGCGCACCGGTGCGTTTGGGTGAACTCGGGCGGGTGGTCGATGGCGTGGAGAATGACAAGCTCGCGGCCTGGTACAACGACCAGCGCAGCATCCTGCTGTCGATCCAGCGTCAGCCCGGCACCAATACCATCGAAGTAGTGGACGCGATCAAGAAGCTGCTGCCCACTTTCCGGGCGCAGGTGCCGCCCGGCATAACTATCGAGGTCCTGTACGACCGCTCCGAGTCCATCCGCGAGTCGGTGCACGACGTGCAGTTCACGCTGTTGCTGGCGCTCGCACTGGTGGTGCTGGTGATCTTCCTGTTTCTTCGCAATCTTTCCGCCACGCTGATCCCAAGCCTTTCGCTGCCGATGTCGATCGTCGGCACCTTCTCGGTGATGTACCTGATGGGGTTCAGCCTGGACAACCTTTCCCTGATGGCGCTGACTTTGTGCGTGGGCTTCGTGGTGGACGACGCTATCGTCATGCTTGAGAACATCAACCGCCACCTGGAAATGGGCAAGTCGCCGATGCAGGCAACGCTCGACGGAGCACGCGAAGTCGGCTTCACCATCGTTTCCATGACGCTGTCACTGGCCGCGGTATTCATTCCCGTGCTGTTCATGGGTGGAGTGCTCGGCAGGCTGCTGCACGAGTTCGCGGTGACCATCATGGCGGCGGTACTAGTGTCCGGTTTCGTCTCGCTGTCGCTCACGCCGATGCTGTGCAGCCGCTGGCTGCGTCCGGCAAAAAAAGAAACCCACGGCCGCATGTACCGATGGAGCGAGCGTGCGTTCGATGCCATGCGCGATTTCTACGAAGTCACTTTGCGTTGGGCGATGGCCCGGCATGGCCTGGTGATGGTGATCTTTGTGGCGGTGTTCGCAGTCACGGCGTACCTGTTCGTCACCATTCCCAAGGGGTTCCTGCCGAGTGCGGACACCGGACAACTGCTGGCGTTCACCGAGGGGGCGCAGGATATTTCCTTCGAGTCGATGGCAGAAAAGCATCGCCAGGCCGCCAACATCATGCGCGCCGACCCGAACGTCGACGCGGTCATGGCTTTCATGGGACCGTCGTCTTCCGGGTCCAGTCAGACGCTCAATCTCGGCCGCGTTTTCGTGCGCCTGAAGCCGTACGACGAACGCCTTCCGGCCGACGAGATCATCCAGGAGCTGCGGCCGAAGCTGACCGCCATTCCTGGCATGAAGGTGTACCTGCAGAATTTGCCGCTGATCCGTATTGGCGGCAGGCTCACCAAGAGCGAATTCCAGTACACGCTTCAGGATGTCGACACGGCGGAGTTGTATCACTGGGCGCCCGTTCTTGAAGACAAGTTGCGCTCGATGCCGGATTTCCAGGACGTCAACAGCGACCTGCAGGTCACCAATCCGACTGTCAAGGTCGAAATCGATCGCGACAAGGCGTCCACGCTCGGCGTCACCGCCGAACAGATCGAGGACGCGCTCTATAGCGCCTATGGATCGCGCCAGGTTTCCACCATCTTTACGCCGAGCAACGATTACTGGGTGATCCTCGAACTGGCGCCGCAGTACCAGGCCAGTCCCGAGGCATTGTCGCTGCTGTACGTACGCTCCAGTTCCGGCGCACTGGTCCCGCTGGACGCGGTGGCCAAGATCGTCGGGGGTGTCAGTCCGCTCACCATCAGCCACCAAGGCCAGCTTCCTGCTGTAACCATTTCGTTCAACCTGAAGCCCGGGGTCTCGCTGTCCCAGGCGATTGCGCAGGTCAATGCCGTGGTCACGGAACTGCGAATTCCACCAACTGTGGTCGGCAGCTTCCAGGGTGCGGCGCAGGCGTTCCAGTCGTCGCTGACCGGAATGGGGCTGCTGCTCCTGATGTCGGTGTTCGTGATCTACCTGATCCTCGGCATCCTCT
Organism: Burkholderiales bacterium; assembly: GCA_035275265.1. Taxonomy (GTDB): domain Bacteria; phylum Pseudomonadota; class Gammaproteobacteria; order Burkholderiales; family JACQAP01; genus JACQAP01. Next base: position 157,346 of record DATENC010000004.1, on the reverse strand, counting down.
ACGAAAGCTACGTCCACCCCGTCACCATTCTTTCAGGATTGCCCACGGCGGGGTTCGGTGCGTTGCTGACGCTGCTGCTGTTCAAGATGGATCTCGACATGTACGGATTCGTCGGGCTCATCATGCTCATCGGCATCGTCAAGAAGAACGCGATCATGATGATCGACTTCGCCATCGAAGCGCAGCGCAGCGAGGGCAAGCCGCCGGCGCAGGCCATCTTCGACGCCTGCCTGATCCGCTTCCGGCCGATCATGATGACCACCATGGCAGCGTTGATGGGAACGTTGCCGATTGCGCTCGCCATCGGGGCGGGCGCCGAGGCGCGCCAGCCGCTAGGGCTCGCCGTGGTCGGCGGCTTGATGGTTTCCCAGATCCTGACTCTCTACATCACGCCGGTGGTCTACCTCTATCTCGAGAATGCGCGCGTCTGGAACGCGAACCGGCGTATGCGCAGGCTGGATACAGCACACAGAGGAGCGTGATGCGATGGCAGAGACCGAAGTAGTTGCGGGCGACGCCGGAATTTCCGCAAAAGCCGCGGATCCGTCGCTCGTTACCACCACCCACATTATCTACGGGTTGCACTCGCTGAGCATCCTGATCGGCCTGACCAGTGCGATAACCGTCGTCGGCGCCTTCGTTTTCGGCTTCCCGTCGATCATCGCGGTCATCGTCAACTACGTGAACCAGGTCAGGACCCGCGGGACCTTTCTGGAATCCCACTTTCGCTGGCAGATCCGCACTTTCTGGTTCGCGCTTCTGTGGATACTGATCGGGCTCGTGCTTGTCATCACCATAATCGGCATACCGCTCGCGTGGATCGCCTTCGTCGGCGCGGGAATCTGGGTGATATACCGCGTTGCGCGCGGCTGGCTGACCCTGCAGGACCGCAAGCCGATGCCGTTCTGACGTCTTACTTCGCCGCGACCTTGCCGCCGCCGGCAATACGCATCGACGACACCACTTTTTCGAAATCCGCAAACGTCGCGTCGAAGTAATATAGTTTGGGCGCCACATACTCGATCCGGTAGTAACCTGACTTGTCGGGCACGCCGTAGGTCACTCGATGGACTTCCAGGCCGCGTGCAGTGTGGTAGCTGACGCGCACGCGGAAACCATCGCGGCCATCGAGCACGGCCGGCTCGTTTTCGATCACGACAAGCGCCGCCATCTGCTGTGTTTCGGCCTTCATTTCCGCGATCTGCAATTCGGCCAGCTCCGACGGCAGCACGCCCTCGGTCACGGATTTCTTGGTCTTCGGAAAAGCCTGCTCTGCCGGAAGATGGGTAATGCCGATGGTCTGCAGCGTGAACCCGTCGCGGCTCGCGAGCAGCGTCTTGTCCTGGGCAAAGTGGCGAATCCAGCCCACCGGCAGATCCACGGTATACGCCTTGTCGAGAGCTTCGGTAAGCGGCACGTCCACCCGTGCCGGCGGCGGCACGCAGCCCGCCGCCCCCGCGAACAGCAGCGCCAGGAACAGTTTTTTCACGGTTGCCCTCCCATCTTTTTCTGCGCCACTTTCAGATAATTCTGCACGTAAGTGCGGTCCTTTGCGGCGGGCGCCAGTTCGAGGTAGCGCGACAGGTGCTTGGCCGCCTCGGTGTATTGGTTCGCCTTGAGATAGTGGACGCCTAGCGCGCGATAGCTCGGCGCGAATTCGGGAGAAGCCGAAACGGCCTCGAGATAGGCTTGCTCTGCACGCAGCACATCGCCGTCTTGCCCTCGGAGGCGGTAGGCTTCGCCGCGGTAATACGCGGCATAGGGCGGCAACCCCGCCATATGCTCCGGTTCCTCCAGCATCAGCAACGCCGATTTTGCCCTACCCATCGACAGTTCGCTTTCCAGGTTGTCGATCCGCACCTTGGTCATCAACTTGGCGTAATCGGCCCGCGAGCTGCCGGCTCCGCCGGCTGCCGCCTTAGCCGATAACTTTGTCATGTTATCTATCCGCTCCTTGAGCTTGGGATGGCTCGCGAAAAAGTACGGTTCGTCGATGCCTTCGGCCTTGACCTCGCGCGCGAGGTGTTCGAACACCTGTGGTGCCTCGCGAACGTCGTAACCGGCGCGCGCCAGTCGTTCGTAGCCGACGCTGTCGGCTTCGGATTCCATTTCGCGCGAGAAACCAAAAATGGAGGAGGCCGCGACTAACTGCGGAAGGATTGGCACTCCCAACATCGCCGTCACCGATGCAAAGGCAGCACTGCTCTTGAGATTCTGCTGGTTTCGGAATCCGTGACGATGTGTGAAATGCGTGCCTTCATGGGCGAGCACCGTCGCCAGTTGCGCCTCGTTCTGAAAGCGCGCCAGAAGACCGAGATTGACGTAGATGTCTCCATCGGGGAGAGCAAAGGCGTTGAGTTGCGGCGCCTGCACCACCTGCACCCTGATCCGTCCGTTGAACTCCGGAAAAAGACGACTCATCACCGACTGGACGTAAGCGGTGACCGGTTCGTCGCGATAGACGATCGCGCTCTTGCGGATCTCCTCGGCGAATTCAATCGCTTGGCCCCACACCCTTTGTTCCTCGCCGGACTCCGGTTTCGCCGAATCGCTGCTGGAAAAAGGTCTGAGCGCTGGCGCGGCCGCAATCGCCGCTGCGGTGGTGACCATCAGCACGACTGCTCCCCAAGCGTGCTGTCTATTTACCGGCATTGGCGGCCTTCGCCGGGGTCGCGCCCGGGTAGTCGGTGAACAGCTTGTCGAGTACAGCACGCACCTGCTGTTCCTGGCGCAAGTCGTCGGTCTGGCCGCGGTTAGTCGCAAACCACAGTAAATTGCCCGATCTCAAGTCCACAACGCCGACCGAAACGTACGCAGTGCCGCCCACAGGTATCACTGCCACTCCGGTCAGGGCTGCCGCAAGGATACCGAGCGCCATGGTCGCCTTACGTCCGCCGCTGGAGATGTAGTCGGAACCGATTACGACGACAGCGGCGTCGAGGTCGCTGCGCTCCGCCAGTTCCCTGAGGCCGGGACCGAGCGTGTAGTCGAAGGTCTTGGCCCGCTCCCGCCACGGCGCGAACGGTCCCGACTTCGACAAGTCGGCGCTCGCGGCCACCAGTTCGTAAAGTGCCAGATGTTGTTCAAGTACATGTTTCTCGGCTTCCGCCAGCGCCGGGACTTCCTTGGGCTCGAACAAGCTCTTTGACCCAGCAATCTCGCGGACGGATTTCATCGCGTGGTTGCTGGCGCTGATTGTCCAGTCGTCCACTTTTTCGACGACCCCGCCCGCGGAAATTTCGTGCACCCGGATATCGGCAGGCAGCAGCAGCATTTTGCGTGGCATGCGCTGCTCGGTCTTGCCGGCGATGGACTCGTGCACGGAGGCATTGGGAGTTGCGGCACACCCGGCCAGAACGGCGACAGCGGCAAGCGATCCCAGAATTTGTGACGGCGACATGAGCAGTCCCCCCTTTTGAGATCGCCCGGACACGCTCTACGGCGTGCATTTGCTGCCTAGTGTGCACCGAATCCTTGAGCAGGCATAGCGCAGGTTCGCAGGACTACGGCGGCCTGCCCGGCATGGGTCAGAACCCACTTATCCCAGGTTTTCCTGCAGCTGCCGCAAGAAAGCCCTGATGCGCTTGGCATTTTGGCCCACGTCGCTGCGCCCGACCCGCGATTTGGACCGCACGTCTACCTTGGTACCGGCGCCGTCCGCGACAATGCGTACCACGACATCGTCCGTAAAGCCGTAGAGCATGCTGGTCTGGGTGGCCTCGATGCGCCCTTCAGCGGCGTTCACGTCGACCACCTTCAGCTTCATGTCGCGCAGCGCCGCCTCGGCGGCCGCGAACACTTTGCCTTTGTCCGTTGGAATGATCAGCGTAATGATGTCGGGATAACCCTGACGCTGCTGCTCGGCCACCTCCGGTCCATCGTATTCCACGGTGTGATCGCCTTCCTTGCGCAGCGCTATGACCGCGACAAATTTCGGCGGATTCTGGACGTCAGTGGTGATGTCGTGAATGTAGGGATGCGCGTCCACCGTCTTCTTCCAGGTCCACGGGATGTACGCCGTCACTGCGCCAACCACGAGGCCGATCAACCCCATGAACAACACTTGTCGCGGTTTGCCGTTCGCGAAAACCAGTCCGATGATCGACAGCAATACGGCCGCTAACGCGCCAAAGAAAGCCCAGCGCAGAATCATGAAACCGGTGCGGAAATGCCACAGATCCATCCGGTAGCCAAATCCGGATAGCACCGCTCCAGCCGCGCATGCCAAGGCCAGTGTCAGCCCGATGATCACCAGCCACTTGCCAATCGGTTTCGCGGAAGCACCCGACGTTTGTTTTGTGTTCATGCTGTCCTCCTTGGTTCTGAAGGTTAATAGGCGCAGTTGCCATTGCATGACCCCGAAATCCGGAGAGCATTCTACCCCGCAGGCAATGATGCGCGCTGGGCATAGATGCTATGCCCGCGCACGGACTTCTCTCGCGGCGAACCCACCCTTAGATTGAACATGCAACCGGTGCCTCTGCGCCGGTGTTTAACGATCTGGAGGTCGATCATGAAAGACATATTAGGCATTCTTGGAAAGGCACTCGAAGCGATCCGCCCGCAAAGCGAATCTGCGCTGGCTGCGGCGCGTCGCGAATGGCATGTCGCAGCCAATGACCTGCGCAGCCTGTATGCGCGTAGCTGGAGCGACCGTGGTCACTTGTAACCGCTGACTACGCGCTCTTCATCCCCTATCTCCTTGCAGGTATTCGAGGGCCTTCACGGCCCTCTTTTTTTGCGCTCGCACGATATGCGGCGGGCAACGTGGCAACGCGGGGGCCTTCCCGGAACGCAATCTGCCGCGTCGCTCTGACTGGCCGCGAGGAAACAACTCGATTCCAATCCCATTCCGGGGCAGAATCGCAGTCTTCCTCCTGCCATGAATTCCGCCTTTTTCGCGCTTGCCGCCGCCGCGTTCGTCTCCGGCGCCAACCTGCGGCTGTTCGACGCGCTTCTGCCGACTGTCGCCGACGACTTCGCAGTTCCGGTGACGACCGCCTCGGTCGTCGTGACCGCGTTCACGCTCGCCTACGGATTGTTTCAGATCGTCCATGGCCCGCTAGGCGATCGTGTCGGCAAGCTGAGGACGGTCGGCGGTGCGGTGTTGATCGCCGCAGCGGCATCGCTCGGTTGCGCCTTCGCGCCGTCCCTTCATGCGCTCACCTGGCTGCGTTTCGCAACCGGAATCGGCGCCGCGGCCATCGTGCCGCTATCGCTCGCCTGGATTGGCGACAACACACCCTACGAAAAACGCCAAGCCACGCTCGGCCGTTTTCTCGGATTCATCCTTCTAGGGCAGATCCTCGGTCCCGCATTGGGCGGTGCACTGGCGGAGTTCGTAAGCTGGCGTGAAGTCTTCTATGTGCTTGCGACGGTGTTTCTCGGTGTGGGCATGGTGCTGTTCGCGGAGGATCGCAAGTCGCGCCGGCTTCCGGCTCCAAAGCGTACGCAAACCGGCGTGTTGCGCGCCTACTCCGACGTGTTGCGCGATCGCTGGGTGCGCACTGTAATGCTGACGGTGTTCCTGGAAGGCGGGTTGTTCTACGGCGCGTTCGCCTATGGCGGTGCATATCTCAAGGAACGTTTCGATCTGTCCTATCTGATCATCGGGGCACTGCTGGCTGGCTTTGGTTTCGGCGGCGTAATCTACAGCCTGCTGGTGCGCAGGCTGCTGGCGCGGTTGGGAGAGAAAGGATTCGTTCTGACCGGGGGTGTGATCCTATTCCTTTGCTTTCTGGCGCTTCCGCTACTTCCGGTTTGGCAGGCCGCGGCACCCGTTTTCATAGCCTCCGGATTCGGCTTCTACATGTTTCACAACACGCTGCAGACCAGGGCCACGGAGATGGCACCACAGGCGCGCGGCACCGCGATCGCGGTTTTCGCATTCAGCTTGTTCATGGGTCAAGCATCCGGTGTGGCAGCATGGGGCCAGCTCATAAACGCTGTCGGCTACCGGTGGTCATTCATGACAGCCGGCGTCGGTCTGCTGGTGCTCGGCCAGTGGTTCGCCGGCCGGGTAAGGTCACATTCACGAAAGGCCTGAGCAAGGCCATTCGTTCGCGCGGAAATGCAAATATAGAAGTATCATTTGCCGTCGTCATGAAGGGAACGGGACGACTTTCCCTCTGGACCGCCGGGCGTCGCCCGGCGGCGACACACAACTGGACACAGGAGAAATGCAATGAAGAGACTTCTCGCTGCATTTGCAATGCTCGCGATTTTCGTTCCGGCAGTGGCGTTTGCGCAAAACCTGGTGACCGACGCCAAGCTCGGCAAAAATGTCGTGGATCGCCAGGTCACCGACGAGACCACCACGTTCGCGGTGGGTGAAAAAGCGTACCTGTGGCTTCGGGTCGAAGGCGGCACGGGCGAAACGCTGACTGTAGTCTGGAGAACTGGCGACCTGGAATTTCCGGTTGATCTGAGTATAGGCGGCAGCCCCTGGCGCACCTGGGCGACCAAGACGCTGCACATGGCCGGCGACTGGACAGTCACGGTCACCGACGCCGCGGGCAACACCCTCAACGAGGTCGCTCTGAAAGTACAGTAGCAGTGGCGCGGCTGCGGCCGGCGCTTTGCGTCCTGCCCGCAGACGACGCGAGCTTTGCGCAGGCTCTGTGCCCGCCCACGAGATCAGTGAATGTGAGCCGCGGCGGTGAGTGGAAAAAGAGCAAGAATCTTCGCGGTGCTCACCGCGCACTTCCTCCTTTACGGTCACAGACTCTCGCTTCTGGTTTTCACTTTTCACGATCACTTGCTCTCAAAACATCTGTCGCCAACGAGCGACGGCGTCTCCGGAATGCGACAAGAAAAAATCATTTTTCCCTTGCGTGCGAGTGCGATCCGTACTAAAAAGAGATTGAGGAACAAGCTGTGAACGACGGGGAGGAAAACGACATGACAGCAAGCGCACAGGAGGAGTACCGCAGGAAAGTGGAAGCAGCGGTCCAGCGTGCCTACGACGTTCTCATGAAACACAACCTCCGTCCGCAAAAGTATCGCGTTCACATTGCATCAAAGGGATTGTCGAACTCCACCGAGCCTCACGCACTTTCAATCTCCACAGCGGATGGTTCGGTATGGGTAACGGAAGCCAGCTTTCCATTCCGTTGCCTCGAGGAAGTCGACCCGTTCGGCTCGGATGCATTTGCAAGCATCGTGGCCGACCGCATGACCGAACTTATCAGGAAGGTCCGGAACACCGGCCGCAGGCTCTGACGCGCGGCAGAGTCTAAACGCTTCATACCGCCCTGCCCCCTCCCCTCGGTTACCTCCCTTACTGAGTCGGTTGTTCGGGGCAGGGTATTTTTTTCCTCCGCATTGCGAAGTTTTCCTGCGCCTGGCGTGCCTCCACGCCGTGCACCGCAAAGCGGGACCATCCGTCCGTCGGCTTTCGATGTTTTCCACTCGTCGCACCGCGCTGTTGGATTTGCAGCCGCGTGCGGACAATCCAATCCTGGGGGCATTCGCACGCGTGTGACGGTACAATGACGCGGCCCATATCCTGTTGCGTTTCATGGACCGCCGCAATTTTCTGCACTTGCTGGCCACCGCTGCTGCCTCATCCGCATTCTCACGCCCGGCGAGCGCTGACGGACTCCCGCGTCATGCGTCGGTTCCAGGCGGTATTGCGGTCGTAAACCTCGGTCCCGAGCCCTCGCCACCGCTGGCGCGCTTCAACGGTGAACGGGTTTTGGTCGCGGGCGACACCTCCGGCTGGTTTGCGTTGGTGGGTATTCCGCTCGACGCGAAGGCAGGAACATCTCTATCGCTGACCATCGAACGTACCGGGCGCGATCCCGAACCCGTCGCGCTCGTGATCGGCGCCAAACGCTACGCGACTCAGCACCTGAGCGTAAAGCCGGGGCAAGTGGAACTCTCGTCGGCGGACGCGGCCCGGCATGACAAGGAACGCACACATCTGCGCGGCGTGTTACGAACCTTCAGTGAATCGGCGCCGGATTCGTTGCTGTTGCTGCAACCCTGCGATGGACCGCGTTCCGATTCGTTCGGCAAGCGGCGTTTTTTCAATCGCCAACCGCGCAGTCCGCACAATGGGTTGGACATCGCCGCACCGGAAGGCACGCCGGTCACGGCCGCGGGCGCGGGCAATGTGTTGGACGTCGGCGACTACTTCTTTTCCGGACAAACGCTGATCCTGGACCACGGCCGCGGCTTCCTCACGCTCTACGCTCACCTCAGCGAGATCGACGCAAACGTCGGTGAGCGGATTCCCGCGGGCAAACGCGTCGGAGCCGTCGGCGCCACCGGCCGAGTCACCGGGCCGCATCTCCACTTCAGCGTTTATCTCAACGCGGCCGCGGTCGATCCGGAGCTTTTTATTTCATAGAAAGCAGCTTCGGCAGGCTGCCGTCAGAATCCGCCGCGAAGCAGAACGCGCCCGCCGCGGAACGCGACGGGCGGCTGAGAACATTTATTGCGTTTCGAGCGTGGTCTTCAGGCTGTCGAGGCCGGCCCGGTACGCGCCGTCGATGAAAGCAATGACTTCTTCGTCCTTCATCTTGCCGTCGGAATTGTTCTGATAGGAACTGCGCCACAGAATGGTCGTGTAACCGCGTCTGCCCTCCACGACTTGGAATGTGGAAACATAGTTGGAGATCGGCAGGGGCGCCGGATCAATGACCCGGTAACTGAACTTCCGATCCACCGGGTCGAAGGACAACAGTTCTTCATCGAAGCTGGGGCCATCCTTTACCGTCATGGTACGGACCGAACCGATTTCTTCATTGGCACCGGACTTGAGTTCGTCATCCGAAAACATCGGGTGCCAGGTGTGCAAGCCGTCGAAATCCTTGACCGCGTCCCAAACCGTCCAGATCGGTGCCTTGATATCGACGGTTTGATAAGAGTTCAGCGTGCCTTGCGCCGCGGCCGGGAAGCTCACGATGCACAAAGCATACAACGCCCCCAGTATGAATTTCTTCATGGTCTTTATCTCCTCTCTTGGTAATTCGGTTGTCGTCACGGCTATTTTTGAGGACGGTCCCCTGCTTTGAGGACGCCCTGCCGTGTCCGAGCCAGTATAGGCGTGCCCGCGGGAATTCGGCAACCCAGGGTTTCCCCGTCCCTCCGTTCGCGTTGCGTCACTCGTAACTTGTCACTCGTCACCATTTGTTACGGCAAGGTTCTCGCAACGCGAAAACCCAGGTCGCTATCCCGGGCGCCGATGTACTTGTAGCGGTCCGGGGAACGCATGTAGGTCTTCTCATTCTCGAACCACGAGCCGCCGCGGTACGCGCGCTGCGAGCAGTCGCCCTTTAGATTGGCGGTGCCATCGAGCGGCGCGCCACGCCACTGCAAGCCTGTGGGGAGGCAGTCCTCGGTCCATTCGTTGACGTTGCCCAGCATGTCGTAAAGTCCGAAAGCATTGGGCTTGAACGAGCCGACCGGCGCAGCCCCTGCATAGCGATCATCACATGGCAGGCTGTCGGAACCGCTATCGTCCTGTTTCCTCGCGGTCTTGTCGTAAACGTTCGCAAACGCGCAGACCCGGTCTGGCGCGATGCCCCAGAAACGATATCTGCTTTCCTCGCCCGCCCGCGCGGCGTATTCCCATTCGGCTTCCGTGAGCAGCCGGTATTTTTTACCGGTCTTCTTCGAGAGCCACTTGGTGTAGCCCGCTGCCTGATCCCACGAAATATGGATCACCGGGCGCCGGCCCCTTCCCCGGCCCTTGTCATCGGCTTTCGGGCATTGTTTCTCCGCCGTGCAGGCCTCCCATTCATCAAAGGTAACCTCAAACTTGCCGACCGCAAAAGACTTACCGAAATTCACGGTACGCACCGGGCCTTCCTGATGCAGGCGCCCCGAGTCGCCGGGCGGATAGCCCATGACGAATGAGCCCGCCGGGACCACAACCATCGCCGGACACTTTGGACAGTCCTTGAATTCGGTCCCCGCCTTGGGAAAGACCTGGGTCGGTTCCGCGACAGCGTCTCGCGAGGGATCGGCCATACGGATGCGCGCATCCACCGCAAACGAGTGGTTGGGATCAGCCTTGAGCGATGCCGCAAATGCCTCTCTGGCCCTGTTCTTCTGCCCCTGCGCCAAATAAGCCTCGCCCAGCCAATAGCGTGCAGCCGCATTGCCCGGTTCGGCAGCGAGCAACTGCTCGAACATCGCCGCCGCTTCCTTCGCCTTGCCCGCCGCAAGCAAAGCGGAACCATCAAGCACCCATTGCGGTACATCAGTCCGCAGGGTTTGCCCCTCCTCGATAGGCGACTCCGTGTCTTCCGGCTGTTGCGCCTGGGCCTGACAGGTCAGCGCAACGACAGTGGCAAGCGCAATGGCTGGCGCTCTGCACCACGACGCGAGGCCCCATAAGATCAGATCTTGCAGATCCAACGGAAATTTCAAGACTGGCTTCTCCCATGCTGCGGTTTTTCCATTTCGCCGGCACCCATTGGCCACTCACTTCTTTTTCTTTGCATCCAGCTTCGCCTGCAGATCGGCGAATGGATTGTGGGTAGCCACCGATGTCTTGGCGCCGGAGCCTCTCGTCCTTGCCGCCTCATCGAGGATGCGTGCATGCTCGTTTTCATGGCAATAGATGCAGAGCAATTCCCAGTTGCTGCCATCCAGCGGATTGTTGTCGTGGTTGTGGTCCTTGTGGTGCACCGTCAGTTCGCGCAGGCGCGCACCCGAGAACTCGCGACCGCATCGCCCGCAGATCCATGGATACAACTTCAGCGCCCGTTCGCGATATGTCGCCTCGCGTTCGTTGCTGTGCCGGCGCGCTTCAGCGACCACGCGATCGAGTCGCGATTGATCGGGATTGGGTTGCTTGGCCATGTCTGAGGGTAGACGGATCGGTCGCGAAACTATAGCAGGACGAATCCTGTGGCGGTCGGACACACTGCGAGCGCCGGTGTCGGGTTACCATTGGTCCACGCATTAACCGAGTCTCACATGGACACCACTCCTCAGGTCATTGCCTCGCTGGTCGCACTCGGGATGGCGCTTTCGTTCGTCGTCGCTGACCGGCAGTCGCCCACCAGCCGCATGCTCGCACTATTTCTTGCGGCCGACGGCCTCACGATCGCGGTGAGTTCGCTTATCGAATTGCCGTTGCGGCGCGGAAACACCTATCCCGCGTGGGGGGGCATCTTCGCCCTGCCCGAAGTCCTCGCCTTCGTCTTCGCCTGCGAGTGGTTGCTGCGCGTACGGCGCACGATCCCGTCGCAAAGACTCAATACGCGCTTCGCCGACAACCTGCTGCGCATCGCACAGGCGTTTGCCGTCGCGTACGGCATCCTTTCGCTGTGTCTCCCGGGCGTTCGCGCCCACAAGTTTGTTGGTGCCGCCTTTTCGGGAAGCGGACTCGAACCCGGATTCTTCCTCTTTGCGGTGCCGCTCGTTCTTTCCCTTATCCTAGCAATGACGGGAGGTCTGATGACGCTCAATCGCCGTCCCGACGTCGCCGAGCGCTTGCGCCTGGTCGCGTTCGCCGTAGCGGCCCCGTTCATGGCATCGGGAATGGTGTTGCCGACCGAGCTCGCGCCGGTTCTCACCACTGTCGGGCTGCTGATCTTCCTGGTCGGCGCGATTCAGTTCCACGTCATCCAGGGCCAGCGCGCCCAGTTCCTGTCCCGCTTCCTCGCGCCGCAAGTCGCGGAACTGGTGCGTGAGCAAGGATTGAAGAGCGCCACGCGCGATCAGACTTTGGAGATCTCTGTAGTCTGCTGCGACCTGCGCGGCTTCACCGCCTTCTCTGCCGCCACCGAATCAAGCAAGGTGATCGAGATTTTGCGCGAATACTACGACGCCGTCGGCGCAGCCGCCCTCGAAGTCGGCGGCACCATCAAGGACCAGGCCGGTGACGGCGTGCTGATCCTGGTGGGCGCACCGATCCGCTTCGAGGATCACGCGCAACGCGCGCTCGAACTCGCCAAACGGATTCGCGAAGGCGGTGTTGCACTCACCGCGCGCTGGTCGGGTGGCGATCTGCAGCTTGGCGTCGGAGTCGGCACCGCCAGCGGCTTCGTAACGGTCGGCGTGATAGGCGCGGCCTCGCGCCTGGAGTACACGGCAGTCGGCCCTGCCGTGAATCTCGCCTCGCGCCTGTGCTCGGAGGCTGCACATGGCAATGTGCTCGTGGACGAGCGCACCAAGGAATTGCTCGGATCGGCGGACATTCGCGCGACGCTGCGCCCGTGCGCGCCACTCAGCCTGAAAGGCTATCGCGACCCCGTGCCGAACTTCTCTCTCGCGTCCGCGTGAATTGCCGTGACGAATCATTTCCCCCATTACCCGTCGCTCGTCACTCATCACTTCACTGTTTCAAACATCAAGCTCCGGATAGTGGCGAAAGATGCCGTTCTGGTTGAACGGGATGCGCCGCTCGGATGCTAGGTACGCAGCAATGTTGGGGCGCGAGGCGACCGTGTCGTGGAGGGCAACCATCCGCGGGACATCTCGTTCCACTTTCGCCATCGTCCTCGGAAAGGCATAGCGCAAGCCGGCAATCAACTGAAACATCGACAGATCGACGTAGGTCAGGCCGCGACCGACCATGAAACCGCGACCCGATGAGTTGCGGTCGAGTACTGTTTCGAAGTAGTCGAGAAATTTCGGCACCCGGTCCCGTTTGAAATACTTTGCCCTGCGCCGCGACTCCGGTTTCTGTTGGCGGTAGTAAAGGCTGCTCGCGATCGGATGATGGATATCGTGAATCTCGACCAGGAAATCCGTCACCGTCAGCTGCAATTGATGCGCCCATAGCCGGCTCGCTTCCTCCTTCGGAACCAGGCCAAGCCGCGGCCCAAGGTACGCCACGATGTTGGCGGTCTGCCCGATCACCAGTTTGCCGGCCTTGAGGAACGGTGGTGCGAACGGCGGGCGCTCAACGGTGTGACTGTCGAGAAAACGCATCAGCGCCGGCACGCCCTTGCCGCGCCCGGAAACACGGGCTACGTCCACATAATCGGCACAAGCCTCCTCGAGAGCGAGCCTGACGAACTCACCGCGCCCTTGGATGGAAGGCCAGTAATACAATTCATAGCGCATAGTGGAGCCTCTTGTTCTTCCACCCGTCTGGCAGTCTCAAGGGTCGAGGTCGGAGGTTCGAGGTATGAGTGAATTTCTCGGGCATTGGAGATTTCGTGGTCTTACTCGGCCCTCGCCCCTCTTCCCTCGGCCCTGTTCTTCTTCACTTGTCACTTGTCACTTGTCACTGCTCATCGGCTCTTGTCCCCCGTCACCGACTTCAAGTATCGCGCCAAAATATCCTGTTCTGTCCGGGTGCGCTGGTTGATCACGCAGGGAAAGCGCAACAACAGCGTCACCTTGCCCGCGTCGCCGAGCCGCACGGTAACCCGCGGATCCGCAGACGGCATCACGATGAACTGTTCGCCCTCCAGATCCCGCAGGGCTTTTTGCGCGGGAGCAACATATTCGGAGCACACCGTCTTGGCCGCTTCGATGAGTCCCTCCTTTGCCGTTTCCACATCACTGCCCGGCGCAAGCGGCACGGCAACCAGCGCAAGCTGGTAGTTTCCCAGACGCGAATGATTTCTCAGGGCCTGACCCACGTAAAAGCTGTTGGGGAATTGCACGACGCGCCCGGTGAATAGGTTTTCTTCGCTCATTTCGAGCACAGTGGTGGACAACAGCGTCTGGTCGATCACTTCACCCCTGATGCCGTTTATCTCGATGATGTCCCCGAATTCGAAACTGCGGGAAGTGGTGCGATGGATGTAGCCGAGTACCGATGTCAGCAGCTCTTTCCCGCCCAGCACCAGCGCAACGCTCAGGGCGGCAAAGGATAGCGCGGCGACCCGCAACTCGGCGCGCCAAATGAACAACATTGCAACGAAACCGATGAGAAATGAGAAATTGCGCCAGAACACCGACGCGCGCAGCTTAGTCTCCCGTGACAGCCATCCGCGCCCGCGCAAAGCGTCCGTGATGAAGATATTGGCGAGGACGACCACGGAGACAGTGACGATCGTGCCGATTAATTCCGGCGCAAGTCCGGAGAGAAAGGAATCCGATCCCATGTTCCGCTGAAAGGTCTCAGGTCAAGTAGAGCACGCGGCCTTGCCGCAGACCCGTCATTCTAGCGAATGAAAGGGGAAAGGCTATGGCAAAAGCGGAATGGGGGAACGCGCTGCGGCTTGCCTGAGATTGCTCTTATCTATTTCACCCGTCACTATTTACTTTTCACTTTTTTTTCCTTCATCATTTCTTCGAGCTTGAAGAGCTCTGCCGTCTCCACGCCGACGGCGCATCGAACAGCATCCTCGACTGTTTCCAGCCATACGAACTCCAGCTTTTCGCGTGCAGCCGAGGGCACGTCCTCCAGGTCTTTCTGGTTGCGCTTGGGCAACATTACCGTCTTGATGCCGCTGCGCAATGCCGCAAGCACTTTCTCCTTCACTCCGCCGATCGGCAGCACCAGGCCGCGCAACGAAATCTCGCCGGTCATCGCCACGTCGGAACGAACCGGCTTGCCGGCGAGCAGCGACACCAGTGCCAGGAACATCGCCACGCCCGCGCTCGGACCATCCTTCGGCGTCGCGCCGGCGGGAACGTGCACGTGCAGGTCGGTCTTCTCCAGCGATTCGCTGCTATGCATCTTCGCAAGTGTCAACGCCGCCTGCGCCGACTCCTTCATCACGTCGCCCAGTTGCCCAGTGAGGATGAGTTTGCCGGATCCCGGCACCTTGGTCGCTTCGATGAACAGGATGTCCCCGCCGACCGGCGTCCACGCCAGTCCAGTCGCCACCCCCGGCAGCGCCGTACGAAGCGCCAGTTCATCCTCGAACTTGCGCGGGCCGAGGATGGCGTGCAGGTCTGTCGCGTCCACGGTGACGTTTTCGGCCTGCCCTTCCGCGATCTTCATCGCCGCCGAGCGCAGCACTGCCCCCATTTCGCGTTCCAGGTTGCGCACTCCCGCCTCGCGCGTGTAGTCGCGGATAGTGGCCCTGATCGCGGCATCGGTCAGCGTCGCCTGCTCCGGCTTGAGCCCATTGGCTTCGAGCTGGCGTTTCACGAGATAGCGCTTGGCGATTTCCAGCTTCTCTTCCTCGGTGTATCCCGGGAGCTGGATCACTTCCATGCGATCGCGCAGCGGTCCGGGAATCGTGTCGAGCACGTTGGCGGTGGCGATGAACATCACCTTCGACAGGTCGAAATCCACGCCGACGTAGTTATCGCGGAATTTCGAGTTCTGTTCCGGGTCCAGCACCTCCAGCAAGGCACTTGACGGATCTCCATGGAAGCCGCCGGCGCCGAGCTTGTCGATTTCGTCCAGCATCAGCACGCAAATGCGCGATTCCGCGCGCCGGATCGCCTGGATGATGCTGCCCGGCAACGCCCCGATATAAGTACGACGGTGGCCGCGGATCTCCGCCTCGTCGTGAGTACCGCCCAGCGCCACCCGCTGGAACTTGCGCCCGGTGGCCCGCGCGATCGAATGCCCAAGCGAAGTCTTGCCAACGCCCGGCGGGCCGACAAAGCAAAGGATCGGACTTTTTCCGTCGGGATTGAGTTTCTTCACCGCGAGATATTCGAGGACGCGGCGCTTGATTTTCTCGAGGCCGTAGTGATCCTCGTCGAGCACTTGCCTCGCTTCCGCGATGTCGATCGGCTTGCCCTGCTCCTCCTTCCAGGGCAGTTCGCTCAGCCATTCCAGATACGTACGGAGCATCGAGCCCTCGGCGCTGCCTTCGCCCATCCTGCGCAGACGCTTGAGCTCCTTGACGGCGTACTTGTGCACGTCCTCGGGCATACCGGCTTCGTCGATGCCCGTCTTCAGTTCCTCGATTTCGGCGGCGGTTTCCTCGCCCTCGCCAAGCTCCTTCTGGATCTGGCGCATCTGCTCGCGCAGCACATGCTCGCGCTGGCGGTCGTCGAACTCCTTGCGGGTCTTGTCGCCAATCTCTTTGGACAGCCTCAGCACCTCGACTCGTTCGCTCAGCAGCTCCAGCACCTTGTCCAGACGCCGTTTGAGGTCGAAGGTTTCGAGCACTTCCTGCTTCTCCTCGTTCTTTACATCCAGCAGGTTGGCCACCATGTCGGACAATAGTGCCGGCGAGTTCATGGACTGCACCACGCCCGCAAGTTCATCCGGGACATTCGGCAGCAACTGGATGGCCTCGACCGCGCGCTCCTTCAGTTGCATGAATCGCGCCTCGAGCTCGGGACTGGCCTCTTCCGCGGGCTCGACTATCGACACTCGTGCCACCATGAACGGCCAGCCTTCAAGGAATTCCAGTACGCGGAAGCGCGACTGTCCCTGAATAACCAGGTGGTGCGCGCCTTCCGCACCGGTGATGTAGCGCACGACCTGGCCGGCGGTACCGACCCAGTGCAGGTCGTTGGGCGTGAGTTCGTTCTTTTCCGGGTCGCGTTGCAGCAGAAAACCAACGCGCCGTTCGCTGCGGGCCGCTTCCTGTGCCGCGGCAACCGAGGACGGGCGGCCGATCGTCACCGGCGACATGATGCCCGGGAACAACACCGCGTTGCGCATCGGAATGATGATCAGCGCGTCCTCCGGCAGTGGCTTCAATGCCGGCGCGGCGCGCGCGGTATCGGACGTCGACGCGGACTTGCCTGCCTCGTCCGACGACAGCACTTTCTGCATCGTGGGCCAGAAATTCATGAAGACTCCTTCTTGCTGAAAACGAGCGTTAGACACCCGTCCTGCATCTTTCTGCCGGCAAGGGTAAGTGCCTGCGTCGGCAGGCCGATCCGGCGCGCAAAGCGCCCGTACGGAATTTCCAGCGAGTGGATGCGTGCCGCGCATTCGATTTCGGGTGAGCCGAGTGGGAATGGCCTGTGTGCGGAAATGGTTATGGCGCCCGGTTCGAGGTCTACCGCGACCGAATCCGCAGCCGCACCTGGCAACGCCACGTGCACCCAGACCGCCTCGGCGGTCTCGACGATGTCCACTGGCGGCTCCCATACAGGCACTTCGGCCGCAACCGGCCGAATGAACTGCCGGTGTAACCGGTCGGCTTGCTCCAGGAGCGAAAGGGCTTCGCTCCACATCAGGCGGGAAAGGTCGCGTGAGGTCATCCAGAAATCTCCGTAGTGTTTGCTACATGGCGGCATTCAGCCGGGAATCAAGCCATGCGGCCCCGGACGGATTATTCTGCGGGGACTTTCACGCGGTTGAGGTGCTTACTACGTATTTGCCTTCAAGTACTTTTGGACAACAGAAACAAGCGCCTGTCTGTATTGACGCCGCATCTACGCATCCCGATTTGCTTCATCCTGCATCCTTGGCTTTGACGTCCCGACTTCGCCTTTCCAAGCCAAATCTCGCGCGTACCCTTTGGCGCACCAGGTTCACGTTCTGCCGGAACGCATAGAGTTGGTCAGAATACGCCAGCGGCGTATTAATGCGGTTGACCGCACCTTCGATCTTGTCCAGCCGCTCCAGAAACTCGTTCACTTTTTCGGGCGGTGGATCATCCTCGAGTTCGAGTTCGAGTTCCTTCAGCCGTGCGTACCAGCGGTAGATTCGCGAGCGCACGCGCCAGCGATACAGCGGTGGAATGAGCCTTGTGATCGGCACCAGCAGCGCCAGTGCCGGCAGGAGGATGATCCACAGCCGGTCTACCATGACCGCGATCCAATAAGGCAGGTAGCGCTGCAGGAACGGCGGCCCGACCGTGTAGTAGCGCTCCGCTTCGCTGGTTAGCGGGAACTCGGAATTGAGCGGCGCCGGAAACTCGCCGATCTTGTTCAGCAATCCCGCGTTGCCGTGTATTTCTTTCGCGGCTCTCATCAGCAGGAATGCCAGCGCCGGATGCAGCGTGTCACGGATCAGCAAGTTGGCGGTTGGTGACACCAGCGTCACATCCTGCGTCGGGTTGTTGCTGACGAAATCAAACACGCCTCGCGGCAAGGTCAGCTTGGTCAGGTAGGGGAAGCGGCGTGTATAAGCTTCCGCGCGCTCGAGGCTGAGCAGCCGGATGCCGCGGGCAAAAACCAATTGTTCAACCAGTGGCGATTCCGGCGGACCCACCATGAACACCGCATCGACCTTGCCTTGCAGCAGCATCTCGTTGGCCTTCATGCCGCTCTCGGGGAGGAGCGCCGTCGGTGGCATTACGGTGGCATTGACCGCCAGCAGTTGCAGTGCAAGCGCCCGCGTGCCGCTTTCCTCAGGCCCGATGGCCAGCCGCTTGCCTTTCAGGCCGCCGAAGTCGCGAATCTCGGCGCCGCGGTAGAACACCCAGAGCGGTTCATAGTAGATGCTGCCCAGCGAGCGCAGATTCGGCGCATTGGCGGCAAAAGCCGAGCCGCCCTGGAAGAAACCCACTTCCACGTCGGATTCTTCGTCCAGAAGGCGGCTTACGTTTTCCTGTGAACCGGCCGAGATTTGCAGTTCGAGCGTGACACCATCGCGCGCCAGGATCTCCTTGTAGCGCTGGGCGAACATGTGTTCGCCGCCGTCCACCGCGCCGGTCGCCATCGCCACTCTGTCCGGCGGCCCCGGCTCGACAAATTGAAATGCGAAGAACAAAGCCAGCAGGACGACAACTACCACCGGCGCAACCACCATCCACAGATCGCGCGGACTGATCTCCCGTAGCCTTTTTCGGATCATGCGGCGATTGTAGCCGGACACCGTTGGACAGGTGAGGTGGCCGAATGTGGCGGCGCTCCACGCGCCGTCCAATTCGGTGATTCAAACTGCAAATCGAGGCTTCTTGAGGCCGATCCGGTAAGGCAGACTCCGAAACACGACACCCCAGGTTTCGCGCAACTGGGCAAGCCAGGTGACCTCGGGCTTGGGGGGAAGGTCGGCCGCGACGTCCTGGATGTCGACGAAGTAGGTCTGCACCGCCCCCAGGCCTTCGAATTCCTGGGGCAGCGACTGGGTGTGCGTGCGAATCTTTTCATCGCTGAGGTTGAACAGCGGCTCGGTCAGCAGCATGTATTCCGGCAATGGCACCGTATTCTTGAGCATGCGGTGGACAAGGATTACATCCAACCCGGCGAGCTTGCTGACGTGCTTCACCCGCTGGATGGCAACTTCCCCGAGATGCGCCACGAACTTCACTTTCAGACTCCGCGACCCCGTGCATCCCTCGCATGGGCACGTATTCAGCGTCGCAATGTTTTGCCTGACCGTATGGAAGGCCCGATGCATGGCGACGATCTGGTCCGCCACCATCTGTGCGGAGGCCCCATCCTGGCCTTCCGGCGGCCAGGCGTAGAAGAAGGCGGCATCGCCTTCTATCTCCAGCAGCGTCAGGTTCGGCGCCGCGTCGATCACCGCCTCGAGCAGGCGTGCCACCACGTCCTGCGCGTGCGCGAGGCTCGTTTTGTGGGCTTTCATGAAAGATGTATAGCCCCCTATGTCTGCAATGACTAACAGGGCGGGACGGATGGACATGGTTTATTCAGGGGTAAGGGGCGAGAAGAGAGGAACGAGGGGCGAAGGGCGAGGGTTGTATAAAACCACAAAATCTCCAAATGCACTAGAAATTCACTCGACCCTCGTAGTTCGCACCTCCTCCCTCGTCTCGGCAACTTTCATCCTGGCCTTCTCTTCCCTTCCGGCGATCACGGCATAGGTGACGACCGGTTCGCCGATGCCCTTGACCGGCACAGCGCGCATGGGCGCCAGTTCGAAGCGCGGATCGAGTTGCTCGCGAACAGATTCGGTAAGCAGGATATCGTGGCCATGCTCACGCGTGAGCGCCTGCACGCGCGCGGCGAGGTTCAGCGTAGGGCCGACCGCCGTGTACTCGCGCCGGTCGCGGCTGCCGATGAGTCCGGCGAGCCCCGGCCCGCGGTGGATACCGACACCGATGGCGATACGCGGCAGCCCATCGTTTTCGAGTTCGCGGTTGTAACGCTCGAGCCCGGCACGGATGGCGAGCGCCGCCTGTACCGCATCGTCGCACTGCCAGGGGTTCGGGTCGAGCGCGCCGAAGAAGATGAGGATGCCGTCGCCGAGGAACGTGCCCACGCGACCACGGTGATCGACGACGCTGTCGCTTACGAGTTGGAAGTAGCCGTTCAGCACGCCCGCCAGCGTTTTCGGATCGAGCCTTTCAGCGAGCGCAGTGTAGCCCACCAGGTCGGTGAACATGGCGGTAAACACCTTGTGCTCGGCGATGCTTTCTGCGCCGTCGGAGAACAGGCGTTCGACCACGCCGGCAGGCGCGAGCAGCGCGCACGACTGCTGCAAGCGCTGCAGCTCGACTGCGGACGACTCGACGCGCGCGCGGAGTTCGCGCAGCCGATGCTGCTGCCAGGCGAACACCGCCGCCGCAGCGGCTAACACGATCAGAACGAGCGCGAAGGCGTAACTCACGGCCGGCGCGGAAGCACTGCGCACAGCCGGCACATGGAATTCGCCAGAGCCGCCACACCGACCGCCTCTACGAACTGCGGCGCTGACAGCTGCTCGCGCAGATCGCGTGCACGGCGTTGGATCTGGATCGGTTCGTAGCGGATGGTGTCGCGCGCAAACGCGAGCAGCGCGGTCTCCCTGGCGTCCAGGCCCGGGCCACCGAGGTGCGCGAGGATCTGCTCCGCGTCGGCTGGCGTCAGGCCCTCGGCTTCAAGAACGCCGGCTATCTCCTCACTGGAGTTTTGGCAGTCGAGGCCGCGGCCGATGACCGCGAACATCAGCGCCTTGGCGCGGCGGCTCAGGATAGGGGATGCCCACAAGTCCTTGAGCACAGATTCGAGCACGGGACCGATGGGCGAGCTCTCGAACTGTAGCAGCAGTCCGGCGAACGGTCCCGTCGGCGGTTGCGGGAAAGACGCCGGTTGCCCTCTCTTGCGCCAGCCGCGTACCGAGCGCGCGAACAACGGTCGGAACGCGCGCATGAACCACCGGTCGGCGAGTTGCTCCCACGAATGTGGCGGCAGCGCGGGAATGGTGGAGATCCGGTTGAAGAATGCTATGAAGGCGACACAGAACGCGATTTCGCGTATCTGCGCGTCGCTGTAGCCGGTCCCGCGCAGGGACTCGAGGTCCTGAGAAGTGACCAGCGGACTGGCGCGCGTCATACGGCGCGCGAAGCGTATTGCAGCAACAGCCTTGGGCTCAAGATCGCCGCTGGCAAGGCGTTGCTCGAGTTGTTGCATGCGTTCCTCGCTCATGCCGAGGACGCGCAACGTCATACGCGTGACCGCGTAGCAATAGCGACAAGCGTTCTCCTGGCTCACTACCAGACCGATCAGATCCACAGTCGGGAAATCGAGGTCCACCAGCAGTTTGTTGTCTATGGCGAGGCGAATTGCAGCCCTGGGTAGCCACGGACAGCTCAGGAAATAGCGTATCCAGCCCGGCGCGGAACCGGTTTCACGGCGCAACGCGGCCTCGGCCTGCCGGTCGGGCGCCGGCTCGAGCAGACATTGGTCCCAGGACACGTCGAGTAATGGGCTCGCCATGCGTTACTTTACCCCTGTTGCCCGTCTTTCCCAGCGCCGGGGTTTTCCCTTACCGTTCATTGTCGTAAGGCGCAATCGGATTTTCCCCTCGCCCCTCACCCCTCTCCACTGTTCTTGATCAACCGCGCGTGACATGGGCGGCTACGCATAGCCACCGTCCCTGCCGCCGCGCCCATATGTCCGTGTATCGACCCGCTGCTGTTTGGCCGTCCGGCTTCGTGTAGGTCGTGCGTGCGTGGATGATCGCGACCTCCCCGATGAGCCGGATGCGTACGTCCTCGGTCCCGAGATTCCTGATCGTCACCGGTCGCGCGATCTGGGCCAGGAAACCGGCGCGATCAACCAGCGATCCGTCTGGATTGCTGTTCAGAAAATCGTCCGCCAGGTTTTCGTCGAACCAGCGGACATCCGACATCTGGACCGATCTGATGTAACCCTGATTGAGTTTCCGCAGGGTATCGACGTCGTTCGCAGCGATATCGGTTTGCATGAATCTGGCCTCCATGGTTTGCGGCGCGCGCGTTTGGATTCACGTCCGCCGGACGTTACCAGGTAGCGCTGGCCTTCCCGTCATGCGTTTGCGTGCTTCGCGCCAATTCTAACGCCATAACCCGAGACTGCGCCTCGTCCTCCTTGACCTGCGTTGCCTCACGAGAACATGATCTGCGGTAACGCCCGTTGCGGCACCGCTTGCCCGCGCCGGCCGGATCGATATTTCAATCCCTCGTATTCCGAAAATGGCCCAACCAGAAACGATCCCCGCCTCACCCGGAAGGTTTCACCGACTCAAGCTCTACTACGAAAAGCACGAGCGCAATGTCGCCATCGCATCCTTCGTGGGCGGGTTTCTTTTCGACATCCTGACCACGGGGCGGATCGACTCCTGGCTTCTCATCGGGCAGCAGGCACTCTATCTGCTCATAGTGACGGCAGCCCTGCTGCAGATGCTCTTCGAGGAAGGTAAGCCGCCGCCGGCGTCCGAAAACATGTTCGTCGTCAAACGCTGGTATTTCGAGTTTCGCACGGTCATCGTGCACTTCCTGCTGGGATCCCTGATCAGCCTGTACACCATTTTCTTCTTCAAGAGCTCGTCGCTGCTCGTGTCGTTTTACGTCCTGGTCATTCTGGCATTCCTTCTCGTAGCCAACGAGCTCAGTCGCTTCAGGGCGCTCGGGGTGTCGTTCAAGTTCGCCCTGCTCAGTCTTTGCTTCCTGTCGTTCTCTGCCAGCGTCGTTCCGGTATTTGTCGGCTCGATTGGAACAATTGTGTTCATGCTCTCGATGCTGCTCGGATGTCTGCCTGTGGCGGTCATCTACCGCCGGATTCTGATTCACTCGCCGGACCACGAACTGCATGCCAGAAAACAGATGGTCGTTCCGTTTGGCCTGGTGCTTGTCGCCTTTCTCTGCCTGTATCTGCTCAGGCTGATCCCTCCGGTGCCGCTCTCCATTCCTTATATCGGCGTATACCACGCCGTCGAAAGGACAGCAGACGAATACCGGCTCAGTCACGAACGGCCTTTTTGGCGTTTCTGGGACAACGGCGACCAGAACTTCCTCGCCCAGCCCGGCGACAAGGTCTACGTGTTCTTCCGCATCTTCTCGCCCACGCGATTTTCCGATCAGGTGACGATGCGTTGGTACTGGAAAAACAACCCGCGCGGCTGGGTGCTGCACGACTCTATTCCCATCAACATCGTGGGCGGGCGTGAGCTGGGGTTTCGAGGCTACGGCGTGAAATCCAACTATCAGCCCGGGGACTGGAAGGTGCAGGTCGAAACCACCGACGGACGCGAGATCGGGCGCGTCTACTTCAGTCTGGCCTCCGCCTCCGAGGCACCGCGCACTTTCGATATCGACATCGAGTAGCGTACGGCGAGTTGTCCGCGGCGTTGTTCCTATCGGGTCCGAGGCAAATTTTCGATGGGCAGCGCAAAAAAGAACGTGGCGCCCTTGTCGACGGCACCTTCGGCCCACACCCGCCCGCCGTGACGGTTCACGATTCGTTGCACGAAGGAAAGGCCGACGCCAATGCCCGGAAATTCCTCATCGGCATGCAATCGCTGGAATACGCCAAACAATTTGCCCGCGTACTGCATGTCGAATCCGACACCGTTGTCCGCGACCGAATAGACGATCTCGGTACCTTTTTTCATTCCGGTAACCTGGATCCGCGGCTGTTTTCGCGTGCCGGTGTACTTGGCTGCATTCGACAGCAGATTGATCCAGACCAGACGCAGCAGCGCTAGATCTCCGTATGCGGCGGGCAGAACTTGCACGACTACTCGCTTCGGCGACTGTTGGTCATTCAGACGCAACTCTGCCACGACCTCGGATACCAACAGATCCATATCTACCGCAGCCAGTGCCAACGGTTGCTTTCCCAGGCGCGAAAAGCCCAGGAGTCCATCGATGAGCCGACCCATTTTGGCGCCGCCGTCGCGAATGATCCTCAGCAGACGCCTGCCTTCCTCATCCAGGGAGGCAACATGTTCCTCCTCGAGTATCCTGGCAAAACCTTCGATGGCGCGCAGCGGCGAGCGCAGATCATGAGAAACCGAATAACTGAATCCTTCCAGTTCCCGAAGCGCCGATTTCAGTTCCTCGTGCGTCTTCCTCAGGTCCTGGTTTGCCTCGGCCAGTTCGCTGGTGCGCGAAAGTGTCTCCGCCTCCATCTTTTCAACTCGCGAACGCAGCGCTTCGGACTGCCTGGCTTGCGCGCCGCTCTGCTGTGTAAGCCGAACGAATTCGGTGACGTCCTCCACGCGGTGGATGATGTAGGCGAGTGTCCCGTCCTTGCTGAACACGGGCGAATTGACCGGGCTCCAGTATCTTTCCTCAAAGCCGCGCTGGGATTCCGATCGCCGGATATCGTATTTTTGCACCGGCAATGCATCGGGGGTCTGTTGGCTGACGACTCGTTTCAGTGAGGCGCGCAGATTCATTCTTCCGTCGGCGTCGGGATCGTCAGGGCTATCGGGGAATACGTCGAAAAACCCCCGGCCGAGGAGGTCGTCCCGCGTCATCAAGGTCGCGCGCAGATAGGCATCGCTCGCCGCCACGATGGTGAAGTCTGGCGTCAGAACAAGGTACAGGCCAGGTACAGACTCGAACAGGACTCGAAAGTCGGGGCTTTCCCCGGCATCCGCCGAACTGGCCATGAATCCTCCGACTTTATCCCGTCCGCACCAGCAAGGGGAGGGAACCAAATTTCAAGGAGCTGGATTTCTCTAAGATAGCACCATGATTGTCAAAGCTTGATGCCTTCGCTTGCGATGTAAGCCTTGATCACGCTATCGATATCCGGATCGGATTTGAAGCCCAATTCCATCGCCCTCGATGTCTTGAAGCGCGCGGGGAACGTCACGATCATTTTCTGAATCCGCTCGACGGGTTTGAACACCACACGCGCGGCAACTTTGTCCCCGGCGATGCGGCGCAATGCTTCCACGCCCTGCTTTACCGACATCGTGATGCCCGGGACGTTGATCGAACGATTCGTACCCCATGCGGACGCCGGCAGGTCGTGGGCATGCACAAACGACTCGATGACCTGCCGGGGCGACAGAATCCAGAGTTCTGTCGAATCCTCCACGGGGACTTCGCACACCACGCCGTTCAGCGGTTCCCTGAACATGCCGCTCGCAAACGAAGTCGAGGCGAGATTGGGCTTGCCAGGTCGCACGACGATGGTCGGCAAACGCAGGCTGCGGCCGTCGAGAAAGCCCTTGCGCGAGTAATCATTGACCAGGTATTCACCGATCACTTTCTGCGTACCGTAGGAGGTCTGAGGGTTGGTCGTGATCGAATCGTCAACGACCGCCGGCAATTTTCCGCCGAACACGGCCAGCGAACTGGCGTACACCAGCCGCGGCGGGGATTTGAGTTTCCGGCATGCTTCGAGCAGATTGCGCGTGCCGTCGAGATTGACGCGGTAGCCGAGATCGAAATCGGCTTCGGCGCCCGCACTGACTACCGCCGCAAGATGGAAAACCGAACCGGTATCGGCATCCATCGTGGCCGCAATGGCGGCAGGCTCCGCGATGTCGCCTTTCACGCACTCTAGCCTGGAATCAACATCCGGCGGGAATGCCGCGTCGAACAGCTTGATCTGCGAAATGGATGCAGGCTTGCCGTCAGCGCCGGCCAACGTCTTTCGCTCCAGCAGGCGCTGCGCGAGGCGGTACCCGAGGAACCCCCCGCCTCCGGTGATGAACACCTTCATACTGGCTTCTCCAAGGAAAGGAAAATCTTACGCCAGTGCCGCAGAGCGTGCGGAACGTTCGCATAAGGATGTCCGCATATCGCCGGCAAGGACCACCGCGTTTGCGGCTCAGCGGGTAAACTATATTCGGAATGAGGAATCCGCAGGTAACGGACTTATAGACAGCATATTTCGTGATCATCAATGCTGGTATTCAGGCAGTTATTCGACCTCCAGTCCTCCACTTATACCTACCTTCTCGGTGATAGCCGCAGTCGCGAGGCGGTGCTCATAGATACGGTCTTCGAGCAGGCGCGCCGGGACACGGCGCTGATAAGCGAACTCGAACTGCGCCTGCTGTACACGCTGGAAACCCATATCCACGCCGACCATGTTACGGGCGCATGGATCCTGAAGCGGCGATGCGGGAGCCGGATTGGGTTGGCACGAAGCAGCAGCGCCGAGGGTGCAGATTGCTATCTTGAGCATGGCGACGAAATTGAATTCGGCGGACGCCATCTCCAGGTCCGCGCCACACCGGGTCACACCAACGGATGCCTGACCTACGTGCTTGACGATGAAAGCATGGCATTTACCGGTGACTGTTTGCTGATCCGCGGGAGCGGACGCACGGACTTCCAGCAAGGTGACCCGCGCGCGCTGTACCGTTCGGTGCACACCCAGATTCTGACGTTGCCGCAAAATTGTTTGCTCTACCCCGCGCATGACTATCGCGGTCTCACGGTGACGAGTGTGGCGGAGGAGCGGCGCTTCAATCCGCGCCTGGGAGGTGAGATCGGCGAAGCCGACTTCGCGGGCTATATGGAAAACCTGGGCTTGCCGCATCCGAAGCAAATCGATGCCGCTGTGCCGGCCAACCTCAAGTGCGGACAGCAGGCGGACGGGGACGTGTCGCTGACGGCGCCGGCCTGGGCAACATTAACCTACACCTTTGCCGGCATCTGGGAAATCCATCCGCAATCACTGGAAGAAGCCGCTGACAAGATCCAGATCATCGACGTGCGGGAGCCTTCGGAATACTACGGCCCGTTGGGACATATCCGCGGCGCGATATCGATCCCGCTTGGTGAACTGGTCAAAAGGACCGGTGAAATCGACCGTGAGCGCCCGGTCGTTGCGGTCTGCAGATCGGGTGCCCGCTCGGCGCAGGCAACCGTGATCCTGCAACAAGCCGGGCTCAGGGATGCAGCGAACCTCGCTGGAGGCATGCTGCGCTGGCGTGCCGACGGTCACGCTGTGGAAGGCGGAAGTAATTAGTCACTCGAATGTCATGCGCACAACCCTCGACCTCGATCGCCAAACACTGCAGCCGCTCCGAAGCGCAGCCGCACTCCTGTTCTGTGCTCTGTTGATTGAAGGTACGACTGATTTTTCCCATGCCGGCGAAACTCCCGGTTACGCGGGCGATCCGGTGAAGGGATTGGCCAAATCCGCGGCGTGCGTTTCCTGTCATGAAAGCCATGGTCGCTCGACCGGAACGTCGCTGTTCCCACGCATAGGGGGACAGAACTTCGACTACCTTTACCGGTCCCTGCGCGAGTATCGCGACGGACAGCGACGCATGGGTTGGGCCCCGGCAATGATGATCGATGCAGTCAAGGGTTTTTCGGATGACGATCTCAAAGACATTGCGCGCCACTTCGGCTCTATGTCCTGGTAACCGCATCGTGCTGGCGCTCGCGGTAGCGCTGACTCTTGCGCTGTGTGCGCCCCCCGTTCAGGCAGAAAGCGGCTTGCCGTTCGAGACGCTGCTCGCCGTGTGCGCTTCGTGCCACGGCGAGGATGGAAGCTCGCGCCTGGTACCGGATTGGGGACGGATCGGCGGCCAGAACCGGGGGTACCTAGTCTACGCGCTCAAGCTCTACCGTGGCAACGGCCGCCGCGGGATGAATGCTGGGCTGATGATGCCTTTTGCGATGACGTTATCCGATCGGGAGATCGAACGCCTCGCCGCACACTTCTCCAGCTTGGATTGACATGGTGCACGTCCCGGCTATAGTTCGCAGACACCCTGACGATAAAAATGGGAGAAGGCAATGACTGTCTACCCCGTCAACGAAAGTTTCGCCGCTGAGATCGGAGATATCGACCTCGCTATACCCCTGTTGCGCGAAGACTGCGCGCAAATCGAAACGGCTTTCAATCGTTACTCTGTGCTGATATTTCCCGACCAGCATCTGTCGACCGATCAGCACCTCGATTTCGCGTGCAACTTCGGTCCCCTGGAAACGAGCATCCATGCCGTGCGCAACGACGCCAAGCTGCGTGTTCGCGCCGAAATTTCGGACGTTTCCAACCTGGATGCAGGCGAGTCGATCTGGGGCAAGGAGAGCCGCAAACGCATGTTCGAAATGGCCAACCGCATGTGGCATACGGATAGCTCCTTCCGCCGCGTGCCTGCGAAAGCCTCGCTGCTTTACGCACGCAGCATTCCGCCGGTCGGCGGCCAGACCGAATTCGCCGACATGCGCGCCGCTTACGACGCCCTTGCGGATGAAACGAAGCAGCGCCTGCGCGGGTTGGTTGCCGAACACGCAATAATGTATTCGCGCAGAAAACTCGGTTTCACCGACTTTTCAGATGAAGAAAATCAGATGCTGCCGCCCGTGCCGCAGGCCCTGGTGCGCCGGCACGCCGGGTCCGGACGCATGGGGCTCTATCTGGCTTCCCACGCCGGACGTATATTCGGCATGAAGGATGAGGACGGCACGGCACTGTTGCGCCAACTCGTCGAGCACGCCACCCAGCCGCAGTTCGTCTACACCCACCGGTGGCGCCTGTACGACCTCGTGATGTGGGACAACCGCTGCACCATGCATCGTGGCAAGGGCTACGACGACTTGCGCTGGCCGCGTGACATGCAGCGCGCCACCGTGTCCGACGTTGCGCCGACGTGCGAACAGGAAGGAATCCCCGTGCCGGTAGCGGCATAGCTCCAGGCTTAAACGGCAGTCAGACGCACTTTTTCGGACGATGCGGTATGTTGTCCATCCCCCTTTCGTGGAGGACGTGATGGGCGAAAAACAGAAACTGAGCGGGCCGGACCTGTCCAAAGGTGTTGCGCTATCGGAACTGGCCGACGGCAAGATGATGCTTGGCCACGCAGCCGGTGAGGCCGTCCTGTTGGCGCGCCGTGGCGAGGAGATATTCGCGGTCGGTGCCACCTGCACTCACTACTCCGGACCGCTCAACGAAGGTCTGCTCGTGGAGGGAACGGTGCGTTGTCCGTGGCACCACGCGTGTTTCGATTTGCGCACCGGCGCACCGTTGCGCGCGCCGGCGCTAAACCCGATTCCGTGCTACCAGGTGATTCAGCAGAGTGAGCGCGTGCGGGTGGGCAAACGCTTGCCCGAGCGTGAAGTGCCCGCCAGTCCCGATGATGCGCCGGCGCGGATCGTCATTGTCGGTGCCGGAGCCGCCGGCCACTCCGCTGCCGAGACTTTGCGTCGCGAGGGTTACCGAGGGCAGTTGGTGTTGATCGGCGCGGACACGGACTTGCCTGTTGATCGTCCCAATTTATCCAAGGACTACCTGGCCGGCACCGCGCCCGAAGAATGGATGCCGCTTCGTCCGCGCGAGTTCTTCGATGAGCAAGCGATTGAACTGGTGCTAGGCGCGCGGGCAAACTCTATCGACACCGCGCGCAAACAAGTCATTCTCGATGGCGGTCGCGCCTTCCAATACGACAAGCTGCTGCTTGCTACCGGCGCCGATCCGGTCAAGCTGGAACTGCCCGGGGCCGATTTGCCGCACGTGCATTATCTCCGCACCCTCGGTCACAGCCGCGCCATCATCGCCGCGGCCGGGAAGGCCCAGCATGCAGTCGTTGTCGGCTCCAGCTTCATCGGCCTGGAGGTCGCCGCCTCGCTTCGCGCCCGCAAAGTTGACGTCCACGTGGTCGGTCTGGACGCCGTACCGCTCGCAAAGGTCATGGGCCCGGAGCTTGGCGCTTTTATCCGCAAGGTTCACGAAGAGCATGGCGTGTCGTTCCATTTGGGTATGCGGCCGCAGGCGATTGACGAGAAGTCGGTGACGCTCGACAACGGCGAGCGCGTGCCTGCCGAACTGGTCGTTATCGGCGTCGGCGTGCGACCGGCGTTGTCATTGGCCGAGAAGGCCGGCCTGGCTGTTGACCGCGGCGTACTCGTCGACGAATACCTGCAGACCAGCGTGGCGGGCGTGTTCGCCGCCGGGGATATCGCGCGCTGGCCGGATCACCACTCGGGCGAGCGGATCCGCGTCGAACATTGGGTGGTGGCCGAGCGGCAGGGACAAACGGCGGCGCGCAACATGCTCGGCGCGCGGGAGAAGTTCGACGCGGTGCCGTTTTTCTGGAGCGCGCACTACGACGTGGGCATCAATTACGTCGGTCACGCGAGCGCGTGGGATCGAATCGAGATCGAGGGCAGCTTCGACGAGCACAACGCGGCGGTGCGCTTCATAGCCGGCCAAAAGACGCGTGCGCTGGCGACGATCTACCGCGATCAGGAGAGCCTGCAGTTCGAGCGGCAACTGGAGCTGCGCGCGATCTAGATTTTGGCGGTACTAACCTTGAAAGAAAAACCCCCGCCCAAAAAAATGGCGGGGGTTTTTCTTTCTGTCAATGGAAGCGGCGTAGCGCTTCTATCGTCGCCTACGCCGGTTTAGTGCCTCATGCGGCATTCAAATCGACGTCGGCGCCTCGTTTCGCGCCGGGTTTGGGCCCGGTGGCTCGCGGCGGCACGTAGGCGGAGAGCCGGCAACTCACGCCCTCGATCTGTTTGCCGCCGAAATAGCGCGTCACCTGGCAGCAGATCACCTCTCCCGCCGATGAAAGTTGTGAAATGTGATCTAGAACCACGGCCTTAGGCATGTGGAGCGCCTTGGCAATCTCGGCGTCCAATTGCTCGCCATTGGTTCTAAGATATTGAAGAATCGTCGTTTTCATTCAGGTAGCCCTCTGAAGCATACTTCGAGTTAGCGGGTGCGCAGTGTAGGCTACTGCGGTTCCTCCGGCAAGTTTCATTCTGAGCAGCCTTGTGGCAGATCCCTTGATTTCAGACGCGTTGTGACCGTGCTTCCCGGACGTCCGGAGCATGTGAGAATCAGGCCAAATCCACCGGGTTTTCGCGAAACGATTGAAAGTTGGAGAATACCAGGGAGGTGTGGCCATGCGACTGGCGCCAACGTGCGCAGCTCTTGTGTTGGTGCTGGCAGCGACTTCGCTGCTGGCCGAGAACCTGCCGAGCGAGATTCGCATCCTCGTTCCCGTCACCGCCGGCAGCAGTCTCGATGCGCGCGCCCGCGTGATTGCCGACGCAATCGGTCAGCGGCTCAGGCAGCGCGTCATCGTCGAGAATAAGCCGGGCGCAGGCGGAACCATCTGCGCCCTTGCCGTGGCCAGATCAAAACCGGATGGATCAACCCTGCTTTTTACCAACAATAGCCATGTGGTCAGCCCGCACATTTACACTAGCGCGGGCTACCACCCGATCAAGGATTTCGTGCCAGTGGCGCAGGCTTATGTATCCGGGATGGTGCTGGTTGCGCATCCCGACCTTCAGGTCGTTTCCATCAAGGAACTCGTCACGCTGGCACGCATCCAGCCGCAACCGCTGGGGTATGCGTCAAGCGGCACCGGTGGGCTGCCGCATTTGGCGACAGAGTTGTTCAAGCAGGTCGCCGGTATCGACCTGTTGCACGTCCCCTACCGCGGCGATGGCCAGGCACTGACTGATGTGCTTGCCGGACGCGTGCCGCTGATGATGAGCGGCTACGTTGTGGTGCTCCCGCATATCCGGGCGGGCAAACTGCGCGCGCTGGCGGTGACGAGCCGTCAGCGTGCTGCGATCCTGCCGGAGGTCCCGACCATAGTGGAATCCGGGTACCCGACTTACGCGCTCGATACCTGGGCCGGTTTCTTCGCGCCGGCAGGAACGTCTGCTGAATTGACCGAGAAACTGAACCGAGAGGTGGCTGCCGCCCTTGCCGCGCCGGCGGTGCAGACGCATCTTGCCGTTACAGGTGCGGAAGCCGCTGTTTCTTCTCCTGCCGGTTTCGCCGCATTCGTGCGCCAGGAATGGGAGACCTACGGCAATCTGGTCCGCAAACTGCAATTGACGGCGGAGTGAGGTCTGCGCAAGATTTTCGCGATACTAGACCCTAAACCCGCCCCGAAACCGGAATCAGCGCACCGGTCATTGGACGTGCCTGCTCCGACAACAGGAACACGATGACGTCGGCAATGGCGCGGGGCGTAACCCAGCGACTGAAGTCCGCGTCCGGCATATCCGCGCGATTCGCCGGCGTATCGATGATGCTGGGCAGCACGGCGTTGACCGTGATGTCGTGGTCCTTCAGTTCATCGGCCAGCGCTTCGGTGAACTTGGCCACTCCGGCCTTCGAAGCGGAATATGCACCCATGCCGGCTCCGGCCTTGGCTGCGGCGGCGCCGGCGCCGATATTGACGATGCGTCCTCCGCCCCGTCGCATCAGGTGCGGTAGTGCCGCCCGCGAGGTACTCACCGCGCTGCGCAGATTCACCCGATAAAGCAGATCCCACGTTGCCAGGCTGCCTTTTTCGAGCGTTTCCCAACGGAAGGTGCCCGCGACGTTAACCAGGGCGTCCAATCCGCCGAACCGGGAGACCACCTGATCGAGGGCCCGCGCCGCAGCGTCCGGCTCGGCGAGGTCGAGCTCGCCCAGCGCCAAAGCGCCGGCAGGCAGAGCGCCCTCAGCCGGCGGCCGGGCGCGGTCCAGTACTGCCACCCGCGCACCTGCGTCGCTTGCTGCGCGCGCAACCGCGAGACCAAGTTGTCCGAAGCCGCCGGTGACGACTACAACCTTGCCCTCTAGCGTTTTCATGTCCTTGTTCATCGTTTGAATATCCTGTGGCTCTCGTGGCGGGCTCGCGTATGACCAAATCGCGTGAACATGGTGGCCGCCGCGCTAGGGGCCAAGGTGTCTGCACCGGAGACCGGCGCAGGTGTATTGGGGCAAAACGGGGCTTCAGAAGTCCACACGAAATATCCCGTGATAGCTACACGTTTGAAAACAAAAGAACTACATATTGCCAAGAAAAGACTACATTTTTGTCGTACTATAACTACATCTTTTTGGCTGTGAAGAGGGATCATGGGATGCATCGGCCCGACGGCGGCAAAGGGGTTCCGACTCGGCTTTGCACTGGCCATTTTTGTGCAGGCTGCCCCGCTAGCAATTGCGGACCAGGCGGAGAAATTTGACGCAGTCCGCGAATTTTCCGAAGCCTACGATCAGATCAAATCCCGCTACGCCGATCGTCTGGACGAAAAGTTACTTGTCTCCAACGCCATCAAGGGCATGGTTGCCGCCCTTGACCCATTCTCCTATTACCTTGAACCCGATGCCTACAACGAATTGCGCCTGGAGACCGGCGGCGTCTTTGGCGGCCTCGGCATGGAGGTCAGCCTGGAGAAGGGTGCCGTCAAGGTCATCACAGCGTTCGAGGATTCTCCTGCGCACCGTGCCGGCCTGCAGTCCGGGGACCTCATCACCAGGTTCGGCGAAACCGACGTTGCCGGGCTGACGCTCGAACAAGCGATCCAGCACGCACGAGGCGAACCCGACAGCAGCATCGCGCTAACCGTTTTAAGCAAGGGCATTGCTGATCCCCGCGTAGTCACCGTCAAACGGGCGATCGTCCAGGCCCGCAGCGTGAAGTCCAAAACGATCGACAGCGCCTACTTCTATTTGAAGATTACGCATTTCCACAAGCATACCGCCGAAAGCATGATCGCCGCGCTGGCTGGCGGTTATCAGCAGACCGGTGGATTGAAAGGCGTCATCCTCGACTTGCGGGACAATCCCGGCGGAGTGCTCAAGTCGGCGGTCGGTGTTTCCGCCACCTTCCTGCCCGAAGACGCTCTGGTGGTGTACACCGAAAGCGCCTCGGAACAATCGCGCATGCGCTTGCTCGCAAAACCGGCATACGTCCCGGGCGGTGAGGACTATTCGACGCTGCGCACCGCCCTTAAGATTGTGCCGTTGGTAGTGCTGGTCAACGGCAGCTCGGCGTCCGCCGCTGAAGTCGTCGCCGGAGCGTTGCAAGGTCATGGCCGCGCCACGATTGTCGGAACGAGAACTTTCGGAAAAGGTTCGGTGCAGGTCGTGCTGCCGCTGAGCGCCGGCTCCGCGTTGAAACTCACTACGGCCTATTACAGCACTCCAGATGGACGCAAGATCCAGGGCACCGGTCTCATGCCTGACATTGCCGTCGAACAGTCATCCATCGGTGGCGCCTGTAGCGAGGCTGCGGCGGTCGGCGCGCCGGCGGCGAAAGTTCTGACGGAGCCTCCAGCGAATGTCGCTCCGGCGGAAGTTGATTGCCAGTTCGATCGCGCGGTC
This sequence comes from Burkholderiales bacterium, assembly GCA_035275265.1. Lineage (GTDB taxonomy): Bacteria > Pseudomonadota > Gammaproteobacteria > Burkholderiales > JACQAP01 > JACQAP01. The sequence continues at coordinate 123,368 of DATENC010000004.1, read as the reverse complement.
GAGATCCTCCGCCGTCTCCGCAATCTCGTTGAGAGCTGAGTAGCAATCGCGGGGTGCGTCCCGGCAAGAAATTTCGTTTGAATTGCCCGCAAGCCCGCGCACCAGCGTCGGCACGTTAACATTCATCTCACTTCCGTCGCCGATCAGCGACACGCCGATCGGAACAACTTTTTTTTCCGAACTGAATGCCGCGACGCGTGACTAACTTCACGACGCGGCCCGCATTGGTCGCGCCAAAGCAGCACGACGTACGACGCCTGAAGTTGCCTTGCGGTAGCTTGCGAGGCAATGGTCGTGAATCTTTTTTATCGTCGTGATTCTTTTACAACGACGTGAATCCTTGGAAGGATCACTCAAAAAGGAAGGAGATGTGACATGAGCAAATTACTTTCCCTGCTTACCGCCGGCACACTCGCGTTGGCCGCAAGCGGTTTCGTCAGTGCGGCCGACGAACCGTATCCAAACACGCAGAGCGGCCAGAGCCAGAACCAAACCACACCCGGCAACCAACCGAGCCAAACCACGCCCGGCACCGAACAGAAGTCAGCGGAGTATCTCGCTGCCCTGAAGAAGTGCGAGGCCATCAACAACACTGGCGATCGCCAGAAATGTGTTGATGCGGCCAAGAAGAAACACGGCCAGATGTGAAGTGGCCGGTGAAGCGCGTCAGCGGCGCTTCACGGACTAACGGGCACCTTCGGGTGCCCGTTTTTTTATCCCGGCTTCCTCCCTCCTTCACCTGCCCTCCAATGTGCGCTACAGAACAGACCGCAGGATGGCGAATACTTCAAACTTTCGCTGTCCATGGGCAAGCAAGGAGCTGGATCATGAACTCGAACCTGTTGCGAGGATGGAGAGTGTCGTTGGAGACGCCGACCATCATGCGCTACACGGCCCTTTTGGCTATCGCGCAGATCTTTTGCGTGATTCTGTTCGCTGCCTGGATGTTCAGTCTCTATCTCTAGTCAGTCTCTTCGTCTTGAGGTTAGCAGTAAAAATGGCCCGACGGCTTCGTTGTCGGGCCTTTTTCTTTTTTTAGGGAGCTGCCCTTGCACCCGTTAGTCATTTCGATTGCCGATCAGCGCCAGAAACTCCTCGCGGGTCGCGACCGAATCGCGGAAAGTTCCGACCACGGACGAAGTGATCATTACCGAGTTCTGTTTTTCGACACCCCGCATCATCATGCAAAGATGCCGCGCTTCAATCATCACGCCGACGCCTTGCGCGCCGATCGCATCCATCACGGCTCTCGAGATCTGCTCGGTGAGGCGTTCTTGGAGTTGCAGCCGGCGCCCGTACATGTCGACCAGGCGCGCCAGTTTGCTGACGCCGAAGACCTTGCCGCTCGGGATGTAGCCGATATGGCAGCGGCCGAAGAACGGCAGCATGTGGTGCTCGCACAGACTGTAGACCTCGATGTTTTTTACGATGACCATGCTGTTGGTCTCTTGCGTGAAAATGGCGTCGTTGATGACCCTCTTCGGGTCGGTCCGAGTGCCTGATGTGAGGTATTCCAGTGCGGCTGCGACCCGCGTGGGGGTCTTGAGCAATCCTTCCCGCGCGGGGTCTTCACCCAATTCGATCAACAACTGACGCACCAGACTGCTGATTTTTTCGGTATTCGGAACCATCGCCATCCTTTCGCGCTCGTTCGTGAAGAGCACACAGTACTCGATTCTGCTCAGCGCTTTCTCACCGGCGGATCCTTCCGTGGCGGTCTCTGCGGTGGGTCTCTGACCGGCGGCGGCCGATCGATGGGAGGCGGCTGGACGGGCGGCTGACCGGCGGGGTCTGCCGGCGGCGGTTCTTTGACGGGCCTCGGCCGATCGATAGGGGGCGGGTTGACAGGGGGCCGAGTGCCCGGATCTATCGGTGGCGGTTCCTTGACCGGCGGCGGCCGGTCGATAGGGGGCGGTTTGGGGGGCTGATTACCCGGGTAGTCGACCGGCGGTTCGGGTCTGTGGAGCCTCATCGCGAATACCTTCTGTTATTTTTTCTTTTTCGGACGCGGCACTTTCGCTCCGGCTTTTCTTGCCTGGGACAGGCCTATTGCAATCGCCTGCTTGCGACTCGTTACTTTTTTTCCGGATATTCCGCTTTTCAATGTTCCTTTCTTGCGCTCATGCATCGCTTTTCTGACCTTACTAGCTGCTTTCGGTCCGTATTTGGCCATGATCGGAATCCTAGCTGTGTTGGAGTTCAATTTATCGAAGCGACGTGAGTTCTAACCGCCGCTCGTCTCTCCTCCCATCACCTGCAGTATCGTTCCCGTGATGTAGGAAGAATCGGCGTTCGACGCGAGGAAGACATAAGCGGGAGCAAGTTCCTCGGGTTGCGCCGGCCGTCCCATCGGATTCTTCTCCCCGAATTTTGCGACTTCTTCGGCTGACAGTCCGCCGTCGGACGGGTTGAGAGGAGTCCATACGGGACCCGGTGCGACCGCGTTGACACGGATCCCACGGGAAATGAGCGATTGTGCAAGTGCTTTGGTGAACGCGTTGATCGCCCCCTTGGTGGCCGAGTAGTCCGGAAGTTTTTCTGATCCCAGTATTCCGGTTTTCGAGCTCGTCGCAATGATCACGCCGCCCGCCGTCATATGAGGAAGGCAAGCCCGCGCAAGGCGAATATACGCAAGGATATTGGTGTTGAACGTGTATTCGAGTTCCTCGTCGGTCAACTCACCGAGGTCGTCCTTGCGGCGCTGGTGGGCTGCGTTGGAAACCAGGATATCGATGCGCCCGAATTGACGTACGGTTTTTTCCGCCAGGCGGCGGCAGAATCCCCGCACCGCGAGATCCCCGGGAATCAGCAGACATTCTCCACCGCGGGCCTCGACGGCCGCCTGCGTCATCTCCGCGTCGGACTGTTCCTCTGCAAGATAGTTGATCGCAATCGCCGCACCCTCGCGCGCGAACAACACCGCCACGGCGCGTCCGATCCCGGAATCTCCACCGGTGATCAACGCAACCTTCCCCTGCAGCTTTCTGGCCGCCCTGTATTCTTCGGCCTCATAGCGCGGCGCCGGTTTGAGTTTGGACTCCAGGCCCGGACTCTCCTGGTGCTGTTTGGGAAACGGGGGCCGCGGCTCCTTTACGTCGACACCGTTGTGGCGAGGCCTGGTCCTTTTTCTTGCGGAATGCTGTGTTTTCTTTGTTTCCATATCCGGCAATCATTCCAATTCTTGCGTTGCGCTGAAGTATCTGACGACTCACGGGCGCTCCGGCCAGCCTCTGCTCATGCGATGGTTTGAAAAATTTGCCGGATTTTATTGGACAACCCTTTGCGTCTGAGTTCATTGACCCTATGCGGCGAACAGCCCATATCGACAGACCGCCTGCCGCTGTAGGATTTTGGCCCTAACTGTTTTGCGCCCGGCCGGACATGGTCTGAACCAGTTCGGTGTTCCGCAATCTGAGCTTTCATGCCCCTTGCACAATCCTGCTCCGAGCCGGAACGGGCGTCTGTGCAATCTGGTTTTGCGGTCGCAGGAAATCAAGCGGCCTTGACTGAGCCACCCGGGCAATCGATTTGCCCGCTAATTGCGAAGGAAGGAGTGTGCTATGGACGCATTGGATTCGATGGACACGAGTTACCAGAGGCGCCCGCTGGTCCGGCTATTCTCCGATCTGTGGCGCGAGTCCGCGACATTGATTCGGAACGAGGCTGAACTCGCCAAGGCTGAGATCTCGGAAAAGGTTTCAGCAATAGGCACGGGCATGGCCTCGCTTGCCGCGGGTGGCGCGGTCCTGTTCGCAGGCTTTCTGCTGGTGTTGTTCGCCATTGTCGCGGGTCTCGCGCAAGTATTGCCCGAGCAACAGGCTCCCTGGCTTGCACCGCTAATCGTCGGCGCCATCGTGCTTTTTGTGGGTTGGCTTCTGTTGGGATCGGGTCGCGATAAGCTCAAGACTGAGAGTCTGAAACCATCTCGCATCGCCCGGTCCGTTCGCCGCGACGCGGAAGTCGTGAAGGAGCACATCAAATGAGCATCGACCACGTGAGAAAGCCCGAAGAAATCGAAGCCGAACTCGATCGTGTCCGGGAGAGGATGGATGCAACCCTGGATGAAATCGAGCATCGCCTGACGCCGCGTGAATTGATCCGGGATGGAATCGATTCCGTTAGCGGCATCGACGCAAGCAGATATATCGTCGGATTGGCGAGCTTGGCGCAGCGATATCCGATACCGATGGCACTCGCCGGCTCCAGTCTCGCCGGATTGTTCCTCGCGGGGCGGCGGCGTTCGCCACCACAATTGCCTGCGGAAGGAAAATCGGCAGGACGTGTCCTGCAAGTCCTGGAAGCTGCCAAGGAGAAATTGCTCGAAACGAAGCAAGCGCTGTCCGACAGTGCAGGCACAGCGCGGGGAAAATTATCCGGTGCGACCTACAGCGGAATGGACCGCGCCAGCGAGATCGCCGGCAAAGCACGCAAACAATTGAGCCGCGCAAGCAGTGGCGTCCAGAGCATGGCACGCGATCGACCGGTCACCGCTGGCGCCATTGGCCTCGCAATCGTCATCGCAGCGGCAGCGTCCGTACCGTACATCCGGAGAAAGTTGCTTTGAGAACCGGCGCGGATTTCTTTTCTTGACTCGCACCAGGCGTTTCGGGCGCCATGAAGTGCTGGCTATCCCCGCACGTCGATATGGCGGCACGTTCCGCAACTAGGCTGATCTAGGGCCGCGGGGGAGATCGCGAACATCGCCCCGCGGAGTCCCAAGGTCTGTGCGCTGGCACACGGACGAAAAAAACAAATGACTATAACCTTCGATTATTAGAGCGATCGTCCTCCAGGTCGCTCCTCACCGTTTACCAAGCGCAATGAAGGCGCACGGAGATCCGCAATAGCCGGTTTTTGCCGGCATCGATATTCAACCAACGCGGGAGAACAAGACCATGAACTGGGATCGCATCGAAGGCAACTGGAAACAATTCAAGGGCAACGCGAGGCAACAATGGGGCAAGCTGACCGATGATCAATTCGACGTAATCGCCGGCAAGCGCGACAAGCTGGCGGGGAAAATCCAGGAAACGTACGGAATCAGCAAGGAAGCAGCGGAGAAACAGATCTCGGACTGGCAGAACCGTCAGGACGAAGTGAATCGCCCCAAGTAGCGCAGCCGCGACCGCTGCATCTTCGCGCCCGGCAATACCCACTATCAATGTGAAGGAACCACCATGAAAAAATCGACCATTACCGCTATCGCAACCGCAATCAGCCTGTCGTTCAGCGCCGCCGCGATGGCCAACACCATGTCGAAGGCAGAACACAAGGCCGCCAAAGAAAAAATCGAAGCAGAATACAAGTCCGCCAAAGCTGGTTGCGACCGTTTTACAGCAAATGAGAACGATATCTGCATGGCTGAGGCCAAGGGCACGGAGAACGTTGCGCTGGCCGAACTGGAGGCCGCGTATCAACCCAGCAGCAAAGCCACCTACAACGTACGCATTGCAAAGGCAGAGGCGACCTACTCGGTGGCCAATGAAAAGTGCGACGACCTGGCCGGCAACAAGAAGGACGTTTGCGTGAAAAAGGCCAAGGCCGACCTGACGGCCGCCAAGGCGGATGCCAAGGCGTCAATGAAGACCGCGGATGCGAAAAAGGACGCCGCAAAAGCGCGCGGGGAAGCAAACAAGGAAATCAACGCAGCGCATCAGGATGCAGCGGTTGACAAGCGTGACGCCGACTACGCGGTGGCAATCGAAAAGTGCGACGCCCTTGCAGGTAACAGTAAGGACGTTTGCGTAGACAAAGCGAAAAGGCGCTACGGCAAGTCATAAGCCATCTTCGGCGAGGCCAGCGGATGGACCGTTTCGTCTCTGGCCGCCGCCTTCGATGTGCGAGTCCTGGAGAGTAGGCCGAGAACCATGGCCGGTGGCGGCGGATTCAGGCGTTGGCACGCACCCAGTCGGCGATCGCCGCTGCACCCATCGCGCCAGATTGACGCGCTATCTCACGGCCGCCGCGAAACAGGGCCATGGTCGGAATGCTGCGAATACTGAAACGCTGCGCAAGACCTTGCGCTTCTTCGGTGTTGACCTTGGCGAAGCGCGCATTCGGTTCCAACATCGCTGCCGCCTTCTCGTATTCAGGCGCCATCACCAGGCATGGCCCGCACCAGGGCGCCCAGAAATCCACCACCACCGGAACATCATTGCTAGAGATATGGCGTTCGAAGCCGGCTTCGTCCAATTCGATGGGGTGGCCATCGAAGAGGGGTTTATGGCATTTACCGCACTTCGGTTTGTCGCCGACCCGCTCCGGCGTAACACGGTTCGTGGCCGTGCAATGCGGGCAGACAATGTGAATACGGTCACTCACTCATTTCCCCTTCACTCTTCACCCTTCCCCCTTCACCGCCGTTAACCCACATCCCGCGCAGTCTCCCGGCAACATCCACCGGGGGCGCGGCGCGAGATGGCGTGACGCCCGCCTCGGGCTGGGGCCAGGTATCCTCCTGGAACTGCGCGAGCACTGCGCGGGTCATGAAGCGGCTCTTCGCGCCGTACACATGCGCATCTCCCCGTCGCGGCTGCTGAGAAATGTAATAGCGCAGCGGCGCAATGACGTGAAGGTCGGTCTTCGCCCGAGTCATCGCCACGTACAACAGACGACGTTCTTCCTCGATCTGCCCGGCGTCGCCGGTGGTGAATTCCGACGGGAAATTGCCGTCCGCCACATTGAGCACGTGCACAGCGTCCCACTCCTGGCCCTTGGCCGAATGGATGGTTGAGAGCACCAGGTAGTCCTCGTCCAGCAACGGCGCGCCGGCCAAGTCGCTACTCGCCTGCGGCGGGTCGAGCGCGAGGTCGCTCAGGAATTGCTCCCTGGTCGGGAATTGCGGCGCAATGCGTTCGAGCTGCAGCAGGTCACCCGCGCGCACCTGTGCCGCTTCGTAGAGACGCTCCAGGTGCGGCTCGTACCATTCGCGCACGCGACCGACCTGCCCCTGCCATGGCCCTTCGGGCGCTCCCAGCGTTGCCATGAGTTCCGCGAAGGGTGGCCATCCCTCGGCCGCGAGCGGCGGAGCATTGAAGGCCGCGAGCGCACGCCAGTCGTGGCCAGCGGCTTCGAAGTGCGTGAAGAGTCGCGCCGCGTTCGCCGGCCCCATGCCCGGCAACAGTTGCAGGGCGCGAAAGGCGCTGACACGGTTCTTCGGATTGTCCGCCCAGCGCAGCACTGCCAGCATGTCCTTGACGTGAGCGGCTTCGAGGAATTTCAGCCCACCGTATTTCACATAAGGGATGTTGCGCCGGACCAGCTCGAGTTCAAGCACGTCGCTGTGGTGCGAGCTGCGGAACAGCACCGCCTGGCGTTTGAGAGCCACCCCCCGCTCGCGCGTCTGCAACACCCGAGCCACAACGTAGTCCGCCTGCGCCTGATCGTCCGACACCGTTACGTAGTGTGGCCGCTCTCCGGCCCCGCGCACGCCGCGCAGCACTTTGCGGTATTGGCGGCTGCCTTCGGCGGTCAGCGCGTTCGCCGCATCCAGCACACCTTGCGTAGAGCGAAAGTTTTCTTCCAGGGTCACTACGGTTGCCGGCGGCGTGTACTGGCCCGGAAAGTCCAGAATGTTCTCGACCGTGGCAGCGCGAAACGAGTAGATCGATTGTGCGTCGTCGCCCACCACGGTCACGTCCGCGCCGGTGGGTCGCAGCGCCTTGAGGATTTCTGCCTGAAGTGCATTCGTATCCTGGTACTCATCCACCAGGATATGGTCGAACTGCGCGGCCATCTCTTCGGCGAGCGATGGGTCGGAAGCCATCGTGTGCCAGTACAGCAGCAGATCGTCGTAATCGAGCGCCTGGTTGGCGAGCTTGCGCTCCACATAGGCGCGATACAGTCCGGTGAGTTCTTTCTCCCAGTCCGCACACCACGGAAATACCGTGGCCAGCGTTTCGGCGAGCAGCCCCTGGGTATTGACCCGGTGTGAATAGATGGCGAGGCAGGTGTCCTTGCGCGGAAAGCGCTTCTCGGTCCTTGACAGGCCCAATTCATGGCGCACCACGTCCATCAGGTCGGCCGCATCGCCACGATCCAGTACGCTGAAGTTCGCATCGAGTCCAACACGGGCCGCATGGCACCGGATCAGCCGGTTGGCGATGGAGTGAAAGGTTCCCGACCAGGGTAGCTTCACTGCGATCTCGGCACCCGTGCCCCCTTTGCCGGCCGTCTCTGCCAGCACCGTAGCCACGATCCGTTGCGCCCGCCGCGTCATCTCCTGCGCCGCGCGCCGTGTGAAAGTGAGCAGCAGGATGCGTTCCGGGCTCACCCCCTCCAGAATCAGGTGCGCAACCCGGTGCGCCAGCGTGTTGGTCTTGCCGGTGCCTGCCCCTGCGATGATGAGCAATGGCCCCGCGCGGAATCCGCCACTCTGGTCGCGAGCGCCAAAGCGCGCCGCCGCACGCTGCGCGGAATTGAGTCGTGCGAAGGCTGTTGCGGTCGGCACGTCACCACTATAGGGGATTACTGGTCATCCATCCAGTCCCATGGGATGCCGCCATCGAGTGGGCGATTGAGTTATTGAGGGATTGAGCAATTGAAAGTGGTTTTTCAATTACCTGATCTCCAAACCGCCTGATCGCCAATCGCCCGATCATTCAATCACCGAATCATTTATCCTTGCGAAATTCTGCCACAGACCTATTCGGAGAACCCGTTTGTCGCTACGAAACCGACTCCATACACTCACGCCCGACGTGCTCAGGGGCCTGCGGCGCGGCATTGAGAAAGAAAGCCTGCGCGTCAGGCCGGATGGAACGCTGGCCAGCACCCCGCATCCGAGGGCACTCGGCTCGCCGCTAACCCATCCGCATATCACCACGGACTTCAGCGAGTCGCAGCTCGAGCTGATAACCGGCGTCCATGCGGACGTCGAAAGCTGTCTCGAGGAGTTGAAGCAGATACACCAGTTTGTCCATCGGCATGTCGGCGACGAGACGCTCTGGTGTGCCAGCATGCCCTGCACCCTGCCCGCGGATAAGGACATCCCGCTCGGCCGCTTTGGGAACTCCAACGTCGGCCGGGCCAAGACCGTGTATCGCAGCGGCCTGTCGCACCGCTACGGCTCCCGGATGCAGACCATTTCCGGGATCCACTACAACTTCTCGATGCCGGAGCGGGCCTGGCCGCTCCTCCAGCAAGCCGCTGGCATTTCAGGCCCGGTGCAGAGTTTCCAGGACGCCGCGTACTTTTCCCTGATCCGCAACTTCCGCCGGCACTCCTGGCTGTTGCTGTATCTGTTCGGCGCCTCCCCGGCGGTGTGCAACAGCTTCGTTGCGGGCCGCGATCACGGCCTGCAGCACTTGGTTCCGGGCACCATGTATCTGCCGTGGGCGACATCGCTGCGCATGAGTCCGCTCGGCTACCAAAGCGCGGCGCAGGGCTCGCTGGCGGTAAGCTACAACGACCTGGATACCTATGCGCACTCGCTATCCGACGCGCTGACGCACCCTTATCCCGATTACGAAAAGATCGGCGTCCGCGATGGCGACGACTATCGTCAGCTCGCTACTACCCTGTTGCAGATCGAGAACGAGTTCTACGGCACCATCCGGCCGAAGCGGCCGATCCGTCCCGGCGAACGGCCGCTGCACGCTTTGCGCGAGCGCGGCGTCGAATACGTGGAAGTGCGTTTGATGGACCTGGATCCGTTCTGTCCGATCGGCATCACCGCCACGACTATCCGGTTCCTGGATATTTTCCTGCTGCACTGTCTGCTCAGCGATGGTCCGGCGGACACGCCGGCGGAGATCGTCGTGCTTGCGCGCAACCAGCTTCTGGTCGCGCGCCAAGGCCGTGATCCGGAAGTGCGCCTGACCAGGGGCAATGATTCGCTGTCCCCTGCCGACTGGGGGGGCGAGTTGTTGCGCGAGTACGTACCGATCGCCGATGCGCTGGATGCCGCGCACCGCGGCAGCGCCTATGGCGATGCGCTGGCCACAGCGGCGGTCGCGTTGGGGATGTCGTCGATCACACCCTCCGCGCGGGTCCTGCAGGAGATGGCGCAAAGCTACGCAAATTCGTTTCCTCGTTTCGCGCTGAGCCGGTCGCTGCAATACAAAAAGGAGCTATTGGAACTTCCGCTGGCAACGCGCGTGCAGAACCGCTTCGAAAGCATGGCCACAGAATCGCTGCAGGAACAGCGGCGCATCGAAGCGGCGGACACCATGCCGTTCGAGGTTTACCGCCAAATCTATCTTTCGCCCGATCGCCTGCGCGCGAAACGCGTTAGGCGTGAGGGAAGAGGGGCGAGGGGCGAGGGGTGAAAAGCTCATTCCCAAATCCTCAATCCCCATTCCGTCTTTCCTCGTCCCTCGTCCCTCTTCCCTCTTTCTCGCCCCTCGCCCCTCTCCCCTCGTCCCTAGTGTTTGCGTGCTGGCGGCTCGTGCACCGGTCCCGGCTCGTCGTCCGGCGGCAGGATGGGGGGTTCCTCTTGCGGTGGAATGATCAGTGGAACGTCGTCGATTGAAGGCGGCGGCATCGGAGGCGGCCGGTCGTGGGCTGGATCGTGCCTCGGGGGCTCAGGTGTTTGCAAAGAAATCACGACAATATCCTCCGCCAAATTCAGGTGATCTTCTCGTGACCTGTTTCAGGCACGGGAGTTCTCCGCACTCCCCTTTCGCCCTTCCCATTCCCCCTTCCCTCGCTCCTGGATCATCGCAAGACCCGTCTCGCCGACTCGCTTACAACCTCCTCGGTGCGCATCGCCGCCGCCGGTGCCACATCAGCCATCCCGATACGCTCATATTCGGCGATCACCTGCGCACCCAGCAATAGCAGCGTGGCCACGATCTCCAAACTGAGCAGCACCACGATGGCCGTGGTGAGCGATCCGTACACCACGCTCACTTGCGAAAGCGTGCCGAAATACCACGTCAGTCCGTGACGGATAATTTCCCACAACAAGGCCGCCGTAGTACCGCCGATCAGCGCGTGGCGCACAGGAAGCCGGCCTACCGGCAAAAAGAAATAAAGTGAGCTGAGGAAGACGATTTCGGCCGCCACTCCACCGACAAACAGAGTCACGCGCGAAAAAAGACCGAGCGACCAATCTCGTCCGAGAATGACAACATTCTCCTCGCCGACCGCTGACAAAACCGCGAGCACTACCGTCCCTCCCAGAAGCCCCAGCCCGATAAACACGACATAGCCGAGCGGCAATAGCGCCGAGACGATGAAATGCCGTCTGCGCACCACGACGCGATGCAGGAATATCACCGACATAGCGTTCTCAAGGACCGTGAAAGCGAGCGAACTGAATACGAGCATGGTCCCCAGCAACACCCACCCGAGTACGCTGCGGTGTGCAAGAAAGGCCGCGAGCTCTTGTACTACCGCATTCGACTGGCCCGGTACCACCCACTCCAGCGCGCGGCTCAACGTCTCAAGCAGCACAGCCTGGTCGATCACGTGCGACAGCGCGATCACCACCAGGATCAGCAGTGGCACGATGGAAAGCAGTGTGTAGTACGCCACCGCGCCGGCTAGAAGCAAACCCTGGTTGGCGCGAAATGCCCTGATGACCTGCAGCGCAAACGCACCCGGGTGCTTGAGCACCTGGGCAGCCGGGGGATCGATGAGAGGCATTGTTCGGTCGATGGGTAGGTTCAGCCGCGAACACGAAGGTACGGTCGTATTCTGCATCCGGCCTTCGTTCTTTTTTGTCCCGCTTGCAGCAACAGGTTTATTCTTCCTTTGGTGGCCACGCAATGACTATTCGCGGTCGTGCGACAAGGACCGATGATCGCAAACCCAAATCACGAGGAGGAGACATATGTATAACAACCCTCGGGGGGGCAGCGCGGCCGCGACTAGTGCCTTGAATCCACTCGGTCTTTTACCTATTACCAGTTTTTCCCCGCACTCCCCCGCTCCTACGCTGTCCTACGAACAGGGGTGCTTCTCGTCAATTGGTCTTGTTTGGTCTTGGAACCACCCTACGGAGACCGCGATGCGACTGATCACATTCGTTTTGCTGTTGCTCTTGTCCGCGGCTGCACCGGCGCAATCATCCGCGGATGCCGATACACCATTGAGGCGCGCGGAAGCCGCGCTTTTCGCCGTGCGTGACGAACAGCAAGCGGTCTATCAGCAGTTCCAGATGATCCAGGCATTGCAGCAAATCGAATTGCAAAACCTGCAAAATCCGACTCCCGCGTACGCTCCCCAAGGCCAGATACCGAACTTTGACGATGTGGCGCGTGCCCGGCAGGAGCAACAGGATCGCCTCAGGAGCTACGAGTATGAACTTCAGCAGCTTTTTGCGCGCCACCGCGATCTGGCGACCGAAGCGGCGCAACTACTCGAGCAGCTTCGCATCCTTTCGCAGCAGAACCCGAAATGAATCTGGTGTCCCGCTCGCAACGTACAATGGGATCTGTCCATATGGCACAGACATCCTCCCAGAAGATCCATACAACGTCCTCAGCATTTTCTTTTCATCGCATATGGAGTTGATTATGTCCGCGCAAAAACAGTACGTCGATGCGAAAAAAGCATTGGATATCATCGAACGCGAAGTCCTGTCGCGTGGACAGCACCTCACTTATGGGGGAATTGCGGAACATCTCGGCCAGAAACCCGGCAAGGTTTCCCGCCACATCAGCCAAGTCTGCAGTCTTATCGACTCCGCATGTTACTGGACAAAGTTACCGATGCTTTCTCTGGAGAAGATTCGGATGAACAACGGGGAGCACAACCCTGATTCCGTTGACGACGCTTTCCGCGCGGTAAAAGACCGGCTCATTGCCAACGCTGAAACACACGATTGGACGCCGGATGACATCCGGCGCATTAAACGCTCACTCGATAGTCACATGCACGGCGAGAGCGCACTCCTGCAATGGCAACGCATTGGAAGTTTTGGGAAGGCCGGACTGGATCGAATTGTGTCGTACCGATAGAGGAGAGGGAAGACGGACGAGGGGCGGGGGAAGAGGGGTCTTACTTCACTGCCTTTCGGTCCGCCCCTCGTCCCTCGCACCTCACTCTTCACTTCTTCACCGCCAACACTCCGTCGCCATTCAACTCAGCGGCAAATCCGGCATGCCGCAAACGTTTCGCCACTTCGTTAGGCACATCACGTCCGCTGGTGAGTTTGTTCGGCGTGCCGGTGTAATGAAACAGCCTGCCCTTGCGCTTGAGTACCCTGCCCAAGTGGTCATAAAAAACCTGCGAGTAGAGTTCTCCTGCGATCCCGAAACGCGGCGGGTCGTGCAAAATCGCGTCGACCGACCCGCTGGGGAGCGTTGCGATTTTCTCCGCAATGTCTCCCTCGGTAAGCGTCAATTGAATCCTGGTCACGGGCGACCAGGGATTCAGGCTGCGCAGCCAGATCACGTCGGGGTTCTTCTCGTAAGAAAGCACCTGCGTGGCCTGACCCAGCAGACACCACGCTGCGAAATAGCCAAGGCCGCCACAAGTATCCAGAATCACCTTGCCACGCGGTTGAATCAAGCCGACTTTGCGTTCGGCATCCGCATAAGGTGAAACTTTCGCCGTGGGCAACATCTTTATGCCATCGATTTCGAACGTTGGGGCCCCCCACTGCGTCGGCACCAACTTGATAAGTGACGTCGTAAAACGCGACACAGGCTGAAACGTCTCCCCATTCCAGTGGTAAATGGTTCTGTCCTTACAGGGTTCCAGCCAGGGGAATCGTTGGCCATTCCATATCCATCCCGCAGCGCCCGTCTCGACCGTCGTCGTCGAACGATCCAGGTCCAGCGAGCACTCGACAGTGTGCGTACCGGCGTACGCAGCAGCTCGCAGTGTCTTGTGGACTTTAAGCGTCACCAGCGGCCCCATCATTCCCTCGTCCGCAATCACGATTGGCGAAACGCCGTAGTCTCCGTCGCGGCGAATTCGCGTGCACCGTGCTGAATTGGATGTGGTCGAACGACAGTGACACCCCTCCGGTGCATGTGAGGCTGAAGGGTGAAGGCTACGACCCAATCCCCAATCCTCAATCCCCCTCCGTCCCTCTCCCCTCAACCCTTCTTTCCCCAGACCTCCTTTAGCCGCGCATCACGGCCGCAGCTTGCACGGTAGTATTTGTAACGGATCGGGTTCTTCTTGTAGTAGTCCTGGTGATATTCCTCGGCCGGATAGAAGTTGCCGGCCGGCACGATTTCAGTGTAGATGTGCGCAAGTCGACCGCTCTTGTCGAGCAACGCCTTGCTGGCTGTCGCCGCACGCCGCTGCGCCTCATCCAGGTAAAGGATCGCGGTGCGGTACTGGTTGCCGATGTCGCAGAACTGCTGGTCCTTCACTGTGGGATCGACGTGGTGCCAGAAATATTCCAGCAGTTGCTCGTAAGTCACCTTCTTCGGATCATAGGTCACGCGTACCGCCTCGGTATGGCCGGTGCCGCCGGCGCTCACCTGCTCGTAAGTCGGATTTTGCAGCTTGCCTCCGGCGTAACCCGATTCGGTGTTCGTTACGCCAGGAAGTTTGTCGAAGTCCGCTTCCACGCACCAGAAGCAGCCGCCGGCAAAGATGGCAGTTGCCGCTTGCGCAGGCGGTGCCGTGGTTTCCGCGGTGAGGCCGTCACCGACAAGCAGTGCGGACATTGCAACAAGCAAGCTGACACGGGGAGAAATCCTTATGGTGGGCATTGGGTCAGGTCCGCTCGGTGTTAGTCGTCCATGTACGCAACCGCTTCGATCTCCACTTTCAGGCGCCGATCGACCAGCGCACTCACTTCCACCAACGTGGAGGCCGGCCGATTCTCGCCGAAATACTCTATTCGCAGCGGGTTGATCAGCGGGCGCTCGGAGATGTCGGTCATGAAAATCGTGACTTTGACGACATGTGCGGCCTTGGCGCCGGCGTGACGCAGGCACGCATCCACACTGGCGAGCGCAATACGGAATTGCTCGACGGTGCCATCCGGGACGGTCCCGTCCTGCTTCATGCCGACCGCGCCCGAAACCCAGACGTGCCTGTCGGCGCGCACAACATGACAGTAGTGGCTATAAGGCTTCGGCTGACCGGGCAAAAGGTGGCGTTCAATCATATTGAGGGTGTCCTTGCTGGTGGAGAAAGCATGCAAAGCATAACCCTTTGGCCGGGACCGCACTTTGTGCGGGTGTGGTTCGGCGGTTTCCGCGGTCGCCCCTTGGAACATCCAGCATCGCGTGCTCGGGCGGAGGCACGCACTTTAGATTCAAGTCGAACAAATTTGGCCAGTCCATTGAGTCCTCGCGTTTTTTGGTGACCTGCGGACTTTTGCGCCGGCACAAACGTACCACGGTGCGTTGTTTGGGGCGTTGACTGTTCTACACAGACGGCGGTACGCTCTCTCTGAACTCAAGATTCGTTGTTAAAAAACCAAATAGTTAGGCTCTGTCGCACTCATGCTTTTCAAGGGAGGAATCATGAAAGACTTTCATTGCCCTCATTGCGGGCAGTCTGCCTTCACGTCTCTCTGTACGGACTGCCAGTCTGAAGGGATCCGGATCTACGAAACCAGGGCCATATTCCACATCGGGCGGTGCCAGCGATGCGGGCATGTGGACGACGAACCGTGTCCCACACGGATAGCATCTAACCCGATGGTGACCCGCGCGTGGCAGAGCGGGGGTGAGGCACTTAAGCGGTTCGCAACGCGAGCGGCGGAAGCAATCAGGAGTAAGGCGTAGCACGACGCACGCCTGCTGACGCAGCAAACAATTCCTCGAGTCGGCCACACACGTTGTCGCCGGTGCCGCAACGGGAACCGTCGCGGCTACCGCAATTTGCGCTGGCAACCCGCGATGGGTCGAGGAAGCGCTCCGCCCATGGGAAATACTGAGGCCGCGCGATCCTTCAGCGGTCGTTACCTGACTTTCATTTGAGTCACTACTTGGCTTTCGAACGGACGCAAGTCGGCGAACGGACGCCATCCCGAGTAGTAATCCACCAGGTAAAGCCCCCCGAACACAACCACGAACGCGCCAACGAAAGAGATGGCATTCCTAATATATTGATCCAACATTTCTATTCTCCAGAACACTTGGTCTTCCGGACCTTGGGTTTTTTCTAGACCATCTCACCCTCGGTTCGTTTCTGAGCCGATTGGACCAAGTAGTCAGGCCGTGTTTCTTGCTTGGGGGCACCTCCCACGCTCGCCGCGCCAGCATAACGCCAATTCAGTCGGCGCAGACCGAAGGGTCCCCAGGGCGTTGGAAAAGATTGTGTTGGACTCGGCGTGATCAACAACAGGACGTGTACCACAGCGGTCAAACTGTTCCGCTGCTGAGTGTGAGTTGGATACCTGTACCATGAAGGCAATAATGAGCCCCCAAGGAATCAAACGCCTGCAAATGCCGGTCAAGCTGGTGAAAGTATCCTGGCACGACCTGCTTGCTATCGGCGTACCTGTGGTCCTGATCACCGCGCTCGGCGCCTGGCTGGCGGTCAAATTCATCGGCCCGGCGCCCCCGGATTCGATCGTCATGCTCGCCGGCCCGAAGGAAAGCAGCTACAACCGAACCGCCGAGCGCTACGCAAAGATCATCGCGCGCAGCGGAGTGAACGTGCGGGTGGTCGAAACCGAGGGCGCGCAGGACAACCTGCGGCGCTTGGCGGATCGCACGGTCTACGCCGATGTGGGATTCGTGCTGGGCGGCGTGAGCGAAGGCATCGAAACCGGCGGCCTGATGTCTCTGGGCAGCGTGTTCGTACAGCCGGTTCTAGTCTTTTATCGCGGCAATGAACTGGTAGAGCGGCTCACCCAACTGGAAGGCAAACGCGTCGCTATCGGGCCGGAAGGCAGCGGGACCCACGTGATCGCGATGAAGTTCCTGGTTGCAAACGGCATGGACAAGGGCCCGACGCGCCTGTTGGATTTTGACGGGGACGATGCGGTCGAGGCACTCAAGCAGGGGAAGATCGATGCCGCTTTCCTCATGGGCGAGCTGGTGCGCGGACAGGTGCTGCGCGATTTGCTGAAGGTCCCGGGGATCAAATTGATGAACTTCACCCAGGCCGACGGTTACATGCGCCGCCTGAAGTTTCTTTCGCGGCTCACGCTCCCGAAAGGCGCCTTTGACCTGGGGCAGGACATACCGCACGACGCAGTCGAACTCGTAGGTCCGACCGTTGAACTGGTCGCCCGCGACAACCTGCATCCCGCGCTATCGGACCTGCTGATCAGCGCTGCGCGGGAGATTCACGGCTCCGCGGGCATGTACCGCAAGGCCGGGGAATTCCCGGCGCCGCTGGAACGTGATTTTCCGATCAGCGAAGACGCGCAACGCTTCTACCGTTCGGGTACGCCGTTCCTTTACAAGAAATTGCCGTTCTGGCTGGCAAGCCTGGTGGATCGCATGCTGGTGGTGCTGGTGCCGCTGGTAGTGATCGTGATCCCGGCGATACGCATAGTGCCGCCGCTATACCGCTGGCGGGTACGATCACGCATCTACAAATGGTACGGCGCGCTGATGGCGCTCGAGCGCGACATGCTCGCCAACCCGAGCCCGGAGCGCAAACAGGAAATCCTTAAACGGCTTGACGACATTCAGGAGTCGGTGACCAATCTACGTACGCCACTTGCGTTTGCAGACCAGCTTTACGTACTGCGTGAACATATCGGCGGGGTGCGGAATCGCCTGGGCGGGGGAACACTGACGGAAGAACAGGGGCGAGGGAAGAGGGGAGAGGGACGAGGGTCAACTGCAGGGTTTCGGGGCTAAGAGCTAGAGGAATTCAACGCGTTCACCCTTCACACATTCACTCATTCACTCCTTCACTGCTTCACCCATTCGCCCTTCGTCCTTCGACCCGCGCCGCTCGTCCTTGTCTTGTGGTCACACCCAACGCCTCCGCTGCGCGGAGCACTTCACGCCGTTGTTCGTCGGTCAGGCGATTCACCGGCGGGATGGAGCGTCCGCAATCGACACCGAGTCTAGCCGAGAGCACCGTCTTGCAGACATCGGCAGGCGCACCGTACATCCATACCAGATCCACATACTTGCGCACCCCGTCCTGCAGAGACTGAGCCACGGTCATGTGGCCCGCTTCCCAGGCGGAGAAGAGCTCGACGTAGTGCCACGGCGCAATCGAGAGCGGTGCATCGATCGTGCCCACCGCGCCCATAGTGATTGCCGGCAGCGGAAACGCCCCATTGCCGGAAAAGCAGGTAAGCCCCATATCCGTGAAAACGCGGATCTGGGAAAAATCCGGCGCGGAGTGTTTGAGGCCCTTCAGAGTGGGAATCTCGCGCGCCAGCTTTTCCATCATCGCCGGGATGAACTCCACCTGCGTGAGTTGCGGGAGGTTGTAGACGAAAAACGGAAGGTCGGCCGCCGCGTCGGCCACCGCCTTGTAGTAGTCGATGATGGAACGCTCGCTGCTCCGGAAGAACAGCGGTGGCAGGCAGCATACCGCGGCACAACCCGCCGCCCGCGCGGTCCTCGCCGCCTTCACGGCGCTGGACGTACTCATGGCGCCTACCTGCATGATGCAGAGTGCGCGTCCTTTGCACACTTCCGCGGAAATTCTTGCGACGGCATCCCGTTGCTCATCCGTGAGGATCGGCCCCTCGCCGGTGCTCCCTGCCATCCAGAAGCCGCCGCATCCGTGCGAAATATTGTCATCGAGTAGCGCACGCAAAGCCTTCTCGTGGATTCGCCCATCCTCGGCAATAGGCGTAGGGGGAGCAGGAAACACACCTTTGAATTCGAGTTTCATGTTGTGTATCGGACCATTGGAAAATTCACGGAAAAATCGCGTGTGTGTTTTTCGGCTCAGAACCGGATCGACAGACCCGCCAGCGCCTCGCCCTGGTATAGCGCGTCGCCCTTGAACGTCGCGATGCAGCCGGTGTTGTTACCGCAGAAAAGCGTGCTTTCGTTGTTGATGAGTGTGCCGTAGCCCCGCGCCTCGAAGCGCAATCCGACATGCTTGCCGAGTGGAAGCATATAGCCCATGCCAATGTTGGCGGACAGGAACGTCTCCGAATTGAGGTCGTCACGATCGGGGCGCGCGTATGTGGCGCCTATTCCGGCAACCACGTAGACGCCCGTGCCCACTTGCTCGAAGAAGTAGCTGCCCCCCACATGGAAGTAGTCCAGGGAGAGCTCGAAGTTATTAACCGTCGGCGCGAAGATTGCTGAACTGAGCACTGTGTCCTGGTGGCCGTAGAACAGTTGAATCTGCGTCTGGTGGTCAACGCCGATGTCCACGGCGAGTGCGTAGCTCGCGTCGCTGTGCACGCTCATGGACATCCCGGTGTTCTCATCGGTGAGCGTGCCGCCCCCGCGATACCCACCGTAGACCGTGATGCTGCTCTCCTTGTCCGGCAGTACCTCGGTTTGCGCATGGGTCGGCCAAGCCACGAACGCCGTCGCGGCCATGGCCAGAATGCGCCAACCGTACCGGAAGACATGTGCCCGTCGCGCCGCGATGACTTTCTTCAATGAATTTCCTGCATAGAGGTTCTCACGCAGAACATTGGCTACGGCGCCGATGTTAGCATCCGGCTCGCGCGCCGTCAGGTGCGCGGTTTGCCTTCCCCATTCCCCATTTACCCTTCACTGCCGCTAGCCTCGTCACCTGTCCGTCGTCACTGCCTGTTCCCTCGTCCCTCGCCCCTCACCCCTCGCTTCTCTCCAACCCCTGAAACACCCGTTTCATCAGATTCACGCGCTCGACATACGGCTGGACAGGGTGATCTCCGCACCGCTGACCGGAAGTCAGTCGAAAACGGCGTCTCGCGTAAACCTCGCCTGCCCCCGCGCCGCATACGTGAATAACGGCGACCAGGTCCTGCTTCTGCTGAAGCGAGGCGTTCGTGATGCGCAGCCGGTTCAATATGTTCGCAACGCTGCGGTCCAGGTAAGCGGAGGTGAGTTCGACAGCATGCGTCGGTACGACCCGCGAATACAGACCGTTGAACCAGCATGACCGAAAATCGTTCCAGGGACCGTCCTCGACGACTACGTGGTCATGAATGCAGTAGCGCTTCGCCTCGACAAACGTCCCGTTCGTGATTTGATACATCCCGACCGCGCTGGACGCCGGCCGATACACGTCGAACGGCTCGAGCGTCATAGACCAACGCCAGTACGTGCGTACCACTGGATTTCCCGATCCCTCCACTTGCGCGAGTGCGGCGAGAAGTTCGGGCGTAACGATGCTTGTCGAATGCTTCTTGAAGATTGGACCGTATTCCTCCCATGTTTCGGAAGGCATTTTGTAGAGCGCACCGCTGACCGGAAAGAACAGTTCCGATGGCTTGCGGATGACCTGGTAGGCCAGATTGAGCACAAGCCAGAAAATGAAAATCACAGCCAACCCAATGATCGCCTGCGTCGTGAGCGGCAGGCTCCGGAACGTTCGAACCCAACGCCGGCGCACACGAGCGCTCGGCCACAACCTGGAGATGCCGAAGCGGCGCCTGCGCCTTCTCCGGCGCTTGCGAGTGCCTATTGGAGCAGCAGATTGACGGAGCAGAAAGCGAAATCCTCTTCTTACTGCAGTACTGCTGCTCTGATTCTACCCGTCCTTTGCCCCTCGCCCTCGCCGTCGCCCCTCGTCACTTGTCACTTGTCACCGCCGTTACGTCGATTGCCATCAGCGAACTGGAGCCGTTAGACTGGCTTCTGTTGCGTCTGACCCACAAAAATGACACCGCGTCGCGTTGACGCGCAAAGGAGGAAGTAAACAATGGCGATTTCCAGACGCGATCTGTTGAAGGCAGGCGCCGCGGCCGCCGGCGTGGCGGTTCTACCGCGGCGGAGCTGGGGTCAAGCGCCGATCAATCTGGTGTTCTCGCACCACGTTCCGACAACCCATCTGATCCACGGGGTGGCGGAGAAATTCGCAGAGATGGTCAAACAGCGCACGAACGGCGCGGTCACCATCAGCATCCGTCCAGCCTCCCAGCTTTTCAACCTGCGCACCTCGGCCGAGGCGCTGCAACTCGGCACGCTCGACATGTGCTGGACCGACCTGGGCACTTTGGGCAACTGGCAACCGCATTTCGGGTTTGTCTCGCTGCCGTTCCTGTTCCACGACTACGATCACGTGAAGAAGGTCTTGTACGGGCCAATCGGCCAGCAAGTCTGCAAGGACGCAAAAGACTCCCTCGGTGTGGAAGTGCTCTCGCTGGGTGCTTCGGGCTTTCGTGTCTTCCTGTCCAGGAAGCCGATCCAGACGGCCGACGACGTTCGCGGGCTGCGCCTGCGTGTGCCCGAGATTCCAACCTGGGTCGAAATGGCCAAGGCGCTCGGTGCCAATCCAACACCGATACCAGCGGGGGAAATCTACACGGCGCTGCAGACCGGCGTGATCGACGCATTCGAGGGGCCGGCTGATTTCATGGTCTCAACCAAGACTTACGAGGTAGCCGGCTTCGTTACCCGCACCCACCACATATTCACCGAGGCGTCGATGATGGCGAGCGCCAGGAAGATGGCGTCGCTTCCGCCGGACGTGCAGAAGGTAATTCGCGACGCGGCCGTCGAAGCCGTGCAGAAGGACATGTGGGAAATAAACCTCAAGGCGCAGCAGACCGCCTGGAATGAACTCGCCAAACTGATCAAGGCAAATCCGAACCCCGACATCCCAAGCTTCCGCTCGAAGATGGGGCCGGTCATCAATACCTTCGTCGGCAGGGCCGGACCGAAGGGCAAGGCACTGGTCGAGGCCGTGCAGGCCGCCGGCAAGGCATGAGTTCCCCTCCCCCTCTCCCCGACCCTCTCCCGCGAGGGGAGAGGGAGCCCTTAAACCAGAACATGTGGGGCAGACTTTGTTTTCGTTTCTGAAGTTACTCCCTCTCCCCTCGCGGGAGAGGGTCGGGGAGAGGGGGAGAGGGGTTCGAGCAGCGCTGACCGCGGTTTCGGTCGCGCTGCTTGCCAGCTACTTCGTACTTGTCCTGCTGCAAGTGTTCTTCCGTTACGTGTTGAACGAGTCCCTGTTCTGGGCCGAGGAACTCGTGCGTGGCGCGATGTTCTGGGGGATCATGCTCAGCTCCGCGTTGGTGGCGGCCTCGCGCGGCCACATCCGCGTCGAAGTGCTCGAGTTGATGCTGCCGCCGACCGGGCGCCGCATTGTCGTGTGGGCGGCCAACACGCTCACGCTCGCCTTCAGCCTGATCTTGCTCTGGGCCGGCATCCAGTTCATCGATCGTACTTGGATGCAGCAGTCACCGGTGCTGGACGTGCCGAAATGGACCGTCTACCTGGCAATTCCCGTCGGCGCGGCGCTCGAGTCGCTGCTGATGATCCTGACCTGGAATCATGAGCAGTCCGCTGCCGATGAAATGACGGACCGCACGCTGTGAGCATCGGCTTGATGCTGGTGCTGTTTTTTGTGTTCATGGTGCTGGGCATGCCCATCGCGTATTGCATGGGCCTCGCGGCGATCGTGACCATTCTCGTGGACGGTCAACTTCCCGTGCTGCTTCTGGCCCAGCAATTCTACGATTCCCTCGACAATTTCTCGCTGCTTGCGGTGCCGCTGTTCATTCTCGCCGGCGAGCTGATGAGCGTGGCCGGCATCACCGATCGCCTTGTCGGTTTGTCGCGCGCGTTGATCGGCCATCTGCGCGGCGGGCTTGCCCAGGCCAACATCCTGACCAACATGTTTATGGCGGCGATCTCGGGTTCCGCTCTGGCCGACCTCGCCGCTATCGGCTCGATAATGATCCCTGCGATGAAACGAGAGGGTTACAAGCCGGCCTTCGCGGTTGCGGTGACCGCCTGTGCGGCGATGATGGCTCCCATCATTCCGCCCAGCATCATCGCGGTGATCTACGGCTCCGTCACCGGCGTGTCGATCGGCGCGCTGTTTCTCGGCGGTGTCATTCCGGGTGTGCTGGCCGGATTGTCGATGATGCTCCTGATCTGGTTCATGGCACCCCGGGTCGGTGCAGGCCCGTCGCCGCGTGCTTCCGGCGCCGAGGTGGCATCAGCTACGGGCCGGGCGATGCCTGCGTTGGTCATGCCCGCCATCATCATCGGCGGCATCCTGTCCGGCGCTTTCACGCCGACCGAAGCCGGCGCGGTCGCGGCGCTGTATGCGCTGCTGTTCGGCCTCATCGGCCGCAGACACAATCGGGTGTCGCTGTATCGCAATTTCTCCGCGGCAGCGGAGACGACGGCAGCCGCGCTGATCACGCTCGGTGGAGCAGCGCTGTTCAGTTGGGTATTGAGCCGTGCCGGCGTTGGTCAGGCCGCTCTTCAGTTCATGCTGTCGATCACAACCGATCCAAAGTTGGCTATGCTCGTGCTGATCGCCTTCTTCTTCCTGCTCGGAACTTTCCTCGAACCGGTGCCCGCACTGATCATCGTCGTGCCGATCATGGGACCGCTCATCGCCCACCTCGGATACGACCCGGTGCATTTCGGCATCATCACCATCATGCTGCTGGTAGTTGGGTCCGTGACGCCGCCGGTCGGAGTGCTGGCCATGGTCGCGAGTCGCATTGCGGGGATCAGCTACAACGCGGCGCTGGGCATGCTGGCGCCCTTTATCGCGGCGTGGATGGCCGTGATCCTGCTGGTCGCCTACGTTCCGGAGCTGGTCCTGTGGCTGCCGCGATTGATGAAATAGGCGAAGTGCGGGGATGCCCCGCAAGGGGATACCGGTCTTCGACCATAAGGGGCGAGGGGAAAACAAAGGCGACTGTCGCGTACTGACGCTCGATGCGGCGTGCCCTTCAAGGGGTAGCACAACGGATCGGCTACGGCTGGTTGTTCCTGGAATAGAACCGGAAGTTGTTCCGCCCTTCCTCCTTGGCTGAATACATGGCCGTGTCGGCCATCTTCATCAAGGCCTGCTCGTCCTGGGCATCCGCTGGATAAGTAGAGATGCCGATGCTGGCGCTAACCCGCCTTTCCTGTCCCGCCAATTCAACCGGCTTGGTGATGGCGAGAAGAATTTTGCGCGCCACCTCCCCGCTCTCTTCGGAGTGGGACAGCTCCTGGAGCAGCACCACGAACTCGTCGCCACCCAAGCGCGCCACCACGTCGCTCGCGCGCACCGTTGCCTTCAAACGTGCCGCGATCACGCGCAGCAACTGATCGCCGGCTCCGTGGCCGAGGGTGTCGTTGACTGTCTTGAAGTTGTCCAGATCGATGAACAGTACCGCGAACGTACGCTTGTGGCGTCGCGCCGACTCGATCGCCATATTGAGCAACTCGCTGAACATCACCCGGTTCGGCAGGCGGGTAAGTCCGTCGTGCGTGGCGAGGTACTGCATGTAGTCCTCGGCCTGCTTGCGCCGCAGGAACTGGCCGATCTGGCTGCCGACCACGCGCAGCGCCTGCAGCATCCGTTCGTCAGGCTCGCGGATGGCCCGGCTCCAGAACGAGAACACACCCATCGTCTTGCCCGCCGCAACCACCGGGAACAGCAATGCACCGCGAAGTCCGGCTTCCCGCGCCAATTCCTTGCGCAACATACGCGAATCGGTGCTGATGTCGGCGATCCACATCGGCTCGCCGCTCTGCCACACGCGGCCTGCGAGCCCGACTCCCGGTGCGAACACGTGCTCCTGGGCCTGTTCGAAGTGGTGGCGCAGTTCCGGACCGAGGTTCGCCCAGAACCCTCCAAAGCGCAGCACACCGGCCTGTTCGTCCACCCCCCAGTACTCTGCGAACGGCCAGCCCTGGTTCTCGCAAAGGACGCCCATCACGCTTTGCAAGGCGACGGCCTCGCTGTCGGCGTCAGCCAGACAGCGCGTCACGCCGTGCTCGAGCCGCAGTAACTGGTCGGCGTGCTTGCGAGCGGTGATGTCGTCGAACACCGCAATCTCGTACTCGGGCTTACCCGACGGCGCGCGCTTCACTGCGATCGTCGCTCTAGCCCATACCGTGGATCCGTCCTTGTGCAGATAGCGCTTTTCCACCTGCAATGAATTGATCTTTCCCGACCACAGATGCACGCGTTCTGCGTTCACTACATTGCGGTCATCGGGATGCGAAATCTGTCCGATATGCAGACCTTGCAGCTCCGCTTCGGCATAGCCGAGAAGATCGCAAAGCCACCGGTTGGCAAAAATGAACCGGTCGTCTGTGCCCACTTGCGCGATGCCGATCGGGGCCCGTTCAATGGTGGATTGGGCGCGTTCATTGGGTCGCATTGCGGGCGTTCGGCCGCGGGACCGACGCGAGGCAACGGCCCTTTTCGGGTCCGAACGGGGATCCCTTTTCCGCTTCATTGGCTTCAGTCTCTCGGGTAGCTTGCTCCGGCCGCACGCTCCGATACGCGATGATCCGACGGGAGAGCCAGTATGGCAAGAAGGACAACGCCCCGGGATTCACCAGTCACAACCCCCTGTGCGGGAATTCCGTACCCGGGCAGTATGCAATCATGGCGGCCTGAGCCGCCATGCGCTTGCGGGATAATGTGTTCGATTTGCATGCGGTGGAACAAAGGACCTGGATGGCAATGATGAGCGACATCCCAATTGGTCGGCAAGGCGGTCCCCGTCAGGAACGCAGCTTCGACGCACTGGTCGTCGGCGCCGGGTTTTCCGGCCTCTATCAATTGCTCTGCCTGCGCGATCGGCTTGGACTCTCGGTGCAGGTGCTGGAGGCGGCGGCAGAAATCGGAGGGACCTGGTACTGGAACCGATACCCGGGTGCGCGCTGCGATTCGGAAAGCCACTCGTACTGCTATTCCTTTTCAGAACAGCTCTGGCAGGAATGGGAGTGGTCGGAAAAATACCCAGGTCCGCCGGAAATCCGGCGCTATCTCAACCATGTCGCGGACAAGTTCGACCTGAAGCGCGATATCCGGCTCAATACACGCGTAACTTCCGCGCACTACGATGAAGGCGCGAACCGCTGGCGCGTGAGTACCGACGCCGGCGATGTGTATACCGCGCAGTTCCTGGTCACGGCTGTCGGCTGCCTGTCGACTGCCAATGTGCCGGACTTTCCTGGTCTCGATGGATTCCAGGGGAAGTGGTATCACACGGGGCAATGGCCGCACGAAGGCGTGGACTTCCGCGGCAAACGCGTCGGACAGATCGGCACCGGTTCCACCGGCATCCAGTCTGCTCCGGTAATCGCAGAGACCGCCGCGCACCTGACGGTCTTCCAGCGCACCGCGAACTACAGCGTGCCTGCGCGGAACGGTCCGCTGACTCCCGAGTTCAAGCGCTGGATCAGGGAAAATTCTGGCGAGATCCGGACGACCATGCATAAGGCCGTCAACGGTCATCCCTTCCTGATTTCTGAAATATCTGCGCTGGCTGTCTCGCCAGAAGAACGCCTCGCACTGTATGAGAAGGCCTGGGAGACCGGCGGACTTCGATTTCGCGGGACCTTCCGCGACCTGGTGACCAGCAACGAGGCGAACGCCACCGCGGTCGCATTCCTCAAAGACAAGATCCGCAGGATCGTGAAGGATCCGGCGACCGCGGAGAAACTTGCCGATATCGACCATCCCTACGCCGCGAAGCGGCCGCCGATCGACACGGACTACTTCGAGACGTTCAATCGCGACAACGTGATGCTGGTGGATGTCCGCGCTGACCCCATCGAGCGCATCACCAGGAACGGAATCCGAACGAAAAGCGGGGCCGAGCATCCGCTGGACATCATCGTCTTCGCCACCGGCTTCGACGGCATGACGGGCTCGCTTCTGCGCATGGACATTCGCGGGCGCAAGGGCCTGCCGCTGGCGAAAGCGTGGGCGGCGGGGCCGCGCAATTATCTGGGTTTGCAGGTCGCTGGATTTCCGAATCTGTTCACCGTGACCGGACCCGGCAGTCCATCGGTTCTTTGCAACATGCCGGTTGCCATCGAGCAGCACGTAGAGTGGATCACCGACTGCATCGCGCACATGCGAAGGAAAGGATTGACTCGCATCGAAGCTACGGAAGAATCCGTGGAGGAGTGGGTGACGAAGGTGAACGCAGCGGCCAACGCAACCGTGCTGCCTCAGGCCAAACACTCCTGGTATCTCGGCGCCAACATACCTGGCAAGCCGCGGGTCTTCATGCCCTACGCCGGCGGAATGGCACATTACCGGCAGATCTGCACCGATATCGCCGCCCGGAACTATGAGGGCTTCACCCTCAGTGCCTGAGTCGTAGTGCACCGGGTCACTACCGGGTATTCGTCTCGTCGGCACCGAGCAATTCCCGCAAAAGCACTTCGAACTCGTCATCGCCCAAGCGCATCAGCACTCGCTTCCCGAAGCATTGCCTTTAATTGCGCCGTATCCCGCTTAACGCGACCCCTACCTGAACTTGGTGCGATAGCGCACCGTTGCAGAAGCGGAAAAGATCAAGAGAACACCTGGGCCCGCATCGGGGGGCGTGAGTACGTCCACCCTAGTTCCAACGACCTATGCCCAGTGTGCTGAGCGCAACTATTGGTTCTTCACACTAGTCCCCAGGAAACAAGGAACCCAAAATGCGCCTCACCAACGGGAAAGCCATCCGTGCCGTGCTGCTGTTCGCCCCGCTAGTCTTCACCGGGTGCGGAGGGGGGAGTGGCAGCGAAGATGGAAATGGCAACAATACCGGGACACTCGCAACACCGGCTTCGGCGCCTGCGGCGGGCATTGCGCACGCTTACGCCTATGTTGCGGATGACTTTGCCTCCACCGTCTCGGGCTACAGCATCAGCATGACTACTGGCCAATTGACCCCACTGGGGACCGTGGAGGCGAGAAGTCGGCCCGTCACTGTCAACATTCATCCGGACGGCAAGTTCGCCTATGTGACGAATGTCTTCGAGAACGGCGTCTCAGCCTACCGCATCAATCCGGCCACCGGCGCCCTGGCCCTACTTGGCGTGACCGAGCACTTGGGCGCCAACATCGCGGCCAAAATCGCAGTGGACGCGAGCGGTAGATTCCTCTATATGGCGATCAACTACGCTCACGACAGCGTCCCCTTTCCTCCGCCGCAGGTACCGCAGGAGATTGCTACTTATCGCATTGATCCCGATACCGGCGAGTTGACCCTGACGAGCACGCTCGTGATTGGGAGGCACATCACCTCCATCATCGTACCTCCCGCGGGCAATGTCGCCTACGTGGCGAGTCCCGCTTCGCTCTCGGCGTACGCCATCGATGCGGTCACCGGTTCTCTGAGCCGGGTCGCGGAAGTTCAAGTGAACATGTTCAGGGTCCAAGCACATCCGAGCGGCATGTTTGCGTATGTCGAAACGACGAGCGAGGTTATCGCCTACGGGCTCGATCCCGCATCGGGAACGTTGACCCCAGTCGGCACTCCTGTTCCATCCGGCGTGGTAGCCGTTCATCCCGGTGGCAATTTCGTCTATGTGGCGAGTTCTGCGGCCGTCTCGATTTACCGCGTCGATGCTGCCAGCGGCGCCTTGGTCCCGGCCGGTGCATCCGCGCCACCGTCCGACCTCGGACCGTTCGTCTTCGACCCGAGCGGCAAGTTCGCGTACATCGGTGCAGGCAGCATCCAGACCTATAGTGTGGATCCGGCAACCGGCGCATTGACCCCGGTCGGCACGCCAGTGGCGCGGAGCAGCTTGGCTCTCTCCATCGCAACCGCCAGCATCATCTAGCGAACCACAAGAAGTGAAGGCGTGACACCCTCCGGGTGCATGTGCGGGTGCCCCGCAAGGGGATTCCCACAAGGGGATACCGGCCTTCGACCATAACCGGCCTTCGACTATAAATGAGTGAAGGGTGACCCCTCGTCCCTCTCCCCTGTCCTTTTCACTTCACTCCGCGACGGAATCTAAATCCCTTGAAGCTGAAAATCATGCCATCGGGCGTGATCTGCTGCAGCTCGAGACCGGGGACCACGGAATCACCTTCACGAAGTATCCGGTAGTTGATTCCGACCAGACGCCCTTCGGGGTTGTCGGAATAACCATGAACCGAAATCGTCATTACGGGAAGCGCCTCGCGGACCTGGGGTGGCAGTTCTGCCATCGATATCACCGGTGGTCCGCTGGTGGCATCGGACGCCGCAATGTCAGCAGACCGCTGTGGCGCAGGTGCCGCCGCTTTCTCAGGCGCGGTCGCAGCAGTTTCGCGCGGTGGACCATCCATTTCCGGTTTAGCGCGCGCGAGCGGTTTCGCCTTCGCCGGCGGCGCTTTTCCAGATCCGGCGGCGGCCGTTTCTGCGGGCTGCGTCGTGTCCTTGGACTGCGGCGCCGTTTCAGAAGGTGCGGACTCTGTTTGCGCTGCCTGCAACTCCGGGGACGGCGGCCGCGGCGCGACTACAGATGGCGCGGGCCCCTGTACGCGCGGGATCGATTCGAGCGGCTTCACGATAACTGCTACCGGAGTATGAGGAACCGCTTGCTGGGTTTGCCACGGGCGCAGCCAGCCGATCACCACGCCAGCACCGACCAGGACAACCGCGAGCAAGCCGTAAGTTAGCAACGCGGGCTGTTTGGGCGCTATCGCCGCAGTCTGCACCGCAAGCAAGGTCGGTGCCGCACCGCGCTGGCGCTGTTGGTCGGATTTCCGCAAAGCGTCGAGGATATAGGACATGTCTATTGCCATCCTTGCCGAGGCTGAAGTTCCGGCGCCAATCGATCCCCCACCGCGGCGAGACGGATCAAAGTCTGGAGGCCGACGAGACCGTCCGGAATCAATCCCTGGGCGAGTTGAAACTGTTTCACCTGACGCTCCACAGCATCATCGAAAAGTGGCGCCTTGCCGGTATCTGCAACCTGTCCGTGCGCCTGCGCGAGCTGCTTGATCAACCATTGCACGGCCGGTCCGCGCTCGCCTAAGCGGATATTCTCGTGCGCATCCGGCGGCATGCGCCACAGCAACATGTACTGCCCGGCCCATTGCGTTGCCAGGGCGCCAAGCGCGACTGTCCTGGTTTCGCTCCCGACAACGAATGTGGCGGACTTGTCGTCAAGCGCGATCAGAGCGGCGTGGAAATTCCGACCATGTTCGTCTCGCATCACGAGTGCCGCGGGCCGGTTCAATTGACGCAATTCATCCAATCCGCCGCGGGCGCTGCGACAGCGTAGTCCCAGGGGTTCACCCTGCTTGCAGGCGTCCACCCCTTCGTACACCGCACCCCATGCCCGGAACAACGCGGCGTAAGCCAGCTCCTCACTACGCGCGCGCGGTTGATCCGCCGGCCATTCCACCTTATCCGCCAACGGCGTTGCCGGTTCGACTTCTTTGACCTGAGGCTCTTTGGCTGGTACCGCGACAACTGTCTGGACAGCGGGTTTTGCCACGGGCAAGGGCGCCGTGGTTATCGCAGATTCACGCAGTTCGAGTCGATAAATCGCCGCCGCCAGCGCGCCGGCAAGCGCAAGGATCAGAATGATCAGCAAAGGTGCCATCAGGCTGCGGCGCGGGGCCTGGTGAAATACCTCGCGCGCTGCTTGCGCGAGTGTCGCGCGATCCACCCGCTCCTTGCCTTGCACAAAGGTACCTAGCAGCGCGCGGTCGCACAGCATGTTGATGACCCGGGGAACGCCGCCGCTCAAGCGGTGCACGCGGTCCATCAAGGCCGAGGGAAACAGCTGCCGCTGAGCGCCCGATATCTCGAGCCGATGCCGGACATAGGCTGCGACTTCCCGCCTGGTCAGCGGCCCCAGGTGATAGCGTGCGACGATGCGCTGGCTGACCTGCCGCAGCTCCGGGCGCTCCAGCATCAGCGCCAGTTCGGGCTGGCCGAGCAGGATAATTTGCAGCAGCTTGCGTTCGTTCGTTTCCAGATTGGTAAGCAGGCGCATCTGCTCCAGCACGACGGGCGAAAGGTGCTGTGCCTCGTCGATGATCAGCACCGTATGCCTGTCCCTGGCATGGGCGTCGAGCAGAAAAGCGTTGATGCAATCCACGAACACCTTGACGCTGACATTGCCGGGTGGGACCGCGATGTCGAATTCGACGCAGATGCTCGTGAGCAACTCTCCGACCGTGAGCTTGGGATTGAAGATATAGGCCACATCGCAGTTCGCTGGAATCTGCTGCAGAAGGCAGCGGCATACCGTGGTCTTGCCCGCTCCGACCTCGCCCGTGAGTAGCACGAACCCGCCATCCCCTTGCACGCCATAGCGCAAATGCGCCAGGGCCTCCTGGTGACGCTGGCTCAGGTAAAGATAGCGCGGGTCCGGGGCGATGGAGAACGGCGCTCCGGCAAGGCCAAAGTAATGTTGATACATGGAGAACGGAGAGCGAGGCGGATGTCACAAGTATAGCGGGCACTGGCTAGGGGCGAGGGACGAGGGAAGAGGGGCGAGGGAAAGGTAGTAGGGAAAAGGAGTGACGGGTGACAGGTGACAAGTGACGGGGGAAAGCAGTGAAGGCGCCTCGTGAAGAGAATTGGTTTTCCCCTTCCCTCTTCCCTCGTCCCTCTTCCCTCTTCCCTCTTCCCTCGTACTACACCCATCCCGCATCCACGACGAAATTCTGCGACGTGATCATCTTCGCGTCATCCGACGCGAGGAACAGCACCATGTTGGCAAGATCTTCGGGCTGTAGCCGGCCTTTCAGGCACTGCAATTGGTCCATCTGTTTCTCGCCCTCCGGTGTCACCCAGAGTTTTTTCTGCCGCTCGGTCATGACCCAGCCGGGGGACACTGTGTTTGCGCGGATGTTGAACGGCCCGAGGTCGCGCGCCAGCCCGCGCGTCAGGCCGTGGACCGCGGCTTTGCTGGTGGTGTATGCCGGCATGCCGCCGGTTGCGGTCATCCAGGAAATGGAACCGAAATTGATGATCGAGCCGCCGCCCAGGCGCTTCATCTGATCGGCGACGGCCTGCGAAGCGAAGAACTGGTGGCGAAGGTTCACGGCAACGCGCTCGTCCCAGAATTCGGGCGTGACGCTTTCGATCGAATGGCGATCGTCCCGTGCGGCGTTGTTGACCAGGATGCCGATGTCACCCAATTCGGACTGCACCCTATCGATGGCCGCGCGCAGTTGCCCGATGTCGCGGATATCGCAGCGGATGAATCGCGGCGCCTGTCCGGTGCCCTTGAGTTTCTGCACAAGTTTGTTGCTGGCGGCGGCGTCGATGTCAACGAACCCGACCTTCGCGCTCTGGCGCACAAATCCTTCGACGATGGAGGCACCGATCCCCGATCCACCTCCGGTAATGAAAACGACCTTGTGCTTCAGGCTGGGGTAGATGGCGAGACGATCCTGAGTCATGACAATTCCCGGCAGCGAATGAAAAAAGATGCCGGTCACGGCCGGCACGATTGACGCCACCAGTATATCCGCGGGAGTCACCGGTCACTTGTCACCCGTCACTTGTCACTCGTCACCGGTCTTTCCCCCTCACATGCACCCGGAGGGGTGTCACACCTTCACCGCCGTATGCCGTCTCGCCTAGGTAAGACCTCCCTTTAGAAGAATTCGTATTCGATGCGCAGAATCGCGCGGTTGTCGCTTGAAACCGATGTCACGCCGAACAAGTATGCCGCGCTGTAAACCACTTTGTTGGAACCGCCCATGCCTATCTGTCCGTAGAAGGCGGGCCCTGCCCAGTGCTCCTGCTCGTTGAAGGAGTCGAATTCTCCAATTCGCCCGAGGTCTCCAAAGATCTCGATTGCGGGTGCGAATTGCTTGTGCATTGAGTATCTCAGTCTTGCGGCATAGCTGAAACTAGTGCCCGATTCCGCTTCGCTGCCGACCTTGCGCCCGAAGAACAGGTTCATCGTTCCCACCCATCGATCCACGGTCTTCTCGACGATTGGGGCGATAAGGATCTCGTCCGCACCGTCTTCAGTCGCTTCGTACTGTGTGAACAGTCCGAATTCGGCCCAGTATTGATCCTTCTTCGACAGCCGAAACAGATTTTCCCATTCGAGCGAGTCATACTCGAGCGAAGCACCCGGTTCTTTCGCGTATACCAGGGAAAGTTCACTAAGCCAATAGTCCGTGAAGCCGCGTCCTATCGCGATGGAATGCATCTCCGCGCCGTCCCGTTCATCATCTTTGTCGATGTCGCGAAACCCAAGATACTCGATTTCATTCTTCCCTTTGGTCACGCTGGGCGAGTGAATCTTGATCGGGGCGCAGTCGGCGTATCGCGGCTGGGACATTGCGAGCACGCCGGAAATGGCTGCGATAACTATTACGGCCGGTGCGCGCACGCCACCAGCATCTGATTTTCCGCACATCTGGCACACCTTGGTTATGACCCCCGCCCTTTCACCTGCTGCTAGCGAATCAACCTGCGATCGACGGGCGAGCAAGCGGATCTTTGGATTGCAACCTCGCAATGAGCGGATGCCGACAGCACCGTCGGCGAAAATGCGACCGCGTAGAGATTTCCTTCTTGCGGAATGTTGTCTGGTCCGTCCCACCTTGGGCGTGCGGTGGGTACCCAGGACCGGAAGTAAGTAGGCCGCAACGTTCGCGCGTCGAGAGTTGAGTCTCGAGTTGCACGGAGGGGCATCCGAGCACGCGGCCTTAACTGCGACAGTAACGTCCTGAAATGACCGTATTCAGCTACTTGCCTGGCAAAAGCGGTGATCCAGTCGGCTCATGCCTCGCTCAGAGCACGACTTCCATCTGCTTCAAATTCGTAGGGTCGGGGCAACCAAAACCTTCCCAGAACTTGATAAACCTTTCTAGAGTCTTGGCGGCAGCAGGGGAAAAGAAGTAGGAAAAGGCGCCGTCGGGATCGGTTCTGAGGTAAACGCGGCAGTCCTCGGGTTCGCCGTGCTCCCGATACGCGTCCAGGAGCATTTTGCGAAAGGTAGTGTTTACCGCAGCCGTAAGCCGCATGTTGTCAACGTGTACGCAATACCAGCCCATGTACTTTTCCCTTTCGTGCACATTATTCGAGGGGCTGGCAACTCGGCAATAGTCCCAATTACTCACGCACCAGTTAAACCGATGCCGCCGGATATGGTCTGAGTTGTTCTTGGAACTAGGCATGCGTCATTAGCCGATTCATTACCTGGAGAACGATTGCAGAACTTCATAACACACTTCAAGAAGGAACCCAGCGGTGCTTGGACCTGCGTCGAGCCCGCCGAGTTGTTACTTCCGGGCGGGCGCATACAGGTCACGCCGGGTTCGCGTTTTCTGCGGGGCACGACCTTCATGGGTATCGATCTGGCCGCGTTGCTCGATGAGCAGCACGAGAAGGACCGCCAGACTTCCTTGGGAGGCGCTGCCTGAAGCTCATCAAGATCCGATTCACCTCTTGGCGTGACGAGAGCGTCGCACCCCGCTCACTGGTGTTTCAGCAACAGATCGAAGCCTTGACCGCGCGAATAACCGCACTGTCCGCTGAGGCTGCGCACATCAGGGAAGAGCAGGCCCATGGAAAAATCGAAGCCGAGCAAGACGCACTCGTCGGCATTGCCGCTGATATTGAGGAGATCGAAGGCGAGCGCGCGCTGCTGGTTGCCGCCAAAGAGGCTACGGTCGAAGCTGCGGCGCGTGGGGCGAACGAGCACGAGAGAACCGGCAGCTTCGGTTATCAGGTGCTGTCGGGGCCCGACGACCGCGTCACAATGATCGTGGATGAGAACGGCGATTACCTCCCTATTAGTGCCGTGTATACCTACGAAGTCGTGGACGAGAATCCGCCGCTGCCTATGTGGGGCAGAAAAGGAAAGGTCGGACACTAGGACTACGAGGGCGGGATGACGTGCGGGGAGATCGCTGCGCGCATGGCCGCCGTATGACTCAGACACTGCAAACGAAGGGGCCGCACCGCGGCCTCTTTGTTTCTACCAATGCTCTGCCGGCGGCGTAGTGGGTCCCAGGACGCGCGTGAGGCTTTCATACAATGGCGGTTGCTCACTTGGGGATGCTTTGAAGAACTTCAACAGATCCCGAAAGACTGCTGCACATCCTGGCGAGAAGTAAAAAAGGTTGTGCCTGTCCTTCGTAAATTCGTGGTACACCGCCACGTCCTCGGGCGCGCCAGCTTTCCTATGCGTGTCGCGAACCATTGAGATGAGACTCCATGCCGAAGCGTTCGACGATGCCCGGGGAGGAATCTGCACGCAGTACCAGGACACTTGTCGCGCTCGCTACGAAAGTTGATGCCCACATTGATCCCTAATTTTCGTCGCAAGTCAATCCGGTTTACCCAATTCGCATAACGCGTGTAGTGCATTCCTTACAGCGATATCAGGTAAATACCTTAGGCCACGAGGGGCGAGGGACGAGTGGAGAGGGACGAGGGGGCCACACTTCCCTCATTTATGGTCGAAGGCCGGTATCCCCTTGTGGGAATCCCCTTGCGGGGCGCCCCTCGTCCCTTCTAAAACTTCGCACGGTCCCGATGTTCGGTCCGGTCGAGACCCTTTACCGAATCCAATCCGCGCACGCCCTTGAAGATCGTTCCGTTGATATTGGCCTCATCCAGATTCACTCCGGTCACATCCGCCCCGCTCAAGTCCGCACCGGAAAGGTCCGCTCGAAACAGATTGGCCCCGCGCAGGCTTGCACCTTTCAGGTTGGCAAACGCCAACAGCGTCCTGTTCAGATCGGCTTCGGTAAGATCCGCGCCCTCGAGATTCGCCTTGGTGAGGTTGGTGCGCATCTGGCCCATTCCCTGATTCTTGATGTCAACGCCCAGGCGCGCCCGGGACAAGTCCGCGTGCGAAAGATCGGCACCGTCCAGTTCTGCGATGATGCGGGCATCGGAGAGGTTGGCGTTCCTGAAGTTCGGCCGGACCGTAATTTCCCCGCCGAGGATCACGACAGACATCAACGTTGCACGAGAAAGATCGGCATCCGAAAAGTCCGTCCCCATCAGCCAGGCGCCGTTCAGATTGACGCCGGAGAGCTTGGCACCGGAGAAATTGCTTTGTACGAGCTTGCTGGCGAACAAACTGCTCCGGGTCAGGTTTGCCCGCCGGAAATCCCGGCCGCTCAAATCCAGACGGGATAGATCTTTTCCAGCAAGCGCATCGGTGCCCTCATGCCCCGGATTGGAAAGGATCTTCCCTACCTGATCGACCGTTAGATCCGCCGACAACGCCGGCAACGGCAAGGCGGCAAACAGCACCAATGCGATAAAGATGTTGTGCATGCACATCATCATGCACGATTCCACTCGTCACTTGTCACTGTTCCCTGCCCTCCCCTCACCCCTCACCCCTCTCCACACACCCTCTTCAATGAGAAAACCGCGAGGGATGTGTTCCTTGAGAGGCTTGCCGGAGAGTTTGGGTAGAGACAGTTCCGGGGCCGGAGATTCGCGCTTAGGCAGCCGCTTGAGCAGGTGATCGATCAGGTTCAATCGACCGCGTTTCTGGTCGTTGAAGTTGACCACGTACCAGGGTGCGTAATCGGTGTGGGTCGCACGCAGCATCCTGTCGCGCACTTTGCCGTATGCGGCGTATTTCTCGCGCGCCTTGATGTCGATTGGAGACAGTTTCCAGCGCTTGGCGGGATCCTTCGCCCGTTCGGCGAAGCGTTCTTCCTGTTCTTCCTGGTCGACGCAGAGCCAGTACTTGAGCAGGATCAGGCCGTCGTTGGTGATCAGGCGTTCGAACGCCGGGCAGTCCTTCAGGAACTGCTTGTGTTGGGCGGGTGTGCAGAAGCCCATGACCAGTTCGACACCGGCGCGGTTGTACCAGCTGCGATCGAAGAGGACAAGTTCACCAGCACTCGGCAACTGGGCCGCGTAGCGCTCGAAGTACCACTGGCTGCGCTCAAGTTCATTGGGTTTCGAAAGCGCGACGGTGCGCACGTAGCGATCGTTGAGCGGTGCCTCGATGGCCTTGATCACACCGCCCTTGCCGGCGGCATCGCGCCCCTCGAAAATAACGGCCACGCGCTGGTTATTGGCAATGATCCAGTGCTGCAGGTTGATCAGCTCGGTGTGCAGTGCTTCGAGGGCTTCCTCGTATTGCTCGCGCTTGATCGATTTCATTGACATCCCCTTGCGCCGTGGTGGTGGCGTGAAGAAGTGACACCCCTCCGGGTGCATGTGAGGGTGAAGGGTAACATCACTAGAGCCTTTCCTAACTTCTAGCCCTGCAGTTCTTCCCTCTCCCCTCGTCCCTGTTTTTCTCATCAAGATCGAAGTAGAATCCTGACGCAGACGTGGTGATAAATGGCACGTCGAAGTTCAGTTCCTTGATGCAACCACAAGACCGGCAGATGACTTTTGAAAAGCGGGATGTTCAGTGAGGCGCTTATGGAGCTTCCTCGCCCCTAGTCTCCGTTTTCGCTCTTACCCTTCACTCATTCACTCATTCACGGTCTCTAACATGAAACGACTTGGATATGGCCTTTTCGCAGCACTGCTGTTGTTGATCAGCTCCTCGACTAGCGTCTGGGCGGACGATTACACGGATACCATCAAGATATTCAAGGAGGCCGGAGCGAGTTCGGGTTTTTTCGACCACAGCTACGGTTACGCAGTTTTCCCGACGATCGGCAAAGGCGGCGTGGGCATCGGCGGTGCCTACGGCAAAGGCCGGGTCTATAAGAACGGAGCATACGTCGGTAACACGTCGATGAAACAGCTAACGGTTGGTTGGCAGTTCGGCGGCCAGGGCTACAGCCAGATCGTGTTCTTTCAGGACCAGCGCGCCTTCGACGAATTCACCTCCGGCAAGTTCGAGTTCGGCGTCCAGGCGACCGCGGTCGCCATCACGGCCGGCGCATCGGCCGCCGCGAACACAGCCGGCACCTCCACCAGCGCCAGCGGAGGCAAACATGACGCCACCACTGCCGGCTCTTACAACAAAGGCATGGCGACGTTCACTGTTGCCAAGGGTGGGCTGATGTACGAAGCAAGCATCGGCGGGCAGAAATTCACTTACACCCCCAAGAAATGATCGTACGGTTGCACGGACGAGATCCCGTAGTACGCTCACTCTCTCAGCAGCACTTAAGGCCTTCATCCTAACGTCCGATGCGGAGAAGATTATGGACAGACCAACCGAAAGTATGTGCCTGACCCATTTGCTGCTTTCCCGGCTAACGGCACTGGGCTTTCTCGCCGCAAGCGTTTTCGTCGCCTCCGCTGCACGGGCCGATCAGATATACCAAGTCAATGTGTTCTGCGATAAATCACCGGCCGCGGTCGTCGTACTTTCGCATGTTCTGAAGAATCAGGGGGCGGGAAGCATCATCAGGTGCGCCGGCTTGTGCCGCGGGGGTATGGTCCAGATCGCGGACGTGCTCGCCGGGTTTCCAGCCGAGGTGTCAATCGCGCTCGCGGCACAGGTGGAGGACCACGAGGCAAAAGCGGCGGCCGGAAGCGGCCAATCCATCGCGAGCTGCGGATGGTCATCCCCTTATTCCGCTGCCGATCGTTCCAGTGCCGAGGATCACTGCAAGAAAGACCCGGCAGCAGCGCCGGGTTCTGTTTTCTACTCCGGCGAGATTACATGCGACTGTAACGCCGATGGGCAGGACGAAACAACGAAGTCATTCGAGTCGTGCGGCTTGCCAAGCAGCTTCCCACGGGCATTCAAGGCGAGGTGCGAAGACTGGGTGTTTGGCAGCGGCGAATACGGATACAACACTGAACATCTCATACAGCGCCGGGGCGTCGAATACATCAAGACCTTGAGAAAGACCTGTCCAGCCCTGAAGTGTCAAGGCCCCTACGCCAGTTGCAAACGGCGGGCTGAGAGCAACTATCAGAAATGTCTGGACAGGAGGAAGCTCTCTCCTTTGCGCCCGGATTGCTTAGGCACTCATAGTGCTGCCGTTGACAAGTGTGAAAAGGCGCACAAGGAGTGTCTAAAGGATATCAATAGAGGCGGGTCCGACCCCCGTCCGCAGCCTGTGCCTGCACCACCCAGCCCCACGCCGACGCCAGACAGACCGTGATGCCGGTGCGCTAGCAATAATGCTTTCGCCTGCAGTTCTTCCCGTTTTTCCCTTACTGCCGCTAGGCCCATCACTTGTCACTCGTCACTTGTCACTACCCTCGTCCCTCGCCCCTCGTCCCTCACACCTGTCCTTCACTGCTTTTCTGCACCCACTCGAACGTCGCCCGCACAAAATCGTCGCCGTGCCGCAGTAGGAGAAGGCTGCGGAGGAAATGCGGAGCTCCCCCAATCGTCGCTTCGTAAACGCGGCCCTCCTCCCAGCTGCCGGGTGGCAACAGAAAGTTCGCATTTTGCGGCGCTCCGGCACCGTCTGACACGATGATCGCGTGCACGCTCTTGAAGCCGAACTGCCGCGCCGCAGCCTCCGAGAGGATGTTCACTTCGCCCTTCGCGATGACCGGGCGCATCTCCACCGCCTGCGGAAGGTGGCTCATGACGTAGATGTTGGCGTGCCGCTTGCGATCGGGCTCAGCATGCATGGAGCGGATCACGCCGAGCCAGCACTCGTCACTGCCAGGCATCGTGATGCCGACAAGGTCGCCGCATCGCACCCAGTCGCTCGATCGCTGCGGAATCTCCGCGCCGAGTTCGTTGCCGCCAGTG
This sequence comes from Burkholderiales bacterium, assembly GCA_035275265.1. Taxonomy (GTDB): domain Bacteria; phylum Pseudomonadota; class Gammaproteobacteria; order Burkholderiales; family JACQAP01; genus JACQAP01. Next base: position 84,090 of record DATENC010000004.1, on the reverse strand, counting down.
TCGTGGAGAGCCCACGTTTCCGGGGGCTGCGTTGCGACGTCGCCGTCTTCCACCAGCGCGAGCTCGGTGGCAGCGGATCCAACGTGCGACAGGTGCTGCCAGATCTGTGCATAGCCCTGAACGACCTGCAGCGGGCCCGTAGCAGGCGTGCGGGCAGGTGGGAAGTACGGAGACGCTTGACCCCAGAACGCGAGCAATTGCTTGATGACCGAGATTTGCGTGTGGACAGGAATGTCCTTGCCCGAGAGCTTGCCATCCGCGATCCCTGTCGACACCAACTGCTTGTGCAGTCGATCCAGGGCATCGTATCCCGTTCCTGCCCCGAAGTAGCGAATTCCGGTATCCGGATTGGGCGGCTGTGCGGGCGCGCGGTGCGGTGCCAGGTCGCTCGCCGGATCGAAACAGAAAGGGTTGTCGGCGACGCCGCGCGGGCGCAGCGTAAAATCTCCGCCCAGTTGCTCGATCACATGATCGGCAACCTCGATATGTTCGGGCGACATCATCTCCGGCGAACTTGACTGCAGCATCAGCATCCGCAGCAACTCCTGTGTCACGCTCGTTGACGTTTTCTGTGTGGCGTGCATGCGAACGGGCGTTGTTGCGCAACCAGCCTTCTCCGCGTCGGCATGAACTGCATACGCAAGCCGCCACAGCTTGGGCGGGACGCTGAAGTAGCGAACGAGATAGATTTTCGCCAGTGTGCGAGAGGCGTGAATTCCCCGCGCGGCGCCTGCTGCTCCGGGAAGCTGGAGCGAAGGGGTCGTCGCCGATTGTGTCAGCAGAATTCTGGCCGACACGGTGAGCGCGCCCGTCAGCCCCACAACGTAACGGTGAAGGGTGTTCCAGTCCGACCCGCGTGGCGCCCGATGATCTTTGTGCGGCACGAGAAATTGCGCCAATAGCGCGGATACGTGCGCGCTGCTCGCTTCCTGGATCAGAGACAGAATCTCGCCGCGGACTGTTTCGTCGTTGTTGGGGGCGCCCTTGACCGCATCAAGCCACGCGCTCAGCTCGTTCAGCGCCGTGAGTGGATCGAAGTCGCGTACTTCGGCAAGCAGCTTTGCGGCCGCCGCTGGATTGCGCAGCGGATGGTCCGGACGGCCGTTGTCCTTCTTGATCCAGTCCAGCATCTGTACGCTCTCCCGGCTGTATAAATCCGTTCAGGCGGCGCCCCGGACAGAACGATACGGTTACGCAGCGCGCAATTATTCTAGGCCCGAAGACGCCAAGAGAACACCTGCAAGCCTGTGAGGGTGAGCAAGTAAAGGTTGACTAAACAATAAAAAGCGGATTTCCTGGGGATCCTGTTGCGCCCTTCACGGGAACGGGACTAAAGAAAAATGCACCGATCCAGGTGCCGTCCCGCACGGGGCCTTCCAGATTCAGGTTCTCGAACATGAATACCCCGTTCATCGTCAGCAGCAAATGGTGACACGGAAAGTTCAGGTCGCGATCCGGGTTCGGAATCACCTCCACGCCCCAATTGTCGGCCCCGACCAGGCAAGCCCCTTTATCCACCAGCCACTGGGACGCATCGAGGCCCACCCCTGGCTCGCCGTCGTAGTATTTCTTGTTGTCGACCACCATCCACTGATCACCCCAGCCGCAACGCACGAGCGCGACGTCGCCCTCCTTGAAGTCGGATTCGCTTAGCCGTTGACGGGCAAGTGCGTCCCGGAGGTCCTGCGCGCTAATTTCTTCCCCCTTCTCCAGGTTTCGACCTTTCAATCCTTTCACGTCGAAGATCACCGCTCGTGTCACAAGCGGCTTGACATGCTCGATACCGAGCTTCTTCATGCCAAACGCGCCATGGACATCGGTGCCATTGAACCCGTTGTAGTAAAGCTTGCCGGAGCTGTCGTGCGGACCTTTGGTCTCTACACCGATGTGAGACAAGCCATCGAACTGTGTCCCAACTTGTCCGATCTCCGCGCAAAGGTATTCTTCATTGGCAATAAGTTTGTTCCGACCGGCCGGTCCGTAAAAAGGCGCGCTCGGAATCTTAAGGTTCCAGCCGCGTGTTCCGAAAAAGGGCATACCTGCTTCGTATACACGTCCCAAGCTGTGGACTTTCCCGACCTTGATCAGGCTCGTGGCCTCAAGCACTTTCTGTGAGGTCATCAGATTGGAAGCGCCTGCCTGATCGCCTGCGCCCCAACGTGACGGAAACCACTTTTCGGTCATCGGCCAGCCCTCTGGAGCTGCGCCCAGTGCTTCAGCGCTACCCAGCGAACCGGAAGCCAGCGCACCTGCTGCCGCTGCTCCCAGGAATCGGCGACGGGTGAATTGCTGCGGCTCCTTGTGACCCAGCTTTCGTGGCATGACTTTCTCCCTCATTTGCCGCCCGGCTACATTTGTGTGCAACCAGCGCGCGGCGCCGAGAAGCGATCGATGGTTTCAGCGAAACCGGAAACGGAAGCCTAAAGGCAGCGTCTATTGCTTTGGAATGAAATCGCCCTTCACGTGTTGATGAACGAACAAAATGCAGTCTTCGGGTCCCACGCAGGAATCACCGTGCATTCCCATCCCGGGTTGAAACACATAGGAGCCCGGTGGCATGGTCTTTTCCGCGACACCGTCAAAGGAGTGGCGCCAGGTTCCCGTCAAGTTCATACCGTAGTAGTCCCCGGTGTGAGCGTGAATCGGCGCGACAAACCCGGCGGGCATCTTCAGAAGCATCGCGTATTCACCCTTACTGCGATCACCCCAGAGCACCACGAGTTTTAGCGGCGAACCGGGCGCCATCTCCTGCCATTGCAATTCATCGGCAGCGGTCATCGTTCCGACCCCTGCACCCGCAGCGGGGTAGGTGAACGCAGCGGCGGCAAATAGCGAAAGACCAAGCAATAGTGACTTCCTCGTCATGATGTTCTTCTCCTGAGTTATAAGGTCTGAAGATGTGGGCCGAGCGCCGCAGTCGCAACCGCACGGCATAGTCCATGTGTTCATAGGCTACGCTCAAAGCATACGAAATCTCTGGCGTTTGTAAAAGGTGAAAAGCAGTTGATGTTCATTCTTCACTCATTTATGGCCAAAGGCTGGTTATGGTCGAAGGCCGGTTATGGTCGAAGGCCGGTATCCCCTTGTGGGAATCCCCTTGCGGGGCACCCTCACATGCACCCGGAGAGGTGTCACACCCTTCACTGCCATTCGCCGTCACTTGTCACTTGTCACTCGTATCCGGTTCTCTTACCCTTCACTCATTGACCCTCCGGCTGTGATCTCCCTTAGTCCCTCTCGGCTCTCGCCCCTCGTCCCTCTTCCCTCGTCCCTGTCATGACCTTCCTGCAGCGCTTCACCAACATCCGCCGCGAGGAAGTCGGACCGGCGCTTGTCGCCGGCTTGTTCTTTTTCTGCGTGCTCACCGCGCTGATGGTGATACGGCCCGCGCGCGAGGCCCTCGGCATGCAGCGCGGCATCGAAGCACTGCGCTGGCTGTTCGTGGGCACGGTGCTAGTGACGCTGCTGGTGAACCCGGTGTTCGGTTGGCTGGTGAGCCGGTTCCGGCGCCTCGTCTTCGTCAACGCGACCTACCTTTTCTTCGCCTTCGGGCTGGTGGCGTTCTATTTGCTATTGGTCCTTACACCCGAAAGCGTCGGACAGCGAACCGGCCAGGTGTTCTACGTGTGGTTCAGCGTGTTCAACCTGTTCGCCACGATGTTGTTCTGGGCGCTGATGGCGGACCGTTTCACGCTCGACCAGGGCAAGCGATTCTTCGGCGCCATTGCGGTGGGCGGAACCCTGGGAGCAATCTTTGGACCGTGGCTCGCGGGCCAACTGGCCAAACCGCTCGGCACGCCAGCGTTACTGCTCGTCGCGGCGGCGTTCCTCGTGCTCGCGCTCGGTGCGGCCTGGTGGGTCACGCGGCTGCGGCCCGAAGTTGCCCAGCCCGGCGTCGTGCGCGAGGAGCATGCGGTGATCGGCGGCAGCGCCTGGCAGGGGTTGCAGTCGGTGGCCCGTTCGCCCTACCTCCTGGGCATCTGCGGCTACGTGCTAATCCTTGCGATCATGGTCACTTTCCTGTATTTCACGCGCCTGCAGATGGTCGCCGCGCTGGGAACCGACGTCGACACGCGCACGACGATGTTCGCGCACATCGACCTCATCACACAAGTGACGACCTTGGTCCTGCAACTGATCGTCACGGGACACCTGATGAAGCGCCTGGGGGTGCCATTGACGCTGGCCCTGTTGCCGCTGACCGCCGTGCTGGGCTTTCTGGGTCTGGCGATCGCAGGATCACTCGCGGCACTGATCGCTTTCGAGGCCACCTTCCGCGCCGTGCAGCGTGGCATTATGCGGCCGGCGCGCGAGACTCTTTTCACTGTGGTGCCGCGCGCTGACCGCTACAAGGCAAAGGCGTTCATCGACACGTTCGTGTATCGCACGGGAGATCTGGTCGGCGCGCAAAGCGAGGGACTTCTCGGGCGGCTGGGCATGGGATTGGGCGCGCTTGCCGCCGTGGCTTTTCCGCTCGCAGCGGCGTGGATCGCGCTTGGCCTCTGGCTGGGCCGTGCCCAGCGCGCGCAGGCGAATGGTACCGAAGCACAACCGCAAGGAACTCCTGCATGATTTCCCGTCGTGAATGGTTGCAGCGGACGATGGGTGCCGGTGGATTGCTGGCCCTCAATCCGCGAGCCGTGCTTGCCAACCCCGCCGGGCTCATCACGCGCGTCATACCCGGGACCAACGAGCAGCTCCCGATCGTAGGCCTGGGCAGCTCGGCCACCTTCGCGCAGGTCGCGCGCAGCGATGACGTCGACGCATTGCGCGCGGTCCTGAAGCAGATGGTCGACCTCGGTGGCAGGGTTTTCGATACCGCGCCCTCCTACGGCGCCTCCGAGGAGGTGGCCGGACGCATGGCGCAGGAGCTCAAGATCGAGAAGAAACTTTTCTGGGCGACCAAACTGAATGTCGCATCGCGCGGCGGCGGGTCCGCGGATCCCAAAGCGGCGCGCGAACAGCTCGAAACGTCCTTCCGGCGCATCGGCAAACCGGCGATCGATCTCGTGCAGGTGCACAACCTCGGCGACCTTCCCACCCAGCTTCCCATTCTGCGCGATTACAAGGAGAAAGGTCGCATCCGCTACATCGGAGTCACCACCACCTTTGAACAGTACGCCGACCTGGTGCAGCTGATGCGCAAGGAACGCATCGACTTCATCGGCATCGACTACGCCGTCGACAATCGTCAAGTCGAGGAGACCATCCTGCCGCTCGCGCGCGACAAGGGCATCGGCGTTTTGGTCTATATGCCTTTCGGTCGCACGCGGCTATGGCAGCGGGTGAAGGGGCACGAGGTCCCCGACTGGGCGCGCGAATTCGATGCGAACTCCTGGGCCCAGTTCTTCCTCAAATACATTGCGAGCCACCCATCCGTCACGGCCATCACGCCAGCCACCAGCCGGCCTTCGAACATGGCGGACAACATGGGCGGCGCCGTGGGCCGGCTGCCGGATGCGGCCATGAGAAAACGAATGATCCAACTAATGGAGGAATTGCCATGAAACAAAGCCGTCGTGAATTCGTCGCTTTCGTCGGGGCAGCCATTGTCGTGAGTGCCTTGCCCTTCCCTGTATTCGCCCAATCCAAGATGAAGATCGGTATCGTCGGCTCGGGCAACGTCGGCGGCGCCATCGGCGCCACCTGGGTGCGGGCTGGCCACGAAGTCATGTTCTCCTCGCGCAACATCGAACACGACAAGGAACTCGCCAAGCGACTCGGTGGCGGCGCCAAGGCTGGGACGCCACGCGAGGCCGTGACCTTCGGCGAAGTGGTGATGATCTCGGTTCCGTATCACGCGTTGCCTTCCGTCGGCAAAGACCTGGCGGATGTGCTCAAGGGCAAGATCGTCATCGACACCAACAATCCCTTTACTCACCGCGACGGCGAGACCGGGAAATGGGCGCTCGAGAAAGGCGCAGGATTGGCGTCGGCGGAGCTGCTGCCCGGCACGCGTCTGGTACGCGCCTTCAATGCGATCGCTGCAGCGAAGATGGGCGCGGCGTACCAGGAGCCCGGGAAAGTCGGCATGCCGATCGCGAGCGATGACGCCAAGGCCGCCGAGATCGCTTCACGCCTGATACGCGATGTCGGCTATGAACCGGTGCTGATCGGCGGGCTGGAAAAAGGCAAGTACCTGATGCCGGGGACGCCGCTAGCTGGGGAGCGCAGCGCGGACGAAATCAAGAAGATTGCAGCGGGGCTGAACTAGATGGTGAGGGGTGAAGGGTGAAAAAGTGAATGAGTGCCCCGCAAGGGGATACCGGCCTTCGGCCATAAATGAGTAAAAGAGTGACACCCCTCCGGGTGCATGTGGGGGTGAAGGGTAAATACGAACCCACCTTTACCTATTTCCTCTTCCCTCGTCCCTCGCCCCCGCCCCTCGTCCCTCGCCCCTGCAGTTCTGCGCTTATTCGGCAGCACGTGACACTACCCGGAGGATTCGACAGCACAGGTCGAGTGTCGGTGTTGCAACGCCCAGTTTCGCTGCCAGCGCCATCGTGTAATTCAGGGTCTCGTTAACCTCGAGGCGCCGGTTGCGGTCCGCGTCCTGCAGGATCGATTGTCGAAAGTCGGGTGCGTTTGTCCTCATTTTTTCGCCGTGGGCTTGTATCGCCTTGACCGCGTCTTCCTCGCTGGCGTTGATAAAATCCCGGCTGGTAAAGCCGCTGTCCTGCAGGGTGACTCCGTGGCGTATCGCGACGGCAGCGGTTTCTCGCATGACGCGGGCGGCGATCAGGGCCGTATCGGTGTCAAGCAGAAAGCGCCACGTGTTAAGACGCGTCATTACCGCTAACGTGCTGTAACCCGACCAGGCGACGAACTTCGACCACTCGATCGACGTAATGTCGTCCGCAGCGCGCGCCTTCAGGCCTGCACTCTCGAACGTCTCCACAATCTCTCTTGCACGTGAAGAATCACCGCCCGCAGGTTCACCGATCGTTGTCGGACCGGCCACGCTGTAACGCACCGCGCCAGGCAGGTCTCCTTCGGCTGGCAGGACGTTGCCACCCATCATGCTGATCGCACCGAGCGTCGCCTGCGGCCCGAAAACGTCGCTGAGCTGCTGGTTCTTGAGCACGCCGTTCTGCACGGAAAAGGCGCTTTTGACGCGGAGACCGCGAAGCGGCGTCAGCGCCGGTTTGGTGTCGTAGGTTTTGGTGGCCACGACGACCACGTCGGCCTCCCGTAACATTTCCGGTTGCGTGACAACATTGCAGGGGATTGAAAACGAATCCTGTCCCACGATTCCGATGCCGCGCCTGGCAAGTGCCGCGGCTCGCTCCCCACGCGCAATCAGTGAAACCTCATGCCCAGCGCGGGCAAGGTAAGCCGCATAGATGGACCCTAGCGCACCAGCGCCGACAATCACGAAGCGCACCTAGAGCACCTCGAACACGTCATAGATCGGCCCGCTCGCTTCGCGCCTGCCCGTGGCCACGGCGACGATGCGGTTGAGCCAGTCGTACTTTTTCGAAGCGGTTTCGAATACCGGCGTCGTACGGAAATAGTAGGTCGACGGATCGACCGCTTCGCCGGCATTCAGGCGCGCTATCACGTCCTTCGGTCCGTGCCGCAGGCCGCGATACGACATGTACACGAGTTGCTTGTCATCGGTTTCGAGCGTGAGTCGCACATCGAGCACCATCGTGCCATCCGTGCGCACCAGGATCCAGTCGCCACCGGGCGGCGCCTGCACCGTGCCGTTCAGGCGTTCGCCCTTGAACGTGCCGCCCGAGACGGTGGCGATGCGACGATGCCCGTTCGGCGTGTCGCCGAGATCGACGACGCGCGGAACCTGCACCGTTAGGGTAAACAAGGGGCGGGTCTGGATCATGGTCGACTATGCTCGGTTGTTGATGGGATGGAATCGGTGGCAGTCAGCGTAGCACTGTGGATTGTCGTCCCATTCTATTCAATCGCGCATCGCCCGAGGGACGCCTGCGATTGGACGATTGGGCGATTGGGCGATTTAGTCTAACGACTAACCATTCGCCATTCACTGGCGTTACCAAGTAGTGCGGTGATTGAGAGATGGGTGCTAATCACCCAATTCCTTGATCCCTCAATCACCGCTACTACAGACAGTCCTTCCCTCGCTCCTCGTCCCTCGCCCCTCGCCCCTGCACTTGTTCCCTCGTCCCTCCCGCGGCGGCGGATTTGCTTTCGCCAATCCGCCGGTCGCGGGCCTCTCTTCAACCTCTCGCCTGATACACGCTTTTCTCGAACGCGTAAAACAAGGGTAGCGCCTTCTCGTCCGCGAAGGGCAGGATCTGCGTCATGTACACGCCCGCCACGCCTTTGCCCCGGTCGATCCAGTAATAAGTGTTCGCGAGCCCTGCCCAGGCCAGACTACCGGGGGTGCGGCCGGTCGGCGCCTTCTGCTCGTTGATCATGAAACTCAAGCCCCAGTTCTTCGGCATGCCGGGAAAGAACTCCGCGTCGTTGGTCAACGGCGGGATCGCAGTCTTCAACATCGTGACCTTCGTGCCGCCCATGGCGTTCTTCGACATCAGGGCCACGGTCTCGGGCTTGAGCACCTGATTACCGTTGCCCGTGCCGCGGTTCAGCATCATTTGCACGAACTTGAGGTAGTCCCCCGCGGTCGAGTAGATTCCACCGCCGCCCATCTCGAACTCCGGCTCCTGCGTCATCTCGAACTCGATCGGCGCCAGCACGCCTTCGGGGCTCCGCTGGTGGACACTCGCCAGGCGCGCGCGCATGTCGGGCCTGATCTTGAATCCCGTGCTGTTCATGTCGAGCGGGCCGAACAGGTTTTCCTGGAAGTATTCGCCGAGCCGCTGGCCGGTGACGGTTTCCACCATCTTGCCCGCGAAGTCGATGTTGATGCCGTACTCCCAGCGATCGCCTGGATCGAACATCAGCGGCATCTTGAGGGAGTCGTTCTTGCAGGCGCCGATGCCGGGAAGTTCCATGACCTTCTGATACTGCTGGATTTGGGTGTTCCACAACTCGTAGGAAAAGCCGGCGGTGTGGGTAAGCAGATGCCGCAAGGTGATCGGGCGCTTCGGCTTGCGCGTGACCGGCTTGCCGTTGCTGTCCCAGCCGGTAAGTACCTCGATCTCGTCGAGCGGCCGGTAGATCTTGGCGGCCGGCGTGTCCAGGCTGAGCTTGCCCTGCTCTACTTGTTGCATCGCGGCAGCGCCGGTCAGCGCCTTGGTCATCGAGGCGATCCAGACTACGGTGTCGAGGGACATCTCCGTGTCCTGGTCGAGCGTGCGTTTGCCGAAGGCGCCTTCGTAGATCGTCCCGCCCGGCGTGGTGGCCATGGCGATGACGCCGGGAACGTCACCTGCGTCCACGGCAGTTTGCAGCACTTCATCTGCGCTTTGTTTGAGGTCCGGACCCGCAAGGGCGACCCGGCTTTGCTGGGCTGCGGCGGCCGCGACGAGCGCGGCGCTGGCCTTCAAAAATTCCCGACGATAGATAGCCATTGTTCCTCCTTATTTATAGTTGGTAACTGAATCGGCGTTCACCGCACAGCAACGCACGCCGATCTCTCAGCCTACTCCTTAAAAAAAGTGGGCGGTGTCCCACTCGAGACAGCAGTGACGCAAAGCAGTGAAGGTGTGAAGGGTGAAAAACCTATTACCCATTCCTCATTCCGCATTCCCCAATCCTGAATCCCCAATCTCCAATCCCTGGCCCTAGCCTCTGCACTTCTTCCCTCGCCCCTCACTCCTCACCCCTCACCCCTCACCCTCCTTGCACTTCTTACCTCCCTGTCATGTAAAGCTTACGAAAAATACCGCTCAAGAATTTCTTTTCCCGCCGGCACCGTCGACAAATCAAGCACCTGCGCGCCCCCCGCAGGCGGCACGGGCATTGCATTGTTAAGTGGGCACGAGCCGGCGGGTCCGCCCTGTGAACCGGCACGGCCGAAGGTACCTAATCAATCAAAGGAGACAAGCATGAAAACGTGGTCAAGTGTAGTTGCGGCGATTTTTGCATCCATTCTGGTGTTTGGCGTGGCCGGCTGCGCGAGCGATCACGACCGGCGCGGCGTGAGCGATACCGGCGCTGTCGTGAGCGATTCCTGGATCACCACCAAGGTGAAGAGCGACCTCGCTGTCGAGAAGGATGTCGACGCGACAGATATTGGCGTGCATACCTACGAAGGCGTCGTGACCCTGAGCGGCGACGTCGACAACCAGGCCGAAGCCGACAAGGCCGTCCGGGTTGCCAAGGAAATCAAAGGCGTGAAATCGGTCGTGAACAACATGCACGTGAAGTCGTAAGCGCAGGCGAGGCTGGGCTCCCCCTCCCGGGAGACCGCTTCAGTAAACAAAAGGGCTGACGTACGTCAGCCCTTTTTTTGTCAGTCTATTGCAGTGATGAGGTAATTCGGTGATTGAGTGATTGTCACTTGTCACTGGTCACTTGTTCCCAATCCCTATTCCATCAGACAAACACGGCCGCTGATACGCGGAAGCGCTTGGTCAGTTTTCTAATCTGGCGCGTATTGAGTTCCCGTTTGTTCGAGAGTATCTCGGAAACGACACCCTGAGAGCCATCTCCGGCTAGTTAGCGCGAGCCGGCTGGTCCGCCCTGTGAACCGGCACGGTCAGAGGTTGTCTATCCCAAATCTAATCTAAGGAGAACAGCATGAAGACATGGTCGAATGTAGTTGCTGCGATTTTTGCATCCATCCTGGTGTTCGGCGTGGTCGGCTGCGCGACCGATCACGACCGCCGCGGCCCCAGCGAAACCGGGGCGATCGTGAGCGATTCCTGGATCACCACCAAGGTGAAGAGCGATCTCGCTGTAGAGAAGGGTGTCCCCGCGACAAGTATTCACGTGGATACCTACGAAGGCGTCGTGACCCTGAGTGGCAAGGTCAAAAGCCAGGCCGAAGCCGACAAGGCCGCCCACGTCGCCCGCGAGATCAAGGGCGTGAACTCGGTCGTGAACAACATACAGGTAAGGCCGTAAACACTGGCAAGGCCGGCTCCTGCTTCCGGGAGACCGCTTCAGAAACGAAGGGGCTGACGCATGTCAGCCCTTTTTTTGTCAGCGTCGAATTAGGTGATTGAGCGATCTAGCGATTGGGTGATTGAGTGACTTAGGACTGTCTCTCCCCTCTCCCCTCTCCCCTTATGGTCGAAGACCGGTATCCCCTTGCGGGGCGTCCCTCGCCCCTGTTATCAGTTCTTCCTTCTCTTTCCGGTTCAGCTGCTTGATACGGTACTCGTATTTCAGTGCATCCGAACGCGTCGGCACCACAAATTCATACACCAAGGCAACCGGGCGCCGGGTGCGGGTATAGCGGGCACCCAGCAGGCCATTCGAATTGTGTTCTTCGATGCGCCGGAGAGCATCCTGGGCGATGCCGGTGTAGAGAGTGTCGTCCGCGCAGCGGACGATGTAGACCGTCCAGCTTGTCATGGGAAGGAAGTGTGATTTACCAACGTTTCATGCTGTCGTAGCCGTCCTCCACCCGCGCGCGAACCTGTTGCTCAAGCTGTGCATAACCCTTCGGGTCGACGAGTTGCCAGGCTCCCGCCGTGATCGCAGCAATTCCGAACGTCAGCACAAGAACCGCAATAATGACGCGCGGCACGCGCAGCAGGAGCGTCTGCCAGAGTTTGCGGTTCGCATTCGTATCGGTGAATAGCAATACTGAAAACCCGGCGAGGAACAGACCCCCAACGATATATACGATGGCCGGATTCTGCTTCACGAGGCGCTCCGCTCGCGGCCAGTGGCCGACATCGAGCAGGTACGCGTAACCGATGATCGCTGCGCCCGCGAGCAGCAGCATCGTGCCCCACACTAGCGCCGGAAAGCCGGAGTAACCCTCCGCGGCATCCTCGGAAAAGCGCATGCTCATCCGTCGCGAGTACAGCGACTCAATTCCACCCATCGCGAGTGCCGCGCCGATCAGAAAAATGCCGAGATGGATGCCTTTCGCCAAGGCGTAGTGCCCGCCGGCGAAAATTGCGATTGCGCCGATCACGATCGCCGCGTATTCGAGAAAAGTGAGGAGACGCATGCGATTTAGTTTAGTCGATTCCGCTGCGGGTCAGGGAGGGATTCAGATGTACATGGCACCGCGAACTGGCTACTTTTTAAATCGCAGCCACTCCTTCATACCAAGTTCCGGTGCGGTTTTCGCCAGCGCGTTGATGCCCTGCCGCGCGCGCGTCGTCCAACCCCGCCCTCGCCCGATTAGATCAGCCCAGGCTTCCTCGACATCCCACGCACGCATCGACTTCAGGTAGTCGAGTAACGCCGCAGCCTGAAGCAAGTCCTTGCGGGCCTTCTGGAGCATCGAACCGCTCCGTTCGCCGAACACAAGCAGCTTGTGCAGGGCGTACCGGGCCGGATGCGGAATGTTCACTGCGACGGATCCTTCGTCGCAGAAGACCACCGCCTGGCCGACGTTCTCCAGCAGATATTCCATGAATTTCAGCGGCTGCATGGCGACCCGAAGCTGCCGGTGTTCGAAAGGCGCATCGCCTCCGCGGTGCAGGGTGGTCAGGAAATCGATCCTGAATTCCGGGTCTTTCGGGTTGAGGTAGCTTGGTCCGGCTTTGCCCGACAAGCCAGCGATCGGCAACAGGCCTGCCTGCAGCGATTCGATTGCGCCGTGGGTGTTCACCTGTAACGACGAAGGCAGCGCCAGGGATAAGCTTTTGCCTGCGTGAGCCAGGTCCACGTCCTGGGTTCGCGCACTGTCAGCCCATCTCAGGCCGAGAATATTTCCGTACGTCAGGAAAGCGTGCGTGCCGACGAGCACACCCCCCGCGCGGAAAAAACCATGTTCCGCGAGACGCCGCACGACACGGAAGTGGCGGGCCAGCAGGGGGGCGCATCCCAGGGCTATTGCCGAGCGGACCAGGGGCACCAACGGTTCGTCCCTGGATTTCCTTGCTTGCGCCACCAATGCCCTCAGCGGCTCCGAATCGGGCCCGACATAGAATTGGCGCAGGCTGCCGCCGAGGTCGGTGAACTGGAAATACCAGTATTCCCGTCCCTTAACCGTCTTCTTCGCGAATGAACCGCGGAGGCTGCCAACCGACCGCGACAGCTCCGAGGCCAGCGTCGCGTCGAAGAGCTGTGCATAGGCAGTCTGGGCGGAAAGCGAAAGCTCCGAATATCGAGGCATCGGGTTATACGTAGATATGGACCCGCCTAGTATAACCGTCTCGATTGCTGGTTATACTAGGAATACTTAACTTCTAGTATAACTCCGGGGTTGCCTAGACCCCCTCGCCCCTGTCGCCCCCCCCTGCAGGTCACCGTTCTCAGTTCGTGCCGCGTGGTTCGTGGTTCGGAGAACCCGAGTCTGTACTACGCTTTCCCGCGTCTTGTCACTCGTCACTCGTCACTCGTCACTGGGTCACCTGTCACTCGTCACTGGTCGCTACCTCTTCCCTCTCCCCTCGCCCCTCGTCCCTCAGGTCAAGCGCTATTCGAGCCTCACTACTACGGGAGCTCGTCGAATACCAGCTTTGAGCCCGCTGCCGGTCTGCATCACGGCGACTTCGTCGCCAAGGATATTGACGGCTTCGTCGAGCAGAATGTCTTTTGCGTCCTTCCTCGCCTTTTCGGTCGCCAGTTCATTGGCCAGGCTGCGTTCGCCAGGCTGCAGGCCATCGTCCCGGAGCGGGGCGCCCTTCTCCGACGCGCGCTCCTCGCCGTCATTACTGCCGTCAGCGGCGACGTCCTTTCGTGCTCCCCGGGCCATAAGTCGCGCCTCGTCGGCTGCCAGTTCTTTGCGACGTTGCGCTTCGTTCAGTGAGATCAAATTCTTCTTGCGCCGAGCCTTGGCTTCGGCAATGTCTTCCTGAAGGTACTGGAAATCCTTGTCGTTTTTCATGCGCGTATCGTGAAGCCCCAGTAGAACGGGCAACAAGCCCTTCAAGTTGCCGGCCGGCGAATAATTCGCTGCCTTGATCTGCGTCCAGGGAAGTGCGTTGTCGAAACTGGACTCGCCGAAGCTCTCGGGATCGGCCAAGGAAGGCAGGGGAATGTCCGGTATCACGCCGCGCAGCTGGGTGGTACCGCCATTGATGCGAAAAAACTGTGCGATAGTCAGCTTCACTTCACCGAATTGCGGCTTACTGTTTTTGGCGATTTGATCGAGGTCGATCACGCTTTGCACCGTACCTTTGCCAAAACTCGGCTCACCGATGATGAGGCCCCGGCCATAATCCTGAATGGCGGCGGCAAAGATCTCCGATGCCGATGCCGAACTGCGGTTGATCAGAACAGCCATGGGACCATCCCAGGCAACACCGGCCCGGGTATCGCTCTCCACGGAGACCTGGCCTTGGGCGTTGCGGTGTTGCACCACCGGCCCGCGGTCGATGAACAGACCGGTCAGGTCAACCGCTTCCGTCAGGGAACCGCCGCCGTTGTTGCGTAAGTCGATCAACACGCTGTCGACCTTTTCTTTTTTCAGTCCGTCGAGCAGCCGTGCCACATCGCGAGTTGCACTTCTGTAGTCCTTGACGTCTTTCCTCCTGGCTTCGATGTCCTCATAGAACGAAGGCAGGGTGATCACACCGATGCGACGCGTGACATTTCCATCGACCAGGGAGTGGACGGACGCTTTGGCCGCCTGCTGCTCCAGATTGATCGTTTTCCTGGTCAGAGAAACGAGCTTGTGTTTGCCATCGGGGCCGGCGTCCACCGGCAGAATATCGAGCACAACCACGGTGTCGGCCGGGCCGCGAATCAGCGCAACGACGTCGTCGAGGCGCCAACCAATGACTTCTATCATGACGCCGGCTTCCCCTTGCGCGACACCGAGGATGCGGTCTCCCGGCTTCAGTTGCGCCGAAAGGATGGCCGGGCCCCCAGGCACAAGTTCCCGTATCGTGACCTGTTCATCGACATCCGCGAGCACGGCCCCGATTCCCACCAGCGAGAGTCTCATCGCAATGTCGAATTCCTCCGCTGCCCGCGGGGCCAGATAGTTGGTGTGCGGGTCGATGGCCATGGTGTAGGCATTCATGTACGTCTGAAAGGCATCCGCGCTCTTCACCCGGCCACTGCGCTTGAGGAAATTGTCATAGCGCTTGTCCAGGATTTCGAAGGTGCTCTTGTCGTCCTTGCCCGCAAGCTTGAGCCGCAGCCAGTCGCTCTTCACCCGCTTGCGCCACAACTCGCGCGCTTCCGCTTCGGTTGCCGGCCAGGCTTCCCTTTCGCGTGAGACCTGGTAGCTTTCGTCCTTCTGAAAATCGAACCCGTTCTTAAGCAAGGTGCGCGCGTACGCGAAGCGCTCGGCCGAGCGCTGCTGGTACAGGTTGAAAATGGCGAATGGCGCGCTGAGGTCTTTCTTGAGGATCGCCTCGCCGAGCAAGGTTCGATCGGCGGAAAGTTGGTTGATATCGGCCTGAACAAAGAAGAGCTTCTCGGGATCGAGCGCTTTCAAATACTGGTCGAATATCTTCGTCGATAAAGCGCTATCGACTGGCAGCGCCTTGTAGTGGTAACGGGCCATTAGCTCTGCGGCCAGGTGTGCCGCATTAGCCTCGTCCGGTGCCGGCTTTAACTCTGGAGGGGGTGCGCCTTGTACGGCGGTCGATAAAGCAATAAGTAGCCAAAGCAGTGTGCGTTTCATTCGGTGCTCCATCTCGCCGCCTCATAGTCGTGGCAGCTACGGGGTGAAAGGCAGGTCTCGCAATTCGCAATCGAGACGACGGATTTTTGACACCGGAGCCGGGCTTTTGTTGCAATACGTTTTTCGGCTTGCGAGCAAACCTCGTCGCAACAGATCGTGCAGCGGGAGCATCGATCTGCTGGATGGGTTCGGTATACCAGGAGAGCCGGTTTCAATGGGTCTGCTCTTCACCCTTCACCCTCATATGCCTGCACCCGGAGGGTGTCACTCATTTATGGCCAAAGGCTGGTTATGGTCGAAGACCGGTATCTCCTTTTGGAATCCCCTTGCGGGGCACCCCTTCACTCGTTCGGAAGGTCGTACTCGATCTTCTTGCCTTTCACCACAACAATGCCCTCCTTCTGTAATCTTGCCAAGAGCGCCTTTACTGCTTTCTCCGTGCTGTTTTTACCGAGTAACGTAGTCACATGCCTCTCGAGTGCGAGGATCGTGGCCGGCTGATTATTTGGGTGGCCTCGTAGATTCTCGATCAGCCGCTTCCAAGGTTCGGCCTTTGCAGCTTTCTTAGGCGTTGTTGTTGCCATTGCGCCTTCATTTTTCGATGGCACCTTGAAAGTGTTTTCGGTTTTGCCTTGGACCGATTTCGTAGGAGCGGCGGTCTTGGCTGTTGGCTCCTTTGCGGCAGCGGCATCCTTCTTTTTCTCGGGAACGAGCGCTTGGTGGACACTTTCCGCCCGCATTACGCCGTATCCCAACGTCTCAATATGGTCGAGCAACACATCGAAACCGCCGTCCTTGGAGACGACAATGAACCTGGTCTTCTCCTTCGACGTTGAAGCCGTCGCCTTGCTCTCTTCGACATGACGACCAAGATAGAAAGCGATATGGAAGTCCAGCGCGTTCTTGCCCGTGCGCTCACATTGAATGAACTCAACCTGGATGCCCAACGGTTGCAGCACCTTGACGATATCGGCATCGAACTTGTTCTGATGCGGCCCATGGAAGAGGAGGACGCGATATCCCGCTCCACGGATCAGCTTTAAATCCGCCGCAGTCGGCTTGACGTTCTCGAAATCAATCAGGATGTAGGTGAGGCCCATCGAATTCCGAATCTGTATGGAACTGGCTTTCCCTAGGGTCAGATTGACCTAATCCGGGTTTTCCACTCGTTTACGCGACGTATGCACCCGTCCATGTCGTCACGTACCTCGTAGACCCAAAAACGTAGAACGTCCCATCCCAATTCAAACATTCGCTGATTTCTAATCTGATCGCGCCGGCATAGCTCCCCGGTCCAGTTGCGGTGATAACGCTCGCCGTCCACCTCAATGTCGAGACGGCGATCACCTTCCACGATGGCCAGATCCAGCCGATACTTCTCCACTACATACTGGGGAAGCGTTTGAATTCCAGCTTGATAAAGCTTTGTGTACAACAACCTTTCCCAATCTGAGACTTGCTCAGGATTGGCCACTACCGGGTATGCGAGGCCGCACGGTTCAATAACTTCTTCTTCACTTTCGCGAACGACGCCGATCTCCTGAACGTACCTAGAAAATGCCGCAAGGTATTCAACATCCGAACTTGCTGCGGCGTCGCGATCCCCGACAACAATCAGCAATGCTCTTGCTCGGGTTATGGCAACGTTAAATAGATTTCCGTTCTTCTTGAGAAATACAATCGCTCCGCGGGGCATATTTCTGGAAACGACTGGTGAAAAGATCATTACATCCCGTTGGTCGCCTTGGAACCTGTGAACCGTCTCAGCCAAGAAACCGACTCGTTGCAACTTCTCAGCAAGAGATGAATCCTTTGACGCTAGCTCCCTTATCAAGTTGGCTTGTTCCCTGAACGGACTTACCACTCCAACAGTGCCAACGTAGTCCATCTCAACAAGAAGCCGTTTCAGCTCTTCGACCACCATCTGTGCTTCTCGAACGTTGACTGCGCCTCCCGCCGGAGGCCGCCGTACCTCGCCCGCTATCTCTACCCAGCGCACGCCTGGTGCCTTTGGATCAGGTCGCTTCAGAAGTTCATAGGAAGTCGCGACCCGAAGTGCTCCTTCATAAAACCAATCATTGGAGAACTGAATAATGTCGGAGTGAGAACGGTGATGATCCCGAAGCGCCACGATCCCATCCGAAGATGCAAATCCGCACGATAGGTCGAAGAGTGACCTGTAGGAATAAGCCCAATGCGGAAACTCTTCCAATAGTCCGAACTTGCCCAGAAGTTGCTGGTCCTGCCCTTTCTGCAACCCGCTGATATGAGAAAGCTGTTGCGGGTCGCCGATGACTACCGCGCTCTTGGCTCGGTAGAGAAGGGGAAGCGCAGACGCTATATCACATTGGCTTGCCTCATCGAATACCACCAAGTCGAAGAATCCGGGTTCAAAAGGTATACGCCCTCTTGCGGAAAGCGAAGTCACTGCCCAGCAAGGTAGTAAGTGCGCAATCTTAGGAAACAGCTCGAAATACTGTCTCCGCACTTGATCATTTGGCGCGGCCTCAGGGCCCGCCTCCATCACCATAGCCAATACGGCGTTATGTTTGATCAAAAGCTGTCTGTCCGCCGGCGATAGTCTTGTCGGTTGTACTCGTAGCCATGCATACCACAGCTCTTTGGAATTCTCCGCCAGGCCCTGCACATATCCGGCCCGCGCACGAGCAATCGCTTCAAGGGAGCGCGATCGTTGAAGCGAAGCAATTCCTCTAAAATAGTCCTGGACTTTCATCGCACGCCGCAAGTGGTCTAAAACCAGCTCTGAGAATCGCGTCCACAGCTTGATTGATTCGTCATCAGGTATGGCGGCAGGTACTTGCAGCCCCAATGCATCCCAGAGCCATCGCATCTCGGTAGCCAATACAGAGATTCGGTCATACCTCCTGTTCTTCGATAAAGGCCAGAACAACCGAGCTAGAAATGTCTGTTCTTCCCGAACTGCAGCGACGTGCGCTTCAACGAAGTGCAAGACGGCGCGTTCCGCTCGATCAGCGTCAAACTCTCGGAGCGCCGCAAAAAGGATCACCCCAAACGTGGCTCTGGAATCCTCGACTTCCTGCTCCAGTCCATCCGTTCGGTTTCGCATTTCGATAAGCGCGGCCTCTTCCTTGGCCAGATCCACCAATCTTTCCTCGATTGCCTGATGCCGCTTCAGCGCATCGTCAAAATCGCTCTGGTCATCCGGCCCCGCTTTCGCTGCGAGCAGTCCAATCAAATACTCCGTCAACTTGGCTTGATACTGATTTGCCCCAACCCTGAGCACGATTGGCCGCGGCCCATTGTTCAATCGCTCTTCTACTACATCAACGGCCTTATTATTCTTACTCGCGAACAAGACCCTCTTCCCACGCCATACAGAATTGATCAACAAATCTGCTACGACCTGGGACTTGCCAGTGCCGGGAGGGCCGGTAATGATCGTAAGGGGACTTGAGAAGGCATGCTCAATAGCCTGTCGCTGCTCTTGATTCAGTGGCAAAACTTCGATCAACGTCTGGACTGAATCCTGCGCTTGGTCCGGGGTGACACCCGAGATCCAATGCCCTAATGCGGTTCCTGCATACTTTTCAACCGAGCACCGCGACAATAATTTGAGCTCGGCCTCCAAACCTTCGGTGAATGGCGAGCGCTGGGTAATAACCAAAATTGCTCGGTTGTAGATTCCTTCCGCATTGACGCGGCTCAAGGGCGGGTCGGACGTCAAAGCGCCAGGATCAGGCGGCTCGGTCCATGGCCATTCCGGCCGGATAGTCGCCAATCGCCGGCACAGCTCGTCCACGTCCGGTAGTTCGATATCGCCTGACAACCCGAGCTCTTCCTCGAGTTGCGCTAACTCATCCATTACTGCATCACGTTGAGCATTGGTAAAGCGCCTAAGAACGGACAAGTTAAGGAGGGGAAATGCTGAAGAAATCCGCGGTGTAACACCGTTCTCGAATTCAACGGGATAGAGAATGATGGGTTCGACCTTGAACCTCTCCCCGCTCTTGGACGTCTGCTTCCAAAGGGCGATTGGATAGCCAAGGTGCATCGCTTGGCGGCTGCGATCTTTTCGCATCTTGCCTATCAGGCGTTGCGCCTCCTCCGACCGAAAGATGTCGGAATTGGTGTTTCCGAGAAAGGATCTCAATTCAACGTAGTCGCTATCGTTGTAGGTACTCGATGCGAACACGCTCACTTCGCCTTCATCCTCGTAACCCACACAAGCCAGGTAGTAACGACAAAGACGGGAAAGAGGGGTATCTGCAAACTGAGGAGTGTCTGCTGCCTGGCTTTTTGATGTATCTCCGGTCAGCCGCCAGTGATACTTCGAATCCTGAATACAAAGACCCTTCAGCTTGCCTTGGAGCAAAGAATTGATTTCACTCCGATCTACAAAGAGCGCGGTCGCCAATTCCGAGGCTTTCTGGCCGGGTTTCGCTTTTAAAGCCGCAAGAATGCGCTCAGCTAACGGTCCGGTCTCGGGTTCTTGGCTCATACACTAGAGTTTCTTCGTCGCTATGAAATCGTTTTAATGAGGTCTATCCCTATTCATTCTGTCTCTCTCTATTCTTTTGTTCCGAACTTGTTTCTCCTTATTCAGAAAGGCCAACACTTCATCACTTCTCACGTCGGTGGCCTTCCCAGCGCCGGCGTTCGGCATCTTCGAACGAGGAGCGAACCTGCGCATTCGATATTCTTCGTAAATTTCTTCGTAACCATTTAACCAGGAAGTACACCCCAGCCAATAGACCAATTCCTGTGGCAGTCAGCAGGAATGCGTTCAGGCGAACCACCGCATCCGTGACCCGTTGCCAGATCGAGGCTTTTCGAATGTCTCGCGTCAACTCCGTCGTAGTCAGCATCGGTCGTAGTTCATTCACTTGGCGTGGGCCGATGCCACTCACCCCTGCGAGATCGTCAACGCTCTGATACGGGCGCCCGGCGATCACCAATCGCGCCAAGGATGGGCCGATGCCGGGTAGAGATTCCAGTTCCACCGTCGTCGCCGTATTTATGTTCACAAGCCGTGACCCCTTTTCCAGAGAGCGTGGGTTGTCCGGTGTCAGCATGACTACGGCAATGGCGATCGGGATGAGGAGCGCCAGTCCGATCCAGATCCATCGATTTCTGGGTTCCTCAGTGCTCGGTGGTTCTTCGTCATCACGTCGCGAGTATTTGCGGTCCAGGATTCCCATAACCAATTCAATTCTCCAAAGTCAGCGCTACACCTGATTGGCGATCGCCTACGTAATCCCGGGTCATGCGATGGACCGGGACGGACGACCACGCGACCGTGGCGTAGCCCGCTGCTGCAGGCTTCTCTCGATTTGCTCTCGAAAGCGGGAGTCTCCTACGGCATAGCCGCCATGCGTCGATATTCTGATATCGCTCAGCACCCCGGGATCCAGCTCGGTTGCAAATAGTCTTGCATAGGCGTTCCGCCTGCGGCTTTCGTCGTCTCCCAATGCAAGGTATTCGCCGTGGGGGATAAGCCATTCGACTTTTTTCCCGATCGCATTCACAGCGTAGCTGCTCCACGGATATTCACCGGGGTGCTTGACCATGTTCGCCCGCACCGGATTCATTTCGATGTAGCGATAGCAACCCAGGACATAGCGCTCCGTCTGCACCAAGCTCGAGCGAAACCGCCCTTCCCACAATGAGCCGCTTCGCTTGTACACGCGATTCACATATTGAACGTAACGCTGCCCGAGAAACTTCATGAGCAATGACGGACCGGTATCCAGGTCGGATGTAAGCAAAAGATGGAAGTGATTGGTCATGAGCACATACGCGTGCAGCGAACAACGGAACCGCTTGGAAAGCTTGGCAAGGTGATCGAGGAAGAAGCGATAGTCGTCCTCGGCAAAGAAACAGGCTTGCCGATTGTTTCCGCGCTGGATGATGTGCACCGGCAATCCAGCAGCTTGAAGGCGTGGCTTGCGTGGCATAACCGGAATTATGCTACTGAATTACAATACCTTTCAATGGGGTCTGTCCCCATTCATTCCACCAATCCCTTGGCTTTACAGCGGGATTTCAATGCAATATCGGGTCTGTTAGAAATTTAAATCGGAAGGGTCAACTGACGGCATAAATCAATCTCTGTTCTGATAGGCGGCTGTCACTTTGCGGTTCTATACATCCCTTTAATGGCTTCCGTTAGACCTTGGCGTCTTAATTCTTCAGCAATGAAAGGGTATGTGTTATCCATGTGCAACAGAGTGATTTCATCTCTCACGTACTGACCTACAACTCTGCATCTCTGCTGTACGAAGCTATCATCTGCATTAAGCCTTAGTCTTTGTATTGTTGCCTGAACAGCAGCGATCTTCTTTTGGCTAAGTCCAGGACCAGGTTCGACAAGATAGGAAGAGAAGTCGATAGCAAACCAGTCCGGGCCCAGTGCAAATGGGTCGAGCACGTCCTCATGTTCATCCTTGTAGTTGTTCATTTTGTCCGAGCAGAGGCGGAAATTGGTCCATTCGTACGCGAGTTGTGGATACTTAACTTTCGGCTTGTAATGGTCAATGGTTGCTCGGGCGACGTCCCTAGGAATCCAATGACATAGGTAAACACAGATTCCAGAATATGCCTCGTACATTTCATTCAATGCAAGCTGCCAGTAATTGTTGTTCTTATACTCCTTATTGGTGGGCTGCGGATTTGCACGCAAGAACTGAACGCCAGGGACGCGGACCTTTGCGTGGAATCCCGCAGGCTCGGCTCTTGGAGTTATTGGCCTCACAGTTTCACACCATGCTTCTCAGCGAAAAATAGCCATCGCGGCCAAAACTCGTCGTCTGATGCCAAGTACTTAATGAGCTCCTTGGAGATGGCGTCGACATCTTCCTGAGGTGGACTTTTGGACGTTTGCAGTTCTTTGGCTTTCTCAATAGCACGTTCGGCTTCGCGCGATCGGGCGTGTCTTAATTCGAAAATCTCAGAAGTTAGCCACGCACCGATGGAGCCATGGCGAATAAATGGTTGCTCTTTGAGCTTGACTTCACCTGACTCCGTTAGATCTAAGTGATAAAGCTTGTCGCTTTTCTCGTCGAAGAATGGCTCCATCGAAGCCATGGTCATTGGCGAGTGTGTGGTAACGAGCATCTGAACCTGTAGTTTCTCTGAGAGCTCTCCTCGAATGTCGATCGCCGCAGGAAGTACGGCTCGTTGCCACTTTGGATGGAGATGCGCCTCGATCTCGTCGATGAGAATGACCATCCGGTCCTCTGGTTGTCTATTCGCTAATCGCGAATAGACGTTGTGTTCGTACCATGCCCATACAATTAAATATGTGAGCCCTATTATTCGCCTCACACCAGCCGATGCGTGAATAATTGGTATTTCACCGTATCGGTGGATCAAAGTAGGTATGTCTCGCGAATCGTGTGGAAGGCGGACGGGTTCTCCTGGTTGGAGGACGCCAAGATCTGGTGGTGACATCCTGGCGAGTACGCGTTTCAAAGTATCGAATGGATATTTTTGCGGATTGCTTTGCCATTTGACCCAATCGCGAACTAGTCCTTCGATTTGTGTTCCCAACCCATCCCAGACCTGCTCCTTCGAAAATGCCCCCGTTGACGGGTTTGGCGGTTCGACGTTAGGAAGTGAACGGGGTTTCGCCGGATCCCACACCGCGAACGAGCCGTCAACGCGGGCATAGACAATAAGCCCTGGAATTGTTGGGCGTACGCGAGGGGTAGACCAGGCCTGGACCTTACTGTCATAGGAAACGGTAGTCTTAGGCCCAGGAGACTTTTTTGACGAGATTTGAAAGGTAAGTTTAGGCGCAGTGCCTTTCCCGTTAAACAACGGGAGAACTGGCGATCCAGCCCAGTCTCCCGTTAAAGCCCACCACGCGCATTCAAGCAAAAAGGTTTTCCCAAGTCCGTTGTCGCCAGTGATGAGTGTCACTCTGTCTGCCGGCTCGAGCGTCAGCTTTTTCGCTGGCCCAACTCCCTCCAAGGAAAGAGACGTTAGTCCGCCCCCTCGCTCGGGCTTGGCGTCCGGCGGAGGAGGTCCGAGCACCTCCCTAATCTCGTTCCATCCGAGGGGAATTTCCTGAAACAAACTAACGGGAGTCAGCGTCTTTGCGATAGACGTATCAAACAGACCTAATTCCTCTTTGCTAATGCCAAAACTTGAGATTAGCCAATCTATGAGCTGCTTTGGTTTTGTATCGGAGAGCCAGTTTTCTTCTCTACTGAGCCAAACAGCGAGGTCAAAAGCTGGTATGCCCTTGCCGCGAAATCTCTGGGCATTGAGTGTGAGCCCTTTCCGAAGAATTGTTAGATAGCCACTCTTCCATCCCCAAAGATCCGTGCCTCTCCGGTGCGTGAAAGCATTCGCAAAGTGACCGCGGGTTCTTATGCTCTGAAGAGTCGAGGAGGCGTATTTGTGTTTGGGTACCCAATATCTGTCATGTATCGAAATCCGCGAGACGCGATAGAAGTAATCCGATTGTGGACTCGGGTCGTAGAACTGTTTTAGAAAAGCGTTTTCAAGGTCTGTTATTGGCGTATGCACCTCTGTGCCAATTGGTAGGCGCGCGCGCTTACAGACAAGGAAAGTGATTGCGAAGAATGGATGGATTGACCTTAAATTCTCGAGAGACCTTCGCAGTTGAAGCGCAGAAATGAACATACACGCTAGTAGCGTTGAAGTTCTCGGGCAGCGTATTCGCAAAATGCTCGGTTCAAGTCGATACCGCTCGCACGCCTACCGGACGTCAACGCGACTCGAAGCGTGGTTCCGCTACCACAAAAGGGATCTAGTACAGCACCATCAGGTTTGCAGCCAATATCCAAGCAGCGCTGCACTAGTTCATCCGGAAACGGAGCCGTGTCGATTCCGTTCGTAGATTTCGGTCTTGCCATTATTGTCCACATGTCCTCTTCAACCTTCTGGTCAATAAGGGGACGGCGGTCGAAGTAGTACTTGCGATTTTTGGCAAACATGAAAACAAATTCGTAACTTCTGCTCGCTCTATCGATTACTGCTTCTGGAAGCGATCGGTGTCGATGCCAGATGATGGGGCTGCGGAGAATCCAACCTCTGCGGCACATCTCTATAGCGACGCGCCAAGGTATGCCGATCATGGATTTCTTTTGTAGCCCGATGCCCAAGCCACCACTCTTGTCCACCGCCCTGAGACCGAATCTCCGTTTGCTGCTCTTTTTGTCAACCCCGTGTGATTTACCTCTACCGGAGTAATAGGTATCTCCAAGATTTAGGAAAAGCAGGGCGTGAGGCTTGAGAACACGTTTTACCTCATCCATGACCTCCACGACGCGGCCTACATATTGCTCAACTGTCTCCTCCTGTCCAATCTGTCCATCTACTGCGTAGTCACGGAGCCAATAGTAGGGAGGAGAAGTCACGGCACAATCATAGGTATCGATCGGTATGCGACTCAGGGTAGTAACTGCGTCGCCGCAAAAGACCGCCCATGGGATGCCGTTGGTTGTGTTGCCAAACCAGGTATCAGCAGTGGACTGGAAGTGCCTAACCTGATCGAAGATAGTTAAGTCATTCATTCCGATATGCGCGTCCGCCTATCGCTCATCGCCCATTGCGCCAGACGAGAAAGGAAGAGGTTAATGTGCTCACTTTGAGACCTGTAGGTTTTCGTTTCTCTGGTTGGTCTTTTCTTGCCATTCTAGCCCAGGTACAAACACTGCAGGAGGCTCCACCGCGCGCGGCCCGCCAATGTGGCGGGAAGATGGCCCGGGGAGTTGAAGTTTGGTTGCGATAGAATATGCAAATCCCGGCAATAGTCTAAGCGATTATGGATCAGGACTGATGCGCGAAAAACGAGCGCATCTTGTTGGTGTTCAGGTAAGCGCAGGGTTCAGCGGTCATTTCTTTCAGGTTTGAGGATCAGATTTTCGCAAGTTCCCAAATCCCGACAGGCGAGACTTCGGCCGGCTTCATGATTCCACGGCGACGAAGGCTATTTGCAGCCCAGCGCA
Source organism: Burkholderiales bacterium (assembly GCA_035275265.1). Classification (GTDB taxonomy): domain Bacteria; phylum Pseudomonadota; class Gammaproteobacteria; order Burkholderiales; family JACQAP01; genus JACQAP01. Next base: position 58,536 of record DATENC010000004.1, on the reverse strand, counting down.
CGTCGTATTGCCAAGTGAAAAACAGATCGCCAGATGCCTTGAGGTCCGACTCGTGGTTCTTCCATATTTGTTTGGCTACAGCAAGAAGGCTGGCCTGCCCGCCAAGATCCCGGAGCGAATCCTTAACCCAATCCGGTAGATCGTGTTTCGTTGCCATGAGTCACCTCAGAGTGAAATGTGGATGAACGCCGAACTTCCGAGCTCAGGAGCGCACGCAAGCAGAGCGCCGCTTGCCTACGTCCCAAGGTTTCGTGCCGAGATAACTCAAGATCTCTTCAAATGCCCGTAGTTAAGTCCGCAGCGCGAAAACAATATGCAGATTGACTAGACCTTGTCTGTTCGTTGTCGCCCATATAGGGGACCAAGCCCGTGAATTCGTGACACCCCTCCGGATGCATGTGAGGGTGAAGGGGTGTAGAACAGGGATTAGGGGCTAGAGGTTAGGGCTCCGGGAAAGCCAGAAACGGTTTAGTCACCAGACTCCCGCATGATCACGGCCACCACATCCCCCTTGCGTACCCGGCCGGAACCCGGCGCCATCCAGATGTGCCCGTCGATGCGAAACTCGATCGGCATGGGATCGCGGGCCCACTCTTCGATGAAGTGCAGGTAACCGGCACGCTCGCCCGCCGAGACGCGTTGCCCGGGAAGATACAGCGGCTCGAACAGCCCGTCGCTGGGCGCGAACAAATACGATTTCTGGTCGCGCACTTCCATGTGCCGCGTGCGGCCGCCGTCGCGCTGCGAGGTGTCGGGCTTGCCATCGAGCATGCCCATGCCCTTGAGGACGTTGTCGAGGCCACGCTCGGCCACGCGCACGCCATCGACGCTGACACGCCCATATCCCCCCAGCTCCGAAGAGATCGCCAGCACGCCGTGCCGCTCGGCCGCGGCGGCCATCGTGCCACCCTCGTCGACGCCCCAGAACACCACGTTGTAAGGCGCCGCAAAATTTTCGGCGAGCGCGCGCGTGCGTTCCATCACCTTGGGATCGTCCACCCAGTGCATGGTTGTGCTGAGCGCCGCTTCCATGGAATTGCCGGCGGCGTGCACATCGACCGAGACCTTCACCTGGGGCAGGAGCACGCTGTCGATGAAGTGGGCCAGCACCTGGCAGAAGCTGCCGCGCGCATCACCGGGCATGCAGCGGTTGAAGTCGCGCCCGTCGATCGGACACATCCTGCGCCCGGCAAGCGCCGCGGGCAGGTCCACCGCGGGCAGCAGGATAACCTTCCCGCGCAGGCTCTGCGGATCGAGCCGGCGCGCCAGCCGCGCGCCCGCGATCTGTCCCTCATATTCGTCGCCGTGCACGCCGCCGGTAAAGAGCACCGCCGGTCCCTTGCCGCCATTGATGACCGCAATCGGAATTTCGATGGTGGACCAGGCGCCGCCGTCACGCGACTGCGGCACTCGCAGATAACCGACCTGCTTGCCTGGCTTGTCGAAATCGAGTTCGTGAAAGATGCGGCTGCGAGCGGCGGTGGCGGTGTCTGGCATGGCGGGGTCTCCTCGTTGGAGCCGCTAGCATAGCGAAGCGCGCACCACCATTGCGATGTGAACGCGATGCGCGCGCTGTTTCCGGAAGCGCGCTGGGGCGTGGTCGAAGCCGCCGTACGCGCGCACGGCGCACCCGATAGGACTGGTGAACTGGCGGTGGTGCTGGAACGGCGCTGAGCGGTGGCGCGCGGCTCTAGTTGCCGCCGAACGCTTTCGGATCGATGGGCCGCATCTCCCCGAACAACTGGCGCATCTGGTTCATCCCATCGATGTTCCTATAGGTCGCGGCCGAACCCGATTCCATTAGCTTCTGCCAGGCCCCCGGCGAATTCACGACGGAGGGAGTCCGTTGCTGAAGCTGAGGCCTCGGCTTGCTGCCTGCCCGGCGGCTGGTGTCCTGTGACGCCGCCTGTTCCGCGTCCAGCCGCGCGTTCAGCGCGGCGATGTCGCGCTGCAGCTGCGCCCGGGAGCGCTCCTCGTACGCCTTGCGGTCCTGCTCGATGCGCTGCATCGCCGCCGCCATATTTGTCGCCGCGAGGTTGGAGGCACTCAAGGAGGAATAGTCCGTGACCGGGGTATCGAGCCAGGGGGCGAGCGGGAACTGGACACGCGAGGCGCCGCGCGCGGCCGGCGCCGCCAGCGCCACTGGCAGGTCGACCTCCTCTCCGCGGCGCAGGGCATTGAGAACGACTTGCGTACCGCGGCGGGCGGCGATCCGCTCGGTGAGCGCGGGCGCGTCGGGAACACCCTCGCCGTCCATGCCGGTCACCACGTCGCCACTCCGCAGGCCCGCCCGCGCCGCCGGCGTGCCGGGAGTCACGCTCATGATCATGACCAGGTTCATCTCGCGTCCGACCAGCTTCAGGACCTCCTCCGGCAGATCCCGGAAGGTCGCGCCGAGACTGAAGGCATTCGGATCCAGCCTGCCCCAGTAGGTGACGAGGTAATAGTGCAGGTTGCTCTCGCCCGGCCGGGGCGTTTCCATCACCACGCGAGCGGCACCGAGTTCCGTGCCCCACTTGGTCGAGTAGTCGGGCGCGAGGCTCGTCAGCAAGGGGCTGACGACCTGCGAATAGCCGAGCAGCGCGTAGCCCTCGTTCCACATCGCGGGCGATTTTTCCACCAGGTCGCCGGTCTGCTCGAACGCCGGCGCGCCGCTGTGGGACAGCAATAGCGGGTCGTCGGCGTTGGCGATGGCCTGGTAGCTGCTGCCGAAGTACATCGTCTGCATCGAGGTGCAGCCTGACGACAGCAGCACCGCCAGGATCATGACGAGGGATTTGCCCAACCTTGCCATGGCGGCCTTGCCTTTCCGCGGGAGGAGTCGTCCCCAGCATTTCACCCGGGGGTCGGCGCTGTCAAGCGCAAACGTGGAGTGACACCCCTCCGGGTGCATGTGAGGGGAAGAACAGGGAAGAGGGCCGCCCCTCAAGGGGATACCGGTCTTCGACCATAAGGGACGAGGGGCGAGGGAAGAAGCAGTGACGAGTGACAAGTGAAGGGCGTCAGAAGAACAGGGGCGAGGGATGAGGGGAGAGGGATGAGGGAAAAACCGCGGAGCCCAATGCTTCAGTTCTGCCAAACACCGTAACCCTCTTGACGCAGTTCATCCGCTAAAGCAATCTCGGTCGCCAATGCTCGCTGTTGCGTCATGGGATTCAGATGGGCGAAAAGGTTGGGCAGCAGCGCTTCTCCAAACGTTTGCGCATACCAGTTCGCCTTGTGACCCGACTTGTGGCATGCGAGGCGTTCGTCCGGAGACAAGCCGGTCGCGCCGACGTACACGCAAGGTGATCCTTTTACGTAGCCGGGGTTGGCGGCTTTGAAACCGCGGTTCTTCAGTACCGCCGCATCGAGCCGGATGACGTAGACATTCGAGGTCTCGGGCGCATCGAGCACCGGCGCCCACACCCCGCACCCCTCCCCGCGCAGGCTGCGGGCGAATTCCGCTTCCTTTTCCACCGCCACGCCGAACGGCAACGGCGGGATATCAACGGTGAAGTCCGGCCGCAGCGCGACTCCGTACGTCCTCACGAAGGCGTTGTCCTTGATGCCGTGCATATGCTGGTCGAAGCGCAGATCCGCCGCCAGGTCGGTGACATCGACGAAGTAGCACGGCTGTCCCGGCCGGTAACCGGGATTCTTCTCCGCAAACTTCCGGGTGAGCATGACTTCCGCTTCGAGCGCGACGACGTAGAGGCGGTACAAAGGGGCGAGGGAGAGGGATGAGGGGAGAGGGATGAGGGGAGAGGGACGGGCCTAGCGGCAGTGACGAGTGACAAGTGACAAGTGAGGGGCGAGGGATGAGGGGCGAGGAATGAGGGAAATCCAATTGCGCCTTACGACAGTGACCCCCGGTCACGCTTTCGCTGCTTTGTGAGCCTCCGTCCCTGCCTTCGCTCGGTCCAGAACCGTCATCGCGCTGGCGATAAAGCTCGCCGCATCGTTCAGGTTCGAGGGGATGATCAAGGTATTGCCGGCCTTGGCGAGTTCCTTGAACGCGCCGACGTAGAGCTCGGCAACCTTCAGGTTTGCGGCACTCAATCCCTCGCTGGTGCCGATGGCCTGGCCGACGACACGAACCGCTTCGGCCTGTGCCTCGGCGATCATCTTGATCGCGCTGGCTTCACCCTGGGCCTTGTTGATCTGCGCGGTCTTGTCGCCTTCGGAGGATAGGATCTTGGCCTGCTTCTCGCCGTCGGCAAGGTTGATTTCTTCCTGGCGCTGGCCCTCGGACTTGGCGATCAGCGCGCGCTTCTCCCGCTCCGCGGTGATCTGCGCCTGCATGGAGCGCAGAATCGCTTCCGGCGGCGTGAGGTTCTTGATCTCGTAGCGCAGCACTTTCACGCCCCAGGTGCGGCCGGCTTCGTCGAGCACCGACACCACCTGCCGGTTCATTTCGTCGCGGCTCTCGAAGGTCTTGTCCAGTTCCATCTTGCCGACTTCGCTGCGCAGCGTGGTCTGCGCGAGCTGGGTGATGGCGAACACGTAGTTCGAGGTGCCGTAGCTCGCCAGCCGAGGATCGGTGACCTGGAAGTAGATGATCCCGTCCACCGAGAGCTGGGTGTTGTCCTTGGTGATACAGACCTGCTCGGGCACATCGAGCGGCACTTCTTTGAGCGAGTGCTGGTAGGCAACCCGGTCGATGAAGGGCACGATGATGTTCAGCCCCGGCTCGAGTATGGCGTGGAACTTCCCGAGGCGCTCGACGACCCAGGCGTTCTGCTGCGGCACTACGCGCACGCCTTCGATGATGAATACCACCGCAATGGCGATGAAGAAGAAAGGCACGGCGTAGCTTTGCGTGGGCGGATAGAAGAACGCGAATGCCGAGATGACGGCGACGACGACGAGTTTCACGAACATGGTGGCGTTCCTTAGGTCCTGGACAGTTTGGATCGGCAATCTGTTCACGCAGCGCGGGAGGTAGAAACTGCCAGCCGGTTGCCATCGGAGCCGGACACGTACAGCACGGCGCCTGGCTCGACATGGTCGTCGCCCAGCACTTCGGCCTCCCAGCTTGCGTCGCGGTATCGCACCTTCGCCAACCGGCGCGGCTCGCTCACCCAGGATTCGAGGATGACGGTCTGGCCGACGTCCATCGAATTGCTACCCGCGGTCGCCGCTCCGGATTTGCTGCGCCTGACCAGGATGCTGCCGGCGACTGCGGCGATCGAGGCCAATAGCGCCTGCATCCAGAACGGGCCGCCGAGCCACGCCACCAGCGAACCGATACCTGCCGCGAGTCCGAGGATCAGCAGATAGAAGGTGCCGCTGAGCAGTTCGACAACGACGAGCACGAGGCCCAGCAGGAGCCAGGCTAGAGCGGGTTGCATGCGGCGATAACCATTAAGCCCATATGCGCGAGCACAAGTCGGTAACAATGCGGCAACCCTTGTCATTCATTGGCGCGCCTCCTATGACAAACCAATGTTACGCTGAAACTTTAGGGATAAGGGGCGAGGGACGAGGGGCGAGGGGTGAGCGAGGCACAGAATTGATGGATTGAAGACGCCAAGGGTCTCGGTTCTTACTATTCACCCTCACATGCACCCGGAGGGGTGTCACTGCCGCCAGGCCTGCCGATCACTATGGTGACTTGTCGCGCGGCGCGGGTGTTTGCTGTACGCGAAGCGCGAATGCGTCGAGGTCTGTGTCGGTCTTGAAGAAGACAACCGGGGGGCGCTCGACAGGCTGGGAAGTCGTAGCGGTTGACTCGATCTGCGTCTTGGTCATCAGGGCGTTTGCGCCGATACCCACCGCAATCGCAACAATCAAAAGAACACCCGTCGTGCCACGCGCGGCGTGCCATGCTCTTGCGAGAACGAAGCCGTAACGTTCGTTGCGCAGGTGCTTGCGTTGCGCCGAGTCGGCCCGACGCTGTTGCCGGCTCTCGGCCGCGTCGCGGTCGATCCTGGCGCGCGCAGCGATCGTGGCAGCCAACGCCTGCTCGGCTTCGAGTTTGCGGTGCACGGCATCCGCGCGCCGCTGCTCGGCCTGCTGCCGATGCTGCGCCGCTTCGGTCGCGAGCACCTGCGCGTCCGCGCGCTGTTGCGTGAGCGCCTTGTCCCGTTCATCGAGCTTCGCCGCTTCCGCAGCCGCCTGCGCCGCCCGAGACTCGGCAGCTTCGAGCAGCTTTGCCCGCTCGATTTGCAGTCTCTCAGCCTCGAGTTTCGATTTCGCGGCGGCCTCCGCTCGCCCGGTCTCCTCCTCGTGCTGCTTCATTTGTTCGAGCGCTTCGGCATCTTGCTCGGCGCGCCGGGCCATGGTTTCCTGAAGCGCGAGATCGCGATCGGCACGTTCGCGAGCCGCGACTGCTAGCCGCTGCTCTGCTTTGCCGCGCTGCTGCGCGGCCAGCGTAGCCTTTTCTTCGATACGCAACCGCGCCGCGGCGTCGCGTTCGGCGTTACGCTCCGCCTCTTCGCGCAGCGAGACGGCCTTTGCCGCGGCGTCTTCCGCAGCCGCGCGCGCCTCGGTCCGTTCCCGTGCCGTTCGCTCGATATGCGCGCGTTCGTTTGCAACCTTTGTCGCTTCGGCATCGGCCTGCGACCGGGCGAGCGCTGCCGCTTCCAGTTCCTGCTCGGCATCGTGCCTTGCCTTTGCCTTGGCTAGCGCCTTGCTCTCGACTTCGATCTTCTCGTGGGCCGCGGCGTCGGCCTTGCGTTCAGCTTCGATGCGCGCCTCGATTTCGATCTGCGCTTGGGTCTGCGCGGCGAGTTTCGATTTCGCTGCGACTGCGGCTTCGCGTTCGGCGCTGGCCCGCGTTTCCGCCAGGGCCTTCGCCAGGCCCTCGACTTTGGCCCGCTCGATTGCAACCGCACTGGCTTCGGCATCGGCCTTCGCACGGGCCGCCGCCGCACTTTCCAGCTCCTGCTCCGTTTCGCGCCTCGCCCGGGCTTGCGCGAGGGCGACGGCTTCGGCCTCGCGTGCCACCTTTGCCGCCGCGTCGGCATCGCGTTCTGCCTTGAGCCTGGCCTTGAGCAGCGCCGTGGCTTCGCGTTCTGCGGCCAGGCGGGCTGCGGCGCGGTTTTGTGCCTCGCGCTCGGCTTCGATCCTCGCGCCGACGGCGGCTTCAGCTGCGCGCTCGGCGTCCGCTTTTGCCTTCGTTGCGGCCTCGGCTTCACGCTCGGCAACGCTGCGCGCTTCGGCCTGCTCACGCGCCGCCCGGTCGACTTGAGCGCGTTCGGCGGCGAGCACCGCAATCGCAGCGTCCGCCTGCGTGCGCGCAGCGGTCGCCGCTTCCAGCAAGTGCTCGGCCTCCTGCCGCGCCCTGGCCTGGATGAGCGCCTTGTTCTCGGCTTCCAGTTTCGCCTTGGCCGCGACCTCCGCCCTTCGCTCGGCCTCGATGCGGGCTTCCACTTCGACCAGCACCTCGCTATGGGCGAGAAGGTTGGCTCTTGCGGCCTTCGCAGCCTCGCTTTCAGCAGCGATGCGCGCCTCGGCCAGCTCCTTGGCCTGGCGCTCGGCCTGCATGCGCGCGCTTTTCACCGCGGCGGTTTGCGCATCGGCGACCAATCGGGCACTGGCTGCCGCATGCAGTGCCTGCTCGGCATCCCGCCTCGCGCGGGCTTCCGTGAGCGCAAGGGCTTCCGCTTCGCGCGCGGCTTTTGCGGCGGCCTCGGCTTCGTGCTCCGCGTCCAGGCGCTCCTCGATCTGCCGTTTCAACAACTGATCGGCCTCGGCTCGCTGCTTTGCCGCGGCTTCCGCTGCCGCCTCGGCCAGCAATCGCGCCGGCACCGCTGCCTTGAGCGCCTGCTCCGCCTCCCGTCTGCCCCGGGACTCGGCGAGCGCTTCGCGTTCCGCCTCGAGTTTCGCCAGCGCCGCGGACTCGGCTTCGTGTTCCGCCGCTACCCGCGCTTCCATTACCGCCCTGAGTTGGAATTCCTGCTGAACCCGCTCGCGCGCAGCCTGCTCGGCATCGTCGTCGACTCGAGCACGTTCACGCGCAACGCGTGCGGCTTCCACCGCGGACCTGGTGCGCGACTGCGCCGCCGTAGTGGCGTCGCGTTCCGCGCGCAGGCGCGCGAGCGATGCCGACGCCAGTGCCCGTTCTGTCTCGATGCGCGACTGTTCGCGGTTTTTTCTCTTGCGATCCGACTCCGCTTTTTTTTGCGCGGTTACCGCAGCGATCTCCGCGGTGCGGGTGCGAAACCTTGCGTGCTCCTCGGGATTCGCACCGACAGCCTCCTGCTCCGGCATATCCAAATCAGTCGACGTGGTGGCTGACCGTTTCGTCTCCTCGGTTTGCGCGAGTTCGTCCGCCGCCTGTGACGGGGCAGGATCATCTTCTCGCGGCTTGACGGCGAACTCCTGCGCAAGAACATCGTCCGGCCGATGCTGCTCCACCGTCTCCTCGGTAACGGGTGTGGAAACCGATGACAAGGTGTCCGGTGCGGCCGTGGGGCTTACATGAGAAGAGGGGGTATCCGCCGGTGGTGCGATTGATTGAGATTCGGAGGTGTCACTGGCGGGCACTCCATTGACGCTTTTCAGCCGTGCGCTCTGGGCCCACCTGATTTTGTCAAGCAACCAACTCATGATCACGCCCCTTTCGACGGTACGAATCAATCATACCGGACCGGAGGGACGAGGGGCGAGGGACGAGGGGCGAGGAAAGCGGTGACTAGTGACTAGTGACCGGTGACGTGCCTAGCGGCGCTAACGCGAGGGGTGAAGTCTTCGGGTCTGGGTTTCCCTCGCCCCTCGTCCCTTGCTTAGGGGAATCGGTAGAACTGATCGTTGAGGTACTTGACGATGTCCTGCGTCTCGGCCGCGGAGAATTCCTTTTCCGCCATGTGGGTGCAGTTTTCCACCTGCTGCTCTAGAGCATCTAGCGATCGGACCTTGTGGTCCTGGCGGGTGTAAACGGAAACAGCATGGCAACTTACACAATTGGCATCGTGCAGGCGCTTGCCTTTGGCGCCATCGCCCGGCACCGCCGCGTGGGCGCTCACCGCCAGGAGCATCATTAGCGGTACGGTCAGGATGAGTTTCATTGGGAGGGACGAGGGGTGAGGGGCGAGGGACGAGGGGCGAGGACTAAAGCGCTCGCACGGCCGCCATCAACTCATCTTCACTCGAGAATTTGCCCAGGTCGGCCACGCCGTTTTTGGCGCACTCGATGTCGACCCATCGTACGATGCCGTCGCGATCGATCAGGAATCGCCCGATAAGCTGATTACCACCACCCCCCTGTTGCTGATAGTCCTCTTGGTCAGTTTGATTCATCTCATAGCCGTCCAACTCGTTAAGCTTTCCGGCAATTTCTAATACCGGCACCGGCTCGGGTAGCTCTCTGAACGGATCGACGTAAATCGTTTGGCAGGCCTGCAGCACTTCGGGAGTAATTGGCGGCTTTGGTACGCTGAAGGCCCGAAGCGCGATCATCGCGGGATCCGCCGCCAAAGGCACACGAGCAGGGTGAAACCGGAAATATAGGCGGGCATGCTCCAGCTTCGTGGCAACGATTGCGAGCGTATCGATGCCTGCCGCCAGGAGCTTCTCCCGTTCGAGGCTCATCTGCGCAATGTGCCTCCGGCAGAACGGACAGTACAGCCCACGGAACAGACCCAGAAGCAGGGGCGCCTTGCCACGATAGTCGGTCAGGGACACCGTCCCATCCCGATCGATGGCCGGCAACGAAAAGTTTGGGGCCGCCTCTCCGGGCTGAAGCGACCGAGTCACTTCCATGGTCATCTCCTCATCATCTATCGCTATCAGGTTAGCCCAGTGAGCGAGTTCACGCCAGAAAGGGCAGCGCGACGAGGGCATCGGGACTCAGGCCCGCGCGCTCACAGGTGTCCTGCGCCATTCGCATGTAGCGCTCTGCCCGGGATTGATCGTCCAGGTCGAGGTACAGGGTGGCGAGACCGTCGTAACAGGGAAATATCAGCTGAGGTTCACGAGTTTGTTCCGCCAGCGCGAGAGCTTCTTCATAGTAACCGAGTGCGCGAGCGGGCTCGCCATGGCACTGGTAGATTTGGGCCAGAACTATCAGCGACACGGTGAGTTGATCGAGCTGCCCTACGCTTCGGTCGATCTCGATTGCCGTTCTGGCCGCCCCGATACCCCGGTCCTCGCAGCGGTTGGTTAGCGTGCAGTAAGCGACCGCGAGATTGGTGTACAACTTCGATTGCAGGCCAAGATCCCCGATACGCTTGGCGGTTTCGAGCCCGCCTTCACAAGCTTCGATCGCCCGCTGTGGATTGGCGGAACTGTAAAGGACCCCGAGATTGGCGAGTCCGCGGCATTCGGCCTGCGGCAAGTCGTGCTCGCGCGCGACGGTTACACTGCGCTCGAGCTGAATGACCGCCTCATCGAACCGATTCAACCTCGCCAATGCAACGCCCTTTGTATTCAGCGCGAGCGCTAGCGCGCCAGCAACGGCTCCGCGTTCTTGCGCCGTCGCCGTCACGTTTACAGCTGCAAGCCGCTCTACGTGGGACAGGGCGCGTTGCGTCCATTCCAAAGCGCTCTCATTGTCGGCGTTGCGATATTCCAACTGCCCCATTTCCTGGCAGAGGTGAGCCTGTTCGATGTGATCTGCTCCATCGCCGATCAGCGCGAGCCCTTCCTGTACACAGCGCTTGGCTTCGGTGCGCTCTCCGGCCGCCCAGTGCAACGCTGCGGTCTTTCGCAATGCACGGGCCTCGGCGAATCGATCACCGGCACGTGAATAGCCCTCTCGCGCGGCGGCGAGGTGAAGCATTGCTGCAGAGCGTTCGCCGACAGGCGCCAGCACATCGGCCAGCCGTTCGCGTACAGCCAGTTGCTCCATGTCGCGCCCGACGGATCCGTTCAACGTCTCGAGCGCCAACGTGTAATGGCGAATCGCGTCGGCGTTCGCATATATCGAGCGCGCCCAGTCGCCGGCCAACGTGAGGTAATGTGCGCCCTTTGCCTTGTCGCTGCTCAATCGGAAATGATGACCCAGGGTTTCCAACTCCTCGACGCGCTGCGGCTCCCTGCCGAACAGACCTTCGAGTACGTCGCCGATGCGGCCATGAAGCTCTGTGCGGCGGCGTCCGAGCAAGTTCTGATACGAGACTTCATGGAACAATCCGTGGCAGAAGCGATACTGTCGAGGAGCTTTGCTCGAAATGGATCCGGCTGCGTGTGCCTGCAAGACTTCCGACACCAACCCGGTTTCGACCAGAACGTCGAGCGCCTCATCGAGCGACGCGGGGTTCGTTGCCACTTGACGCAAGAGTTGGTCCGCGAATAACGGGCCGATTACCGAGGCTTCTTGAAGTGCGTGTCGTGCATGGCCCGGCAGCCGGTCGAGCCGCGCCAGCAGCAGCCCGTGGATGGTAAGCGGTACATGCACTACTGTCGCCAAGGGGCGATATTTCCATTCATGGTCCTGCTGCACGAGAACCCCGTCGGCGATCATCCCTCTCACCATCTCTTCGAGGAAAAGGGGATTGCCGCCCGCGTTTTCGACAATGCGGATCCGCAAGTCATCCGGCAGACTCTGCGTCGAAGAGCCGAAGAACGCGGCGAGCAGCGATTCGCTGCTGTGTGTCGAAAGCGGTCCCAGGCGAAGCAGTGTGTGAGCAGTCTGGCCAGTCGTCAGTTCGGACAGATTTGGCGCCGGGCGATGGGAGGCAATGAGCATGAACTGCCGGTCGGTCAGGCGATCGATGAGGAAGCGCAGGAGCTCGACGGATGCTGAGTCCGTCCAGTGCAAGTCCTCGATGATCAACAGGAGCGGGCTGTGCTCGAGCCGGCGCTCGATGACCGCTTGTGCCGCGAAGAAAATCTGCTGCTTGAGTTGCTCGGGCTCAAGGTGACGCGTACGCGATTCGTCTGTTTCGACGCCTAGTACGTAGCCCAGGAACGCTGAGACGCGCTGCGTCTCCTGCTCGTCTGCACCCAAAGCAGCGAGAGCGGCCGCGATCTTTTGACGTGCTGTGCTCGGCGAGTCGTCCGGAGCCAGGCCATAGGCATCACGCAACAGTGCGGCCGGGACTCCATATGTGCTCTTGCCCACAGGAGAACATGCGGCCCTTCGCACCGTAACCGACGTAAGATTTCCTGCTTCCCGAAGCTGACCAAGAAACTCCGAAAGTAGACGAGTCTTGCCCGCGCCCCCCTCCCCTACAATAGTGATCAGTTGCGTTCGCTTCGTCAGCATCCTCCCGAAGGCTGCCCGCAACTCGCTCAACTCCTGCTCCCTTCCCACCAGCGGTGCGGCCAGCCCGTGCGCCTGCAGCCCGCGCGTAGAGCGTGGCACGGAGAGGGTGTCGTTAACGCGATATGCCGCAATCGGCTCAGCCTTGCCCTTGAGCGAGACCGCTCCCAACGCCTCGAAGCGGAACGCGTGCTGCGTGAGGAGGTAGGTCGAATGACTGACCAGAATCTGCCCCGGGCCCGCAGTGCTTTGAAGGCGCGCCGCAAGATTCACTGTGTCGCCGGTTACGGCATACGCCGAGTCGCGGTTCGATCCCATTTGACCTGCGACTACCGGACCGGTATTGATGCCGATGTGCAACGACAGCGGCTGACCTATGCGACGCAGCCAGTTGACGCTTAGCGCAGCGACACGCTGTTGCAGGACCAGTGCGGCGCGCACCGCTCGTTCTGGATCTTCATCGTGTGCCACGGGGGCGCCGAAGACCGCCATGACAGCGTCGCCGACGAACTTCTCCACGAATCCTTCGAAGAGCTGAATCGTCGCGGACATCTCGCTGAACAGTTCGGTCTGCAGCGCTCGAACATCCTCCGGATCGAGCCGTTCGCTGAGCGAGGTAAAGCCGGAAAGATCGGCGAAGAGTACGGTTACTGGCCGCCGGTCAGTTTCCGCTTCGGTGGCGGAAGCATCAACTGCAGGAGATCTTGGCGGCTGCGCACCGCTCGACTTTGTCGGGCTGCAATCCGTTAATGCGAGGCGACTGCCACACTTCGGACAGAAGGTGAACTCCGGATCAGCTTCGAACCCGCAGGCAGCACACGGCATCGGGGCGAGGGGCGAGGGATAAGGGCCGAGGGGCGAGGGTCGAGGGTCGAGGGTCGAGAACCCGTTGCTGGCCGAACGCCCTAACGCTCCAGGTCCTGCTCGGAAAGGAAGCCTTCCGCGCGGGCGAGTGCCTCGGTATCCCTCGCGCGATCCAGTAGCAGGGAGATGGTTTTCTTGACCGCGGTACCCATAAGTTCATCCTTGTTGACGGTGTGAATTAATCATACCGGACAGCAGGACAGTGAAGGGCTTAACGGCGGTGAAGGCGTGACACCCCTCCGGGGACGAGGGACGAAGTGCAGGGACTAGGGGCGAGGGGCGAGGGGTGAGGGGCGAGGGACGAGGGCTAGGGGCTAGCGGTTAGCGGTTAGGGGCTAGGGGATTATGGGATTGGGGAACTAGGTAATGGAAAATGCGTTTGAATCCCTGAATCCCTAAATCACTCAATCCCTACCCTTCACGTCACGCATTCCCTGTTACTTGCTAGCTCTGTACAGCATTTTTGCGTGGCCGGCCGCTAATTCCTCCTTGCTGAGGAAGCCGTCGCGGTCGCCGTCCATCCTTTCGAACATCGCGTGCGAGCCTGATTCATGTTCGGCCGCAGTCAGAATTCCGTCGCCGTCGGTATCAACGACCTTGATCTTGTCCTTGGAGGACAATTTCTTGTCCCCGGCCTTTTTCTTTCCGGCCATTTTCTTTTGCGCGGCGTCCATTTCCGCAGCCGTCACTTTGTCGTCTTTGTTCGCGTCCATCGCATCGAACATTTTCTGGGCTCCGGCAGCGTGCTCGGCCGGTGACAGCCGGTCATCGCGATCGGTGTCTATGGCCTTGAACTGGGCTTCGGCCTCCTTCGCCGCCGCCCGATCTTCGCCATGCGCTATAGCGATTGACACCACCGCGAGCGTGCCGCCTATCGCATACCACGTGAAAGCTTTGCGGCGTTTTGAGCGGTTCATGGTCTTTTCCTTCATGGTCTGTTGCGGAACTGCCGAAATCGCGCCATCGAAATTTGGCGTCAGGCACATTCCCGTCGTGGCCTGGCAAGAAGTCTCAGAGTGTCCATTTCCGTTCCAGGAGCCGCCGAGCGATTTTCGGGCTGAATCTAAGGCGCCAGGGTGTTGTCCTAGGGACGGGGGATATCTGCGCCGAATCGGAAGCGACCGGGCTGGGCGGCGAGAACCACGTTCTCAATCTTGCGATCGGGGCAAAAAGGCGGAATTTCATGCCCGGCCGTACTGCAGGCCGAGTTGCCCCATCACCTCATCATCGACGTCGAATGCCTCGATCTCGCCAGGGTCGTACGCCGCAAGGCGATCCGCCCACACGGCGGTCCTGACCTGATCGTCATCGGCTAATTTCGCCAGAAGGTCTTCCATGAGGTCCATCCGGTCCGTAAGCGGGTTCCTGACGGCCTGTTCTGCAACAAACTTGATTTTGTCGGTCATTGCAATTTACCGGGTGATGTCGAATGGTTTCAGTTGACTGCGAACTGCGGCGTTCTTTGCAACAAGCGGTCGAACTCCTTCTCCACTACTGCATAACACTCGCATACCCGTGCTTCCAGTTTCGGGCGATCCAGCACGGTGATCTTGCCGCGGAAGTAATGAATCAATCCCGCCGCCTGCAGGTGGCCGGCGGCCTCGGTGACGCCCTCGCGGCGCACGCCAAGCATCGTGGCAATCAGTTCGTGCGTCATGGTCAGGACGTTGGACGGCAGGCGGTCCAGGCTCAAGAGCAGCCAGCGGCACAGTTGCTGTTCGAGCGCGTGGTAGCGGTTGCACACGGCGGTCTGCGCCGTTTGCGTAATGAGCGCCTGCATGTAACGCAGCAGCAAATGCTGGAGCGCGCCGCGGCGCTCGAATTCGCGCAGCAGTACGTGCGCCTTGATGCGGAAAGCCGAGCCGGCGCTCTGCACCACCGCGCGGTTGGGCGTGGTCTTCCCGCCCATCAAAATGGCAATGCCGACCAAACCTTCGTTGCCGACGACCGCGATCTCCCCTGTTGCTCCATCGTCCAGTTCGCAAAGCAGGGTCACCATGCAATCGATCGGGAAATATATGTGCCGCAAAGGCTCGCCGTTCTCGTGGAGAACCCCGCCGTGTTCCATGCGTACCCGTTCCAGGTCGCCCTCCAGGCGCTGATAGACGTCTGCGGGCAGGGCGGCAAGAAGACGGTTCTGCCCGGTGGTGCGCGGGTTCAGACTGTGCGGGTGCGGACTGCGCGGATGCGCAGTTTCCCCATCGCCGTGAAAGCATTCTTTTTCAAAGACTGCGGAGCCATCCATCGTTATTCCGTCCATATGGGCATTGCCTCCAATTGACGACCGATCCCAACTGGATGGGCCCTGGATTTCGCAACACGTGTCAATTGCGAAATCCGTCCAGCCGGATCGGTCTACGATTGAATGGTAGTGACCGGCACCCTGCGCCTCCATACAGGGCCTGCCTGATTTTGATGTGGGGTGAACCTGATTCGTTTGTAGTGGTAATTAACGCGCAATGGACGCGGAAGATCTGAGACGTCGGTGATTTGCCCCACACGTTCTAGGGTAAACACCTGAGCAGCCACCGTAAGTGCAGGTACCGTATGGGAAAGTGTTTCGAGAGGATCAACCCGCAATACAAGTGCGGGTGGTACTTTCAGGGACGGTGGGGGCGGACTCGCTGTTGGCGCCGCGCCGCTAGTAGCCTCAGTAGATGAGAGAGGCGGCGCGATCCTGCAGCGGACCCAGCGGATTCCGGTTTTCCTCGACTTCGCTGATTGACGGCACTCCGCTCCATGACTTGTGCACGACACGGTCGCCGACCACGACGACGACGGACCCGAAGCGCCAGCCGGAGACTACGGTGCGGCGTTCGAAGTTGACGATATCAAGGAAGAAGTTGCCGACGCGGTCGCGGTGGATCTGCCGATGATCGAGGGCGAACGCGCTGCACTGGTTTAGCGTCTTCAGGCACTCGCGGATACCGGGTTCAAGGTACTCGTCGCGGACGACATTCGGCGCGTACTTGTTGAGTACTTCGGTGTAGTTGAGGACCGTGACATTGGGGTTCACATCCTGGTCATAGCCCAACAGTTTCAATTCCTGCAGCGTAGTCTGTCCGGGCTGAATGCTGTCGAAGCTGCGTTTGACTTCTTCGAATGTTTTCCAGGGGGCCTCGGTCTCGGATCTCGATTGGGGCAGCAGCGACGCACAGCCGGCGGCGAGGCTGGCGACCAGCACGAGGACGAGGCGAGCGGCAATACGCGAAGCCATTATCTAAAGTCCAGACGCTGCAGAAGTGGGGGGTCACGTGAATCAATCCCGGCTGAGCGCCATCTGCGGCCACTATCTTCTTCGAGGAGAAAGCGCACTGTGCGGTGCCGCACCCAATACGTTCCAGCGTTAACGGATAAACGGTCAGGTGTTTGACTGAGGACGGAGGGATTGGGAGCGGGGATTGAGGAATGCGGATTGGGGATTGAGGAATGGAAAAAATTCGATGCGAATTTTCTAGCTGCGGGTCACCATTTCTCGATCCAGGGCCGCAGGTCGAGTTCGTGGGTCCAGGCGTTGCGATGCTGCCGGTGCAATTGCCAGTAGTTTTCAGCGATCGCGTCCGGGCTGAGGATGCCGTCCTGGGCCTTCAGTGCATAGCGCTCCGGAAACCGCTCGGCAATGAATGGGGTGTCGATCGCACCGTCGATCACGACGTGAGCAACGTGGATACCCTGCGGCCCGAGCTCGCGCGCCATGCTCTGCGCCAGCGAGCGGAGCCCATGTTTCGCGCCCGCAAAGGCGGCGAAACCGGCCGAGCCGCGCAGGCTCGCGGTCGCGCCGGTGAACAGAATCGTGCCCTGCTTGCGCGGCAGCATGGCCTTCGCAACTTCGCGCCCCACCAGGAAACCGGCGAAGCAACCCATCTCCCAAACTTTGCGATAGACCTGCGCGGTCGTTTCGGTGATGCCGAAGCGAACGTTGCCGCCAACGTTGAATACCGCCACCTCGATCGGCGCGATGTCGCGCTCGATGCGTGCGACGAGTTCGATGACGTCTTCTTCCTTGCGCGCATCGGAACCAAAGCCGTGCGCTTCGCCGCCTTCAGACTTGATCCGTTCCAGCAGCGGCGCAAGCTTTTCCTCAGTGCGGCGCGTGACACATGCGATCAGGCCTTCGCGCGCGAACCGGCGAGCGATGGCACCGCCGGTTGCGTCGCCGGCACCGACGACGAGGATGGAGCGCTTTTTAGACATCGTGACGAGGGAAGAGGGACGAGGGGTGAGGGACGAGGGAAGAGGAAAAAAGTAGAAAGGAAAGTTGAAAATCAGTGATTGGCTTCGTTTTCACCCTTCACTCATTCACTGCCGCTAGCGCTGTCCCTCGTCCCTCGCCCCTCTCCCCTCTTCCCTGTTCTTACTCAGTCCAACGTAATAAACAGCGATTTGCGGGGCTTGCCGGCGACTGCGCGGCTGATGTGCCCTTGTCCGGTCGTGTCCTCGGCAAGCAGGATGTCTCCAGCACGAAGGATGCGTTTGGTTCCGTCGCCCACTTCGATTTCCACCCCGCCCTCGAGGTTCACCACGTATTGCCGGCGCGGCGCGGTGTGAAAGTCGTAGTTGTAATCGCCGGTGGTCTCGCGAAACACTACACCGGTGGCTTTGTACAGTTCCGAGATGAAACCGACCTTGCCCGCGTCCTTCAACGGGATCTGGATGTCCTCGAAATGGGACTTGTTGTCCGGGCCTGTGTAAATGCGCACAACCGTCATGGTTCCCCCTTTTTGTTCCGCTGATGTCTCGTTCGATCGAAGTGTGAATACGCCCCAGGCCGCTGCCAGCACAAGGGCCATCAACACCCCTCCCACCCAACTCTTCTTTGATGTGCTCATTGAGATTCCTCAGAAAGACAGTGACGACTCAAAAACAGTGACAAGTGACGAGTGACTAGAAACCAGGGCGAGGGGCGAGTCAAGGCGTCGTGGGGTTCGCCGGCACGACGAGCGCTGTGGATTTCACCACACCGGGCACCACCCGTCCCATGCGGGCGCGCTTGAGGACGTGGTGCGCAAGCTTGTCCTTTTCCAGTGCCAGTTCCTTTTCTTTTCCGTTGCGGTTGACACCGCGCACGATCAGCCTTGGCCGATCCGAAACAGCGACGGCGAATAGTTTGTCGCTTTCGTCCAGACCCATCACGATGGTGCCGCGGCCACGCGCCTGGTACTTGAGTTCGGCGATCGGGAAAAGCAGCAACCGCCCGCCCTCGGAGAGAGCCGCCACGAAATTGCCCGCCGATTCCTCATAGACGAACGGCGCGATCGGGGCGTCGGTTTCTTCCAGCGTCATGAATTCGCGGCCTGCCTTGCGGTTCGAGACCATGTCGGCGATTTTCGAAAGGAAGCCGTAGCCGCCGCCGGAAGCCACCAGCACCTGGGTTTCCGGCTTGCCACCGAGGCAGTAGAGGATGTGCGCGCCTTCCTGCACTTCCACCAGCGAGGACGCGGGCACGCCGTCACCGCGTGCCGGCGGCAGTTGCGAGACCTCGACCGAGTACGCCCTGCCCTTCGAATCCAGGAAGATCACGGGATCGATAGTGCGGCATTTGATGAGCGCCAGCAGGCCGTCGCCTTCCTTGAACGACAATGTGGCGGGATCGACTTCCCAACCCTGGCGCGCGCGCACCCAGCCCTTCGTGGAGAAGATCACCGTCACTGGCTCGTCGATGACCGGGGTTTCGATCACCGCTTTCTCGGACTCCTCGATGCGGGTGCGGCGCTTGTCGCCGAAAGTCTTGACGTCTTCCTCGATCTCGGAGACCACCAGGTCTTCCAGCGCCTTGCGGTCCTTGAGGATTTTCTCCAGGCCCTTCTGTTCCTTCTGCAGGTCCTTCAACTCCTGCTCGATCCTGATCTGTTCGAGTTTCGCCAGTTGCCGCAGACGGATGTCGAGGATGTCGTCGGCCTGGCGCTCGGACAGCTTGAACGCCTTGATCAGCTCGGCCTTGGGATTGTCGGCATTGCGGATGATCTTGATCACCTTGTCCACGTTCAGCAGCACGATCATGCGGCCATCGAGCACGTGGATGCGGTCGAGCACCTGCGCCAGCCGATGCTGCGTTCGGCGGGTGACGGTCGCAAAGCGGAACTTGATCCACTCGGCGATTACGTCGCGCAGGTTCTTGCCGGCGGGCCGGCCGTCGAGGCCGACCATGACCAAGTTGATGGCGACGTTGCCTTCCATGCCGGTCTTGGCCAGCAGGAGATTGACGAACTCGGTTTCGTCGATTTTGGAGGTCCTGGGTTCAAACACCAGGCGCACCTGGTGCGCGCGGTCGGATTCGTCGCGCGCCTTGTCGAGCATCGCCAGCATCAATTGCTTCTCGCGCGTCTGCTCGGGCGATACCGATTTCTTGCCGGTCCTGGGCAGAGGATTGGTGATCGAATCGATTTCCTCGAGCACCTTCTTCGCCGAGGTTCCGGGCGGCAGCTCGTTGACCACCATTTGCCACTGGCCGCGCGCGAGGCGCTCGATATTCCAGCGTGCCCGCACCCGCACCGAGCCACGGCCGGTGGTGTAGGCCTCTTTGAGTTCCGCGCGCGGAGTGATGATCTGTGCCCCTCCGGGAAAGTCCGGCGCCTTGATGTGCTTCATCAGGCCGGCGATGCTGATCTCCGGATCGCGGATCATCGCGATGGCGGCCCCGGCGACTTCGTTGAGGTTGTGGCTGGGAATCTCGGTCGCCATGCCGACCGCGATGCCGGAAGCACCGTTCAGCAACACTACGGGCAGCCGCGCGGGCAGCACCGTCGGCTCCACGCGGGTGCCATCGTAGTTCGGCGCAAAGTCCACGGTGCCCTGGTCCAGTTCGGCCAGCAGCACTTCGGCGAACTTGGTCAGTCGTGCCTCGGTGTAGCGATAAGCCGCCGCTTCGTCACCATCGCGCGAGCCGAAGTTGCCTTCGCCGTCGATCAGCGGGTAGCGCATGGTGAAGTCCTGCGCGAGCCGCACCAGTGCGTCGTACACCGACTGGTCGCCGTGCGGGTGCAACTTGCCGAGCACGTCGCCGACGACCGCCGCGGACTTGGTGCGCTTGGTGCCGGCGCGGGTGTTGCTCTCCCACATCGAATAGAGGATGCGGCCCTGCACCGGCTTTTGCCCGTCGCCGACGCGCGGCAACGCGCGATCCTTCACCGTGGCGATGGCGTATTGCAGATACTGCGTCGAGGCGTACTTGCCGAGCGGGAGCGAATCGCCGAACTCGCCGGACATCGGCGCGAAATGCGGCGGCAGCCCGCCGCCCCCGCCGTTTTGCGGCGGCGTTTCTTTTTTCATCTTCTTCTTCTCGGTAACCGGCGTTTCGCCGTCGCCGAAGAGGTCTTTTTGGTCTGTCATAGGTGAGGGACGAGGGGCGAGGAACGAGGGGTGAGGGGAATGAGTAACGCGTGAAGGATAGGGTGAATGAGTGAAGGAGTGAAGGAGTGAAGGGTCAAAACAAACCCTTACTTTCTCCTTCTACCTTTTAGTTGTCACTCTTCCCTCGCGCCTCGCCCCTCTTCCCTTATGGTCGAAGACCGGTATCCCCTTGTGGGGCGTCCCTGCTTCACGATACATCCGCCTCTACCAGATTTCCGTACGTCTCCATCCACTCGCGCCGCTGAGACGCATTTTCGCGGGACATCATCATATTGAAGATGTCCACCGAGATGTCCGCGCCAACGTCGAGCATGACCGGCAGCATGCGGCGGGTGTCGGGATTGAGCGTGGTTTCCCACAACTGTTCGGGATTCATCTCGCCGAGCCCCTTGAAACGGCTCACCGTCCAGGAGCCGGACTTTACGCCCTCGTCTTCGAGCTTCTCCTCGATGCCGGCGAGTTCCTGCTTGTCCAGCGCATAAAGTTTGCGCGCTGGCTTGCCTTTGCCCTGCGAAGGCACGTCGATGCGGAACAGCGGCGGCTGCGCGACGAACACATTGCCGTTGTCGATGAGCTTAGGGAAGTGCTTGAAGAAAAGCGTCAGCAGCAGCACCTGGATGTGTGCGCCGTCCACGTCGGCATCGGCGAGGATGATGATTTTTCTGTAGCGCAGGCCGGAGAGGTCCACCGTGTCGCCGGGCTTGTGGTGGTCCACACCGATCGCAAGCGCGATGGCCTCGATCTCCTTGTTGGCGTAGAGCGTGTCGGCGCTGTCCTGCCAGGTGTTCTTGGGCTTGCCCTTCAGAGGGAGAACTGCCTGGAACTCCTTGTCGCGCGCCTGCTTCGCCGAGCCGCCGGCGGAATCGCCCTCGACGATGAACATTTCATTGCGCTCTGGGTCATCGGACGCGCAGTCGGTGAGCTTACCCGGCAGCACTGCCACGCCCGAGGTCTTGCGCCGCTCCACTTTCTGTGCCGCGCGGGTACGTGCGTTGGCCTGGGCGATCACGAGCTCGGCAATGCGCCGGCCTTCGTCCACGTGCTGGTTGAGCCACAGCTCGATGGGATCGCGCACCATTTGCGCGATGAGCTTGACCGCGTCGCGCGAGATCAGTTCGTTCTTCACCTGCCCCTTGAACTGGGGGTCGAGCATCTTCACCGCCAGCACGTACGAGGCGCGCGACCACACGTCCTCGGGCACCACTTTCAATCCGCGCTGGCCCATCGCGTGGAGGTCGATGAAATTCTTGATGGCGGTGTAGACACCTTCGCGCAAGCCGGCGACGTGGGTGCCGCCGATGCGTGTGGGGATCATGTTGACGTAGGACTCGGTGACCGGGTCACCTTCCGCGGTCCACGCGATTGCCCACATCGCGCCCTCGCCTTCGGCGAAGTTGTCGGACTCGGACTGTGCGTCGACATAACGTTCGCCGAGGAAGGTGCTCGCCACCGGATCGAGGCCGGCGATCGCAGCATCGAAGTAGCCCTTGATGCCTTCCGGAAAGTGCCACGTCTCGGTGACGATCTTCTTGCCTTTCTGTATGCCGAGGCTGAACTTGACCCCAGGCAGCAGCATCGCCTTGGCGCGCAGCAGCGCGGCGATGTCGGCGGCGACGATCTTGGCCGAATCGAAGAACTTCTCGTCCGGCCAGAAGCGCACGCGAGTACCGGTGTCGCGCGGACCGGCCTGGCCAACTTTCTTGAGCGGCTCCTTCACCTTGCCGTTGGGCGCGAACACGATGCGATGCTTCTCCCCGTCGCGCTTGACTTCGACTTCGAGGCGGGTGGACAGCGCGTTGGGCACGCACACACCCACACCATGCAGGCCGCCGGCGATGCGGTAGGCCGCATCCTTGTCGGTCTTGCGGAACTTGCCGCCGGAATGCAGCGTGGTGAAGATGACCTGTACCGCAGGCACTTTCTTCTTCGGGTGGATGTCCACCGGAATGCCGCGTCCGTCGTCGGTGACTTCCGCGGAGCCGTCTTCGTAAAGCACAACGGCGACATTTTTTGCGAATCCGGCCAGACCTTCGTCGGTAGCGTTGTCGATGATCTCGACCAGCGCGTGGTTCGGATTCGACGGATCGGTGTACATGCCCGGCCGGTGCAGGATCGGCGACAGGTCCTCCAGAACTTCGATGTCTTCGGCGGTGTAGGCGTTGGGTTTCTTTGCCATGCGGGATGTCAGGTCACGTGTTTCTTCAATTCAAGAGGCCACCCGCCCGGCTGCTGCAGTGTGTGGGAAAAAATCCAAAGGGCAGGAATCCTTGGAGGCCGGCACGGCCATCCGGGAGGTCTGTGGTCCGCCGCGGTACGATTCACGGCGCGTATTGTAGTGCGTCCGACCGGATCGTTCATGTTCCTTTCAGCGCATGTCTGCAAGTTTCTCGAGCGCGGGTCCGGTTACGCGAAAGATGGTCCAGTCGTCCAACGCCACCGCGCCAAGCGATTTGTAGAAGCGGATCGCGGTTTCATTCCAGTCCAGCGCCGCCCACTCGAAGCGCCCGCAGCCGCGGTTGCGCGCAATGCGTGCGACGTGAAGCAGCAACGCACGCCCATAACCGTGCCGGCGCATTTCGGGACGGACATAGAGATCTTCCAGCCACAGGCCCTTGACGCCAAGAAATGTGGAGAAATTGTGAAAGTACACAGCGAAGCCCGCCGCCGTGTCGCCCGAGAAGCCGAGCAGGACTTCCGCACCCGGATGCGCACCGAACAGCGATTCGCGCAAGCGCGCTTCGGTCGCAGACACGAGGTGCCTCAGGCGTTCGTACTCGGCCAGCTCCCGGACAAAGGCGAGCAAAAGCGGAATGTCCTCCGGCGTCGCGGAACGGATGTGGAATTCGGGTGCCGATTTTTCTTTCACGTCGCGACTCCGGTCAGCGTGATATCACGAAGCAACTTTCGCGCGGATGCGCGGTACCCGCTTCGGCCGTGCGGTCCTGACCTGCAACGCGGGAATGTCCAGGAACTGGTCGCGCACGAAATCGAGGAACAGGCGCACTTTACTCGAGAGGAAACGCGCCGATGGATAAACGGTGTGGATTTCCACTGGCGGCGGCCCGTAGTCGGCCAGCACCTGAGTGAGCGTGCCCTTGTCGATGTCGTCCTGCACGAATACGACTGGCATGTGAGCGATGCCAATGGCTTCGAGGGCGGCCGCGCGGATGGTAAGGGCGCTGTTGGCCCGGAAGTCTCCTTTGACGCGCACCGACAGAGGTCCCTGTGGCCCTTCGAACTGCCACTCGTTGCTGAACAGGTAGTTGTAGGTAATGCAGTTGTGCGCGGAAAGATCGGCGGGTGATCGCGGCGTGCCGCGTGAGTGCAGGTACTCCGGCGATGCGACGCACACCCGCGTGACCGCACCCACGCGGCGGGCCACCACCTGCGAATCGGCGAGATCGCCGAAACGGATGGCGACGTCCACCCCTTCCTGAACCAGGTCCACGAAGCGGTCGTTGAGAGTCAGATCCACCGCCAACCCCGGGTACTTGCGCCGGAAGCGGAACACCAGGGGAAGCATGAAGAGTTGGCCGAAGGCCACTGGGGCGTTGATCCGAAGCAGCCCGGTGGTCCGGGTCTGCAGGTCGGCCACGCTGGTTTCGAGGTCGGTAACCTCATCGAGGATGTGCCTGCAGCGGTCGTAGTACTTGCGACCGGCTTCGGTCGGACTCAACTGGCGGGTGGTGCGGTTGAGTAGCCGAACGCCTAAATGTTCTTCCAAAGCAGTGAGTTGCTTGCTGACGGTGGGCTGGATGGTACCCAATTCCCGGGCCACCGCGGAGAAGCTTCCGGTCTCCACGATGCGAACATAGAGGCGCATTTGATACAGTCGATCCATAGGAAATCAATTTATCATCAGATCTGCATGAATCATATCCAAAGCTCATCACTTGTATTAATTTGTGCATGAGTCTATATTGCTGTCATGACAATCGCGAGATGATGGAGTTTGGATATGGAATCGTTGCTGCAAAGTTTTCTACGCATGGTCCGGCGCGAACCTATGGCGTTCGACGCGAATGCGACCGTCAGGATCGAAGCTCGGCTGCTGGATCTCGGATCCAGGGACCATGGGACTTTCCCTTACCTGCCCTAAATAAGGGTGTTGAATCAGCGAATTGGGCGGGATGACCGGGCTCGGAAAACCCGGACCGTGCGGACAGGGAAAAAAGACTTCCTCCCCCACGTAACTCTCCTCCTCCCTTGAGCTACGTGGTTTAGAGGGGCGTGAAAACGCCCCTCTTTTTTTGCCTGAGGGGAAAGATACAAAGGAAGTTTAACTTTTACCCTTCACTCATTTATGGCCGAAGGCCGGTTATGGTCGAAGGCCGGTATCTCCTTGTGGGAATCCCCTTGCGGGGCACCCATTCACTTCTTCACCTCGAGAGCGTCTGCGAAGCGTGAATCCCGTACCGCGCCGCCCAGCCCAGCCCTTCCCACGTGCTACCTCGGGGTCGATACTCGCAGCCGATCCAGCCTTGGTAGCCGAGCGAGTCCAGCAGGTCGAACAGGTATGGATAGTTGATTTCGCCGACCGTCGGTTCATGGCGGCCCGGCACCCCTGCAATCTGCAAGTGACGAGTGAGGCCAATGTTCGCCTCGATGGTTTCGGCAAGATGCCCCTCGAGCATCTGCATGTGATAGAGGTCGAGGTGCAAGTGAAGGTTGCGGCTTCCGACCTGCTCAAGGATCCGTCGCGCGTGTTCGGTGTGATTGAGAAAATATCCGTGCATGCCCTGCGTTGTGTAACTCGGCCCGTTCTTGACCAGGCCCATTTTCTTGTTGATCGGCTCGATCACCACCGCAACGCCGTACTTCTCCAGGAAGCCGGCTGCGTAGCGCAGGTTCTCCACGTAAGTGCGTTCGGCGGCCTGGTAGTCCAGGCCCGGACCGACCACCCCGGCCATCGTGTGGACGGTGGCGCAACCGAGTGCATGACCGTACTCGACGACGCGCGCAAGGCTGTCGCGAAATTCCTTTTCCCGTCCCGGCACGGCGGCCAGTCCACGATCGCCGGCATCCCAGTTTCCCATCGGCGCGTCGAACAGCACCATTTTGAGGTCGTGCGCGGCCAGCCGCGCCGCGAGTTCCGCTGGCGGATGGTCATATGGCACCTGGAACTCGACGGCCTCGAACCCGGCGCTGGCGGCGGCTTCAAAACGGTCGAGAAAGGGGACTTCGGAAAACAGGTAATGAAGGTTGGCGGCGAACTTTGGCATGGCGGGAGTAACGGGGATTGGGATCGAACGTTGTTGTCGTGGCGCGTTCATTATAAGGACCGCGGAACCGGCGCCTGGTCACGGTGGCAACAGCAATGTTTTCTGTGTATACATCGCGCTGACGTGGTAACAGTCAGCGATCACTTCATGGGACACGCCATCGGAGGCTGTGCATGGGCAAAAAAGCCAACAAAAAACCCGCAGGCGACGGCAAGGGCAAGAAGCACGGCAAGAAAAAGAGACGCTACGCCAGCTTGCCGATCGAGGAGGCGCTCGCCTGCCCGCCGTCGGCCAAGTTCTTCTACGAACTGGTGGTCGGCAACGGCATCGGCGAGGACGCCGTCAACGACGCGGTAGATGCCTACCGCCGTGCCTGGGAATCGCGGCGCGAAAAAGCACTCGAAGCGGCACAGAAGCATGCGCACGATTGCGGCAAGAGCTGCAAGACCGGCGAACATCTGATCCTCGGTCCCTTTTTCGGCCCGCAGGACTGGCGCGTCGAAGACGACGACCCGCAGCGCGCGACCACTTGGAGTTGGCTGGGCTTCCAATCGGTGCACTTCTGCCGAAAGAACTGACCAAGCAGTCAGTCTCGCGGCCAAAACCATACAAGTTTTTCGGCGCTGCGGATATCCACAAAATCTGTGGATAACCTTGTGGATTGCTTGCGGGATTCTGCGCGAAACCGCCTCGCTACTTGCGCTCTTCTTTGTGCTGTTCAAATATTCAACAGCGCTGTCACCAATCAACGACAAGCATAAAAGCCTTCACTACCGGAGATTTTTTTCCCATGCAAATCACAGATATCCGCACCGTTGCCGTCGAAGTGAAATTGCCGAAACCGGTATTCGACGCCAACTACACGATGGCGACCAAGCCGGCGCTGCTGGTCGAAGTTGAAACCGATCAGGGACTTGTCGGACTCGGGGAAGCGGCACACTTCGGCGGACCGATGGCTTCGACCGCGCAGGTCATCGAGCACGAACTGCGCGACCACCTGATAGGCCAGGATCCGCGGCAGATCGAATACCTTTGGGAGTTGATGCATCGGCGCGCTTACAAGCACGCGCGCGGTGGCATCGTCATCGCCGCAATCAGCGGTATCGACATCGCGCTCTGGGACCTGCGCGGCAAGATGGCGGGCATGCCTTTGTGGCAGTTGCTCGGCGGATACCGCAAGCGTGTCCCCGCATATGCGACCGGAGGCTTCTATTCCGAAGGCAAGGGCGTGCGTGAACTGGTGAAAGAGATGGAGTCATACGTAAAGCACGGCTTTCGCGCAGTGAAAATGAAAGTCGGGCGCAACGCAGGCATCGAGCTGTCACCGCTGCGCGTGATGGCCGACCGCGGCCGATGCGAAGTCACGCTGGCTCAGGACCTCGAGCGCGTTGCCGCGGTCCGCGATGCGATCGGGCCGGACATCAAGCTGATGGTCGATGCCAACTGTGCCTGGGATGTTGCCACCGCAGTGAAGATGGGGCACGAAATGGAGCAACACGACATCTATTGGTACGAAGAGCCGGTGTGGGCGGACGATATCGCCGGCAGCGCCGAGGTCGCCGCGAAGGTCGGGATCGCGGTGGCGGGCTATGAAACTTGCAGCTACGGCATCGTCGATTTCAACGACTACATCAAGGCGCGCGCGGTTCATTTCGTACAACCCGATGTGGCGTGGGCAGGTGGGCTCACCGAATCGTTGAAAATTGCGCACATGGCGCAGGCCGCGAACCTGCCGATTGCTCCGCACATCCACGGTTCGGCGGTGGCAGTCGCGGCAGCGGTCCACTTTCTGGGCGCGGTCAGGAACGGCTCGATGGCGGAAACGGTGTACCCGGCGCACGCGCTGATGACCGAGCTGATCAAGGAACCTTTCCTGGTCGACAAGAAAGGCGATATCGAATTACCGGACCGCCCCGGACTGGGCGTCGAGCTGGATCCGAAAGTCGTCAAGAAATACCGTGTGAAATAACACCTCACCCCGCTCGCCTCCGGAGCGGAGAGGGAGTTGGATGCAAGGTACCAATAGATGCTGTCGTTGGAGTCGGGCTTTATGCGCAAAAAAGTAGCGCTGCAGGAACGACACTTCTTTCGGTAACTAGGCCGCGTTACTTACGGGCACCCTCTCCGCCTGTGGGGGAGAGGGCAGGGGGTGAGGTGGTGTTAGTTTTTCGCCTTCCAGTTGCGCGCCAAGTCCTGCGCTTTCGCCAGTTGGTCGGGCGCGAGTTTGGAGCCGATGAAGTCGCGCACTTTGCCGACGCGCTCGCCTTCCTCACCGGAGAGTTGCGACGCGGCGAGGTTGCTCCACATGTACGCCATCACGGCATCCTGCTGCGTTCCCTTGCCTTCCCACAGCATCCAGCCGAGATGGCTTTGCGCGCGCGCTTCGCCCTTGTCCGCGGCGAGTGCATACCACTTCACCGCCTGCGCAGGGTCCGCCGTGACGCCCTTGCCGTCCTCGTATAAATAGCCGAGCAGGTATTGCGCGTAAGTGTTGCCCTTCTCCGCGGGCAACTTGTACCACTTCGCTGCTTCCGTGTAGTCCTGTGCGACGCCCTTGCCGAAAAAGTAAAGCGCGCCCAGGCCCTCCATCGCTTCGACCACGCCGGCGTCGGCCGCCTGGCGATACCACTTCACCGCTTCATTGCCGTCGACCGCAACACCTTTTCCGTCCTCGTACAGATAACCGAGCATGTACTTCGATTGCACATCGCCGTTGTCGGCCGACTTGCGGAACCACTTGGCTGCTTCGGCATAGTCCTGCGCCGTGCCCTTGCCCTGGTAGTACGCCCACGCCAGGCTCGAGAAAGCGGACGCTTCATTCTGAGCCGCAGCCTTCTGGAACAAATTCACCGCCTCCGCGGGATCCTGCGTGACACCTTTGCCCGAGTAATACAAAAAGCCGAGACTTGCCTGCGCGCGCGCGTCGTTCTGGTCGGCGGCCTTGCGGTACCACTTCGCCGCTTCGGCATGATCCTGCTGCACTCCGCGACCCTGCTCGTGCATCCATCCCATGAGGTACTGCGGATAAACACGGCCCTGCGCCGCGACCTTGGCGTACCACTTCGACGCTTCGGCGTAATCCTGCTTTACGCCGCGGCCGAAGAACAGCAACGCTGCGAGGCTTTCCTGCGCATCGGCATTGCCCTGCTCGGCGGCCTTGCGATACCACTCCGCGGCCTGCCCCTGGTTCTGCGCCACGCCTTTGCCCTGGTCGTACATGTAGCCGAGCAAATATTGTGGATAAACCTTGCCCTGTTTCGCGGCCATCGCGTACCACTTCGCCGCTTCGGCATAGTCTTGGGCCACACCCTTGGCAAAGAAGTACAGGCCACCGAGCGTCTCCTGCGCTTCGACCTGGCCCTTCTCGGCGGACTGCTTGTACCACTTGATGGCCTCGGTGTAGTCCTGCAACGTGCCGCGACCGTTGAAATAGCACTCTGCGAGATAGAACATGGCGAGCGCATCGCCCTGCTGTGCGGAAACGCGAAACTCCTGCACAGCGGTCTTGTAGTCGCCGCCGATATAGGCGTCGTATCCTTTGCGCGTGTCGGCCACCGCGCCGCCGCAAAACGCCAGCAGCGACGCGAGGATCAGTACCCGTTGCATGTCGATCTCCTCCGATATGTGTTTTCGTCGCGACGGCTGCAATTGACGGGCAGCGGGATCGCGCGTTCCGGGCATCCCGGATTGTTCGGAATCGCAAGTTTAAACCGATTCAGCGATGGCACGGGGGCGCCTTGACACGCCCGGGGACGACACCTATCCTCGGGCCCGGGTAACGACAACCACCCACCAAGCAGTTCCGATTCGCCTCCCATGACCGACGCAATCATCTATCTGGCCACCAGTTTCTGGATCGGCGCGGTGCACGCGGCCACGCCTGGCCACGGAAAGACCATCGCAGCCGCCTACATCGTCGGCGCGCGCGGCAAGCCAGTGGACGCAGTGATCCTCGGTGTGTTCGTCACGCTGTCGCACACCAGCGGCATAGTGCTGGTGGGAGTGTTGGCGTCGCTGGGACTGCCCGGAATGGTGCCGCAACGAATCGAAGCGTGGATGGCGCTGATAACGGGGATCTTGGTGATCGGCATCGGCTTGTGGACGCTATGGACGCAGCGGGATTTGATGCTGCAATTGCAGGGCGCAGTGCCGGCCCCATGGGATGCGCACGGCCACGCGCATGAGCCTGCGCAAGCGCACGCGGAAATGCGCTTCCGTCCGCACACGCACGGGGGCGAACACCAACATGGCCACCATCGACATGGACATGATCACGCACATGCGCACGATCACGCACATGGGCACGATCATTCCCACGGCCACGACCACGTGCATGACCATGCACATCCTCATCACGACGCGGAAGGCGGCTCGCACAGCCACGGCTGGGGTTTCAAGCACACACACGATCTGAAGCTGGCAACCACCAACCGCCCCGGCATGTGGGTATTGATCGGACTGGGCATCGCCGGCGGATTGCTGCCCGATCCGGCAGCTCTGGCGATCCTGCTGAATGCGCTGGCTCAGGGCAAGGTAATGCTGGGCCTGGGAACCGTGGTGGTGTTCAGCATCGGCTTTGCAGCGACGCTGGTGGTCGTCGGCGTGGTGGCAGCGAAGGTCGGACAGAAGATCCTCGACTGGCTGGCAGGACCGTGGGCGGCACGGCTGCAGATTTCAACGTCGCTGCTGATCGTCCTGGTCGGCGTGATCCTTTCCTTCAAGGCCTGGAACACGCTAAGTACGCTCGCTTGACGGCGTCGCAGGGGCGAGGGGCGTGGGAAGAGGGGAGAGGGTTACTAAGGAAATTCCGTCTCTACTCGTCGTTGGTCCTCCTTGCTTCTTGCTTTTCATTTTTTTCTCTTCCCACGCCCCTCGCCCCTCTCCCCTCATCCCTCTTCCCTATTCCTTATCTTTTCGCCGCATCCGCGGTCAGCATCCCAACATGGCCGCTGATGTCGGCATACCAGATATTTCCTTTCGTGTCGGCAGCCAGGGTGTAGGGCCGCGCATCCGCGCGCGGCAGCGGAAATAGTTTGATCTCGCCGTCGCGCATCCGTCCGATGCTGTTCCCGCGCAGCAGCCCGAACCAGACCGAACCGTCAGGCGCGGCCGTGAGGCCAGTCAGTCCGGCCCACTTGCCAGGCACCTCGAATTCAGTGAACTTGCCATCGGCGAATTTGCCGATCTTGTTGCTGCGAAACTCGAGGAACCAGACGTTGCCGGCAACATCCACCGCGATATCGCTGGGCGAGCTGCCGCGCGTCGGCACTTCATATTCGGCGATCTCTCCCGCCGGAGAGATCTTCACGATCAGATTGCCACTCTGCAGCGTACCCCACACGTTGCCATGCGTATCGATCGCAACTCCGTACGGACCGCCGCGTATCGATTTCGGCACGTTTCTGGTCAATACGCCATCCTTGAGACGGGTGAAACCGTAACCCGTGCCCTCGGCGAACCAGACCGAGCCGTCGGCTGCGACAACCAATCGCCCAAGCCGCGCAATTGGAGTACCGAGAGGAAAGGATTTTATTTCGCCACTCGCGGAGATGCGCGAGATCATCGCCCCGGATGCGTCGCCGTACCAGGCCACGCCTTCGGCGTCCACCCCGAGCCCGATCGGCTCCACGATCTTTCTGACCGTCGGCAGGCGTGCGATCCTGCCGTCCCGGATCAGCCCAATCACACCCGCGGAATCGATCGTGAACCACACGGTGCCGTCCGGCGCAATGGCCAGAGCCGTCGGGATATCGGTTGCAAGCGTCATCGGATACTCGACGAAATCCCCGTGCGCCCGCGGCCACAATCGCCATAGCAGGACCGCTGCGATCACGACGAAGGTGGCCGCAAGCACCGCGAGATTGCTTTTGGAAAGTACGTTCGGTTTCATCGCGTGATTTTCCGTTCAACGGAGACGGCTGTGACATCGCTATAGCGGCGCGACAACCAGCGCGTGACCATAATTCCCAGAATAAGCAGCAAGACCAGAAACGCCAGGCCGCCAGCCAGGCTGAGCGGATCCAGATGCGCAAGCAGCGAGCCGCCCTGCTCGGCGCGCCGCCACATTTCACCATAGGGACTGAGAGAGAAGCCGGCATACAGCGTCGTCGCATCGTGGCGGTCACGCAGCAATGGACCCGCTTCCAGGTGCACCGGCAGCGTGCCCTCGACCTGTACCCAGCTTTGTCCGTCATCGACGCTGCGGAGCACGCCACGATGCGTGCTCAGGACCACTATCCTGCCACCTTCGGTGACGGCGAGGCCTCGCACCGAAGTGTCTTTTTCCGGCAGTGGCCGGCCGTGAACCTTCCAGTTCTCGCCCGCGTCGTCGCTCACGAATACCTGATCAGCCGCCACACTCCACAGTCGTCCGGCCCTTTCGGAATCTGCCACAAGCGCATCAACACGCGCCGGCTGCGATGCGGCACCCCGAGATTGCCAGGTTTGACCGGAATCGCTGGTTGTCCAAACCTTGCCGTCAATGACCGCGTAGACGGTTTCCGTCGGACCAGCAGTCACCAGCAACACGCCAACAGGTGCTTCCGGAAGTACGCCTTCGCCCACGCGCAACCAGTTTCGGCCGCCATCGTTGCTGGCGAACAGTCCGTGAGCGCCGGCGAGGTACACACGTCCGGTTGGCGACCCCAAAACGAAAGCTCGCGCCGGCGCCGCGCCTGCCGGCGCGAGCGTGTCCTGCCAGCTGCTGCCGTCCTCGCTATGGAAAATCCGGGTTCCGGACGAGGCCATCCCGCCAATGGCGTCCGGAGCGAAGGCAACCGCGAACACGGCGCCAATCAGAGCATTGGGGGCTTCAGTCACCCAGTCACGGCCTCCATTCCTGGAGCGCAACAGCCGTGTGTCGGTGCCGTAGAGAAGATGATTGGCATCCTGCGGGTGCACCGCAACGTCGAGAGCGGCACCGATAAAAAGGCCGGCATCCGCCGGAAACCAGGTAGCGCCGAAATCCCGCGAGCGAAACAGTCCACCCCAAGCGCTGGGATCGTGGGCATTCGCCGGCCATGGAAAAACAGCGGCAAACAGAAATATCAAGCTGGAAGCAGCGCGTACGAGCACAAGACACCGTTAGAGGCACGCAAAAAAATACGAGGAGCCGAAATCTCGGCTCCTCGCACAGGAGTGTACTACTTGCAGTCAGCCAATCACGGCTTGCGCGACTTTTCTCCGGGCGCCAGCGTGACTTCCGCCAGACGGCCGCCGTTCATCCCCACCCAGTGATTCTTGGTGAGCGGATACTTGTCAGAGTAGGAAAGCGGCTCATGCGCGGCCACGCAGTTCTGATAGCCGCCGGTGATCTTGTAGCACTTCTCGTAGGCCAGGAACTGTTGCACCGTGTCGGTCTGCTGCGGGTTGGCGATTTCCCAGTCGCGGATGGCTTCCCACGACGAATAGGCATCGGATCCGAACACCAGCTTGCCCATGGCGGTGTTCACTTCCAGCAGTTGTGACCCTGCTGTGTGCGCACGGAAGGCCGGATGGATCTTCACGCCGGGGATAACGTCCATTTCACCGTCGACGACTACCGCCTTGCCCCTCAGCACCTTGCCGTAGATCGAGTCCATGGTCTTGGACGGGTATCCGCAGGCAGGCGTACGGGCGCAGCTTCCGGGCGAGTCGTTGACTGCTGAAATGCGCGGATGCGGGTAGTTGAGCGCCCACTCAATGCCCCTCAACTCTTCTCTCTGGATATACAGCACCGCGTTCGGAAACTCATCCAGCGATCCGGCATGGTCCCAATGACCGTGGCCGACGATGATCTTCTTTACGTCCGCGGCTTTGAAGCCAATCTGCTCGATCTGCTTCGAGAGCGGCGACCAGTGCCCGGTCCCGGTCATCTTGTGATAATCGGTAGCGTTCCAACCAGCGTCGTACAGAAGCAGTTCATTGCCGCACTTGATCACGCCGACGCTGACCGGCAGATCGACGGTGTTGACATTGTTACGCGGGTTTGTGCTCCCTTGCACGAATGCACGGTCGGGATGGAACATGCCGAACGGCACGTTCATAAAGCGGCTGTTCTCGACCAGCCACACCGAGCAGACTTGCGCCTGCGCAACCGGTGCCGCCAGCGTCGCCGCAGCAGCGAGGCCCGCGGCGACCAATGCGTGTTTCATACTGTTTTTCATTTTCTACCCCTCCTTGACGATTGGACTGCTCGATGCGACTTCTTCTTGTTCCCGCACGCGCATCTGACGACACACATCCGGAAATCCTTGCTCAATTCGGTTTGTACTCGCCCGGCCACAAAGTATCACCCACTTTGAGAGTCAGGCCCGATGCCTTATCCGATCTGTCCTGCGCTTCCATCAGGTGTTCGTCGCGCCCGTCCGCCGCGACCTTGACCATGACGACCGATGCGTCCCGATATAGTTTGATGGCTTCGACGTATTCGGTGTGCAATTCCCGCATCGACGCTGGCGGTTTCAATTTGTTTATCTCTGCCAGCGCCGCATCGAACTTCGGTGTAAGCAACGCTACCCTGTCCTTCACCGCGGCGCGCTTGATGTCTCCCATCTTGTACGCAAGCCCGGCAAAAGTCATCTTCACCGCATCCTGCTTCACCTGTGCGTGAACCGGCCACAACGCGTGCGCATACGCTTCTTCAGCGGCCGTCATCGCCGGGCGCTCCGAATGACCGAACGCCGAATTCGTCGCGACTTCTTGTTGCTTGGGTTTGGCGGTTTCGCGAAATGCTGCCACTGCAACCAGCGCAATTAATCCGACTACCACTACGCCGACACCAAAACCTTTCATTGCTGCCGCACGGGCCGTACGCTGCGACCCGTTTACTTCTATTTGCATTGTCAAAATTTAATCTCTGAATGACTTAGCGTCAATGCTGCGCCGCAGTAACTTGTTCTTAATTTACAAGCACTAATTCTTAAGTTTCAGTTTGAAATATTTAGCGACGGACGGCTCACTGCGGCGACCATTTCGGGTTGTCCGTAAACAACCCATCGACGTAGCCGATGTAATAGATCAGGAAGAGCCCAAATCCCAGCGAAAGCAGCCCCGAAGCGACGCGCAGATAAGCATTGAAACGCGGGAAACGCTCGATGGAATAGGAGAACGGCGCAGCGATTGCGACTGTAATCAGCATCATGCCGGCGATGGTGCCGACACCGAACAGGAACAGGTACACCATGCCCCAAAGCGGATCCTTGATCGCTGTCAGCACCAGCAACGCCACCGCCGCCGATCCGGCCAGCCCGTGCACCACGCCCACCACCAGCGGGCGCACTATCTGATAAACGCCGATTCCGCCCATCTTACGGTCCAGCCATGCCTGCGGTGTTCGCTCTTCCGGGTGACCGTGGTTGGCCTCGCCATGGCCGTGGGTATGGGTATGCGCATAGTCCCCATGGGCATGGGTATGGGCGTGAAGGGAGCCCGAACCCGGCGCCACGTTGTCGCGGATCCACAGGTTGAGACCCGTCAGATTGAGGAAACCCAGCACCACGAGCATTACACCTACCGCGAATTCCATCGCCAGCCCGGTGCGCGGCGGAATGACGATCGAGAAAAGAATGATCGCCCCGCCGACGATCGCCACCGTCAACGTGTGGCCCACTCCCCACAGCGCGCCGATCAGCGCAGCGCCCCGAAGCGACCGTTGGCGGCTCACTATCGTGGAGATCGCGATGACATGGTCGGCATCCGTGGCGTGACGCATGCCGAGGAAGAAGCCGACCGCAAGGAGGGAGAGCGTGGTGACCAAGACGAAGAAAGCCTGCTGGATTTGGTTTTGTGGGGCGTGAAGCTACTCCCGGCGCTATGACGCGTCAAGCTACGTCATGAAAATCATGAAATGCTTCTGCGGATCTTGCGCTTGCCCCGCCTCGAGGTCCGGGTAGAGGATAATTGCGAGGGTTGGTCTATGCTGACCAAACCCAAATTACCAGGGAGATGCCATGACGAGATGCTCAGCCGCGCACGGACTCGGCGTCGCCGTACTACTGCTGTCGAGCGTCGCTGTGAACGCGGCCGAATGGGCCGGCGACCTCACGCCCGTCGGTGCTCAGGACTGGACGGCGGCGCGTGCCGCGCATCTGCTGGAACGCGCTGGCTTCGGCGGCACGCCGGAAGAGGTCGCGTTATACGCGGCTATGACCCCACGGGCCGCGGTCCGGCGGCTGGTCTACCACAAGAACATCCCGAACGATCTGCCGGCCTTCGACGAATCCGGTGCTCACGACGCCGGTCTCGACCCCTTCCCGCCTTCGCGCCCGGCTGCAACCGATCTCGCCAAAAAAACCGGCGAATCCCTCGGCGTCAAAGTCAAACCCGCTGGCAATCGGCGCCTGCAGCCGGTCGCCGACCGGTTTTTTTACTGGCTCCGCGCCAGCCGGCTGGAGACGCACCGTCTTGCCTACTGGTGGGCAAACCGCATGCTCGTTACCCAGCGCCCGCTTGAAGAAAAGATGGCGTTGTTCTGGCACGGCCACTTCGCCACCAACGAAGAAAAAGTGCGCGACTACCGCAAAATGCTCAAGCAGGTCGAGCTGTTCCAGGACAAAGGCGCCGGCAGCTTCAGGGAACTCCTGATCGGCGTCGCGCAGGACCCGGCCATGCTCGCGTTCCTTGACGCCGCGGTGAACGTGAAGGGCGCGCCCAACGAGAACTTCGCGCGCGAGATCATGGAACTGTTCACCATGGGGGTCGGAAACTATACCGAAACCGACATCCGCGAAGCCGCCCGAGCCTTTACCGGATGGAATTTCGTCGACCTCAACTTCGTGGTCACACCTGAGAAGCATGACGCCGAGGTGAAAACGGTGCTCGGCCGCAGCGGCAATTTCGACGGCGTGGCGGTGATCGACGTCATCCTCGCCCACCCGGTTACCGCCGAGTACATTGCCGGAAAGATTTACCGCTATTTCGTGCGCGACGAAATTTCTCCGGAGCTGCGCAAGAAGCTGGGCACCAGGCTGCGCAATGCGGACTATCAGATTGCGCCGCTGCTGGAAACCATATTTCTGTCCCGCGATTTCTACAGTCCCGCGTCGATGAACAATCGCATAAAGCCGCCGGTGGAGCTGGTGGTATCGACGTACAGGAAAATGGGGCTGAGGCAAATCCCCGGGGTGCCGGACTTCAACGAAGTGACCGAAATGCTCGGCCAGAAGCTTTTCTACCCGCCCACGGTGGCGGGCTGGGCGCACGGCAAGAGCTGGATCACGCCGGGACTGCTGCTGGCACGCGGAAACTTCGTGTACGACACGGTGTTTCCCGATATCAACTTCCTCCCGCCCGATCGCTATCCGGGTGGGGACTATCAGATCGCTGCCGTGAGCGACAAGCTGGCGATGGGTTTCGATGTGACGAGCGCGACCAAGCCCGACGCCAAGGACATGACTTCTATATCGATGCAGATGGCCGATCGGGATGAGGATTTCAACACCCGGCTGGCGAGCTACCGCGGCTGGCAGATGGCGATACAAAAAGTAAAACCGATCCCGAGGGCAGCCGCGCAACTCGATCTTGCCGGCATGGTGCGCGCAGCCGGCTGCCGCAGCGCCCAGCAGGCAGTGGACATGCTGCTGGAACGCTTCCTCTCAGTACCGGTGGATCCCGCAACCCGCGCGCGGATCGGGAAGTATCTGGAAGGCGAACTCGGTACCAGCGACCTGGTCGCCGCCGGCACTTTTCTGGAAGAACCGTTGCGATCGACACTGCACCTGATCCTGTCGTTGCCGGAGTACCAACTTGGATAACTGCCTCACCCCCCGCCCTCTCCAGCAAGCTGGAGAGGGGGCCTGACCGTAGAGGTTGCCAGCCTATGAGCAAATTCAGTCGAACGACAATCTGGACAAGACGCGATGTACTGCGTGCATGCTTGTGCGGCGCAGGCGCTGGCGCGCTCGGCGGCACGCCGCTGGTATTCAAGCGCGCGCTCGCAGCAGACGCCACTGCCTCGAATCGGATCCTCGTGGTCCTCGAGTTATCCGGCGGCAACGACGGCCTCAATACGCTGGTGCCCTACGGCGACGACGCCTATTACCGCCTTCGCCCCCGAATCGGCATCCGCCCGGAAAAACTGCGCAGAATCGACGAGCGCTTCGGGTTCAGCCCGGGAATGGCCGGCTTCGAGGGGCTGTACAAGGACGGCAGGATGGCAGTAGTGCACGGTTGCGGTTACGCGCAGCCGTCGTTCTCGCATTTCACGTCGATGGCCTACTGGCACACCGGCGCGC
The DNA here is from genome assembly GCA_035275265.1 of Burkholderiales bacterium. Lineage (GTDB taxonomy): Bacteria > Pseudomonadota > Gammaproteobacteria > Burkholderiales > JACQAP01 > JACQAP01. The sequence goes on along the minus strand of DATENC010000004.1, from coordinate 20,758 downwards.
CCAATAGCGGAGAGGAAACCGGCTGGGTCGGGCGGCTCGCAGATGCCATCGACCCGCAACTCACGGCGAATTTTATCGTCAACATCGACGAAGCGCAGTCTCTTGCGGTGAGCGCACGCAACCACGTTCCCGTGGTATTCGACGATCCGGAGCGCTTCGGCCGCAAGGGCTTGTACCAGACTCGGCCCCTGCTGGAGCAGGTTTCCGAGGCATCGCAAGACGCGAACGCTTCGCGCCGTTACCTGCTCGAGGTGGCGAAAAGCGCGCGCGAAGCCTCGCAACTGGTGCGCGACGCTTGGGCGAAGTACAAGACGCCGGTGGATTACGGCATCGCCTCGGTCGATCTCACAAAAATCGCCTCGCTGATCGCCGCCGGCATGCCGACACGGCTGTACTACACCTCTTATCGTCACAACGCTTTCGATACCCACGTGCAGCAGCCCGATCTGCATCAACGGCTGTTGACTTACGTCTCCGACGCAGTGGCCGGATTCATGAAGGACCTCCAGCGCATCGGCCGCGCCGACGACGTGGTAGTGCTGGTATTTTCCGAGTTCGGACGACGCGTGCCCGAGAACACCAGCCTCGGCACCGATCATGGCACGGCCAACCACATGTACCTGATCGGCAAGCCGGTGAAGGGCGGCCATTACGGCACGCCATCGAATCTCGACGCCCTCGACGAAGGCGACAATCTGGTGTTCACCACGGATTTCCGCCGCGTCTATGCCAGCGTGATCGACGGCTGGCTGGGTTACCGCGACACGCACAAACTGTTCTCCGGCAATTTCGAAACGTTCCCGATCTTTGCCTGAACAGCGGGTCGGCAGCCGGGCCCTTTTCCGGTTTAATATGGCCCGACATCCGGCGGCCATCCCTGCCTGCGAATGAAAAAAATGGATATCCGCAACAAGACTTACGGCGATGTGCTGGTGCTCTCGCCCGAAGGAAGAATCGACCACGCCAACAGTGAAGAATTCCGTCATTCCCTCACCCCGCTGATCGAACGCTGCAGCGTCAACGGCGAGCGCCTGGTGCTGGATCTGGCCGGGGTGGACTACGTGAGCAGCGCCGGACTGCGTTGCTTCATGCTGGCGGAAAAACAGGCCAAATCCCAGGGCGGCACGATCGTGGTGGCGGCGATGCAACCCGTGGTGAACGAGATTTTCGAGATCAGCCGATTCACCCTGGTATTCGAGACTTTCGTCACAGTGCGCGACGCCCTGGCGAAGGTCTCGCCCGCCGCGCTAAAGGCCTTCGACACCGCCTGGTGACCATGCGGGTACGCTTCTGGGGGACACGTGGCTCCATCCCGGTCGCGCTGACTTCCGCCGATATCCGGCACAAGATCGAGCAGGCACTCGAACTGGCGATCGCCCGGGGCGTGGATTCCTCCGAGAAACTGAAGAGTTTCATCGCGCACGATCTGGGTTTCAGCACTTCCCATACTTACGGCGGGCATTCGTCGTGCGTGGAACTGGAAACCGGGCGCGCCGAATACCTGGTCTGCGACATGGGAAGCGGCGCACGCGCGTTCGGGAACAGCATCGCACTGCGCGACGGCGGGCCACCTCCGGTCATCAACGTGATCATGTCCCACGTGCACTGGGACCACATCATGGGTTTTCCTTTCTTCGCTCCGGCCTATGTTCCCGGCGCGCGCATTCGCATCCATGGCTGTCATGACGTGATCGAGCAGGCGTTGCGGCTGCAGCAGTCCGCGCCCTGCTTTCCGGTGGATTTTTCACGACTGTCCGCCGATGTCGAATTCGTGCAACTCAAGGCCGGCGACAGTTACGATATTGCAGGCTTCAGGGTGACGCCGAAGCTGCAACGGCACACCGGCGGCTCCTACGGCTACCGTTTCGAGCGCGACGGAAAAATCGTGGTTTACTCGACCGACTCCGAGCACAAACTCGAAGATCCGGATGAAACCCGTGGCTTCGTCGATTTCTTCCGCGACGCCGACCTGGTGATTTTCGATGCCATGTACTCGCTTCTCGACGCAGTGTCCGTGAAAGAGGACTGGGGACACTCGAGCAATATCGTCGGCGTGGAAATAGCGCAGATGGCGCATGTGAAACATCTGTGCATGTTTCATCACGAGCCTGCGTTCGACGACGATCGCATTGAATCCGTTCTGAAGGAAACCATCCGTTTCGAGAAACTGACTCGCACGGAGCAACCGTTGACGGTTACTGCGGCGTACGACGGCATGGAAATCGAGTTGTGACGCAAACCGCTCAGACCGGTGCAGGCGGCGGAGACACGCCGCCGGGCGGTCAAAGCCGTTCCTGGAGTGAAGGCGCCTTCGCGCGGGTGATGGCCGGCGGCCGCGGGCGGCCGTTGGGTGCGGTGGTATTGGTGTTCCTGCTTTTGATCTCCTTCGTTCCCGACTTGCGCGTGCTGGCCCAGCTTCGGCTGGCGTCGTTCGACGGCTATCAGTCCATTGCGCCGCGGATGCGTGCCTCGTCCCCGGCAGTGATTGTCGCCATCGACGAGAAAAGCCTCAAGGAACTCGGCCAGTGGCCGTGGCCGCGCGCGTTGATGGCGGAACTCATCGAGGCAATCGGAGAAACCGGCCCCGCTGCGATCGGCGTGGACGTGCTTCTGCCGGAACCGGACCGCATGTCGCCCATCAACCTGGCGCGGCTGATCGAACGCATGGACGCAAATCTGGCGCGCCGCCTGGCCCGCTTGCCGAGCAACGATGCCATTCTGGCCAAGTCGCTGCACCGCTATCCGGTGGCTCTCGGTATCGCCGGCGTCGAACAACCGGAAATGGGCGCGGCGGCAACGGGCCGCACTGCCCCATTCCGCGTTCACGGGCCTGACCCCACGCCGCGCCTGCGGCAGTTCGCCGGGACACTGCGCAGCCTCCCGCAACTCGATGCCGCCGCTCGTGGCCATGGCCTGTTGAGCGTGGACACGCGCGGCGGAGTAGTCCGCCGCGTGCCGCTGGTCGCATCGGTAGCCGGCGTGCTGACTCCGGCACTGTCGATGGAGCTGCTGCGTATAGCCAGCGACATACCGGCGTTCTCGATCACGGCGGACGGCGACGGAGTTCGAAGCATCGGCGTGGGAGATGCCGTGGTTCCCGCCAACGCCGACGGCACGGTATGGGTGCACTTCAGTGCGCACGACGAGACCCGTTTCGTATCGGCGCTGGACGCAATTCACGGCGACGTTGACCCCGAACTCATCCGCGGCAAGGTTGCGCTGGTCGGCGCCACCGGACTGGGGTTGCTCGACTACCAGACCACGCCACTGGGCGAGCGCATACCGGGAATCGAGATTCACGCGCAGATTCTCGAGAACATATTTGAGGACAGCCTGCTGCGCCGGCCCGGCCATTTCGAGCTATTGGAGCGATTGCTGCTGCTCGGCTGCGGACTGGTCCTGATACTCGCGGTCCCGGCAGCAAAGCCCCGGATGGCCGCACTGATTTACGGGACCATCGTCGCCGGACTGGTCGTTCTCGGATTCGCGCTATATTCCTGGAAGCAATTGCTGCTCGACGTCGCCTGGCCTGCGACCGCGTCGACAGCACTTTTCGGTGTCTTGCTCACCGGGGCTCTCGCGGAGTCGGACCGTCAGCGCCGTGCGCTCAGGCGCGCGCTGGAGGTCGAACGTGAAGCGGCGGCCCGTGCAGCTGGCGAACTGGAAGCGGCGCGACGCATTCAGATGGGGATGCTGCCGCCGTCTTCGGCAGATTTCTATGGTGATCCGCGCTTTTCACTCCAAGCGCTGATCGAGACCGCGAAGTCAGTCGGGGGAGACCTTTACGATTTCTTCAAGCTCGATGACGACCGGCTTTTCTTCATGGTCGGCGACGTGGCCGGCAAGGGATTGCCGGCCAGCATCTTCATGGCGGTGAGCAAGGCTCTGTACAAGAGCGCGGCCTTGCGAAGCCGCCCGGGCGCTGCGGTCATCGGCGAAGTCATGCGCTCCGCCAACGATGAGATCGCGCGTGACAATCCGGAAATGCTGTTTGTCACTGTGTTCGCAGGCATACTCGATTTGAAATCCGGCGAAGTGAACTATTGCAATGCCGGACATGACGCGCCCTACCTCCTGAATACGCAACGCCAGGCGCCCATACGCCTCGAAAGCGATTCGGGGCCCCCGCTATGCGTCATCGCAAGCTACGAATACGAGTCCGTAAGCTACCAGATGACGCCAGGCGAATCCCTTTGCCTGTATACCGACGGCGTAACCGAAGCGATGAATGCACGCGGACAGCTCTACGGGCGCCAACGTTTGTTTTCGCTGCTTGCAACGGAGCGTGTGGCGGGCGGTGCGGTAAAACTCGTGGACGCGGTGCGCGATGACGTGCACGAGTTCGTCGGCGCCACGGAACGCTCGGACGATCTCACCATCCTGGCCCTGCGCTGGAACGGCGGCAGTTTATGAGAAAAACGGGGGCCTGGCTGGGAACATGCGATGGAATTTCAACGCACGATGATTTCGACGCGCCGGTTCATGGGCTCGGGAGCCCCCGCTGCCGTGCGCACCACCGGGTCGCGCTTTCCGCGGCCGGCAAGTTCGATGTATTTGTCGGGAACGCCGCGACGGGTCAGATCTTCGCGCACCCGCTGTGCGCGTTGCAAGGAGAGCTGATCGTTGTACTGCATGGTTCCGACCGCGTCGGTGTGACCCACGACCGATATCTCCGGGTCCGGGCGCGCCGCGATGTCGGAAAAAATGCGCTCGACTTCGCGCTCGGAATCAGGGGTCAGGTCGTCTTTGCCCTCGAGGAAGTACACCAGATAGGTAACCGGACGGGCGGGCAATGCCGTCAGTGCGGCGTTGAACTCTTTGTTTGCACGATCCGCATTGTAGGTCAGCGCTTGCACGCGCCCGGCGCCTTCGATGCGTGCGGCCGCGTAGGGCTTGTCGAGAACGACGTCGGCGCCGTCCCCGCTCCGGACTACCACCGCGCCCACGGATCCGTTGGCTTTTGGCAGCAGCACGACCAGTTCATTGCTGGTTTGGTTATTGTTTCCCCATTGCGGCGTATGGGCACAGGCCCCGAGTACCAACGCAATCGAAAAAATTACCGCAGAATTTGCAAGACCCATCTTTACTTGGTGGCCGATTCGTCAACTTTCACGACGAACTCGGTGCCGCGCACGCCCATGATGGCGGCCGGCGTTTTTACCCGCATGGCTTCAGGCGACTGCTTGACGATCTTGCCGGAGACGACTGCCAGCGTGCCCTTCTTCAGAGCGGTGTCGAACTCGCCTTTGTGGGTGGTGCTGTCGAATACGAAGCGCTCGATCACAAGTTCGCTGTTGGGGCCCGCGGACAACAAGCTGTTGTCCTGGAAGGTGATGCCCACTGAACCATCGGGGCCGGTCTTGACGGTATCGCGTGCCTGGATCGTGGCACCGACCGGTGCGGGAAGGCGCTTGCCGTCGCGCTCTATCTGTACCTCGCCTTTCGACACTTTTACTCGTCCCGCTTCCGCAGCCAGCGTAGGCAGGGCGACCAGCGCACACAGCAGCAGCAGAAAGCCGAAAATCAGGAAATCCCTTTGCCACATCACTACTTTGTTCATTTGTCTCCCCTTGAGTGCCCGTGCCGACAGGCTACGCCTGCACACAGATTATCGAGCAAGAAGCATGCACAATCCCTTCGTCACACCGGGTCCAGCCTTTTCTGGTAAAAACAAGCACCTGGACATTTCGACAAAAGCGTGAAGCGCCTGAGCCGCACATTCCCCGCACAATTGAAGGCTTTCGAGCAGGTTAAGGCACTGATCGACGAGTTCGCTGTAACAACAGAACTCGGCCGCGAGGATCGCCACAAACTGACGCTAATTGTCGAGGAACTGTTCACCAATACCGTGACTCACGGACACCGCGGGGATAGCGATGCGCCGGTGCAGATTTCGCTCGAAGATGCCAGCGGGGGCGTGCAACTGACTTACGAAGATTCTGCGCCCCCATTCGATCCTCTGGCCGCCAGCCGGCGCATAGACATCGAATCCACCATCAACGAGCGACGCGTCGGCGGCCTCGGGGTGCTCCTGACCCTTGGCCTCGCCAACCGCGCCGCCTACCGATTCGTCGAAGGCCGCAATCGCATTTCGCTCACCTTGGTGCACGAATAGCAGGCGCGATGTCCGCGCCCAGCCGGCGCCACGCAAGCGGTGCTCGACGCGCCGCAATATCCAGCAGATAGAGCAGCAGTGCCAGCACCGCCAGCCACGGCCCCAGCGCCCGCGACACCCGGCTGTGGTCGCCACTTTGCGCAAACACTTCGGCGATGCTGGGCGCAAGCTTTCCTCCAGTCTCCTCGGCCAGCACGCGCAGCAGTTCGACATTCGGCGGCAATGCGCGATATTCGTCCGGATAAGCATAAGAAAGCTGGCGGCCGCCGGTGCGGCTCACTGCCAGTCGTGACAGACCCGGCGAATCCGCGAGTTCGAAGCGCAGCGCAGCGCCGCTCGCCAGCGGCAACCGAAGCTGGTACGCGCCTGCCCCGCTGTGGCGCAGGTCCACCATTGTCGTGGAGCCGTCGGACCCGGTCACCCGCACCCGCGGCGCCAGATCATCGCGGAAGTGCCCATCCGCAGTGAGTGCATTCAGGTCGATCACGGCTTCGGCGCCTTCCCGCGTTACGCGGAAATCGAGTTCTTCACCTGAATCGCGGCGCATGGTTTCGCGCGTGAGCTGTGCCCACAGCTTGCCGTACCCCGGCCAGTCCAGCCAGTTCACTGCCCAGCGGTTCTTGACGTCGGAAGTAAATACCACCACCTTGCCGAGCCCGTACTGCCAGCGCGCCAAAACCGGGGATCCTGATTGCGAAACCAGGAAGACTTCGGCGTTGTCGCGCGCCGTCGCGCTCACGTAACCCTTCAGCTGCGGCGCTTTCTCGAAGTCCACGCCGCGAAAAGCTTCCATGCGGCGCTTGACCAACGGCTGGAATGCATCTTCGAGCAGATTCGAGCGCGCCGCGCGCTGCGTCTCCTCGACGAAAATCTGCGGGACAGCTTCGGCACTGACGGTGGCGTAGGCGCGCCCCCCGCCCCACTTGGCGATGTTGCTCATCAGTTCCCGGTCGGCGCCCTCGCCGATCGCCACGGTGGAAACCACGATCTTCTCGTCGCTCATGCGCTTGAGCAGCCCCTCGAAATCGGCCGGGTGTGTATCGCCGTCGGACAGCAGGATCACGTGCTTGGCCTTGGCCTCGGTCTTTTGCAGCATCCGGTAGACGATGCCGAGTGCGGGATAGATGTTGGTTTGGCCGCTCGCCTGGATGCGAGCGATCTGGTCTTCGACCTTGCGCTTGGCGCGCACGTATTGCATCGGCACCGAAATGTGCGTCTGCGAGTCGAACGCCACCACCGCGAACTGGTGCTGCTCTTCCAGCAGGTCGAGCGCCGCGCGGGTGGCCTCCTTCGCCAGTTCCATCTTGCGCCCCCTCATGCTGTAGGAGCGGTCGAGCGCTATCACGAGCGCAAGGTCCTTGCGTTTCTCCTGGGCGCGGAACTGCACCGGCAACACTTTCTCCACCGGCGTGCCGCTGTAGCCCTGCTCGCCGTAGACATTCTCGCCGGCTGCGAACAATAGTCCGCCACCGGCGTCGCGTACGTATGCCACGATTGCCTGCATTTTCGCGGGCGTGATCGCCTTTGCCGGCGCATCGCTCAGGATCAGCGCGTCGTAGGATGCAAATGCCGCCGCGGTTTCCGGAATTTCCGCGGGTGACGCGACGCTGACTTCGATGCCTTCGCGCGCCAGTGCGTCGCGCAGGTAACTGGCCGCGCCGGGCTGGCCTTCGACGTACAGCACTCGCGGCGCCCTGGCGACCCACCCGGACTGTTGCACGCGATTGTTGTCCAGCACGCGGTCGCCGTCGGCAATGAGGTCCGCCGTCAGCGTGTTGTTTCCAGCCCGGGACAGTTGAATCTCGAAAGGAACGCGGTTCAGCCCCCCGGAAAGACGCACCGCACGGTTGCCAAGCACCGTATTGCCGGACCTGAGCACCACGCGCGCGCGCGCCTCGCCCGGCGAAAACGCGCGCACCGCTACCGTCACCGGTTCGGCCTGGCGCAGTCCTCGGGGAACTTCGATGCCTTCGAGCCAGGCGTCGCCGTCATCGCGTACTTTCGCCGGAATCGGAAACACCCGGACGTTGGCTTCCTTCAGCCGCGCCAGCACACGCCTGAGGTCGCCCTCGGTCTGGTTGCCGTCGGTAAGCAGTACCAGGCGCTTGACGCGATCGCGATCCAGTCCCAGCAGCGCCTCGTCCAGCGCGCGCTCAATGTTGGTCGAGGCCTGGTCGATGGCACCTTCGCGCGGACTGCCTTCGGTGACTGCGAGATCGCGAAACTGCCCGGGCTTCTCCAGCAGCAGCGGCCGATCAGCAAAGGCGAGATAGCGCGCCTGCGCCGGCTTGCCTTCGCGATCGGCATCCCCGATCCAGGTTAGCGCCGAGGCGATGAAGGATGAAGACACGCTGCGCGAGACATCCAGCGCGTACACCACCGCGACATCTTCCGATCCGGCGTGCCACTGCGGCGACATCAACGCCAACGCCAGTATGATAATTGCCAGGCTGCGCAATACGCTGACCACTGCGAGATGCCTGCGGCCGAGATTGGTGCGCGTTCTGTGCGCTGCCCACCACAACAATGGAATCGCCGCGAGCAGCAGCAACGGCCAGCTGTGTTGAATGCTGATCGCCACGGTCAAACCGTCAGTCGCCGGTTCCATGTCCACCACTCGAGTATCAACAGGACCGTCGATGCCAGCAGCAAAGCCGCCCAGGGATCGAGCGGAAATCGCGCCTGCGCCGGTTCGATTTCAGAGAGCCGCAGTGGCGATAGCGGCGAACGGTTGACTTCGGTCACGCGCCGGTCGAGCAGGTTCGCCGCCACCCGCAGCCGCTGGCTGGCGGAGACGGCGGTGAACATACCCGGCTCGCGGACCTCGAACAGAGTGCCGTCGGGAACAGCCTGTGTCGCGAGTTCGGTGCCATCCGGTGCCACGACTCGCGCCTTCGGCACCGGCACCTCGACCACACCCAATCGGGCTGCGAATGCGCCGCGTTCGCCCGCCAGCCAGTCCAGCGCATTTCCGAGGAACAGTGGAAATTCGGCGTGCAGCGCAAAGTTGGAGTCCTCCAACCCGAAAGCGAACGAGACCCGGCGCGCAGTACCCTCGTGCGCCACCACCAGCGGCAGGTTGCCACGCGCGCTTACCAGCACCACGTCGCGATCACGGACTTCGTTCGCCGGCTGGGTTGCCACCGCACGCTCGACGATGAGATCCCGCAGAGAAAGGTTCTCGAGCAGCGGGTGGGCTCCATCCCAGGCGGCCACCGTAACGTCGGCGGTCTCCTTGCCCGGTGTCGGCAACCAAGGCACCGGGTTTGGCCGAAACAGCAGCGCCGGCGCGCCCGGTTGCGTCTTGGGGGCGAAACGGTCGAACACCCATACATCGATATCGCGGCGCTCGGCGAAGTGCTGCGGCAACATCGTAGTGAGTTGCACCCGCGCTTGCGCACGCAGGGACTTCTCGAGGTACGTATTGCCGCTGCTCACCAGACCCACTCGGACCACGCGCCGCATCGGCAGCAAAGCGTACGCAACATCATCGGCCTCCAGGCCGTCTCCAGGCATGGTGAGCGAGGCGCGCACTGGACCCGCATCCAGACTGGAAATGTCGATGAGCTGTGCGAGTGCGCCTCCAGAGGGCACATTCACGGTTCTGGTTATTCGCCGGCCGCCGACGCCGGCAATCCCGATCTCGATGTCCCTGTCCGCGCCGCCGGCGTTGCTGACTTCGACGAAGGCTTGGTAGCGGCGCGGATCGGCAGGCAGCGGTCGCACTTCGAATGCAGTGATGCCGGCGTTTTCCACCGGTTCGAATACCGACTCGAGCCTAGCCGACTCCGGCACCCCGGTGATCTGCACCCCGTCGCTGATCACAACGGTTTCGGCTTCGCCGGCCTGCGCAATGTCCGGCACCCGCGGCGTGCCACCGTAGGTGACTTGGAGTCGCTGCAAGCGCTCGAGCGCTGCATCACGATATTCGAATCCGGGTATGGCAATGCGCCGCATGGTGTCGACCAGCATCACCTGGCTACCCGCGTTGCGTTGTGCGAGTGTCGCTCGCGCCTTGGCTAGCGCGTGGGTCCAGCGGGTCGCACCGTCGGTCGTACGGGTGGCGAGCGTCGGCGAGTTGTCGAGCACGAGGACGAGTCTGTCAGCGGCCTCGCCCGCGCTGGTCAATTGCGGCCTGGTAACCGCGACGACGATGCTGACGGCGATGACCAGGGCCAGGAGCAAGGACAGCCACCAGCGCAGGCGATCGCTGTTGCGCAGGCTCTCCCGCAGCACCCGGTCCCAGATCAGGCTTGAGGGCACCAAAAGCCTTCGCGGAGGCGGTTTCAGCAGATACAGCGCAGTTACGACCAGCGCGGCGGCGAGCGCGGCAATCGCGGCCCCCGAAAGCGAGGCCGAAAGCAGATTCATCGCAGCAATCCTTGCTCGCGCAACGCCTTGAGCATGAGGTCCTCGAACGGCGTTTCGGTCGTCGTTCGCAGGTAGCCCCAGCCGTGACTGCGGCAGAAGGCTTCGATCTCGCTGCAATAGCGCAGGAAGGTGTCGTGATAAGCCTTCACCAGGTCGGGCGTCACACGCACCCGCGTCGCGCCGCCTTCTTCCGAGTCCTCCAGCAGCACTTCATCCGCGAGCATCGGGTCGATTTCGTCGGGGCTCATCACGTGCACCGCGAACACGTCGTGGCGGAACTGCCGTATCACCTGGAAACTCTGCTCGAAACCCTCGCGGTCGAGGAAGTCGGAGATCACCACCATCAGCCCGCGCTGGCGCCGGGCGCCGAAGAAACTACGGAACGCCGCCTGCAGGCTGGTGCCACCGCCGGCGTCGATGCGTTCCAGAAAATGCAGCGCGCGCCACACCTGGTTTTTGCCGCGACGGGCCGGCATCTCCCTGACCACCCCGTCGGAAAACGCGACGATGCTTACGCGGTCGTGGTTGATCAGGCCGATGTAGGCCAGCGCGGCGGCGAACTTGCGGGCAAAGTCGAACTTGGATGGGGTGCCGAAATCCATCGAGCGGCTGACGTCGAGGAATATGTAGACCGGAAGGTCCGCCTCTTCCTCGAACAGCCTCAGGATCAGCCGGTCGAGCCGGAGGTACGTGCCCCAATCTAGGTTGCGGGTGTCGTCGCCGGGCGAGTAGGGTCGATAGTCGGTGAACACCATCCCCGAGCCGGTGCGACGGGAGCGATGATGGCCGCGCAGGTGGCCCGCCACGGGACGGCGGGTAAGCATGGTGAGACGCTCGAGCTGGCGAAGAAACTCTTCGCTGAACAGCAGGCTTTCCTGGACCAAGATGAATTGCCTCAGTAGGGCTGCATGGCAGCCGCCACGGAGCCGGTGAATATTCTAAAAAACGGCGATTACCCGGCGATCGGGCAGGGATTCTCCTGCTGGGAAGGCTGGATCAGCGTCAACGGGTCGCTCGCGCCCGGGACCGCGCGAACCATCTCGAAGATATCCCATTGGTCCTGCATCCGGCTCTTTTCCTTGATACGCACCACGTACATCTCCTGCAGCAACTGGTGATTGGCGGCAAACATCCCGCGCCGCCCTTTGAGAACGTCGAAAGATGCTCCCTTGTCGAAATATGCGATCAGCTTTTCCGCATCGGTGCTCCTGGTTTCCGCGATCGCCTGAAGCAGGATGCGCATGGCCACGTAGTCCGCCCAGGCACCGTTCTCCGGGGGCATCTGGTACCTGGCCCGGAAGCGGCTGACGAAGCCCCGCGAAGAAGGCACGTCAATGCCGTGGTACCACATGGTCTGCCAGTAACCCGACAACGAATCGATTCCCGCCGCCCAGAACAGCCCGGTGTCGTTGGCCCCTCCGGTCACTTCGAAGGGGAGGTCGTACTCGCGATACTGGCGAATGAAGTTGGTGATATCGATGCCAGCAAGGCAGGAGAACACGAAGTCGGGTTTGCTCTGGCGGATTTTGAGTATGTAGGCGCTGAAGTCCTGAGTGTTGGTGGCGATCAGGTCCTTGCCGGCTTCCAGCCCGCCGTTGTCCTTGAGGAACTGCGACGAGGCGCGGTACAAGTCGTGACCGAATGCGTAGTCGGCCACCAGGAAATGGAAACGTTTGCCGGCGATGCGATTCGCTTCCTTCAACCATTGGCCGATGGTGCGAACGTACATGGTGTTGTTGCCTTCGACATGGAAAAGGTAACGGTTGCAGTTTTTTCCGCGCACTTCGTCGGAGTTGCCGCCGGTATTGAAATGTATGCGCTTCATTCGCGCCGCGACCTGGGCAATCGCCGCCACTGATGCCGAGTTGATCTCCCCGACCGATGCGATCACCTGGTCGCGCTCGTAGAGTTTTTGCGCCTTGTTCACCGCGGTGGCTGGATTGACGCTGTCTTCGGGGACCAGTTCGATTTTTCTGCCGAGTACGCCGTCCGCGGCATTTACCTCCTCCACCGCCAGCACCGCGCCGCGGTAGCCGTACTCGCCGATCTGGCCGAGAAAACCGGTGCGCGGGGTGAGATGGCCGATCCTGATGGCTTCGCTCTGTGCCCGGAGGATCGCCGGAAAACCGAGCGCGGCGCCCGACGCCAGGGCCACCGAGGCCCTGAGCGCGTCGCGCCGCCCGGGACAGAAATTTTTCCGGACCATCGTTTTCTTCCTCCGCCCGGCGTCAATCATTCTTTCGGTTCCGGCACCCATTCGAGGATCTTCGCGAGGATCGTATCGGTATCGATACGTGCGGCTTCGGCCTCGAAGTTCAGCAGAATCCGGTGTCGCAGCGCGGGCAACGCCACTGCGCGCACGTCTTCGCACGACACATAGACCCGGTCATTCATCAGTGCGTGTACTTTCGCGCCGAGGATCAGTGCCTGCGTTCCGCGCGGGCTGGAACCGAAACGCACGTACTTCCTGCTCATTTCGTGAGCCTGGGGCGATTCCGGATGCGTCGCCAGCGTGACCCTGATCGCATATTCCTGCACCGGCCGCGCGACCGGAATGGCGCGGGCCGTTTCGCGCATCTCCAGGATTTCGCCCTGCCGCAGAACCCGGCGCACTGCCGGTTCTTTCTGCCCGGTGGTGCGGTCGACGATCAGATGCAGCTGTTCCACGTTCGGGAAATCGAGCTTGAGCTTGTAGAAGAAGCGGTCCATCTGCGCCTCGGGCAGCGGATAGGTGCCTTCCATCTCGATCGGGTTCTGCGTTGCCAGCACGAAGAAGGGCTGGTCCAGCGCGTGGGTGCGGCCAGCCGCGGACACGCTGTTCTCCTGCATCGCTTCCAGCAATGCCGACTGGGTCTTGGGCGTGGCGCGGTTGATTTCGTCGGCCAAAACCATGTTGGCGAAAATCGGCCCGTGCTGGAACTCGAAGGCCTTGCGGCCGGATTCGTCCTCGCGGACGATGTTTGTGCCGATGATGTCGCCCGGCATCAGGTCGGGGGTAAATTGGATGCGGGAGAACTTCAGGTGCAGCACGTCAGCCATGGTCTGCACCAGCTTGGTCTTGCCCACGCCGGGGATACCCTCCAACAGCACGTGGCCGCGCACCAGCAGACAGGTCATTACCCCCGAGATGATCTCGTCGTTGCCGACGATGACGAGCGAAATCTCGTCGCGGACAAGCTGGAACTGCTCGCGGAAGGCCTGGATCTGGCGGTCGACAACTGCGGTATTCATTTCTTCTCACTTTCATGCAGGTTCAAAAAATATTCCTTGACGGCTCGTTTCTGACGGATCGGGACGCTCTCAAAACTCATCGCGTTCTCCCGGTCGAAGTTCGACCTCGCGCGCACGTCCTCGAAGCCCAACAGCGATTTCTGCTCCTGGCTGGCGGAGTAAAACCACCCTTGGTCCGCCTTTTCATCGTCGTTGCCGGCATCGTCGCGGCGTTGGACGGCTTCGAGCTTGAGTTGTGCATCCAGACGCTGGGTCGCCGCACCTTCCAGCGCCAAGGCCTCGGAATTGCCGGCGGCGCTGCCGCTCATGTTGCCATCGCGGGCCTTATCATCATCATTTCTGCGCGTCACCGCTCCCTGGCGAAACATGGTGCCGCCGCGAATGTCGGCGTTGCCCGTATCCGGCGAAGCGGTCGCATTGGGAGCGTTGTCGCTGGAATCGAACTGACTCGCGGTCAATGCGCTCCTCTGCGAGGTGGGGATCATTGCATCCTGCATCCGCCGCTTGACCTCGGTTACCCGGCTCTGCACTTCGAGCTGCTGGTTCGCCTCCTGGAGGGCGCTCACCACACGGTCCATCGCATCCTGGTTGACCTTGGCGTTGATGCTGCTCAAGTCGCGACCGGCTTCGGCGAGTCTTTCCTCGATCCCGCCGTCCAATCCCTTTTCAATATCTGACAGAGGCCGCGGCTCGTCCTTCGCTGCCGCTCGCACATCCGGGTCGCCGGCCTCGGCACTCATTTGCCGCAGCAACGCCAGTGTCTCTTCGTTGCGCCCGGCCCGAAGCGCTTCCGCAGCCTTTTCGAAACGCGGATTCGCCCTCATGGCCTCAGCGAGCCGGACCAGACCTTCGCGCGCAGCGGTAGCCTCCATGTTGGCCTGTTCGATCGCATCGCGCGCCCGCGTGGCCGCGCGCGCTTTCTCTTCGGTGGTGGCGTCTGCGCGCTGCAATTCCTCGAGTGCGCCATCGAGTTTCTCGAGCTCGGGATCCAGCGGCGCGCCTTCGAGCAGTGCGCGCAGGTCCCGCGTCTCCCGGGCCGCGGCCACGGCCGACAGATCGGCACCATCCCATGAATGCGATTGCCGGGGCGCGATCCACATGACCAGCATCAGGACCGCTCCCAGTCCGGCGACAGCGTACAGGCTGCGCGGCGGCCGGCCGGGAACGATTGTGCCGGGGTCGAGGTGGCGTGCGGTCGCGGCCGCGCGGGCAATCTGCAGCTGTGCGAACGGCGATTGTTCGGGCGTGGAAAAAAAACAGTAAGCGGACTTCAGTTCGTCCTTCAGACGGGCGCGCACATCGGCCTCTCCTGCGGCTTGTGCCAGCGTCACGTGACGCAATGCGCGCCACGCGACGTAAACCCCGAGCATCACCATCGCCGTAGCGATCGCCGTTCGGGCACCGGTTCCGACCGCCGGAACACCCGAACTCAGCGCGACGCCCACAAACTGGAAGGCAATGAGGGAGAACAGGACGACGCAGGCACCATAGGCGATCTCATGAAGCGCCCGGTGCAACCACAGCCGGCGCTCGATGCTACGCAGAACACTGAGTATGACTTCTCTGTCCTTCATGACCGGGGCGATTGTAGCGCAGCCGTGAAGCCTCATGCGAAGCAAGCGCGCGGCGGAACCCCGCGGGCATCGGGTTTACAGGGTTGGGGCACGCGATCTCAGGTAACATCTTTCGCAAAACAACGGAGGAGAAAGTGAAGGCGGCTCTGCGACTTGTGGCGGTGTTGTTCGGCTGCTCGTATGCGTGCATCGGTGCTGCGCAGCAGCCGCACATCGTCTACATCCTCGCCGACGACCTCGGTTGGAAGGATGTGGGTTATCACGGCAGCGCGATCAAAACGCCCAACCTCGACAAACTGGCGGAAAGCGGCGCCCGCCTGGAGAAGTTTTACACCCTTCCCTATTCGACCCAGACCCGCGCCGCGTTGATGACCGGACGTTATCCGATGCGCTACGGCCTGCAGACGCTTTCCATCCTGCCCTGGAGCCGGTACGGATTACCGACTAGCGAACGGATGTTGCCGCAGGCGCTTAAAGATGTCGGCTACCGCACCGCGATGCTCGGAAAGTGGCAGCTCGGCCATTTCAAGAAGGAATTCTGGCCGACCCGGCGCGGCTTCGACAGTTTCTATGGCAGCTTCAACGGCGAAATCGACTATTTCAGGAAGACCAACAGGATCGGCGAGCTTGACTGGCACCGCAACGAACGGCAAGTGAAGGAAGCAGGCTACGTAACGACCCTGTTGGGTAGAGAGGCTGCCACTTTGATTTCAAAGCACGACGCGGCCACGCCGTTGTTCCTTTTTCTTTCCTTCCATGCGCCGCAGGTCCCGTTGCAGGCACCGAAGGAATACCTGGAGAAGTACCACGACATCGGCGACGAAGCGCGCCGCGCCTACGCGGCGATGGTCACTGCACTCGACGACGCCATAGGAGGGTTGATCTCGGCGCTGGAATCGAAAAACATGACGGCGAATACGCTGATCGTGTTCCACAGCGACAACGGCGGCGCGCTTCCGACCAAGTACGCGAGCGGTGACGGCGACGTCAGGAAACCTGCAGCCGACAACGGCCCTTTCCAGGACGGCAAGGGCGGACTGCACGAAGGCTCAGTGCGGGTAGCGGCGTTCGCCGCGTGGCCGGGTAGAATCCAGCCGGGCGTGGTCGCCGAACGCATCCACGTGACCGATATGTATCCGACCCTGGTGAGGATTGCGGGTGCGTCGCTCGAGCAGAGCCGGCGGATCGATGGCATCGATCAATGGGCGACGATTGCGGAGGGCAAGTTGAGTGCGCGCAAGGAATTGCTGCTGGCAATGGAAGATAGCCGTGGCGCGCTGCTAATGGAGAACTGGAAGCTGATCGTCTACTCGCGCTTGCCGGTGCGGCACGAATTGTTCAATATCCATGACGACCCGTCCGAGGAAGACAACCGCGCCGAACGCGAATCGCAACGTGTTCAGGAGATGCTGGCCCGCTTCAACGAATACGCCTGGGAGATGTCGCCGTCGCTCTATCTGGAAGATTTGCTGAAACCGAGGAAGTACGATGCCCCGATGTACTGGGGCGAAAATCCTGTTCGCCCCTGACCAACAAGAGAATCCATGCAAGCAATCAACATCGAGGATCTGCGCGGCCGCGCGCGCCGGCGTCTGCCGAAAGTGATTTTCGAGTTCGTCGACGGCGGGGCCCAGGATGAGACCACGCTGCGCGCCAACCGCGAGGACTTCCAGAAATGGCGCTTCCGTACCCGCGTACTGACAGACGTTTCAACGCGCGACCAGTCGATCACCCTTCTCGGCCAGCGCTGCGCCTCACCTTTGATTCTCGCGCCGACCGGACTCGCGGGGTTGTTGTCGCGCCGTGGCGAGCTGGCCGCCGCCCGCGCCGCGGAGAAATACGGCGTGCCCTATTGCCTGTCTACCATGGCCACCTGCCGCATCGAGGAGATCACCGCCGGAACCACCCAGCCCAAGTGGTTCCAGCTCTATGTGCTACGCGACCGGGGCCTCACCAAGGAGTTCATCGAGCGTGCGCGGGTATCGCACTGCACCGCGCTGGTCCTTACCGTGGACACCAAGGTGCAAGGACCGCGCGAGCGCGACATGCGCAACGGTTTTACCGTGCCGCCGCGTTTCACTCTCGCGACAATCTTCGACTTCGCCCGCCATTTCTCCTGGCTCTTCGACGTGGGATTGGGTCCACGCATCGCCTTCAGGAATTTCGAGGGAACGAAGGCCGCTGCCACCGACGCGGTCACCATCACCGAGTTCATCGCCGGCCAATACGACCTGACGGTGAACTGGCGCGACGTGGAATGGTTCAAGTCGGCGTGGGGCGGTCCGGTACTGCTCAAGGGCGTCCTCAGTGTCGAGGATGCCAAGCTTGCCGTCGCGCATGGCGCGGACGGCATTATCGTTTCCAATCACGGCGGGCGGCAGCTTGAAGGCGCGGTATCGGCAGTGCATGCGTTGCCGGCAATCGCCGATGCGGTGGGAGACCGCCTTGAAGTGGTACTCGACGGCGGCATTCGCCGTGGTGCCGATGTGGTGCGTGCATGTGCCCTTGGTGCCAAGGCGTGCATGATCGGCCGCGCCTGGCTCTACGGGCTGGCTGCGGCCGGCCAGGCGGGAGTCGAGCGCGCACTGGAAATCCTGCGCAACGAGATCGACATCACGCTGACCCTCCTGGGGCGGCCTACGCTTGCCGAGGTCGATCGCGAGGCTCTCGAGCGCATCGCCTGAGTATGTCTGCACGGGTCTGGCGCTTCCCAACACGGGACGACGGGAGACGGCACGACAATTGCTCCAACTGACCAAGAGAACCGAATTTCTCAGCTGCCGATAGAATTCGCCCAAAACTTCGGTATCCTTTTCACATCCGGATCAGCGCAGCGGCTCACAAACATGGCCTCGACCCTTTCGATCACCCATTACACCTCTCACGAGCCGCTCGGAATCGCCTCGGACGAGGAATACCAGCGCTACAAGGACCAACTGCTGGAGGAATTCCAGGAAGAGTGGCCGGACGCGATGGTATCGATAGAGGATGACGAGGAACCCCGCACCGACATCGATGGCGTCAACGGCCAGGCCGAGCAGGATGTGCGTGACCGCATCGAAGACATCGTCAACGAGGTGATCGCCTCCGCCGACTGGCGCGACGAGGAGGAAGATCCTTACGACGAGGAAGAGGAAGTCGACGACGAAGAAGAGGAAGAAGACAAGTTCTGAGCGTGATTTGCCGATGCGGAATAAATGGTGGACCGCGACCTCGTTCCGTCTTGCAAAGCAAGCAGCGCCGGCTGTCGCTTCCCCCGATGCAGCGGGCGTAAACTGCATTTCTGCTTCGGGCCGGCTGCCCGCGCTTCGCAGAGTGAACGGTCCGTCTTGCTGACACACCTTGCGCCGCCCGGCGCCACCACAAGTTTGCAGCCTTCCTGCCAGTGTGACCGCGCCTCATGCCGCCGATCCTGACCAAGATCGGGAAGTACCCGATTGTGCGTGAACTGGGGCGTGGCGCCACTAGCCGGGTCTATCTCGGGCGCGATCCTTTCGCGGAGCGCGACGTCGCGATCAAGGTCGTGCACAACGACCCGCAAGCGGACAACTTCACGCGCAACCGATTTGAGCGCATTTTCCTTACAGAGGCTTCGCTCGCGGGTCGGCTCACCCACCCGCACATCATTGAAATCCATGATGCCGACGTAGAGAACGAGTTGAGCTATATCGTCATGGAGTATGTGGACGGCGGCACCCTGGAGCATTTCTGCGACGTTGATACCCTAATGCCGCTGCACCGTGTCGTGGAATTGTCATTCAAGTGCGGTCTCGCGCTCGATTTTGCCAACCGGCAAGGTGTCATCCATCGCGACATCAAGCCAGCCAACATCCTGCTGGGGAACAATGGCGACATCAAGCTCTCCGATTTCGGCATTGCACTCCTACGGGATGCCGACGTCACGCAACTGGAAGGCGTTGGCTCGCCTATGTACATGTCGCCAGAGCAGGTCCAGGATCACCCGCTCACCCATCAGACCGATATTTACTCGCTTGGTGTCGTGATGTACCGCCTGCTCACTGGAAAACTGCCCTTCGTTGCTTCCAACAATACGAGCCTGCTCTATCAGATCGTGAATATCGAACCGGTCCCGCTTACCGTACACCGTGCCGACGTACCCCCCGATCTCGATCGAATCGTCATGAAGGCTATCGCCAGGAACTTGATCCACCGCTATCAAACTTGGAATGAATTCGCCGGCGACCTCGCGAAAATAAACAAGGATCTGTCCTTGCCAATAGACACGATTACAGAGACCGAAAAATTCAGCGCCATCAAGGCGGTCCTGTTTTTCCGTGAATTCGCCGACCTCGAGGCTTGGGAAATGGTACGCATTGCTGCGTTCCGGCGCATATCTCCCAGTGAGACTTTGGTGCGCGAAGGGGAAACCTGCGACAGCTTTTTCCTGATCGCGAATGGCGAGGCGCGGGTAACGAAGGCAGGCAAGCCCGTTTCTGTCCTGGGCGATGGCGACTGCTTCGGCGAGATCCCCTATTTTGAGGACAGGGGCCTGCGCACCAGTTCGGTTATTTCAATCACGCCCATGACCATCATCGAGGTCAATGCGACCGCCCTCCGACAGTCGAGCGATGCCTGTCAGAAGCAATTCAACCGGGCCTTCGTGCGCATCCTGCTTGACCGTATCGAAAGGCTATCGCGGGCCAACCTGAAGATGGTCGATAGGAGACGCAAGACGCACTAGTTTATTCGCTAGAAAATTCGATCTTCGCGGCACGCCTCCACTGTGCAAAGCATTGCTTGCGCGCCGGGTAGCGTGCGATGAACGAAATCCGAGAGCGCGGTGCTCGCCAGCACTCCTGGCGATTAATAGTCCGCCTCCAGTAGCAACGAGGCCCAGCAGAAATGATTGAGTAATTGGTGGGCCCGGATGGATTTGAACCATCGACCAAAGGATTATGAGTCCTCTGCTCTAACCAGCTGAGCTACAGGCCCGCCCGGGAAAACAAGTGAACAAGAAAAAATGGCCGGGTGCTGAACCCGGCCATTTTACTTTGGCGCATTGCGCCGTTCTTTAATTATTATCGAGGAAGCTGCGCAGCCGCTCGGAGCGCGACGGATGGCGCAGCTTGCGCAATGCTTTGGCTTCGATCTGACGGATGCGTTCCCGCGTGACGTCGAACTGCTTGCCGACTTCCTCGAGCGTGTGATCGGTGTTCATCTCGATGCCGAAGCGCATGCGCAGCACCTTGGCTTCGCGAGGGGTCAACGTGTCCAGTACCTCCTTGGTGGCGTCGCGGAGGCTGGTGTAGACAGCTGCGTCCGAGGGCGCCATGGTGGCCTGGTCTTCGATGAAATCGCCCAGATGCGAATCGTCGTCGTCGCCTATCGGCGTCTCCATGGAGATCGGCTCTTTCGAGATCTTGAGGATCTTGCGGATCTTTTCCTCGGGCATTTCCATTTTCACAGCGAGCGTCGCCGGATCCGGTTCCTGTCCGGTTTCCTGGAG
>DATENC010000003.1:0-5811 GCA_035275265.1 Burkholderiales bacterium | reverse complement strand
GGAAATATCAGGAAGCATTCCATTGAGAGCTTGCGCACGGTCATGCAACACCTGGGCGACGCCTGCGATGGCGCTAGGGCAATCGAGTACGGAAAGTGCTCCTACCTAGATGCGACAGTTATGGGAAAGTTTGTCCGCTTGTTACTCCAGGAGGCGGGGGAGCAGATGGAACAGTCGCTTTGCAACCTCGGCATCATCGAGGAAACCGACTGCGGCTACTTCGTGGACGACTTGAAGCGGGAGGGGCGAGAGCCAACGGAGACGGCTGCGGCTAGTTGAAAAAAATGGCTTCTGCTGCGAAGAAAAAGTCTGTCACCCCGGGCGCGAAATCGCCCGGGGATCTCGTCCTAGACCGCACACGCGGCCGAGTGGTTACGACGCCGCCCAGGTTTCCGAGAGACTCGCTGCCTTTCAGGCTGTGGTTGGGCACTCCCTATGGCCGATTGTGGCGCCTCGATCGCTACTTCAAGGCCGTAAAGGCACGGTGTCCTAACCAGACATTCAAGAAAGACGCAGTGGCTGCAATAGAGGCTATCGCAAAGACGCTGAAGGGATTGCGTAGCGGTGGCGATCGCGACTGGCTCCATATTGAGATCACTTCGCTTGAAAAGCTTGAGATGTATCTGAGGCCACTTGTTAAGAAGTCGCTGGATGCTTCGAAGGACAGAGAGGGCAAGAAAGAGAAGGCGGTTTTGGACGCCTACGCGAAATACAAAGACGGACCAGCGCGGGGTGTGATCAAAGCAGTTGCCAGAGATGCAAATTGCAGTCCGCAGACCGCGAGTCGCGTACTCGCGAAGGTAGACCTGCGGGAAAAAAGATCAAGGAGAAACACAATATAAGTCAGTTAGGAACCTAATCACCGAATTCGCACATCTGGTAATCGCGTTGCACTGCTATCTTGCCGTACGTAGCTTAGAGCACTGATATGGAGGCAACGCATGGACCACAACCAAAACCCAGACACGGGCAACGATGAGCTTCTGACGACTGAGGGAGCAGCGAAATTACTTGGTCTCGCACCTGGCACCCTCGAAGTCTCGCGCACGACCAAACGTTACCCGATTCCCTACTTGAAAATCGGACGTAACGTCCGCTACAAGAAATCGGCAGTACTGCACTTTCGAGACTCTTGCGTAGTTGCGGCATGAGCGCACTGCCAAAGCTTGCAGTTGTCAGCAACGACGACATCCAGATCGACTACGGCACCGAAGTCCTGATCCCCGACGCCACGTACGAAGTCGTTTATCAAGGGCACAAGACGGCGCTGGTATTTGGCAAGCACCCGTCCGTATCGTTGCGCTTCCGGATCATCACGCCCGGTGAATATTTCGGCAAAGAGATCGCGCGCCATTACCGGGTCGCGAAACTCAAAGGTGAGCCCCGCGAAAACGGTGCGTTCACCCTGCGCCGGAACAGCTTGTTGTTCCTCGAACTCGTCCGGCTCTCGGACTTCAAGCAAAAGCCCTCCAGGATCAGCTTGAGTGTTCTGCGCGGCTGCGCTTTCGAGGTGTCCACACGCACGGTGAAGAAGTCGTGGCACAAACAAACCAAGCTGCCTATCTGGCTGCAATACAGCGTGGTGGATCGCATTCGCAAACAGACAGCAGGAGCACAAGAGATTTGAGCCTTAGCCTGAACGCTAACGACACCGCGCTGAAAATCGGGGGAAGTGGCGTGTGTAAAGGCTCTTCGGAGTGGGCGGTGCAATGGAGGGGAGAAAGAAAAAGGGGCCGATGCTCGGCAAAAGCATCGAGCCCCTTGTTACGAATTGGCCGCAGATTAAAGGCAAGGCCAATACCTGAGCTAGACCGCGCGCCCTGGGGTTGCTGTGACTGTGCCGATGCAACGCCGGTTACGGCAACCCTGGGTTCTGAAATATACACCCGTTATATCAATTTGGGAATAACGCATGACCGCTAAAGAGTTAATGACTAGAGCAGCGCAGGCTTGCATTCGTGGAGACCCTGACGCCGCAGACATGGCAACTGCTGCACTCGATGCGCTTAGACGGCACGGACCGGTGAGGCCGATTAGACCCCGTCGGGGGCAGTCTGAGACTTTGCGCCCCTCGGAAGAGTACCGCGCCTGTGCTCTTCCTTCGCTACGCGGACGTACCCCTAGGAGGTCAGACAATGCCACGTAGATCAGCGGCATCCTTGGCCGTCGCGAGTATCGAGGTCAACGCACGACGGATCAAACCGCCTCCCGGGCTTCCCGCGCCCGTTACCGAAATCTGGGAAACGCTTGTGGGTTCACTGCCCGCGAATCGATTCCACGTATCTGACCGGCCACTCCTGGCGCTTTACTGCCGCGCGTTGCACCAAGCGGAGCTTGCTTTCTTGAAGCTGGAAGAATTTGGCGCAGCAGCGGGCGACAACGTGTCGCCTTGGTTGCGCGTTTGCGACTCTGCACTGAAGTCGGCGGCGACGCTGGCGACGAAGTTACGGCTGTGTCCCCAAGCACGAGCAGACCGCAAGACAGCCGGTATTGCTGCGCGCAACGACCACGCCGGGCCGCAACCGTGGGACCCGATGCCGCGCAAGCCTGAATGACCGCCCCGCGTCCCCGTCTCGTCACTGCTGACACCGCTTCAGCACCCGCGCCGCCTCTTCCAGTCGTCAGCCAGATTCTGGTGGCACTGCGTGAGCTGGCCACCAGGGTCGATGCCCTAACGTTCGAGGTTTCGGAGTTGCGGGCTTCATTACCTGCGAAGCGCATTCCGCGCGACCTCGACATTCGCTTGGTGCGCGCGATATCGCGAGCTACGGAGGGGCTTGTATTTTCGACATGGGAACTTATCGACCACTGCAAACTGTCGCGCGCTGAAGATCTCCGCGAGGCGTTGAAGGCGTCGATCGGCGATTGCACAAACTCAAGGAAACTCGGGCGCCGTCTCGCCAAACTGGACGGCTTGCCACTGGATGGCTTGCAGTTGGTGCGCGCTGGCAACGAGTTCGGAGTGGCGTGCTGGGCGGTGGAGGTTTTGCGGGTTTGAAACCCTTACAAACCCTGCAACCGCTGAAGCAGCTCAGTAGGATTCAAGCGTGAACACATTACAAAGGATCAATGATGCAAAGCTTGGCTGACATTACTGCTCGCGACCGCGCGCTCGAAGCACGCTCCGATTTTCTGCGCTACGCATGGACGCTTCTGCGATGCGCCGACGGCGCGATGGAACCGGCAAGACTGGCCGAACGCGAGTTCGGGCAAAGCTCGCCGAACATATTGCGCGTACTCAAGGCGGCAGTTAGCGCTGGCACAACGACTAGCTCCGGCGAAAGCCTCGCGCCCTATCGCCAGCTAACCGGAGAATGGGTCAGCCTGTTGCAAAGCCGCACGCTGCTTGGGCGCATACCATTCGTTAAAGTCGATTTCGATACACGAACTTTCTCCGGAGACCCCCCGACCGGGGCATGGGTTGCCGAAGGCTTCTCGATTCCAGTGTCGCGAATGAACTTCAATGTGGCGCAATTGCCGCGGAACAAAATTGCGGGCATCGCGGTTTTCACAGACGAACAAGTTGCAACCTTCACGCCAGCGACTGCCGCCGCCATTAATCGTGGGCTTCTTGATTCCTGTGGCAGATTTTCGGACATTGCACTTTTAGATCCTGAAATCTCTGCGGTCACGGGAAAAAATCCGGCGTCACTAACAAACGGAATCTCTGCCACACCGACCACTGGCAGCACGGAAAGCGCGGTCACTAACGACATCAAAAACTTACTGGCGACACACATTGCCGCCGGTGCCGATCTGAGCGAGCTGGTTTTTGCCTTGCATCCGACAACTGCGACGTACCTGTCTACGCTGCTTACCAGCGCAGGAATCAGAGCGTTTCCAAACCTCGGTGCACGCGGCGGCGATATTTTCGGCATACCCTGCCTGACATCTTTTGGTGCCAGAACACTTGGCTCGCCCTCTGATCGAATCCTTGCGCTAATTAATCCTAGAGGCGTGACGGTCGCCGATAACGGCGAACTGGAGATTTCGGCAAGCAAAGAAACTGCGGTGCAAATGGATGACGCCCCGACCAACAAATCGACGGCCACTGCCACCGGCACCTCGCTGGTGTCGATGTTCCAGGCCAACAGCACCGCGTTGAAATTCGTCCGGCGTCTTAACTTTTCGAGAGTGATCGACGGCGCAATTTCGTATTTGAGAGTTTCGTACTAGGAGCGGCGATGACGAAAAAAGAAGCCGAGCTTGCCGCGCTTTCTGACGAATTCAACCGTTCGGAGACCCTGTCGCTCCCGGAGTACACGAGGCGGTATACGGAAATTGTTAATCGTGCCGACGAGCCCGAGCCAGCGACGCACCAGACGAAGAAAGCAATCCTTGGCGAACGCAAAGGGCTGACATCTGCAGAATACGAACAGTGGGCCGCATCCCTTATGCGAGGTGAACTTGTCGAGCCACTCAATCGCCCCGAACCGACCCCGGCAGCGGCGATGATCACGACCAAATCTGCCGACGTACCTGCGAACTTGATCATTAGTCGCCCGTTCAGCGAAGACAAATTCTATGAGAACTTCAAGACGTATTTCGAGGAAGTCTGCGACGCAATGGATGCGGCAACGGGCGAGGACAAGGAGGACCTTGCGAGTCTTCGAAACCCCGCCTCGATAAGCGCGCAGTTAATGGCAGTGACCAAGGCTGTGCGGATAGAGCTGGAAAAGACCTATCTTCACAACGCAGAGAAAATCCAGGTGCTCGAAGCAAAAGTTGCTGAGCTTGAAAGCCGTCCGGTTCTCAAGTATGCCGGTGTTTACAGCGCGGATGCCGAATACCAACGCGGTGAATTCGTCACGCATTGCGGAAGTCTTTGGCATTGCTGGACGAAAACTCGGGAAGTTCCAGGCACAAGTGATAGCTGGCAATTGGCGGTAAAGCGCGGCGCGCCCGGGAAGGACGCCCGATGAGCGAGGTATTTGTTTCCGGCAAATTCGCGCTGCATGTCTACACCCAGCGCTGGGTCAAAGAGAATCGCGTGCCGCACGATTGCTTCGGCGGTTTGTTGTTTCAACCGGGCATTGATCCTATGGAAGTGCTATTTC
Organism: Burkholderiales bacterium; assembly: GCA_035275265.1. Taxonomy (GTDB): domain Bacteria; phylum Pseudomonadota; class Gammaproteobacteria; order Burkholderiales; family JACQAP01; genus JACQAP01. The sequence continues at coordinate 754 of DATENC010000003.1, read as the reverse complement.
CGGATTTCGAGGGGCTGCGATTTTTCGTTCAGAACTGTCCACCTTCCTCGATCACGATTCGGGGCGCCACAGGTGAAGACGTAGCCTCGCTGGGAGAGTTGCTCCAGGCGGACGCTGAGAATCGGCAGGTGCACTGATGCTCGACCAATACGCTTTCAGATGGGGCCATGACGACGGCACCGAGGCTACGCATACGTGGCTCGATGCGCAGAACGTCAATGTATCCTTGCCTGTGGATGACCCTTGTTTGCTGCGGATAGGTCTCTATTGCCCGGGCGATGCGCCAGCAACCTCTAAGTACCTGCTGTTCTACAAGAAGACCACTGACATTGCATGGCGGGAAGTAATCAATACCGGCTCCCTGCCGATAAAACTCTCACCTTCAGCGGGTAGTCCGAACAACATTCCCGCAGGTGGAGAGGCGACAACGAATCGGCTGTCCCCGCCCTCGGTGAGCCCAACACCGACTTTCACCGCAGGAAGACGTTGGTGCGACGAGAGCGCTGAGGATGACGTACCACTAGGCAACGGCCAGTTCACTGAGCTTGAATTCTCAGTCATGGCTGTAAGTGCTAACGGTGCGGTTAACGGCGACATGTACGACTTCCGCATAGCGCGCATTCCCGGCGTTATCACCGGGCGCACGGACAACTTCAATCGCGGCGACACAGCGACGGCAATCGGCACGCCGTCCGATGGTGGCTCTGCCTGGTTGCAACTTGCCGGGACATGGGGCATCGCTTCAAACCAAGCC
>DATENC010000002.1:0-6877 GCA_035275265.1 Burkholderiales bacterium | reverse complement strand
GGAAATATCAGGAAGCATTCCATTGAGAGCTTGCGCACGGTCATGCAACACCTGGGCGACGCCTGCGATGGCGCTAGGGCAATCGAGTACGGAAAGTGCTCCTACCTAGATGCGACAGTTATGGGAAAGTTTGTCCGCTTGGTACTCCAGGAGGCGGGGGAGCAGATGGAACAGTCGCTTTGCAACCTCGGCATCATCGAGGAAACCGACGCCGGCTACTTCGTGGACAACTTGAAGCGGGAGGGTCAGGCAAGCCCGGTACAGGAGATGGCCCATGGCTAAGAAGAGAGGCGACACAAAGGATTCCGATCATCTGGGGAACATCGTCTCCGACATCTACACGATCCGGGGTCTTGCGCACGACCTTGAGTACGGCAACCAAGACTCCCAAGTAGAGAGAGACATCCTACGGGGAATGGGGGCGATTGCCACTCGTGCCGGTCGTGCCCTAGATCAATACGTGCAGTCAATCGGCGGCAATGTATTTTTCGACTGGGAAGACTACCGCAAAGACGGTTCATGAAAAAGGTCATAGCCTAATGCCACAGAAGAAAACCCCGGGCGGGAAACCGCCTGGGGCTACTCGCGGGCCCAAGCAGAAGGCGGAGCTATCCTGCATGGCGGTGCTCGCCCTCCTCCTTGTGCGCACTTTCGGAACGAAACCGACACCCGCCGCTCGTGCGGCCATCCGCGCCTATTACACATGGACCGCAGATGCATCATGGAAACCGCCGACATCGACGCCGATAGACCAAATGGTCGATACCCACGAGGTTGGTGTCTTGAAGGCCCTTCAGCGGCTCAGTTCCGGCAGGAGCAACGTCCAGCCGGACATAGTTAAGCTCCTGGGCGTGTACCACACATCAACCGGCGAGCGGTTAGTAGGCACGCCTCAAGAACTCGCCCAAGACGTTGCCACATTCCTCCCCAAGAAATAATTGTGTCCACCTTTTAGGGTAATTGTGTCCAGTTGTTGACCTCCCGTTGCTTGTAATCTCGCGCCATCTCATTGCAACACACAACGCGAGGTGGACATGCAACACGACACGGCACAGCTTGACGGTCAAATCGTCACTTTTCGGCAATTTGCCGAACAGAACCCCGCCTGGACGCAAGCCAGCCTTCGCTGGTTGCGGTTCAATCAAGGAACAAACGGCTTACAGCAAGCGGGCGCGTTCGTAGAGATCGGGCGCCGCGTGCTCCTGGACAAGCCGGCCTTTTTTCGCTGGCTGCGAGCACAGCGCAAGAGCGCTTGAGCCGCATGAAGCGCCGAGGAAATCGACCCCACAGGCCACCACCCGCATTTCAGGAATATGGCGGGGACCTGTTGAACCTTGAAAGAATCCAACTCATGCCCCTGGCACAGCGCGGCCTATTTGCGACCTTGCGCTGGAAAATCTGGGCCAACGATTCCCTGCCTCGTGATCCAGATCAACTCGCCCGACTTCTGGGTCTTGACCCGCAGGAAGTCCGAGGCAACCTCAGCGAGGCCGTCCTGTCCTTCTTCAGCGTCGATCCCGCCAATTCCACGCGCCTTTTCTGTCCTGAACTTTCCGCCCAAAAGAAAAGTCTTGCCGAACGGCGCAGGAAGCAGTCCGAAGGCGGGGAAAATGGCGCTAACAATAGGTGGGATAAGGAAAAAGAGGTTGTAGCTACCCCAGTAGGTAAGCCAGTGGCTAAGCCAATGGCTTCTGAGTTGAAGGGCAATGCAGTGCAAAGAGCAAAACCAGTCTTTAGAGGAAGCCCAATCACTAGTGCTAGTCAGGATGATGTGCAGGAAATGCGGCGAGCCTTTGGTGAATTGCCATGACCGCCGTAATTACAGGACGCCCACCAAAAACCATTCCCATCGTGGACCTCGCACTTGCTCAACGAAGGGTTGAAAGCGCGAAGGCCGCATTCACGAAGCATGCAATCCTGGCCACGAAGGGCTTGGCGAAACCCAGCGAGGTGGACGCGGCGCTTGTTGAACTGTGGGCCGCCCTTGGCGCACTGGAGAACCGGACTTGAGCACACTGGACGACCTCATGCGCGCGGTCGAAGTTTTTTGCCTGGAGCAGTTCTGCACAATGGCTCCTACGGATCGGGCGGCGATCGCCAGCGCCTGCGCTCGGGGCTGCCTGCTTCAATTGCGAGTCACGCCGCGGGCAGCGAGCACAGTTGAAATGTTCGTCCTGGCGCCTAATGGGGAGCAGGAAACGCTGGTCGGTAGCATCGTCGAACTCGAGGTCGGTGGGGTTCGCCACTGATGCCGCGAGATCCAGTCGCCGAATCACGACGCCTGCACCGGGCGAAGCGAGCCGCAGAGGTTGAGCTTCGCGACACGATCTTGTGCATCGCTGATACAGGTTTGTCCACGGCCAGTGGCCATCTAGCTCGGGCGACTCTGGCCCAAAGCGTTGGTCAGGATGCTGGCCCAGCTATCCAACACGCCGACCGCGCAATCAGTAAGGCACGGTTGTTGTTGCGAGCGTACTTCGACATGGTCCCTTGAAATACTTTTTCTACACCCACAGAGGTACTCCAATGTTTGAATTCACCGCTATAGAACGTGCGTCCTTGAACGAAATGAGGTCAATCACCACTGACGGCCAAGGCCGCGAAGTCCTTGTTGGGCTTGATTACACGGAGACGGAACAATTCATGAACCGTCGTCGGAGGTGCGCGGCTGGCCTGCGTGATGACGAAGGCAGAGCCGCATGGCTGGCACTAGCCCGCAGGCACGACCTCGCGCGTCTCCAGGTACTCGGAGCGGAGATCGCGTTACGCAATGATAAGACATCGATGGAATTTTCAGCGGACCAAAAGACCGGATTAGCTATAATAAACAATGGGTAATGATCACTCCGGTGATTCGCCCATATGAAGAAAAAAATTTGCCACAGCTGCCAATTCACGACCGGCGCTGTCACTTTCCTCTCAATTGAATCCTCTTTTTTAGGTCGGTGGCCCCTTTTTTCTTTTCAGAGAGAAAAAAGTTTTCTTGGCTGTGGCACGACAACACGGTTCTGGGCACCTGGGCTAGGGTGGTTTCTTTTCATGAAAAAGGAACGACCGTGAAACTGCACGATCTTCGAGAGCGAAGCGCGCTGATCATCGCTGAAATGCGCAGCCTTACCGACAAACCCTCCGGCCCCGCTGGGGACCTTTCCGCCGACCAGACCGCGAAGTTCGACGCGCTGAAGGCGGAGCTAACCGGCATCGAGCAACGCATGGCACGTCAGCAACTGATAGACGACTTCGAGCGCCGCGCGGAGGGGACAACCATCGCCGGCACTGGCGACAATCGGTTGGACGAAGCTGCGCGCCGCTTCAGCCTGCGTCGTGCGATCTGCTCGCAGGTTCCGGATCTGGCGTCGCAAACGGACGCGGGACTGGAACGTGAACTGTCGGCTGAGTTTGCGAAACGCGCCGGCAGGACGTTTTCGGGAATGTGCGTTCCGATGGCCGTGCTGGAGGTCGAGCGCCGGACACTGGTAGCCGGAGGCGGCTCCCCGGATTCGGGCGGCATCAACTTGGTCGCCACCGACCTGCGCCCCGATCAATTCATCAATCTGTTGCGCCCGGCAACGCGCGTGCGAGCTGCAGGTGCCACGGTGCTTACGGGTTTGCACGGAAATTTTGAACTTCCGAAACAGGCTTCGACGGCTGCAACGAACTGGGTGGCGGAGGATACGGCACTTAGCCAAGGCGATCCTACTTACCAGAAGATCGCGTTCTCTCCGAACCACTGCGGATCACTCAGCGAGTTTTCCCGGAATATGCTTTTGCAGTCGAGCCCGGACATTGAGCAACTTTTGCGCATGGATTTCGCGAAGACACTCGCCAACGCGCTGGACGTGGCGGCACTGAACGGTGCCGGAGGCACGGAACCGCGCGGCATACTTCAGACGACAGGCCTGACCACGGTGAACGGTCCGATCTCCTGGTCGGCGATTCTGCAGATGATCGAGACCGTCGAAGAAGCCAACACCGAGGGCACTGCATGGATGACAACCCCGGGCATGAAGCGGCTGTTGCGCTCGACCCCGAAGGTTGCCAGCACCGATTCCGTCATGACCATGGAATCGGCGCGCGAGCTGGCGGGCTATCCGCTATTCACCAGCAACAACGTTCCGCCCAATATGGGATCTCCCGCTGACAGCGATGCGTTGATTTACGGTGACTGGAGGGACCTGATAATCGCGATCTGGAGCGAGTTGGACCTTTTAGTTAATCCGTTCGCGGAAAGCGCCTACCGTCGCGGAAACGTTTTAGTTCGTGGAATGATGAGTGTTGATCTCGCGCCTAGACATATCGAAAGCTTCGTCGCGATGACCAACGTCAACCCGGGCTAATCATGAAGCTTGAACAGCGAGCGGTCCTGGAACTTCGCGCCCGGGACCGCAAGCTTTCTGGTTACGCGGCGAAGTTCAACACCGAGGCGCGCATCGCCGATTTCATTGAAGTAATCGCACCCGGTGCTTTTGCTGCAAGCCTGAAGTCCCGGGACGTAATTGCCATGGTTGATCACGATCCGGGCAAGGTTCTGGCACGTATGCGCAGCGGCAACCTTAAACTCTCCGAGGATTCCGCTGGCCTCACTTTCGAGCTGTCAGTACCAGACACGGGACTTGGCAGGGACGTTTTGATCCTCGCTGATCGCGGTGACTTGGGCGGTATGTCGTTTGGCTTTCTCGTGCCTGACGGTGGAGAGACCTGGAGCGGCAATCGAAGAACCTTGCGCGCGATCGATCTGCATGAGGTATCCGTTGTGCAGAGCTGGCCTGCGTACCAAGGCACAACTGTTACTGCGCGTTCTCGTGCACCGCGACTCGCATTGGCGCTACGCTATTTGGAGACGTGCTGATGGGATTGATTCGCAGAATTGCAGACGTGTTCGACCCGCCAAGGGAACAGCGGGCACAAGAAATTTCCTGGGACGCCTTGCGCGGCGGCATAGACACGGGCAGTGCAATTGTGAATGCGCGGACTGCCGAGAATCTTTCGACCGTCATGGCATGCGTCGGCGCAATCAGTACCGCGATGGCGTCTCTCCCTGCTTACGTCTACCGCCGTCTGGAGAAAGGCCGGGAGATAGACGAGACACACGCCGTTGCGCGGCTGATCGCCAACGGCCCCAACGCACACCAGTCCTGGCCGGATTGGATGGAATGGGTTTTCGCCAGCGTGCTCCTGCGCGGTAACGCCTTGTCGGAGATCATCCACGACGCTCGCGGTGCCGTTGTCGGCCTCGTGCCTATTCCATGGGAATTTTGCAGTGTTCAACTCTTGCCGAGTGGACGCCTTGCATACGATGTCAGCCAAGTAACCAGCATCAATGGCGGAACCGGCAAGCCTCGAAGGCTGCTGCAGGACGAAGTCTTTCACCTGCGGGACCGTTCCGACGATGGCTTACTCGGACGTTCGCGCCTTCAGCGTGCTGCTGCTGTCGTGTCTGCCGGACTCAGTATTCAGGAGTTTGGTAACAGCCTTTATCGTAACGGCGTGAATCCCAGCGGTGCTTTGTTTCTGACTGGAAAAGTCGGCGACATAGAACTGGAGCGCATAGCAAACAACGTGAAGGAAAATTTCGCCGGCCCTTCCAAGACTGGGAGGGTAATGGTTCTGGGCGGAGGGGAAATGAAGTGGCAGCAAATTTCCATATCGCCCGAAGATGCTGAATTTCTGGCGAGCCGACGTTTTGCAACTGAGGAATTGTGCAGATTGTTCTCCGTGCCGCCGCCGATCGCGGGCGACTTGACGCACGGAACTTTTAGCAACACTGAAACTCTCGTCCGGCTGTTCGCAACCAACACCTTGACACCTTGGGTGCGAAAGCTGGAGTGCGAATTCAGCCGTAGTGTATTCAGTGCCGCGAGCCGCAATACTCATTCGCTGGAGTTGGATCTGAGCGGTCTGCTGCGCGGCGATCCCGAACAGCGCTGGCGGTCATACGAGATCGCAGTCAAGAACAACATCCTGGACGTTGACGAAGTGCGCGAGGCTGAAGGCTACAACCCGCACCCACGCAGAGAGGCGGCAATCGCATGATGGACGATCCAGCGATTCGGGATGCAGCAAAGAAGCTGGAAGAGAGTTTGCGGGAAACGTTCCGGAAGATTCCGGGTCTCGACGACACGCCGATATCGTACTTCGATCACTACTATGTCGAAGAAGACCCCGGAACGTTCTGGGTCGTATGCACGATGCCGGATGGCTCGTGGCGGATATTCGCGTTCCACGACGGCCGCCCGGTTTCCATTCAGGATCACCCCTGATGCTCGACCAATACGCTTTCAGATGGGGCCACGACGACGGCACCGAGGCCACGCATACGTGGCTCGATGCGCAGAACGTCAACGTATCCTTACCGTTGGATGATCCGTGTTTGCTGCGGATAGGTCTCTATTGCCCGGGCGATGCGCCAGCAACCTCTAAGTACCTGCTGTTCTACAAGAAGACCACGGACATTGCTTGGCGGGAAGTAATCAATACCGGGACCTTGCCGATAAAACTCGCACCATCTGCCGGAAGTCCGAACAACATTCCTGCTGGTGGTGAAGCCACAACGAACCGGCTCAGCCCTCCAACCGTGAGCCCCACACCCACTTTCACCGCAGGAAGACGTTGGTGCGACGAGAGCGCTGAGGATGACGTGCCACTAGGCAACGGCCAGTTCACTGAGCTTGAGTTCTCTGTGATGGCTGTGAGTGCCAATGGTGCGGTTAACGGAGACATGTACGACTTCCGCCTCGCGCGCATTCCCGGCGTTATCACCGGGCGCACGGACAACTTCAATCGCGGCGACACAGCGACGGCAATCGGCACGCCGTCCGATGGTGGCTCTGCCTGGTTGCAACTTGCCGGGACATGGGGCATCGCTTCAAACCAAGCC
>DATENC010000001.1:0-75991 GCA_035275265.1 Burkholderiales bacterium | reverse complement strand
GGGGGTGACCAAGGCTGCGCACGCGCTGCAGCAGCGCAAGCTGATCAGCTACCACCGCGGCGACATCAGCGTGCTGGACCGCGCGGGGCTCGAAGCGGCCGCCTGCGAATGCTACGAGGTCGTCAAGGACATGCATGACGGAGCTGTCCCGGGACCTTCAAGCGCAACCGCACCGCGCAAGGGCAGCGGCAGCGCCGGTCTGCACCGCAACGACAACGGCATGAACTAATTCGCCGACAAATTCAGTTGCCGAAATCGCAAGGACTTGACGCTGACGATGCGAACTGGAGGGGGAAAGTCAGAAAGAATCCTACAAAAATAAATTTCCCATATGTGTGGTGGCGCACAGAGCGTTTCCGCAAAGGGACCCTATGATTAAATCGGGTGGTTATTCACCCTCCTCCCTGGGATGAACCCACCTGAAGTACCAGGCCCGGCCAAGGCGATCTCCTTCCGGGCCCTTTTTTTTGTCTTCCGATGGCCCCCGAAATACCGGGATCAATGGACCAACTGATTGATTTCTATAATCGGCAGCAATATCGCGAGCACGATCAACAAGACCACACCTCCCATCACCAGAATCATCACCGGCTCAAGCAGGGTCAGGAATACCGCCAAACGCCGCTCCAGCGCCTGCGTTTCCAGGTGAGCAGCGCGGTTGAGCATCTGCTCAAGCTTCCCACTTACCTCCCCGCTTGCCACCAGATGGATTAGCAGCGGCGGAAACGCGCGGGTTTCACCGAGAGCGCGGGCCAGGCTCGCGCCTTCGCGCACGCGTTCGATGGCGCGCTCTACGGCCTCCCGCAACACCATGTTGGTCATTACCCGTGCAGCGGAAGCGAGTGCGGAGAGCAATGGCACACCGCCCGCGACCAGAATCGCAAGCGTGCTGGCGAAACGCGAGGTGTTGACGCCGCGAATCAGCGAACCCACCCAGGGCATACGTAACAACATGGAGTGCCACGTGCGTCTTGGCGCATCCCGACGCAGGATCACTCGCCACGCTGCAATTGCGCCTCCGACAATTGCCACGAGATAGGGCCAAGCCCCGCGCAAGAAATCGCTCAACGCGATCAACGCGCGCGTGAGCAAAGGCAGGCCCTGACGCGACTGCTGGAACACCTGCACCACCTGTGGCACAACATAGACCAACAGTCCGGTGACGATCGAGAGCGCGACGATCGTGACCAGGATGGGGTAAAGCAGCGCGAGGCCGGTCTTCTGCTTGAGCGCCTGCCGTGCGTCCAAATAGTCGGCAAGATGCTGCAACACCGTCGGCAACGCGCCCGATTCCTCGCCGCCATGCACCAGCGCCCGGTAGAAATCCGGGAAGCTCTTCTCGTAAGCGCCCAGCGCGCCCGCCAATGAACTGCCGGCTGTTATTTCGGTTTTTACCCCGGTCAGCACTTCACGCGTTGCCGGCTCGGTGGCCGCTTCTATCAGCGCGTTGAGCGCCTGTTCCATGGTCAACCCGGACGCGAGAAGCGTCGCCATCTGCCGGGTCACCAGACTCAACTCGGCCGATGAGATGCCGCGCGCCCATACCTGGCGTGCGCGTTCGCGGGCGTGCACGTGGCCGATCTTCGAGGGAAGCAGGCCTTGTGCGCGCAACTGCATTCGTGCCTGGCGTGCGGTGTCGGCCTGCACTACGCCGGATACCGTGCGACCGGTGGCGTCCAGCGCCTGATACTGGAATGCTTCCATTACCGATTCATCCGAATTCAATCATTTCGCTCTACTCTCAACGCAGAGGGCCTGGGAAACGGAGGAGATCAGAAACGAAGAAAAGCATGCGGGAGTCAAGATCAGACTCGGTGCGGAAGTGACCACCGATACCAGGTTTTTTTGCACTCGAATATCGTTTTGCTTGCGCCCGTCTCCGCGTGCTCCGCGGCGAGCGCTTGTCCTTTACCTTTAGCAGGCCACCTTGATGCCTCCACCGACTACTCGCGCGTCACGCGCACCACTTCTTCGAGGCTGATCACGCCCTGCCCCGCCCAGCGCATGCCGTCATCGCGCAGGGAACGCATGCCGCGGGACTGCACGTGCGCACGCAGCGTCTGCTCTGACGCGCGGTCGTGGATCAGCCGGCGCAGGTCGTCGTCGACCGTCAGCAATTCGTAGATGCCGGTGCGGCCGCGATAGCCCGTGCGATTGCAGGCGGCGCAGCCCTGCGCCGTATAAAGAGTTCCATTGGTCGGTGCGAGGCCGAGGGCACGCTGCTGTGCCGCGTCGGCGGCGAACGGCTTGCGGCATTCCACGCACAGCCGGCGCACCAGCCGCTGTGCTCCCACCCCGATCAGGCTGGAAGCGAGCAGGAAAGGCTCTACGCCCATGTCGACAAGCCTTGTGACCGCGCTCACTGCGTCGTTGGTGTGCAGCGTGGCGAATACCAGATGGCCGGTGAGACTCGCTTGGACCGCGATCTGAGCGGTTTCGAGATCGCGGATCTCACCGATCATGACCACGTCCGGATCCTGGCGCAGGATGGTCCTTAGCGCCCGAGCGAAGCTCATCTCGATCCTGATGTTGACCTGGGTCTGGCTGATGCCGTCGAGGTCGTACTCGATGGGATCCTCTACGGTCATGATGTTGAGTGTCGTCGCGTCAAGCCGCGACAGCGCGGCGTAGAGCGTAGTGGTCTTGCCCGAACCGGTCGGGCCGGTGACCAGTACGATGCCGTGCGGCTCGAGAATGAGCCGGTCCATGTGCGCGAGCGTGTCGTCATCCATGCCCAGACGCGTGAGATCGAGCCGCCCGGCCTGCTTGTCCAGCAGGCGCAGAACCACTCTCTCGCCGTGACCGGTGGGAATCGTGGACACGCGCACGTCCACCGGCTTGCCAGCGACGCGCAGCGTTATGCGGCCATCCTGTGGCAAACGTTTTTCCGCGATGTCGAGCTGCGCCATTATTTTTATCCGCGAGACAATTGCGCCATGAAGGGCGCGCGCCGGTTCAATCAGGTCGCGTAGCGTGCCGTCGATACGCAGCCTTACCACTGAGCGCGTTTCGAAGGGCTCGATATGAATGTCCGAGGCTCCATCACGCAGCGCCTGGGTGAACAATGCATTGATCAGACGGATGACCGGCGCATCGTCCTGGCTTTCGAGCAGATCCTCGATCTTGGGAATTTCCTGCAGCAATCTGGAAAGATCCAGGTCCTGCGCAAGGTCTCCGGCCAGTGCGGCCGCACCGGCCTCCGCGCCGTTGTACGTGGCGGCGATCAACTCGTCGAATTGCTCGGCGGCGATGCGTCGGGCGCGCACTGGCACGCCAAGGGTGCGACGCAGTTCGGCCAGCGCACCCGCCTGCGCGTCGTCGCGCACTGCCACCTCCGCGAGACTCTCGTCCATGGAAGTGACAACCACCCCGTTGGCTTTGGCAAAAACGTACGGAATCCTGCTTGCACCCCTATTCATCACCGGCGCCCCTGGGTATTCACGTCGTTTGCCGGCGGGGCCGGACGTGTGGCCGGCGTCACTCTCGGCGGGAGTGTCGGCGCTTTTATGTCGGGCAGAACGGGATCGTGCGCAGGTTGGGCCTTTTCCTGCTCGCCGAGAATATAGTCGTAGCGCTCGCCGGTATATTCGTCGGCGACCGTGCTGTCGCGCACGATCGTAGGTTTCAGGAAGATCATCAGGTTGGTCTTGTTGTGCGAGCGCGTTTTGTAGCGGAACAGCCCGCCAAGTACCGGAAGGTCCCCTAGCACGGGAACCTTCTGATACCCGTCGTTGACCGTATCCTGAATCAGGCCGCCGATCACCACGATCTGCCCGTTGTCAACCAAGACGGTGGAAGCCACCGCGCGCTTATTGGTGGTTACCCCTGCAGGGTCGGGCAGTACTGTATCGACGACGCTGGAGACCTCCTGGTAAATCTGCAGGCGCACCGTGCCGCCCTCCGAGATCTGCGGCTTGATTCGCAGCGTCAAGCCGACATCGCGCCGTTCGATGGTCTGGAAAGGGGTGGGCGTGGTGGCTGCGCCGGTCACCGCGTACGACCCGGTGATGAACGGAACGTTCTGACCGATGACGATCGCGGCTTCCTCGTTGTCCAGCGTGAGCAACGTCGGCGTAGATAGAATATTGGCGTTGGCGTCGGTTTCCAGCGCGCGCACCAGCAAACCGATGTTCAGAATCTCACCCACGCCGGGAATGTTTATGGTGCCTTTCACCACCCCGACGTTAAGCCCGCGAGCAGCCGAGGCCGGGTTTTGCGAAAGGCCGATAATGTTCTGGCCCAGGCTACCGAAATTGGTTCCACCAAAGCCCTGGGTATCGGTCTCGCCCAACCCACTCAGGGCCTGCCATTGGACGCCGAACTCGGCGGCCTTGTCGGCGGTGAGTTCCGCGATCAGCGCCTCCACATAGACTTGCGCGCGACGCACGTCGAGCTTGTCGAGTGCCGCGCGCAGATTATTGTAGATCGCGTCAGGCGCGATGATGATGATCGAGTTGGTGGCTGCGTCCGCCTGGATGATGCCGGGGGGTGCGGACGCAGGGCCCTGTGCCAAGCCGGCGGTCTGACTGTAGACAGCCTGCGTCGGCGGCGTTGCAGCACCCGTGGTCGTCGTGGCGCCCATCGATGCTGGCGTTGTGGAACCCAGTGGGCTCGGAGCCGATGCCGGGCGCGACGCACCCGCCCCGCCTGTATCCGTCTGATAAATCGCGCGCAGGGTTTCCGCAAGTTTTACCGCCTCCGCATTCTTCAGGTAGACCACGTGAATGTTGCCCCCGGCATTGGTCTGGGAATCCATCAAGGCCACGAACTTGCGCAATCGGGCGAGGCGGAAGGGATCGCCCGAGCGCACCAGCAGGCTGTTGGAACGGGAATCCGCGATCACCGCGAAGCGCTGACTCGGGTCTTGCCCTCCTGTGCCCGGCGCCTGCGCCTGCGGCGACTCCGCGAACAGGCGGGTAACGGTTGCGGCAACATCGACCGCCGAAGCATATTGAAGCGGAATCACCACCGGATCGATGCCGCTCGGCTGGTCGATCTCGTCGATGATTTTAGCCAGGCGTTGCAGGTTGCTGGCATAGTCGGTGATGACAAGCGTGTTGTTATTCTGATAAGCGGTAATCGTGTTGTTCGGAGCGATCAGCGGACGCAGGATCGGGACTACCTGTGTGGCCGATTCATACTCCAGCGTAAATACCCGCGTTTCGATGCGGTCCCCCGCGGGACCGGCCCTGTCGCCAGCGCCGATTGTGGGAGACGAATGCAGTTTGGCCTCGGCCTCGGGAAGAATCTTGACGACGCCGCGCTCCTCGATTGCGGCGAAGCCCTGCAGGCGCAGTGCGGAAAGAAACACGTCATACACGAAAGCCCTCGGCAACGGTTTCGCCGAGACGATGTTGATCGTCCCCTTTACACGCGGGTCGATGATGAAATTCTTGCCGGTGATTTCGCTCACCACTTTCACAACGCCTTCGATCTCGGCATTGACGAAGTTGAGCGTGACGACATCGGGACTCGCGCGCGCTGACTGGCTCGTGACAGCGGCGCCTGTTTTCGGCGAGCGCGCCGCAGGCCCGGCTTGCGTTGCGGATGGCTTTGCTGACGGCTTGCCGGATGGCATTCCCGAAACCGTATCGGCGGGACGCGCGGACTCGTTAGCGCCCGTGGCGCCCGCTTGCGGGGAGCGCGTCGTTGGCCCGCCTTGCGTTGCCGCTGGCTTTCCTGAAATCGTATCCGCTGGCCTGACCGTTTCCTTGACCGGCTCTTGCGAGTGTGCGGACCACGCTTGACAAATGGAGATCACCGCCGCCGACCACGGGAACCCGACAATTAACCAGCGACGCCTCATGTTTTTCGAATAGTTCATCTATTGGTTCGCAGTGGAGAGGGTTCCGTGCCAGTGCTTTTCTCCGGCCACGCGAGCTTTTCTCGAATTCCGCCGCGTTCCAGGATGACGTGATCCGTGCCGACTTCCGCGAGCCGGATGCCGGGTGCAGCGTCTTCGCCTTCCAGCACAGCGAGGATCTCTTTCGCTTCGAGTTGCATCACCGCGTATCCGCGCCGCCCCTCAGTAGCCGCGACGACACCGAGCAGTCTGATCGCGATTCCCGTCGGCGCAGGAGTGTTCGAATCCCGCCGCATGCTACCGAACAACCCACCTGCGGACGCGGCAGCAGTGCCAGTATCGGCGGCGGTCGGAGCACGCGGTTCAGGGAGCGGCGCGAACCACACCCAGGTCCAGTACGCCGCTACCAGAGCGAGCAACGCCAGCGCGGCAATAGTCGCCACGCTGATCGCGGCCGTTTGTACAATATTCGATCGGTCGAGTAAGTGCTGCCGCATAGTCAACGTTGTGGGCGCGCCGGCATTGTAACGAGGCAGCACGTAGCGAAGTACGGGCCAATGATCGATCTGATGGAACCCCCCACGCAGAGCTAAAGTTATACCATAGCGAAGGGGTCGTATGTACGATACCGTACAGAGTGCTCCCGGCGAACGGGATAATTTGGGCTACCTGGCTGGCTCGGAAGATGACGAGCGACCCTCGGATAAAAGCGAAATACAAGGAGGGTCAAATGAAAGTGGGAACTTGGCAACGTGGGTTCACGTTGCTCGAAGTGATGGTGGTAGTCGTAATCCTCGGCATCCTGGCCGCTCTGGTCGTGCCGAAGATCATCAGCCGCCCCGACGAAGCTCGGGTGATCGCTGCAAGGCAAGACATTGCGAGCCTGATGCAGGCGCTCAAGCTCTACCGCCTGGACAACCAGCGTTACCCCATAACCGAACAGGGACTGCAAGCTCTGGTAACGCAGCCGACGACTGCTCCGCTTGCGCCCAACTGGAAAGCGGGCGGATATGTCGAGCGCCTGCCCAAGGATCCGTGGGGCAATACTTACCAATATCTGAATCCCGGGATACACGGCGAAATCGACATTTTCAGTTTTGGCGCTGATGGCGGACCCGGCGGCGAGGGGAACGATGCCGACATCGGGTCGTGGAGCCTGTGAGGGGTGAAGGTGAGGAGTAAGGGGTGAATAGCAAGGCTCTGATAGACAAATCCGTGAGCACCTCATCGCCGCCCTTTCACGGCGTCCGCCGTCGAAGAAACTCCCCACTCCTTACACCTCACGCCTCTCTCCGGCCACGACGCGGGCGGCAGGGCTTCACGCTCATCGAGTTGATGGTGGTGCTGCTGATCATGGGATTGTTCGCCGGCCTGGTCAGCACCATCACGCGGCCCGACGATCGGGCGTTGCTGCGTGTCGAGGCCGAAAGGCTGGCGCAACTGCTGAACCTTGCCGCAACAAAATCGCACCTTACCGGCAAGTCCATTGCCTGGACGGCAGACGGACCGGACTATCGCTTCTGGCAATTCAACGAAGACACTTACTGGTCCGAGATACTCGACGACGATTCCTTGCGCGCACGAACGCTGCCGCAGGGAATGGCGATCGTCGGAATGCGCGTGGAAAACATGCGGCCGCAGGAGCGCATGCGTCTGGAGTTCCACGCCTACGGCGACACGCCGGCCTTCAGTGTCGAGATGGTCCTCGGCGCCGCCCGTTGCACGGTCGCGGGCTCCCCGGTCGGGGAAGTACGCGTCGTGCCGGAGCAAGGAAATGAAAATGGCGACTTGGCACAGCGGTAGGCGCGATGGTTTCACCCTGGTCGAGGTGCTGGTCGCTCTTGCCATTATCTCGATCGCGCTTCTCGCGGCGCTGCGGGTAGCGGGCGGAGGCACCAACAGTGTCGGTGACCTGCGTGGGCGTCTGCTCGCCAGTTGGGTAGCGGAGAATCTCCTGGCCGAACAGCGCGCCCGGGGGGATTGGCCGTCGCTTGGAATACTGAGCGGCACACAACGCCAGGGCGGCATTGAATTCACCTGGCGCGAAGAAATAATCTCAACACCGAACGCCGCGTTCCGTCGAGTCAACGTGCGCGTGTTCGCTGCGCCCGAGGAGACACGCGCGCTCGCGAATCTCAGCGGGTTCGTCGTGCGTCCGGCCGGAGTCAATCGGTGAAGCCTTTTGCGGGGTTTGCAACGCGCGGTTTTACGTTGATCGAGTTGCTGACCGCACTGCTCATTCTCTCTGCGCTGGCGCTGATGTCCTACCGCGGACTCGGCGCGGTACTCGATGCGCGTGAGCACGTCACCAGGGAAACAGACAAATGGCGGCGCGTGGCAGCATTCGTTGCCCGATTCGAGCGCGACGTCAACCTGGCCGCGCCGCGCCCGGTGCGGTCCGACTCCGGTATCGCACCTGCCTGGCGTGGGATCCCCGCCGCAACGACGGAGCCACTCCTGGAATTCAGCCGCTTTGCCTCAGTCGAAGGCATGGACAGCGCGCGGCGGCTTGCCTACCGGCTCAACGAGCGGCAAGAGATTGAACTATGGCTGTGGCCGGGACTCGACATCGCGCCCGGAACGCTGCCCGCGCGTTACCCCGTGCTGGCGAATGTGACGGCATTCGAGCTGCAGTACCTCAATGCCAGTCTCGCCTGGGTCGATGGATGGCCGGGCTCGAGACTCGATTCACCGATTCCCCAAGCCGTGCGGCTGCGCATCGTGCTTGTCTCGGGTGAGGAAATCGTGCGCATTTTCGGGCTGAGATAATGAGCACGAGACAAAGAGGTGTGGCGATCGTTCTCGCCATGAGCGTTGTTGCGCTGGCCGCCATGGCAGCCACCGCAATAATGCTCACGCAAAGTACCTGGTCGCGTGCGGCCGAACTTGCGGCCGCTCATGCGCAGGCGCAGAGCGTGGTACAGGCCGGCGCAGATTGGGCTCGTGCGATACTGAGCGACGATCGCCGGCTGAGCAACATCGATCACCTCGGCGAACCTTGGGCGTTGCGATTGCCGCCTATGTCGGTCGAAGGCGGCGAACTCGACGGTCATATCGAAGACCAGCAAGGTCTTTTCAATCTCAACAATCTGGTGAGGAATGGAAAAGTCAACCTGGCGCAGCTTGCGCATTTCCGACGCCTGCTATCTACGCTGAGCTTGCCAGCCACGCTCGCCGATACGCTGGCGGACTGGATTGACACCGACAGCGAGCCGCAACCACAGGGTGGGGCCGAGGATGAAGCGTACATGGCTTTGGAGCCGGGCTACCTTGCTGCCAACCGTCCACTGACCGACCTCGCCGAATTAGCCCTGGTGCGGGGCTTCGACGATGGCGTGCGTGCGCGCCTGCGCCCGTTCGTGTCCGCGTTGCCCGTGTTCACTGCCGTGAACGTGAACACCGCGCCGCCTGAGGTCCTTGCCGCCATCATCGAAAGCCTCGGCCTGGATGGTGCACGCGATCTGGCGGCGTCGCGCAGCAGCGCGTATATTCGCGACCGCAACGATTTGCTCGCACGACTTCCCAAGGGCGTACTTGTGGGGGCTGAAGATATTTCGTACAGCAGCAATTACTTCATGGCGACGCTGCGCGTAACTATCGGCGGTGCCCAGGCTCGCGGCGTGGCACTGTTGGCGCGCGGCGCCGGCGGCTGGCCCACTATCGTCTGGCGCAAAGCGCTGTGAGTCTGCTGCGCATCTACGCTTCGCTGCTCGATCCGCCCCAGCGGTGTCAATGGGCGCTCGTCGACGGCGGTCGCGAACCGGTTATTGGCGAAGGCCGGCTGGCCGAGTTGCCCCGGCGCGCGGAAAACGTTCAGCTGGTAGTTCCCGCTGCACAAGTACTATTCACGCGTGCGCGTGTTCCGCAAGGGGCCCGCCGCCGAGCCGGGTCAGCGCTGGCATTCGCGGTCGAGGAAAAAACGGCAGGCGAGCCAGATGCCAACCAGGTGAGTTGGCTCGGTGCCGTGGGCGACGAAGACGCGCTCGCGGTTGCGGACAAGGAGGGGCTCGAGCGCTGGCGTCAAGCGCTCGGTGCTGTAGGCATCCGGGGCTATGAAGTGCACTGCGAAACGCTTTTTTTGCCTTGGCGGACGGGAGAGTGGAGTCTTGCGTGGAATGGCAACGAGGGATTTGTACGGACAGGCGAATTCGAAGGGACCGCGACCGATTGCGGGGACCCGCAAGCCCCGCCGTTGTCTCTGCGCCTGATTCTGGAAGAGGCACAGTCACGCAGCGCCGGTCCAACATCCATAGCAATCCATCCAACATCGCCTGAGGCTGCGCCGGACATCGCAGCCTGGCAAAACGAGCTCGGAATTGCCCTGCGCCTGGCTGCCCCATGGGATTGGCGGACCGTGCCGCCCGGCGCCGGCGTCAGCCTGGCACAAGAGCGCCAACGCTGGCGTCCTTTCTCCGATACGGCTTCGCATCTGCGGCCTGCGGCCTGGATCCTGGGGGCTGCGCTAGCGCTCCATGCGGTTGCGCTGGTTGTCGATTGGACGTCGCTCGCGAATGAACAGCGGACGCTGCGCAAGCAAATGGAATTACGATTTCGCGCGACCTTTCCCGAGGCGGTGGCAGTGGTCGACCCGGTTCTGCAAATGCGCCGCAAACTCGCCGAGTCCCGCCACGCAGCGGGCCAATCGGACAGCAGCGACTTTCTACCCATGGTCGAAACGGTGATGACGGCAATGAAGGACTTACCTGAGGGCGGCCTGCGGGTCCTGTCCTACGAAAGTGGACGGATGTCGCTGGAAATCGCTGCAAGCGAAGCGGCGGCCGTTAACCGCATCGTGGCGAAGCTGACGCAATCGGGCATGAGTGTCGAACGCTCGGCGGCCCCGAAACGCGCGGGGGGCGGGACGGTCGTGCTCACGGTGCGGGCTTCATGAACGCGACTCTGCGCCGGCTCTGGCAATCGCGGGCACCGCGGGACCGCATGGTCATCGCCGTGCTGGCGGTGCTGGTGGGCGTTACGTTGTATGTGTGGCTTGTGCAGTCGGCGGACCAGGCTCACAGGCGACTGCGCGCCAGCGTCCCGGTATTGCGGGCACAGGCTGCCCGCCTCGACCAGCACGCGGCCGAAATTGGGCGCCTGCGCTCAGCGCCGCCGCCGTCGGCATCGACGACGGATTTGCGCACGCTGGTGCAGGCACAAGCCGGCGCGGCCGGTCTGTCGGGCGCACTCGGGCAAATCAATGTCACGGACGACAATCAAGTTGTGGTGGTATTTGGTGCCGTGTCGTTCGCGGACTGGCTCAACTGGGTCGCCAGTCTGAAATCGCAGCAAGTGCGCCTGGACGCATGTCGAGTTGAAGCGCTGTCCTCGCCGGGCCTGGTCAGCGTGACCGCGACGCTTGTTCGGTCCAAACCTCGATGAAACGCTGGCAGCTGATCGCGATTGGATTGATCGTTTACACGGTTGCAATCATTGCCACCGCGCCGGCGACCTTGGTCGACTCCCGTCTGCAACAAGCAAGCAACGGGAGACTTCGGCTCGCGGAGGCCCACGGCACACTGTGGTCGGGATCGGGGCAGATCGAAGTCCGCGATTCGGGAGGACGAATCGGTGTCGCGAAAAATCTCGCTTGGCGTTTTCTGCCGGAGTCGTTGCTGCGCGGACACCTGGTTTGCGAGGTAGAACTGGACCAGTCCGCAAAGCGTTTCCCCGTGACGATTTCGTTATCCCGGATCGCAGTGGCGAACGCCGATATCAGCTTGCCTGCCACGGTGCTGGGTATGGGCGTGCCCAAGCTTGCGCCGCTCGGTCTCACAGGTGACGTACTACTGCACGTTGCCAGCCTGACGATTGAACGCAAGGATATGCAGGGCAACGCGACGCTGCAGTGGCGCAACGCCGGATCGGTGCTAACGCCGATCTCGCCTTTGGGCGACTATGAACTGCGCCTCGATGGTGAAGGCGCCACGGTCCATGCCTACCTGCGCACCATTCAGGGCCCGCTTCGACTTGACGGCAAAGGATCCTGGGCGAACGGGAAGAATCCCGTATTTCTTGCCACAGCACAGGTTGGTGCCGAGCACCAGCAGCAGCTCGCACCGCTGTTGCGCCTGATCGCCGTGGAACGCGGCGAAGGCAACTTCGAACTACGGCTGAATTAGGAAAATTACCCGGTAGCGCTCGCCATCGCCGTTGCGGCGGCGGGAGAACAATCCGCGCGGCAAATACGCTAAGCTCACCATGAACTACGGAGGGAGGATTGATTTGGAGACAAGCTCGCTATTCGAACATCTGCGCCGCTTCGACACCCCCACCATCGCCAACGCACTCGAAATTGCGCGCGGGCAGCGCACCATCACCGGATTCACGCGGCAGACGCTGATCGCAGCGTTTTCGCAGTTACCGCCGATCGTCGGCTTCGCCAGGACAGTCACGATCCGCTCCTCCACGCCCTACGATCCGGCGGTGCGCAGAAAAAATCAACTCGCATACTACGAGTATCTGGCGCAACCGCAGCAGCCCACGGTTTCGATAGTCCAGGATATCGATAGTCAACCCGGAATGGGTGCATTCTGGGGGGAAGTGAACACCCATATCCATTGGGGCCTCGGCTGCGTCGGCGCCGTAACGAACGGATCGATGCGCGATCTCGACGCGATGCATCCGCAGTTCCAGTGCCTGGCCGCGTCGTTGAGTCCCAGCCATGCGTGGGTGCAGGTCGTCGATATCGGCAAGCAAGTGGATGTATTCGGCATGGTGGTATCCGACGGCGAAATCATCCACGCCGACCGTCACGGCGCCATCGTCATACCGCGGGATCTGCTCGACAAACTGCCCGCTGCGATAGATCTGATGGCCCGACGGGAGAAAGCGTTACTCGATGCGGCGCGCCTGCCGGGATTCGACATGGCGAAACTCCGCACCGCGTTTGCCGCGTCCGATCAAATCAAATAGCTTGGTGTGCGGTCGTGCCGCACGCCGGGTCAGTTCGCCGTGCGACGGCGCCAGGCTTCGATGAAAGGGTCGGCTTGCGCGGAAGCATCCGTAACGGCCCGCACGGCCTCGGCGCACGCCGCATCGATGTGGGCAATGATTGCGTGGACACCCTGGATCGCCAGCATCCTTACGTATTTCACGCCCGGGTTGCGTGACCCGAAACGGGCCGCGCCGACGTCGCCGTCGAAGTTTCTCGCACGGAAAGGCTCGCGCTCCGCCCAAGTGGCCTGCATGCGTGCGAATTCGCGCTCCGACCCGGGCACCCGATCGCTGATCCGGTCGGTGAACGTATAGTTGCTCAGCAGCAGTTCGCCCACCACCTTGACTTCCACGACGACGCGCTGCTCGCGGCCGATGGCAGTCGCGAAATGGGTCGCGATCTCGTCGGCTTCCTCGGCGTTCAGCACACCGGCCGCCTGATCGGTCCAGATCACAAGCAGCCATTCCGGATCCTCGATGCGACGTGCGATGACGGCGTCGATGATGCGGCTGAAGTGTACCTCTGCGTCCTGCCACTCCGGCGCAGCAGCATTCCAGCCGCGGCCTAACCGGGCATCGTGTCCCCTTCGGGCGAGCAATGTCCGCGCTGCACCCAGGCCGGCCTGTTTCACCGCGAGGCGGCCGACCGCCAGCGGTATATCGGGCTCATGACTCGCCGCAAGCCTGGCAATGGCATCGTCCTTGAGCGTGTCCGCTGCCGCCGGCCCGATCGCGATCAGCGCGGTCAGCACCACTCTCAGAAACCTTCCGATTGACATCAAGGATCCTCCTCCGGCGCGCATTCTACCGTCTGTGGCCGGCGGGCCATTTTTCAACCCCGGGAAATTGCCTGCGCGTTGGGGTAGCATGCGGCCTTTCCGGACACTATTAGGGGGAGAAGAAAATGGGCGCGCACAACAAGATAGCCATCGTTACGGGCGCAGGCAGCGGCATCGGCAAGAGCGTTGCGCTAACGCTTCTGAAGGACGGTTACAGCGTTGCACTCGCAGGACGGCGCAAGGATGCGCTCGAGCAGACCGTGAAGGAATCAGGAGCAGGCAAGCGTGCACTGGCGGTGCCGACCGACGTGAGCGATCCGCAATCGGTGAAGGCGTTGTTCTCGAAAACGAAAGAAACTTTCGGCCGCCTCGACCTGCTGTTCAACAACGCCGGCGTCAATGCGCCGGGGATTCCGCTCGAGGACTTGACCGTCGAGCAATGGCGGAACGTGGTGAACATCAATCTATCCGGCATGTTCTTCTGCATCCAGGAAGCGTTCCGGATGATGAAGGACCAGGACCCGCGGGGTGGACGCATCATCAACAACGGCTCGATCTCGGCCCACGCGCCGCGCCCCAATTCGTCCCCTTACACCTCGACCAAGCACGCCGTGACCGGGCTCACCAAGTGCGCGTCGCTCGATGGACGAAAGTACGACATCGCCTGCTGTCAGATCGACATTGGCAACGCGTTGACCGAAATGGCGGCACGCATGACCAAAGGCGTGCCTCAAGCCAACGGAGAGATCAAAGTCGAACCGACGATGGACGTGCAGCGCGTGGGAGACGCGGTGCTGCAGATGGCAAGCCTGCCGCTCGACACCAACATGCAGTTCGTAACCATCATGGCGACCAAGATGCCATTCGTCGGTCGCGGCTGACGGAGCGGCATGTGCCGTAGTGGTACCTGCCGATTGGCTCTGGATTCCGATCACCGTCGGGGCAGCTTTTGCCCAGACGCTGCGCAACGCAGCGCAACGACGTCTAACCCCCGAGCTCGGCACGCTTGGCGCCACGCTGGTTCGTTTCCTCTATGGACTGCCGTTCGCGGCGCTGTGGCTTGCCGGCGTCCACATTGCCACCGCAAGCCGCCTCCCCGAACCGAACCTCGCGTTCGTGTCCTGGCTGTTGGTTGGCGCGGTCACTCAGATCGCGGCAACTGCGCTGCTGTTGCGGGTGATGGCCGAGCGCAATTTCACACTCGGTGTGGCTTACTCGAAAAGCGAACTTATCCAGGTTGCGGTGTTCGGTTACGCATTCCTCGGCGACCTGATCTCCACGGTTACCGCTCTCGCCATTGTCTCCGGCACGCTGGGCGTGCTGCTGCTGTCGCCCGCAGACCGTGAACGGCCCATCCGCGGGCTCCTTATGGGCTGGACCACGCCGCCTGCGCTGCTTGGTCTCGCGTCGGGCACGGGCTTCGCGCTCTCGGCAGTGGGTTACCGTGGAGCGGCGCTAGCGCTTCCAGACACGCCGTTCCTGATGGCGGCAGCCAGCACGCTGCTGGTCGCCCAACTCGTCCAGACAGGGCTGCTCGGAGGTTGGCTGTGGCTTCGACACCCCGAAGTGGTCACCCGCGTTTTGCTCGCATGGCGGGCGTCACTGTTCGCAGGTTTCATGGGCGCGGCGGCATCGGCCGGCTGGGTCACCGCAATAGCCATTGAACCGGTCGCGCATGTGCGCACGCTGGGATTGATCGAGCTGCTTTTCAGCTATGCAGTATCGCGACGGTTGTTCCGCGAACATCTGAAACCGATCGAGTTTGCCGGCGTATTGCTGCTGACGCTTGGCCTCGTCATCGTGACACTGCGGCGGTAAACAGGCGACAATAGCGAAAAGCGAGCCGCAGGCAAAAAAGGTCGCGTCGCCAGCGCGCCATGCGAACATAAAATTTTTTCTCAGAGGGCAAGCCGATGGCTTCTAAAGCTCGCTACATATTCATCGCCAGCATGGACGTGGATCCGGAAAAGGAAGACCTGTTCAACGAGATCTACGATACCGAGCACGTCCCGCTGCTTCTGAAAGTGCCCGGCGTGATTTCGGCGAAGCGTTACAAGACCGAACCGTTGACGGTATTCGTACGCGGCGCAAAGCAGACCGAGGTCGTCGAGAACGAGCCGCGCTACAGCGCCGTCTACGAAATTGAAAGCCCAAAGGTTCTGGTAAGCGATGCATGGGCCAAGGCGGTGGACAAGGGCCGCTGGCCCACCGAGGTCAGACCTTACGTTCGCAACCGCCGCCTGGTGCTGCGCCGGCTGATCGAACCCGGTTCCTGACATCGACACCGGCGAGGCAGGAGCAAGCTTCACAGGCAAGAGATTCTTTTTACTTCTTACAGGAAACCCGCATGATTCACGTCATCGCCACCGTCGATCTCGCGCCCGGAACGCGCGAGAGATTTCTGTCCGAGTTCCGCAAGCTCATCCCTGATGTGCGCGCCGAGGCCGGCTGCATCGAGTATGGTCCGACCGTTGATGCCGAGACCGACATCCCGATCCAATTCAGGATAGGCGCGGACAAAGTGGTGATCATCGAGAAATGGGAGACCGTTGCGGCGCTCAAGGCACACGGCGTCGCGCCGCACATGCAAGCCTACCGCGCCAAGGTGAAGGACTTCGTCAAAGGCATGGAACTTCGGGTGCTATCACCAACCTGAAGACGCAGCGCCGGGCTCGTACAATATTTTCGTCACGCCTTGTCGGGACGCTGCATCTGTTTTGTCAGTCGCCACGCCATCCACGCGAGCACAGCCACGCCCGCAAACAGCGCCGACCACAGCGCCCATTTCTTCAGGTCGGCGCGCGGACGTGCGGCCGCTTCGCCGGCGAGTCTCTGCACCGGGCCGGTCGAAGCCACGGACATCTGCGGCTCCTGGTCGGTGCGCCAGCCCGGTACCAGAGTCTCGATGCGGAGCGATCCGGCCTGCGCCGTCGAATTGCCATAGGTCAGCCGGAACGGTCCGGTACCTCGCGCCGTGAAAACGATCTCGTGGGGCGTCCAGCCTGCCTTCACGATGAGCGGCCCCGACCCTATGCCACCGGCGGCCGGATCCACGCGCAACAGCCAGTAGCGATGTGAATTCAAGCCGACCGCGATGTCCGGGCTGACCAGTTCGCGTCCGTTCTGATTCAGGCGATAGGCAACGGCGTGCGTCACCGGCATCCACGTGTCCTCGGTCTTGGCACGGGACAGAAGCCGGACCGGCACGATGGTGTTTTCCTGCGGCAGGCGTAGCGCGAGTCGATCCACGGGAAACCCGCCGCCGAGGTCGGCAAGATATTCGCCGGGCTTGCCGCCATCCGGCATTGCCACGACTTCCTTCCAGGAACGCTCCGGATGCGCATGCTGCTCCGGCGATAGTCCCTCGATTGCCTTCAGATCGATGGCCTGCGCCGGGTCGGTCCACATAAGACGCAGATATTTCGCCTTCAGCGACCGGTACTCGATCGTTTTGCGTTCCAGACGCCGGCCGGCGTGCGCGAGCGCACCCAGCGGCGCATCCGCGGCCAATATGGTCCAATGTTTGAGGTCGTCCCCGGCTTCGACCCGGACGGAGACCAGGCCATCGGGAACCGCTTTACCCCAGTCCACTTCGATGCCGTTCAGCGCCGTCTTCACTGACGAAGCGTCGATCAGATAACCGAGCGACGCCTGCGGTCCAGCCTTCGCCGCTCGTGAACTGAGCCTCACGCTGACCTTGCCGCCGCTCCTGTCGAAACTCAGATCCAGATCCTCGGAACGTGCGTCACGCGGACCCTGAAGGGGAAAAATCGGCAGTGCAACCGGTGCCGGCGTTTCGGTCGTGCGTTCGACAGGGCGAAACGCGTACGGCACCACCTCGCCCGCGCCGTTGAACACGCGCAGATCGCGCAGGTCGGAAAATGCCGCGGATTCGTAAACTGCTTGCGGGATTGCGACCCGGTGCAGCGCGTCTGCGCCCAGTCCTTCGATCGGCACCGCGAAAGCAAAGTCCGCCGGCGATTCCGCGGCTGCGGCCGAGAAACTGGCAACGGCGAGGATGGCCGGCAACAGACTTTTCATGAGTTCTCCGTCTTCTTCGGCGGCAGTGGCGCGAAGTAGCCGATCACAAGCATCAGGACGCCAACAGCGATGAAAGACACGATGCGTTCGACCCCGCCCACTTTCGCAAGATCCACCAGGAAAAGTTTGACCACGACGGCTGCCATGAGACCAGCCCCTGAGAACCACACGACGCGCAATCCCCGGCGATGCGCCCATAGCATGGCCACCAGCGCCAGCACAGTCCAAAAGACTGACAGCGAAGCCTGTGCCAGATCGGAGCGGAGCATTGCGTCCAGTTGGTATGGTATGCCGGCCCAATGGTGCAACGTGCGCAACAGCACGCCATTGAGAAAAAGGAACGCCGCACCTCCGAGGAGCGCACGTGGCCACGATGCCGGAATCCTCGCAGCCTCGCCGATGCCGTAGGCTGGCAATCCTCTCCACCACATGGCCAGGCAGGCAAACACCAGCAATTGGGCGATGTCGAGAGGATTGAGCAGCGGCACGTAGGGCAGCGGCTCGGGGTTGCCGTCATTGCCGAAGTTCGCGTAGACCGTCCAGCCCAGCAGAAATGCGGCGAGTGGCAACGCACCGACCCATAGATAGGCCTTCGGATAGCGCATCACCGGCCACGCGATTGCGTCGCCCTTGAGCGCCAGCGTCGCGAGCAAGCCACCGGGCACCAGCGCCCAGGCGATCAACGGCCATACATGCCGGCCTTCAACGACATGATCGATCTGCCAGCCGACTTCCCACGCGCCGACCGCCGCCAGCAGCCATACACCCGCGGCGTGCGACAGGTTCATATAGGCACCCTCGATCGCGTCATGCCTCCGCAGAATCCGCAGATGAAACAGGAAGGCGACCGGCCACACCATCAGCCCGAATCCTGCGAGCGGATGCTGGTACGGATGCACAACCACGCTCATGCAGAAGACAAGCAGCATGAGCGGCATGAGCGCCAGTGCAGGAAAGCGCGCCATCGCCCAGGTGCGTCCCCACAACGCGCTGAACGCGGCACATGTGCCGGTGACGAACAACAGCGTCGCGTTGAGTTTTTCCTCGAAGGGCACATGCAAATCGATCTCGTGGAGACCGGCGAAAGTCCACCATGCCACGCCCCAGACAAACACGATGATCGACACCTGCAATTCGAGATGACTGGTCTTCTCGGCTTGGCGTCCGAGCGTCCAGTTGGAGAACAATGCCGCAGCGGCGATGAATACGCATCCGAGATAGAAGCTGTTGAGGATCGGAGTGTCAGAGAAGGTCCGGCCTGCATCGACGATGAAAGCGACGCCGGCCGCGAACTGCAGCAGCAGGCCGAAGGCGCGTGGCAGTCGTCTGCCCTGCTTCACACCGACCCAATATGCAGCCGCGCCCTCGAGCGCCCAGGCCGCCGACGTCCAGCGGCCGTCGAAGGCGAGCGGGATCGCCAGTGTCGCGAATATCACGCCAAGCGCGAGGAACGCCTCGACCAGCATGCGCAGGGTTTCGGCGTGACGGCGATAGAGCCCCGAGGCCAGGACCAGATAGATCGCGGACACCGCGACCGCACTCCAGGCGGCACCGTACTCGATGTCATGCACCAGCCGGCTCTGCAGGCCGAATCCAACCAGCGGCGTACCGAACACGATGGTGCTGTCCACATAGTGCTTGAGTTGCGGCACCTGTCTCAACGCGAACAGCACCGCAATGGCAACGTATTGCAGGAAGAACAACAGCAGAAACGGCTCGGTGCTCTCGAACAGATCCGGCCGGTAGTAGCGCGCGCCCCACATGGCACCGATGCCGAACGTAAAGACGAATCCAAGTACGTTGAGCGGACGCCACGCGCGGTATAGCGCAATACCCAGAACACCGGCATTGAGCACGGCGTAATAGCTGAACAGCATCACATGGCTGCCGCCCCCGGTCGACGCGAGAACCGGGGCCAGGAAGCCGCCCGACACCCCCAGCACGGCCAGCGACAACGCGTTCTGGACAACCGCGAGAACGGCCGATAGGACCGCGATGGCGACGAGCACCAAGAACGCCACCTCGCCCGGAATAA
Source organism: Burkholderiales bacterium (assembly GCA_035275265.1). Taxonomy (GTDB): domain Bacteria; phylum Pseudomonadota; class Gammaproteobacteria; order Burkholderiales; family JACQAP01; genus JACQAP01. The sequence continues at coordinate 56,400 of DATENC010000001.1, read as the reverse complement.
GATTGAACAGGCGGAACGCGCCGAACACCGTGAGATAGAGCAATCCCACACCGCCGCCCTGCATCGCCAACGCATAGACCGGTTTGCGCTCGCGCAAGCGCCAGCCGATCACCAGCATCACCGCGGCACCGAGCGCCACGCCGATCAATCTCACCTCGATGGGTAGGTGGGTGTGCTCGTAGGCGTACTTCAGAAGGAAACCGACGCCGAAAAAGAGCACCACCACGCCAACCCGAACCAGCGAGTTACCGCCGGTCAGCCAGTTCCATGCACGGTCGAAATATGACGGCTCGGCTGGCTGAGATGAAACCGGTGCTGCGAAAATCGGCGCGGGCGTGATTTGCTTGTCCGCCGCTTGAGCGATACCTTCTTCCGTGCCAGCCTGATCGCGAACGGGCGCGATTTCTTCAGACACCAATTGTGGAATTACGTATGGCGTTTCAGAAGCGGACGCGGGCTGTGTATCCTCCGCTGGCATCGGCCTGCCAGATGCTTGGGAAAATTTCTGGCGCAGGTCCGTGACTGCAGCTTCCAGCGCAGCAATTCGTGTTTCGATGTCGGATCCGCGGGATTGGCCGCGGAAGTAGGAGATCATCGCGCCCGCCACGGCGCCGAGCAAACCGCCCCACAGCATTCCGTAGCCGCCGCCGACGAGCATGCTTCCCAGCAGGAGTCCGATAAACAGGCCGATGAACCACATGGCGTCATGCTCCCGTAAACGGCTTACGTCCGATTGGCCGGCATCTTTGCATACATCCCACGGTCCGCCTAGCCCATCGGCATAAGGTGGAGCAGGAAATCCGGACACAAAAAACCGCGCCGGTTGGAGCCGGCGCGGCCCGGAATAATGCAAATAAAGTGCGGCTCTTACTTCAGCGGCTTGTAGCGCAGCCGCTTGGGCTTGGCGCCCTCTTCGCCCAACCGTTTCACCTTGTCGGCTTCGTATTCCTGGTAGTTACCGTCGAAGAACACGACCTGCGAATCGCCTTCGAACGCCAGGATGTGGGAGGCAATGCGGTCGAGGAACCAGCGGTCGTGGGAAATGACCAGCACGCTGCCGGCGAATTCCAGGAGCGCATCTTCCAGCGCGCGAAGCGTTTCCACGTCCAGGTCATTCGAGGGTTCATCGAGCAGCAGCACGTTGCCGCCGGCGATCAGTGTCGTCGCCAGATGCAGCCGGCCGCGCTCGCCTCCGGATAGATTGCCTACGACTTTCTGTTGGTCGGCGCCCTTGAAGTTGAAACGGCCGGCGTAGGCGCGCGACGGCATTTCGAATTTGCCGACGGTGAGGATGTCCTGTCCGTTGGAGATGGCTTCCCAGACCGTTTTCTTGTTTGCGAGCGCGTCGCGGCTCTGGTCGACGTACGCCAGCTTGACGGTAGAACCGAGCGCCACTTCGCCGCTGTCGGGCTTCTCCTTGCCGTCGATCATCCGGAACAGCGTGGACTTGCCGGCGCCGTTCGGGCCGATGATGCCGACGATAGCGCCGGGTGGGACCTTGAAGCTCAACTTGTCGATCAGCAGGCGGTCGCCGTAACCCTTGCTGACGTTCTTGAACTCGATGACGCTATCTCCCAGCCGCTCCGCGACTGGAATGAAGATTTCCTGAGTTTCGTTTTGCTTCTGGTGCTCGTGGGACGACAATTCCTCGAAACGCGCAATGCGCGCCTTGCTCTTGGCCTGGCGCGCTTTGGGACTGGAACGCACCCATTCCAGTTCCTTCTGCATTGCCTTGATACGGGCAGATTCCTGCTTGGCCTCGACCTCCAGACGCTGTTCCTTCTGTTCCAACCAGGAACTGTAGTTGCCTTTCCACGGAATGCCGCGGCCACGGTCGAGCTCCAGAATCCATTCCGCCGCGTTGTCGAGGAAGTAGCGATCGTGGGTCACCGCCACCACCGTTCCCGGAAATTTCTGCAGGAACTGCTCCAGCCAGTCCACGCTTTCGGCGTCGAGGTGGTTGGTAGGCTCGTCCAGCAGCAGCATGTCGGGTTTGGACAACAACAGGCGACACAGCGCGACGCGGCGTTTCTCGCCGCCCGACAGTTTTTCGATCTTCGCGTCCCACGGCGGCAGGCGTAGCGCATCGGCGGCGATCTCGAGCTGGTGCTCGACGTTGTCACCCGAACTGGTGGCCACAATGGCTTCGTACTTCGCCTGCTCGACGGCGAGTTTGTCGAAGTCGGCGTCCGGCTCGGCATACGCAGCGTAGATCTCGTCGAGCTTTTTTTTCGCTTCGAATACTTCACCGAGGCCCTCCTCGACCGCCCCACGCACCGTCTGCTTGGGGTCGAGCTGGGGTTCCTGGGGCAGGAAGCCGATGCGCAGGTTCGGCATCGGGATGGCTTCGCCTTCTATTTCCTTGTCCAGACCGGCCATGATCTTGAGCAGGCTGGACTTCCCCGAACCGTTGAGTCCGAGCACGCCGATCTTGGCACCGGGCAAGAAAGACAGAGAAATGCCCTTGAGGATCTGGCGTTTGGGCGGGACGACCTTGCCCACCCGCTGCATGGTGTAGACGTACTGAGCCATGGATCTGGAATCACCGACGGTTTCGAAGAGCGGAGGATTATAAGCGAGTGCTGCTTGCGATAGGGTCGTGACGTTCGCAGGGCATTTGGCACAAAACGGCGATCACGTTAAAGGCAAAGTCCCCTCCTGCCGTTCGTAGACATTCAAATTCGATTCGACGAAGGCTACGGCGCCGTGCCGAGACCCGCCACGCTAGAATGTCTCGATCTCAATTTACCCACGGCTGACACAATGCCCCGGCCTGATTCCGCCACTCTCGCGCCACTCAAGACACTTATCGAAACCAAGAGTGGCAAGGTGCTGCCGCTGACTGCGAAGCTGGCGCGCCTGTACGGACGCTTCCGCATGCCGCTGCCACGCTCCCAACCATACGTCTTCAGCAATTTTGTCTCCACGCTGGACGGCGTGGTTTCGCTCAGCGAGAAGGGACATGCGAGTGGTGGCGACATCAGCGGATTCAACGCCCAGGATCGCATGGTAATGGGCTTGTTGCGCGCCATTGCCGACGTGGTGATCGTCGGCTCTGGTACGCTGCGCGCCGACAGCCGGTCAGTATGGACCGCCGGAGCCATTTTTCCCTCACTCGCAGAGGAATATCGGCGGCTGAGCCTTTCGCTGGGCAAGCGCGGTTCGCCTCTGAATGTAGTCGTCAGCGGAAGCGGTTCGATCGATCTGCGCTCGCCGGTGTTCGCATCCGGCAAAGTGCCGGCGCTGATCATTACGACGACCGCGGGGGCGAAGCGCCTACGCAAGCAAAGTACGCCCGATTCTGTGGAGATCCGGACGATTCGTCGTATCAGGAGCGCGATCCCGGCAAGCGCCATCATCGACGAAGTGTGTCGTGTGAACGGCAGCAAGATGATCCTTGTTGAAGGTGGGCCGCAATTGCTGGGCGACTTTTACGCGGAGCGCCTTCTCGACGAGCAGTTCCTGACCCTTGCACCGCAGATTGCCGGCCGCGACAGCGGCGACCCGCGACTCAGCCTCGTCATGGGAAAGTTGTTCGCGCCGCGCGATCCCCTATGGGGAAGCTTGATCGACGTGCGACGTGGCAGCAGTCACCTGTTCCTGCGTTATTCGTTCCGTAAACCAAGGTAAATGTGTGAAGCGTGAGGGAAGAGGGGCGAGGAGAGAGGGACGAGGGGTGAGACGAAAACTAGAGCATCACGAGAACTGTCAGCTCCCCAGGCCCGTTCTTCTCGATGCGCGCATCACCGCTATGGTGCCGGGCGATCTTGCGCACCAGCGACAACCCCAGGCCGGTGCCGGTCGCGTTCGCGTGCGGCGCGCGGCGGAAGGGTTCAAACACCGTCTCGATTTCTGTCGCCGGGATGCCCGGGCCCTGGTCGCTCACGCGCAACGCGGCGCGCCCACCTTCCTGACTCACGGTTACACCCACCGGCGGTTTGCCGTGGCGCAGTGCATTCTCCACCAGGTTGCGCAGCAGGCGCCGTAGCAGCGCGGGGTCGCCACGTACGATCACAGACTCCCCGCTCAAGCTGCAGCCCTCGTAGCGCGCGCATTCTTCGGCGGCGAGCGCGAGCAGGTCCACTTCTTCCTTCACCTCCGGCTCGATCAGCGCATCCAGCCGGCTGCTGAGCAGGATGCCTTCGATCAACTTGTCGATCTCGGCAATGTCGAGCTCCAGCGCAGCTTTGCGTGCAGGATTGGCATCCGCCTTCAGTAGTTCCACGCCCATACGTATGCGCGTCAGCGGGGTACGCAGTTCGTGCGAGGCATTGGCCAGCAGCATCTTGTGCGCGTTGATCAGTTCCTCGATGCGGGCGGCGGCTTGGTTGAAGCTCGTGGCCAGTCGCGCGACTTCGTCACGCCCCTCAACTTTCACGCGCGCCGAAAGATCGCCGCGCCCGAGGGTTTCCACACCCGCCTGCAGGCGCTCGAGGCGGCGCGTCAAACGCCTCACCACCGGGTGCGCAACGATCGCGACCACGATGAACAACAGGAACAGCGCAACGGCAAGACCCAGTCCCGGTACGTGTCGGAACGGGCGGTCCGTCGGGGTCCGCCGCGCGACCAGCCAACGCCCGTCCGGAAGCCTAACCTCGTGGCCTCTCATGCGCGAAGCGAACGGGCCGTGGTCGATCGCTTCCTCGGATACGGACAGGGGCGTGCCCACGGCCGCCAGGAGGCTGCGGTCGGCGGCAAACAGCGACACATCCACGGCCAGGCCGGCGCCGATTTTTTCCAGCGCGGCCTGCTGTGCGGCTTTGTCGGTGGAGGCCGGCGGCAGAATGTTCTGCGCAAACTGCGCCACCATCTCGCCGCCTTGCCAGGCACCGCCCGACTCACTCAGCGTGCGCCAGAGCAGGCCCGCAGCCAGCGCAAACACGATCAGGCTCGCCAACACGGCAAGATAAATCCGGAAGTACAGGCGTCTCATCGACGACTCAATCCTGCTGCCGGGCGAACACGTAGCCGCTTCCGCGCACGGTGACGATCCGGCGCGGTTTTTTCGCATCGTCCTCGATCGCGGCACGGATGCGCGAGATATGCACATCGATGGAACGGTCGAAGGCTTCCAGGGTTTCACCTTTCAATTTTTCCATCAGCACCTCTCGCGAAATAACGCGACCGGCGCTTTCCGCCAGGGCGAGCAGCAGCGCGAACTGATGACTGGTCATCTCACGCGCCACGCCATCGACGCGTACCGCGCGGGCGCCGCGGTCGATTTCCAGCCGGCCGAAGCGCAGCACATCTGCCGAAACGCCCCTTCTGCCGCGCCGCAGGATCGCACGCAGTCGCGCTAGCAGTTCGCGCGGTTCGAAGGGCTTGGGCAGATAATCATCCGCGCCCATTTCCAGGCCGACGACGCGGTCCATCGCGTCGCCGCGCGCCGTGAGCATGAGGATCGGCAGCGCGGAATCGGCGCGCAGCTTGCGGCACACTTCCAGGCCATCCATGTCGGGCAGCATCAGGTCCAGCACCAGCGCATCGAAGGGTTCGCGCGCCGCGCGGTCCAAGCCGGTAGCACCGGTTTCGGCGACAGTGACGCGATATCCCGCCTCGCCCAGATATTCGCTGACCAGCGAGGCCAGGCGGGGGTCGTCTTCGATCAAAAGGATGCGGCTGGATGGGGAATTTGCTGGCACGGTGAGCCTGAATTTACCCGCACGAGCCGGGCTTGTCGAAGGGCTCCCCCTCTCCCCAGCCCTCTACCCATCCGGGTACATGTGTCCCGCGAGGGGAGAGGGGGGAGGGGAATATGTCAACCGTGATGGAACCGGCGACCGAAGCGCTGCGCACGCTCAGCAAGTTTCTTGCGTTGTTCCACCGTCAGCACATCGGCCGCGTCCGCCAGTGCCTGGGTCAACCGCTTCGAGGACGCATCCATCAACGCAAGCTGCTCGGCGCGAAGGTTCTCGATTGCGGCACGGTCCACTTTCTCCGCGTTCATGAGATCGATGGCCTGCTGGCGCGCTCGCTTCATGTTGCCGCGCAACGGCGCGAGGTCATGTGCAGCGCTTTTCGCGATGGCAGTCAGCTTGTCCTTCTGTTCCGGCGTGGCATCCACCTCCACAGCAAGGTGCTTGACCATGCGCTCGACACGTTCGTCGATCTGCGCCGGATTCATCGTTTCCGACATCAGGCTGCCAGGATCATGCGCGAAGGATTTGCTCGCGTAGCCTCCGACAAAGCCCGCGGCCAGCGCGATGATCAGGAAAAGGGCACCACGTCCGAAGCGGGCACCGCCGGAATGATGGCAGCGCGAAGAGGATTGGGGGGAAGTTTGCAGGGTTTCCATATCTGTGTCTCCGTCAAGAAGGTCGAGCACCATTGCCCGATGGCGCCACATTAGCCGCCTGGCGTTAACGCCCGTTCTCCCCAGCGTAAAGTTTTGTAAAGCGGCGGCAGCCGGCCACCAACTCAGGACGATCGCGCTGATGTGCGCACATCACGACATTGCGGGTAGCCCTGTCATTGACACACGACTTTTCCGGCGTCATTCTCTGCAAGAGGATCTTTTTCACGGTGAGAAAATTCGGAAGGAGACCGCTATGTCACGCACACTGATACGCACAGTCGTTGCGTCAATTCTCGCCTTGGCATTCTCCGGTGCAGGCGCCGCCGACACGATCAAGATTGCTTTCCTTGGTTCCCTGAGCGGTCCGTTCGCACTTCAAGGCGAAGAAACCTTGAAGAATGTCGCGGCGGCTACCGACATAGTCAATTCACGCGGCGGCGTGTTGGGTGGCAAAAAATTCGAGCTCGTGCCCTTCGACAACAAAGGCAATCCACAGGAATCGTTGATCGTCCTCAAGCAGACCATCGATCAGGACATGCGCTACATCATTTCGGGCGTGTCAAATATTGCCCATGCGATCACGGACGCCGTGGGAAAGCACAACGCGCGGAATCCCGATCGCGCGGTTCTGTTCCTTGACTACGGAGCGTTGGACCCCGCGTTGACGGAATCCAAGTGCAGTTTCTGGCATTTCCGGTTCGAGGCCCACGCGGACATGCAAGTAAATGTCCTGACCGATTACATGGCAAGACAGACATCGATCCACAAGGTCTACCTGATCAACCAGGACTATGCCTACGGACAGGCAGTCAGCAAGGTGTCCAAGGAAATGCTGGGGGCAAAACGTCCGGATATACAAATCGTGGGGGACGAATTGATTCCGCTCGGAAAAGTGAAGGATTTCGCTCCCTACGTAGCCAAGATCCATGCTTCCGAGGCAGACAGCGTCATGACCGGGAACTGGGGCAATGACCTATCGCTGCTCATCAAGGCGAGCAACGAGGTGGGCCTGAAGTCGACGTACTACACCCTGCTTGCCGCATTCTTTGGCACGCCGGGAGCAATCGGCGCCGCCGGGGCAGATCGCGTCAAGACGCTCTATGCGTGGAACATCAACGCCGCCGACTCTGCCAAGCAAAGGACGTTGTTGGAGTACAAGACCAAATACCATGCCGTCACCAACTTGACCTACTTACCGACCCATCGCGTGATGGAAATGACCGCGAGCGCCATGAATAAAGCGGGTTCCACTGACCCCGTAAAGGTCGCCTATGCCCTCGAAGGAATGAAGTTTGAAGGGCCGAGCGGGGCATCGTGGATGCGCGCCGAAGATCACCAGATGATCTCACCCATTTACCTCCTGAGCTTCGCCAAGGCGGGACAGCCGGGCGTCGAGCATGACGAGGAGAAGACCGGTTACGGCTGGAAGACAGAAACGCTCATCGCGGCAAAAGACACCGTGCCCAATCTGAGATGTCAAATGGACCGACCGCCAAGGTGACGAGGCCCGAGCCCTAGCACTCAGGGCTTCAGCGCCTTGTAGAGAAACGGCAGGCTCACGTCCATCCGGTAGTCGATATCGGAGTGGTCGTCGTCGAATTCCTCGTACGTGTGACGGATACCGGCGGCGGCGAGGCGCTTGGACAGGATGCGTGAGCCGTAGTGGATGTGGTACTGGTCGCGCCAGCCGCAATCTATGTAAATGGCGCGCAGCGACTTGAGGTTGTCCCGGTACTTAGCGACGAGACGGATCGGGTCGTGCTCGCGCCACTTGCTCCAGCGTTTCTCGATCAGCTCGCCCGATTCCATGTTGAACGGCACGCGAAAGCCGTTGGGCGCTCTCGGGTCCGGATCGTAGGTGGCCGCCATGCAAAGGTTCATGATGCAGTGGCCTTCCGCAGGCGTGAGCTTTTCCTTTTTCCAGACGTGCGCGAGAAAGCGTCTGACGCGACCGTCGTCCAGGCCTTCGGCAAGACCCTTGCGTCTCGCTTCGCCGCGCGCGTGGTAGGCGCCGGGTTTTCGTTTGGGCATGCAATGCTTGGCAAGTTCGTTGAGCGTGTTCGGCCAGTCGTGCCAGTAGACGAAATCGAAATACGCGTCGCCGGAGTGATCGGCGAGCGCACCCCAATATTTCGCGTACTTCATGCCATGGATAATCGAACCGTAGCCGCCGGATGATTTGCCGAAGCAACCACGATGCTCGCGGCTCGCAAGCGTCCGGAACTCGCGATCGACGAAGGGAATGATCTCGCGCGTGAGGTAGTCCGCGTAGTTGCCGATCGCGGACGAGTTCACGTACTGGTTGCCGCCCAGCGCCGTGAAGCAGTCCGGAAAAACGAAAATCGCCGGCCCCATCTTCTGCTCCCGGATAAGCCGCGCCGCGCGTTCCGGGACGTTGTCGTTGAACGGCCTCCAGTTAGTGTGTGAAAGCCCGGAGCCGGTGAAGCCGACCAAATCGTAGAGCACCGGGAAGCGGCGGCTGCCCCGGCCTTCGTCGTATTGAGGCGGCAGCCACACCGCCAGGTTGCGCACGTGCGGATCGCCGAGGGGATTGTCCTGGAGGATCTTCGAGGTGTGTTCCAGCACGACCAGCGTGCCTGCGGAGCCTTTGGGGCGTTTGAGGGCCATGGGTCATTTCGCGTGGGGTGATGTCGCGCGATTTTGGCACGTCCTCGGTCTGGGATCAGCGACAATAACGTAACGTCGATTGCCGATAAGACATGGTAATTCCGGTTTGATCTGACCGACAGTGCCCGAAAGTCGACGCGGCTTACGAACCGAAGCGGACATTCAACGTTCGAGTTCGCTAGCACCGAGCCGAGGGGCGATGCGACGTGGTATGGGTTCGGTCAGCAACGCGATTAGAAGGCTCGATCGGGTACGTCATTGCGTATCCGTAAGACGAGCGTTCTGATCTAGTTGCCCCAAGACAACAGGCACAGACCGAGCACCAGATCGACTCTGCTCGTTGGTTAGGGGCCTCTACGCAAGCTGCGTAAAGTAACGTCACTCTCGCCAATTGAGCGATACATTGCCGTGCGCAGAGCGAGATCTCGGGGGTCCGTCAAGTGCGTGCCCATCCCGTTGAGGACGTATCCGTATCCTATCCCGGCTTGCGGGTCGGCAAACCCAAATGAACCTCCTGACCCTGGCATCCCGAACGAGGCAGGAGAACCGAAGGGGTTCTTCGGATTGGGCTTCGCGAAACCGAGAGAAAATGGTATCTCCGCTTTTAGGGCCCCATCGCGGAATCCCTTCAGCGGCGCGACAGCCGGCGCCATAAGCTGCCGGAGCGTCTCCTCTCGCAATCCAAGCTCTTTCCCGCCCGTCGCAAAAACGCTGTATGCGCGGGCAATGGCGCGTGCCGTTCCAACTCCGCCTCCAGAAGGAACTTCAAAATTCCGGGCATAGACGCGTTCGTTGTCCACTGAAAACAGCGACCCCACTAGCGCTCTGCGGATCGCAGAACGCGGGTTCATCGAGGCGAGCACCAAGGGGATCGGCATGGTGAATATCGCCAACAAGCCAATTTTGGCTTGCCGGAGGGTGGCCAGCCTGGAATTGGGAATTTCTTCGGGGAGTCGAATATAGAAATCGAGGCCGAGCGGCGCGGCAATTTCATCCTGAAAGTACTTTCCTATGCTGCGGTGTTTAGGGTCGACCCGGCGCAAAAGCTCGCTTTGGTAGTACCCAAGCGTCAGCGCGTGGTAAACCTGCTCCGTTCCTGGCTCATGCGCTGGTTTCTGCCGTGCCAGGACCACAGCCAAACGGTCCAAATCTGCCAAGGTGCTCCTGTCATCTAGCTCATCGAATGCAAAAAGCCCTGCCTGGTGTGCCAGCAGTTGCCGGATAGTGATCTTGTCCTTGCCCTGTTGCGCAAACTCGGGCCAGTACTGTGAGATGCGATCGTCGTAGTCAAACAATCGCCGCGAATGAGCGAGCGCCATGGCCAAACCTGCCAATCCCTTGGTGGTCGAGAACACGATGACCATCGTATGCTCTCCCCAAGGTTTTCCGGTGGCCTCATTTCTGAGGCCACCCCATAGGTCGACTACTTTGTCGCCGCGGTAGTAGATACAGCAGGCAGCACCAAGTTCATTACGGCGCTCGAAGTTCTCAGTGAAGGCTTCCCGCACGGCTTCGAATCCAGGCTTGACGAAACCTGATATTGCATTGCTCTTGGTAGTAGCGACCACAAGACCGGCGATTCGCTTGAACTCTTGCATGCAATCCTCTTAAGCAGCCAATGGCAGCCTACCTTGCTCCCAAACCGCCGGGTTGACACAAGTCAACGGTCGCGGCGTAGCATCGCATAGAATTGCGTGCTGAAAATCCTACGAATGGGGCGCACGATGGTGAAAGAAACCCCTTACAGTTTTCTGCTCGCAATCGACGGTTCCACCCATGCGAATCGCGCCGCCGCGTATTTGGCGGGGCACGCCGCGCGCCTGCGGCCATGCGAAGTCCATCTTGTCAAAGTGTTGACACTGCGGATGGCGGCCTTGCTCACTCCCCAGCAACAGAGTCTGCTACGCGGGGCGGACTCGGACACCGCGCCGGCGCGCCGGATGCTCGACGCTGCAGGCATCGATTACCGTTTCCATTGCGAATGGGGCAATCCTTCGGACCGCATCATCGATTTGGTTCGGTCCCAGGGATGCGAGGAGGTGGTAGTTGGCAGCCGCGGTATGAGCGCGCTGGAGAGCTTTGCATTTGGGTCCGTGGCTTACAAGATCGTGCATCTGTCGCCGGTACCGGTAACGGTCGTGCCCAATCCGACCGAGGCCCACAAACTCGGAGTCGAGGACCGCGACGGGATCCATCGGATCTTGCTCGCGGTTGACGGCTCCTCACCAGCCGCCAAGGCGGTCGATTACGTGTGCTCACTGCGAGATGCGCGCATCCCTGTCGGAGTCCAGCTGCTCAGTGTGCAGATTCCGATCGCCTCGCGAAATGTCCAGCGCTTCGTGCCCCAGGATACGATCGACGCTTATTACCGTGCAGAAGGCGAGGAAGCGCTGGACGCGGCGAAAAAATCGCTGCAGGAGGCGGGCTTGGCTTTCGATGAACACATCCTTATCGGCCACCCCGGACAGACCATCGTTAGCCAGGCTTCGCACTGGCGATGCTCGCGGATCGTAATGGGAACGCGCGGTCTGGGAGCACTGGCGAACGTTATGATCGGCTCCACCGCATTGCAGGTAATGCACCTCTCGCAAATGCCCGTCACGCTCGTCAAGTGAACGCAGTGACTGCACGTCAGCAGCCTGCGACTACCAGTCTGAACGAAATCGGTTTGACTGATGGAGAGGCGGCACGCCGCCTGGCTCAGCACGGCCCCAACGCATTGCCTTCTACGAAACGTCGGGACGTAGTGCGGATTGCGCGGGAAGTGGTGCGGGAACCCATGCTGCTGCTGCTGGTAGCTGGCGGCACAATCTACCTTGCCGTCGGCGACCTGCATGAAGCGCTGATCCTCCTGGTATCTGTGTTAGTGGTGATCGGCATCACCATTTATCAGGAACGCAAGACTGAGCGCGCTCTGGAGGCACTCCGCGATCTGTCCAGTCCGCGGGCATTGGTGTTGCGCGGAGGCGAGGAAAAGCGCATCGCCGGCCGCGAGGTCGTGCCCGGTGATCTGGTGCTGCTGCACGAAGGCGATCGCGTGCCGGCCGACGGCGTGTTGGTCGAGTGCAACGAGTTCAGTGCCGACGAGTCACTTCTCACCGGAGAGTCCCTGCCTGTATCCAAAAGAACGCCGACCGTGGAGGTGCACGAGATGGCGAATCCCGGCGGCGATGCGCAGCCGTTCGTGTTCTCCGGCGCGCTGGTGGTGCAGGGATACGGAAAGGCACGCATTCTGGCGACCGGTGCGCAGACTCAGATCGGCCGCATCGGCAGCGCGCTCGAAATGCTGGAAGTTCAGGATACGCCGCTCCAGATTCAGACCGCGCGCGTTGCGAGGATGTTCGCCGCGATCGGGCTCGTGCTGTGTTTTGCGGTAGTGGTGCTCTATGGGACATTGCGCAGCGACTGGCTGGCAGGATTGCTGGCGGGCATCACCCTGGCGATGGCGGTGCTCCCGGAGGAGTTTCCGGTAGTGCTTACGGTTTTTCTCGCACTTGGCGCCTGGCGCATCTCTCAGAAAAAGGTTCTAACCCGGCGCATGCCGGCAATCGAGACGCTTGGTTCGGCGACCGTGCTGTGCGTGGACAAGACCGGCACGCTTACCGAGAACCGCATGGTGGTGTCGGAACTCGGGGTCGCGGGCCATCATCACGATGCCGCGCACGGTGCCCTGCCGGCAAGCGCGCGGCTGGTTGCGCACTACGCTGCCATGGCATGCGAGCTCAATCCGTTTGACCCGATGGAACGGGCGATTGTTTGCTACGCAGTCCAGCAAGATGCCGAGACAGGACGCATACGCGAACATTGGCGGCTGGTCAAAGAGTACGACCTCACGCGGGAGTTGTTGGCAGTTACCCATTGCTGGCAGAGGGCAGAGGGTGGCGAGGTCGTCGTCGCGACCAAGGGTGCCCCAGAGGCAATCGCGAAGCTGTGCAACGCGGACACGGCGCTGCAGACGAGCATCCTGCAGCAGACCGCGCATATCGCATCGCGTGGACGCAGGGTGCTCGGTGTGGCGGAGGCGCGTTTTCACGGGGGCGAGTTTCCCGCTCGCCCCACGGGGTTCTCGTTCAAGTTTCTTGGACTCATTGCATTGGCCGACCCCGTAAGGTCGACGGTGCCGACAGCAGTCAAGGAGTGCCACGACGCTGGCATCCGGGTAGTGATGATCACCGGCGATTATCCGGGGACGGCGCAGGCGATTGCCGCGGATATCGGATTGAAATCCCCCGGGGGGCTGCTGACCGGCGCTCAGCTCGAACGCTTGAGTGCTGCGCAGTTGCGCACACGCGTGTCGGAAGTCAGCATCTTCGCGCGGGTGGTTCCGGAACAGAAATTGGCCCTTGTCGAGGCATTCAAAGACAACGGAGAAATCGTCGCCATGACTGGCGACGGCGTGAACGATGCTCCGGCGCTCAAAGCAGCGCACATCGGCGTGGCCATGGGCGGACGAGGCACCGACGTGGCACGCGAGGCCGCGTCGCTTGTTCTGCTCGAGGACGATTTTAAGTCCATTGTCGAGACGGTGCGGTTGGGGCGCCGCATTTACGACAATATCCGCCACGCGATGAGCTATTTGATCGCAGTGCACGTACCCATAGCGGGGATGGCGCTGCTGCCATTGCTGTTCGGCTGGCCGCTGGTGTTTGCACCGGTGCACATTGTATTCCTGGAGTTCGTGATCGACCCGGCATGCTCGATCGCCTTCGAGGCCGAACCGGCCCATCCGTCTGCCATGCGGCGGCCACCGCGCAACCCGAAGGAGCCGTTGCTCGGGGGCCGTTTACTCTGGTACTCGTTCTCGCAGGGGATGGCCGTGCTGATTGCGGTAGCGGTGCTGTATTTCCTGGTACTCGACCATGGATTCAGCCAGGAGCGTGCGCGCGCTATGGCGTTCACCGCGTTGGTGCTGGGCAATGCTGCACTGATCCTTTCCAACCGTTCGCAGAGCCGCAGTATCGTCGCGACACTGTGCACGTCGAACCGAGCACTCTGGTGGGTGATCGGTGGCGCCCTCGGAGGGCTCGTTGTAGCGCTCTATCTCCCACCAATGCAGCGGATCTTCAATTTCGAGGCTTTAGCATGGTCAGACCTACTCCTATGCACTCTGGCGGCATCGGCCGGAATACTGTGGTCGGAGCTGGTCAAGGTTCTGCCGCGCTCGCGTGAGGCGTGAGGTGAGAGGTGAAAGGCATCGGCGGTACAGCTTCGCATGGGCTCTTCGGGCGGTGACGTATGTGATGCAATGAGGTAAGAGATGCTCGTCAATATTGAACCGCTCGACCGCTTTCTGCGTATCGCATTTGGAATGATGCTGCTTGCAGTCGTTTTTCTTTTCTCCGGAAACTGGCGTTGGATCGGGCTCATTGGTCTGCTGCCGCTCACCAGCGGGATTGCCGGTTGGTGTCCGTTCTACGCATGGCTGATGCGTGACTAGAATTGCGGCGTTGTGGGCACAGCGCGCAATCACCCACCTGGGTCAGGAGACCAGCAACGGGCCTTGACGTACGTCAATCGCTTGCGACCCGACGAGCGTTACTCTCCTGGCGAGTCTAGGCGAACAGTTTTGGCAATTCGCAGCGCTGTCGGAAGTTCTGGGCGAGGGATACAAATGATGCCTGGTCACGAATCATGGATGCTGGGCCGCTGTCTGGTCTTCTTGATCTTTTGGCTCGTCCCATTCCTTCTTGTGTATTTCGTTCTGACGGATCGTTTGAAGAGGCGTTCGCCTTCCGCGCGCGAGCTGCTGGATCAGGCTTATGCACAAGGCGAGTTGACAGGCGCTGACGTTGCTCCCGTGACGCAGTCTACTAAAGGAGATTTCAAATGAACAAGTTTGCGCTTTCGATTTTCGTGGTCTCCCTGCTTGCCACACCTGTGGTGCAGGCGGCGGACGAAGAAGACCATGCCGCTCACCATCCCGGCGCCGACCAGAGTCAAACCGCTCCCGTGGACAACGCTGCGGGAATGAAGATGGAAAAAATGCAGGAAAAAATGAAAAAGATGCAGGAACAGATGAGAAAAATCCATTCGACCAAGGACCCGGCAGAGCGCCAGAAACTCATGAAAGAGCACATGCAATCCATGCAGGAAAGCATGAAGATGATGGGCCGAAAGGGCACCGCGATGAAAGGCGGTGACATGATTGCCAGGGCCACGAAGGATCAGGCCGAGTCCATGGCAGACGCCGGTGACGGGATGGAAATGTGCATGATGATGAAAAAACAGAAGTCGGTGGAGTCCCGTATCGAAATGATGCAGCAGATGATGGAACAGATGATGGAGCACGAGGCCGCCAAGCAAGAAATGGAACTTCGCCGTTGACCTGATGTAACTGGCTTTGCCGGACGGTACCGGCATCGATGTCTCCGGTGGTGGACTGCGGCTCACACCGGCAACTACGCCTCCGGAGCTTTAGCCGCCGTCAACGGATTCCGGATGTTGCCCGACTGCCTGGAAAACGCTTCCTTGGCTTGACTCTGCCCGAGAACGAGTCGGCATCGATACCTGCGAACTTCTTGCACTGTTGGGATGAAATCCCCGAATGAACGACAGCCTCAGCGCCGTTGCGGATCTGTTTGACGTTCTCCCGGACGCCGTGATTGTGGTGGACGGTTCCGGCCGGATTGCGCTCGCGAACAGCGCGGTACACCGTGTTCTAGGGTACGCAGCGGCGGAATTGGTCGGGCGGTCGCTTGGATGTCTCATTCCCGAAAACTATCGTGCACAGCACGAGCGTCATCTGGCGCAATTCCGCAGACAAGGCCAGCCCAGAGCGATGGGCTCGCGACCCGTGCTCAATGCGTTGGGAAAGTCGGGTACGGAAATGCCCGTTTCGATCTCCATCTCCAATCTCGATATTCAGGACGAACGCTTTTCGGTCGCCGTGATTCGCGATGCGTCGGCTGTTCGCGACCGTCTTCGCGAGGCGATCGTACAGGCGGAGTCCGACGTACTCACCGGCATTGGAAATCGCTTGCATCTCACGCAACGCATGCAGAAGTTGCTGGCTGCCAGCCGCCCGTTCGGACTGTTGTTTCTGGATCTCAAGCAGTTCAAGCGGCTGAACGACGAGCACGGTCACAAGATCGGTGACGAAGTCTTGCGGCTTGTCGCCAAGCGGATTCAGGCGTTGGTGCGCACCCAGGACGTGGCAGTGAGGCTCGGTGGCGACGAGTTCGTGGTCCTTTTCGACTTGATCTCGGACCCGCAGCTTCTCGCGGCGCGTGCATCTGCGATTGTCGAAAGCATCGAGCAGCCTTTCCGGATCGATGGCGTGTCGGGAATGATTGGAGTCAATATTGGCGGCGCGATTCATCTCCGCGACGGAAATACCGAAGAGGAGCTAATCGCTGTCGCCGATCGCAATATGTACCGCGCGAAACGATCACAGCGGCCGTACTGCATTGACCCAAGCCCAATTGACAGCTAGTCGGTGCTGTCAGGAGCCCAAGAGCCGGCTGCCGGGCGGCGGTTTCGGGTGTAAAGGGCGGACCAGAACGCAAGGACGGCAACGACGATGCCGACCCAGAAAACCCACCAGAACATGACTAGGGGGTGCACCGCGGTCAATGTACGCGCAATGCCAAGGAGTATCAGCGCCGCACCGAGCGTTGCATTCACCAGATTGAACCATTTCAGCTTGTCGCTGCTTCGTGCCCATAGTGCCAGCACAGAGATGCCCACACCACCCGTCATCAACAGCCACGCCGTATCGTGCAGCGGCCCCGGAACGAGGATGGCGCAATAGACCAACGCGATGCCGAGCAGGGTGTTCAACAGGTTCGGGATCATGAGTGTTGCTCCTTAGGTTCGTGCAGGTTCTCCAGAAGGCGCCAGGTCAAGGGCGGAATCGGCAAGTACCCAACGAAACTGGCCAGCAACAGGGCCTTCCACCAGAAATCCAGCGGGCTAAAAGCCAGCAAGGCGGTGGTTACGCCCTGCAGCGCATAGGCAGTCGCCGCGGAACGCCAGATACGGCGGCTGGTGCGTAGTCGGGCGAGGCAATACAGCACCCCGTAGCAGCCCGCAAGCAGCACGAACAGAGCGAGCAGCAGCGAAGTGCCGAGCACCTGCCCTGCGGTCATGCCGGGCCTCCCGCCACGCGCGGCTGTAGTACTTTGGCAGCCGTGCGTTTCCTGCCGATGGTGAGCAGGTCGTATATCAGGACCACGTAGCCCGCGGCGAAGACAAAGCCGAATACCAGTCGCATGACAATGCCCTGGACGAACCACACATTGTTTTGTCCGTCCATGAACGCCTGCAAGGTCGATCCGCCCATAGCCCGTTCATAGAATGCCTGCGCAATTCCCGACACCAGCAGTGCACCCACCATACCGAGGATCCCAATATTGAGCAGTGCGAACGACCATTTCCATGCCGCACCGTCCACTTGCTCCGCAGCTCGGGCCTTCTGCAGCGCCAGATAAATCACGGCAAGTACGCCACAGGCATAGGCGCCCCAGAATGCAAAATGTCCGTGCGACACGGTCCACTGTGTGCCATGCGTGAACAGGTTGATCTGCGGCAGCGTCATCATGAATCCGAACACGCCGCCGCCGATGAAATTGCCGAAGGCTTCGGCCATCACCCAAAAAAACGCCGGTTGGTTGGTGGTCTTCATCCGATGCGCGCCGGCGTCGTAAACGGCATGCACGACCATGCCCAGTAGGGGAAGCGGCTCGAGTGCGGAGAAAAAGCCGCCGATGCCGAGCCAGTAAGAGGGCGTCCCGATCCAGAAGTAGTGGTGGCCAAGTCCGAGAATGCCGGTGCCCAGCACCAACCCGACCTCGATGTAGAGCCAGGTCTCGACGACGCGCCGCGACGTACCCAGAAGCTGCATCAGCGCCAGTGCCATGATGCAGCCGATCAGGATTTCCCAAGTGGCTTCGACCCAAAGATGCACGAGCCACCACCACCAATACTGGTCCTCCGACATGTTGGTCATCGATGGGAAAGCGATCAGGTACAGTCCGAACAACGGGATCAGGTCCACCATGAGCACGCCCATGATGCCGGTGATCTTCCTGGCCTTGATCGCGGTACCGACCACGTTGTAGATGAAAACCAGCACCACCAGCGTGATACCGATAACGGCCCAGCGCGGTGCCTCGACGTACTTGCGTCCCTGGTTGATGAACCAGAGTGACATTTCGCTAGCCGGCCCGTACTGCACGAACATGAAGACCGCGGCAACCACGGCGACCGCAGCACAGAAAATCCAGAACATCACTTCGGCGAGTCTGACTCCGACGATCTCGCGTTCGAGTTCAATCGGCACGAACCAGTACACCGAGCCGATGAAGCCCATCAGTAGCCAGATGATCATGGTGTCGATGTGCAGCATCTTGGTGACGCTGAAGTCGAGTTTGTTCAGCAGGAATCCGTCCAGAACGTAATTGGTGGAGGCAAGCAATCCTGCCACGATCATGATGCCGAACAGCGTCATCGCCGCCGCAAAATACTTCAGCGCTAGGTGCTGGGACCGGTACATGACGTCCTCCTAATTTAGTTGGTCTGGATGTGGCCGAAATGAATCGGGAAACCGTTGGTCTCCACCGCCGACATCCATTTGAGATACGCCACCAATGCCTCGGCTTCTTCGCGCGTGATCTTCAGGTTGGGCATTTGCCTGCTCCAGGTGGGAAATTTCTCCGGATACATCAGAAAGGTCGCGATCGCTTCCTCGCGCGTGGCAGCCTGCGTCATGGGCATCCATAGCTGCTGCCACGCGGGATCCAGCCAGGCCTTGGTGAGGTCCGGCGCGTAGTAGGCACCGTTGCCAAAGAAGGTATGGCAGTTCATGCAGTTGCGGCTCTGGATCACCAACTTTCCAAGACGCATCGCCTGCTCTGCCTGTTCGGGAGAATAGATGCGCCCGAACAGCGGCTGATCCGCACCGATCACCGGACGATAGCGGTTGGCTTCGCCGTCGAACTCGTAACGTATCTCCTTGTTGATGACAGTGTAGTTGGGCACGTTGGCGCCGCCCGGGCGAATGGTGGCGATGCTGTCGACGGTGAGGAAGGCCAGCACGATCAACATGACCAGGGTGGAACTGATGGCGCCGGCGCGCCAGAAGGCCGGGTCTTCAGCGTACATTTGTCCTCCGTGGTGCTTGTTGCCCGAGCGAGTCTTAGCGGGAACTCACGCTTGCGTCGGAGCACTCTATTACCGGGGCGATGAATCGTTTTGACTTACATCAAGAAAATCCAATCCTTCTCTGTCTCTCCAGTCATGAATCAGAACTTTGGAAACAGCGGAGGGCTATCGATAATCGTTGCATTGGCGATCGCAGTTTGGCATCAGCAAGATTGACGTGGATCAAGCCGCAATTTCTCGTTGCGGTCCCCAGACGCCCTCAATGGCATCAACGTCCGGGCCGATCCGCAAAACGACATCCATTGATATACGTCAATACCGCGACTTCATTCACCATCCATGCTTATATCAGCGGGTGCGAAATCAAGACTGCAGATGCAGTCCGCAGGCAGCGTCGGGTGATTCCCGGCGTATGAGAAGGGAGGGAGTCATGTTCCAGCACATTCTTGTTTGCACCGATGGATCGAAGCTTTCCGACAAGGCCGTGGACGCTGCGATTGGCTTTGCCAAAGACCTCGGCGCCAAGCTGACAGGTTTTCACGCCACAGAGGAGTACCCGATCAGGGCGTTCTCCGAGGATGTAATGTCTGCCGGATCACTCACGCTCCCAGGGTGGAAGGCGGATCAGGAAAAACGCGCGCGGCGCATTCTCGAAAAAGTCGCGGTGAAAGCGAAGAAGGCCGGTGTGGCCTGCGACACGCGCTTCAGCTCGGCAGTGCGTCCTTACGAAGCGATTATCCAGGCGGCAAAGAAGGCGCGCTGCGATCTGATCGTCATGGCTTCCCATGGACGTGGTGGCATCCGCGGCATCTTGCTGGGTAGCGAAACGAACAAGGTGCTTACGCATAGCATGCTTCCGGTTCTCGTATATCGGTAAGACTTCAGGGGCGGCCATGCAGACCTCGATGCAGACAATGAACATGGAGATCCGCGGGCTGGGCTCCGAGCCAGCGGTAAGGGGCGTGCGCAGCGCGCTGGAATGCATCCGCGGTGTTGCCCAAGTCAGAATTGTGCCGAACGAGCGGTTCGTTACTGTCACATACGACGCCTTTGGGGTGTCCCGTGAGCAGTTCAATACTGCCGTGTGTGTGATGGGTTGTGAAGTAGCGCTCCTGACCGCACCCACTCCGCAGGCGCCGGCGGAACACAGAATGCCGGCAGCCCTCGCTTGCGCGGCGGCGATCGTTCGATCTAGTGATCAGAGGGAATAGCAGATGCTTTCCATCAAGCATGCAATGGAGAGCGCGTCGACGGATGCCCAGGTACTGCGGCGGTTGTCGTCATTTCTCGACCGTCTGCGCAGTTGCAACATCGACTCGATCCTTCCGCAGAGGTTTTCCGGTTTGTCCGCTTGCAACGCCGATGAGGTCAGGGCCTGGTCGGGAAAGCTGGCGCAGTGTGGGAAGGATACCTATCACCTGACAGCGGCGGGGCGTTGCTGGCTCGAGGAGGTGCGCGACGCATTCGCCGCGGCGGCGCGCCAACTTGACGAGATCGCTGACACAAAGCAACGGTCCGCGCCCGGCGCCGCCCGGGTGTTTCGATCAGACGCTGGAAATTCCACCGAGCGGACCCGAACGCGGAGAACGGCATGGTGAGGACTCCTGTCAAAACCGCCGACACACCCGCTCGCACGCGCAAGGTATTGCGTTCGCTGAAGCGGGGGACAAAGGATAGCTTGCGGCTACCTGCCTCTAAACTCCAGACGACCAAGGATCCGCGGACCGAAGTCAGCGACGACGAGTGGCAGGACATGGTCGCGACAGCCGCCTACTTCCGTGCCGAGGCACGGGGTTTCGAGGGCGGTTCGGCTGATGAGGACTGGTACGAGGCGGAAGCCGAGCTGCGGGAGCATTTAAGTGCGGGCGACAGTTCTGTTGAAAGGGATTCAGATTCCGGTGGCGAGGCCAGCAACATTGGGACGAAAGGAGAGTAAGCATGGAAGGTCTGACGGATACGATTCCTTCTCGGGTGGCAAGCCTTGCGTTGCATGCGCCTCATGCGGCAAGGGAGGCATGTCGCGTCGCTCTTCATAGCGCCGGCAAACCGTATGGGATGCAAAATTAACGAGATTGAATCGGATTCAATGCGAACGGCACTAAACTCGATAGTGGGATCTGGAACCATGAGAATGCACAAATTTGTTCACCTGAAAGCAGGCTTGTTTCTGGCGCCTGCACTGGCAGTTGCACTATCAATGCCGCACGTGGGTGCAACCGCCGAAGGTTCGACGGGCGTCGGGACCCGGCTTGCCGCGGCAGATCTTGACCATGGCCGCAAGCTGTACGAGAACAATTGCGACGCATGCCACACGGCAAATTTGCATTGGCGCGACAAACGCCTGGTCGCTTCCTGGACGAGTCTATTGCAGGAAGTGGAAAGATGGCAACGCAATACAGGCCAGAGCTGGAAGCCGGCCGGTATCAGAGATGTGGCGGCCTATCTCAATGTCCGCTTCTATCACCTTCCGTGTCCCGCGACTGAGTGTACCGACACTCAGGCTTCGGTGCGTTCGAAGGATGCGCGCACTAACTAGAGCTGATTCCGAGGCCTTGTGACTACCCGGCCATCGGACCCCACATGCTTGAGGCAGGGTGCATTCAGAGACTGAGTGAAACCCTCACCATCCCATCGCCTGTAAGGCGGCTGCGCTCAAAGTGAAGATTCTCGGCGAGAGCGAGCATCCTTGAGTTGGTGGCGAGGACGTCTCCGACCATTTTTTTGGTTCCGCGGGAGCGGCAATAGCGGATCATTTTTTCCAGCAGAGCATGACCGAGCCCCTTTCCCTGCGCGCTCGAGCGCACCAGAATCGCGAATTCGGCCTCCTCGTTATCGGGGTCTGTTATGGTCCGCACCTTCCCCAATAACTCATTTTCCGCGGCGATCACGACGAATGCCATTTCGCGGTCATAATCAATCTGGGTGAAGCGAGCAAGTTGGGAATGAGGCAGTTCGTGTACGGCCGTGAAGAATCGGAAGTAGATGTCCTCCGGGCGGCATTGCGCGACTAGCTGCTTGAGCGCTGTTTCATCCTCCGGTCGAATCGGGCGCAGCAGGACGGGTGTGCCGCTTACGCTAATAAATTCTTCCTCGTCTTTCGGATAGGGGCGGATGGCAAATCGTTCGGATCCGCCGGTCCGGGCAGGCGTCACGCGGATGCGCGCGTCGAGGGCGATGACACCTTGAGCATCGGCCAACAATGGATTGAGATCGATCTCGACGATCTCCGGTATGTCGGCGATGAGCTGCGCCGTTCGGATCAGAACGCCGCAAATGGCGTCCAGGTCCGCCGCCGGCCGGTCGCGATATCCGGCCAGAAGCCTCGATATCCTGGTGCGGGAGATAACTTCGCGTGCCAAGGCAACGTTGAGTGGCGGCAATGCCACGGTCCGGTCGCCAATCACTTCCACCGCCGTTCCTCCGTGGCCGAACAGGACCACCGGTCCGAAGGTCGCATCGGTCGCTGCACCGACAATCAATTCAACTGCGCCGGGGCGCTGCGCCATGCGCTGGACCGTGAAACCAGCGAGGCGCGCATGGCGGAGCATTCGGCGCAGGCGCGCTTCCATTTCCTGGGCCGCTTCCCACACTGCATGGCCCGACTCGAGATTCAATGCTACGCCGCCGACATCGGATTTGTGGGTCACGTCCGGTGAAAGGATCTTCACCGCCACCGGAAACCCCATCTCATCGGCCAATCGCGCGGCGGCCTCCGGCGAGGTCGCAATCCGGGTCGTCACCACCGGAACACCGTAGGTTTGCAGGATGCCCTTGGCTTCGACCTCGGTCAGGATTTCTCTCCCCTCGTCGAGGACTTTGCCGACGATGGTCCGGACCGCGTCGACATCGGCTCTAAAGTCCGTGGGTGCTGATGAAGGTGTCTGCATCAGTGATTCCTGATTGCGGCGAAACTCCGCCATTGTCAGGAAGGCGTACACGGCGTCCTCCGGCGTGTCGTAAGTAGGGAGACCGGCCTCGATAAAAGTGCGCCGGGCCTCTTTCACCGCATCCGCGCCCAGCCAGCAGGACAGAACGTTGCACTGTGTCGCCCGGGCCACCGGTACACAGGCCGCAGCGATCGCATCGCTGGGCACGATCGCAGTGGGGGCGTGGATCAACAGGACCGCGTCCGACTGCGGGTCAGCGAGAAGATCCTGCAGCGTCCTGACATAGCGCTCGGCCGGGGCGTCGCCGACGATGTCCACGGGATTGCCGTGGGACCAGGTGGAGGGAAGATACTGGTCGAGACGCCGCAGGGTTTCATCCGCGAGTTGAGCCAGTCTGCCGCCGCCCCGGATCAGCGCATCGGTCGCCATCACCGCCGGACCGCCGCCGTTGGTCATGATGGTCAGCCGGTCGCCGCGAAACGGGCGGGCCCTCGCCAGCGTTTCTGCCGCCACGAACAAATTGAATGTGGACTCGACGCGAAGCATGCCGGCGCGCCGAAAGGCGGCATCGTAGACGTCGTCCGAACCGGCCAGTGCGCCGGTATGGGAGGTGGCCGCTTTGGCGCTTTCCACGACACGCCCGGCCTTCACTGCGATGACCGGTTTGTTGCGCGCCGCGGCGCGCGCCGCGGACATGAACTTGCGTGCGTTCGTGATTGCCTCGACATAGAGAAGAATGGCTGTCGTTGCGGAATCCCCGGCGAGATAGTCGAGCACGTCGCCGAAGTCGACGTCCGCGGAATCACCCAACGAAATGAAATGCGAAAAGCCGATTCCACGGGAATTCGTCCAGTCGAGCAGTGCCGTCGTGAGCGCACCGGATTGGGACACGAACGCTATTTTTCCGCGGCGCGCGCCGGTGTGGGCGAAGCTTGCATTCAGTCCGATTGTCGGCACCAGCAAGCCCACGCAATTCGGACCGAGGATGCGCAGCAGGTGCGGTTTTGCGGCGTCCAGCATGGCCTGCGTCAGCGTGCGACCGTCTGCATCCGCAATCGCACCCAGACCGGCGGTCAGCACCACCGCGGCCTTGCCGCCTTTGTCTCCAAGCTGGCGAATGATTTCCGGTACGGTTTGCGGCGGCGTGCAGATCACCGCGAGATCAGGCGCGCTATCCAGGCTCCCAACATCGGGAACGGCACGCATTCCGGCGATGCGCGAGTGCTTCGGATTGACCGGGAAGATGTTGCCGGCGTAGCCTCCGGCGAGCAGGTTACGCATCACCGTGGCGCCGAGGCTCGCGGGCCTGTCGGAAGCACCGATCACGGCAACCGAGGTGGGACGAAACAGGTATTTGAGGTTGCGTACGGTCATTCGGGTTCTGAGGCGTCTCCCAGCATGAACGATGCCCGAGTGCCAGCTACCGATGGGAACGCAGAGATCCGCCGGTTGGTTAGTGCGTCTGACTGATGATTTCCCGCAATCCCGGAATGTCGGTGATGCGGATGTGCTTCTGCTGCACAGCTACCAGGCCCGCATCCTGGAACCTGGAGAACACTCGGCTAACGGTTTCGAGCTTCAAACCCAGGTAACTGCCAATTTCCTCGCGGGTCATCCGCAACACGAACTCCGAGGGCGAGTAACCGCGTGCGGCAAAGCGCTGCGATAGGTTGAGCAGGAACGCGGCCAGCCTTTCCTCCGCGCCCATGCTCCCGAGCAGCATCATAACGCCGTGATCACGCACGATCTCGCGCGCCAGCACCGAGTGCAGGTTGCGTTGCAACGCACGGACATGGCTAGACAAATCCTCGATCAGTGCGAAGGGCATGACACACACTTCGCTGTCCTCGAGCGCGATAGCAGTACCGTTATAGCGCCCCGATCCGACGCCGTCCATGCCCAACAACTCCCCGCCCATGAAAAAGCCCATTACCTGTTCGCGCCCGTCATTGTCGATGATACTGGTCTTGAAAAAGCCCACGCGGACCGCATAGACCGAATCGAAGGGCTCGCCGGCGTTAAAAAGTGCTTCGCCGCGCTTGATGCGACGCCTCACGTACACGATCTTCTCAATTCGCTGCAAGTCTGCGTCGCACAGGCCGCTCGGCAGGCACAGTTCGCGCAAGTTGCAGCTCCCACAGGTCACGTCGAGCTTGCAGGCTGACGACCGGTTCCGGGATGCCGACGCAGAGTCTTCGGCGTGGAGTTTGGTGACCGATGCGGTGTGCACGGCTTTCTCCTTATTTGTCGGGTCAGTTCAAGGTCCGGGCGGCGCGGTCGGCGAGGGCCGCGCACGCGCGCTCGAATTGGGTGGTTTTGTCGAAGAATCCGGCGGCACCAAGACGCGCCGCGAGACGCCGATAGGGCTCGCTGGCGAAGTTACTCAGCATGTACACCGCGATTTCCGGCGTCTGATGACGTAGCGCTCGCAATACATCGAAGCCAGTGCCTTGCGCCAGTCTTACGTCGAGCACAACCGCGTCCGGGTGCAGTTCGACGATTTCATGGATCGCCTCATCGGCACCAGTTGCGTGTCCGACGCTGTGCACACCTTCAATCGAAGCCAGCATGTCCTCGAGCCGTTCGCGAATCAAAGGCGAACTCTCGACGAGGAAGACGCTCAGACTGGGTCCAGGGTCGGAGGGCGGGGGAACAGCGCTCTTCATGCCGCACAGTGTGCGAGGAGCGTCTACGCCAGGGTATCGGCGCACCCTTAAAACAGGGATAGGACGAAGGGACGGCGGCAGCTAGGATAAATCCTACCCGCGCCGAATCAGGATCCGGGGTTGCGATCGAGCAGACCATGCTCCAGGGCATAACGAACCAGTTCGGCGCCGCTGCCCAGACTCATCTTTTCCAGAATGCGGGTCTTGTGCGTGCTGACCGTCTTGACCGAGAGGTGAAGCTGCCCCGCGATTTCGGTCGGCCCACGTCCCGCAGCCAGCATGCGAAAAATCTCGAATTCACGGTCGGAGAGTTGCGTGTGTGGAGGCGCGTCGCCCTTGCCGGTGTCCGCGATAAGGCTCGCGGCAGCCGCTTCGGTGATGTGTACCCCGCCTGAGGCGACCTTGCGGATGGCGCCGACAAGTTGCTCAGTGGCGCTGTCCTTGGTGAGATAGCCGGAGGCGCCCGCCTTGAGCGCGCGCGCCGCATACTGATGTTCGCCATGCATGGAGAGGACCAGAATACGTAGTTTCGGTCTCTCGAGTTTGATGCGCCTGATGAGCTGGATACCGGACAACCCAGGCATCGACATGTCGATCAGTGCGAGATCGAAGTCATCGGTCTTCACCAGGGCCAGAACTTCATCCCCGGTCGCCGCTTCGGCTGCAACATTGATGTCGGGTACGGCAGCGAGGATTTGCCTGAGCCCGTCACGCACGAGTTGGTGATCGTCAGCCATGAGCAGGCGGATCATGCGCCAGCCCTTTCGCGGCGAGAATTCACTGGCACCCGCAATGCCACCCTGGTCCCGCCCTGCGGGGCACGCGCCACGTCGAGCGTGCCGCCAACGTAGGAAACGCGCTCGCGCATGCCTTTGAGGCCCAGCGAATGTGACTTCGCCAGATCTTCGGACGTGATGCCACGGCCGTCGTCTTCTATTTCGAGACGGATGCAATCATCGTCGATGGCGAGCAGGACCCAAGCATTGCGGGCTTGCGCATGGCGGGCGATGTTAGTCAGCGATTCCTGAAGCGCACGGTACACGGTGTTCGCCAGATTGCGTTCCATGCCGACAAGGTCCTCGCCGGGCGCCATCCGGAAATCGCACTTCACGCCGGACCGCTGCTCAAAATCCTCCACCAGCCAGGCAGCGGCGTCGGGCAGCCCGAGGTCGTCGAGCATGAGCGGCCGCAAATCGGCGGCGATGCGTCGCACCGAAGTGACAGTCTGGTTCAGCGTTTCGACCATTCTTGCGGCCTTGGTGGCAAGATCCGGGTCGCCGCCGGGAAGGCGTTCCTGCATCCAGCCAAGGTCCATTTTCAGTGCGGTAAGCAGTTGACCGAGTTCGTCGTGCAACTCGCGAGCAATGCGGGTCTTTTCCTCCTCGCGCGCCTCGAGCACCTGTGCCGACAGTGCGCGCAGTTCGTTCTGCCTGCGTCTGAGTTCGTCTTCATATTGCTTGCGCAGGTTAATGTCGCGAAGGATCACAGTGTAGAAGCGCTGTTCGCCTTCGGTCGCTTGCGATATGGAGGCCTCGATCGGGAATTCATCGCCAGTGCCAGCGCGGAGCGCCCACAACGTTGTTACGTCCCCCATGCGCCGGCTGGTGACGCCGGTGCGCCCGAACTGTTCGATGTGGCCCCGATGCGCGGCACGAAACCGCGCTGGCAGAAAGCGATCGAGCGACGTGCCCAAGACCTCCTCGCGGCGGCAGCGAAACACCTGCTCCGCGGCCCGATTGAACAGAACGATGTTCTGGGATTCGTCCACCGTGATGATCGCATCCATTGCCGAATCGACGATAGCGGCCAGGCGGGCCTGGGTTGCGCTGAGCGCATTTTGCATTCGGGCCGTTTCGGCTTCCGCGCTCATCGCGACGCGCACTACCGCGAATATGGCCGCGCCGAGAATGGCAAGATCGACGACCAGGTCAGTGGCTGCCAGCCACGGTACGCTGTTTCCGAACCGTGCCGCGGTGAAGTTGAGCACCACGATTCCTGCTGCACACACCATTCCGGCCGTAACCATCCAGGGCTTCAGCCAGCGCAGGGAATACCATGCGTGCGCGCGACTATGCATTCTTCACTTTGCCCGCATACCCGGAAAACTCGCGCCCCGGTTGATTCAAGTCAAGACCGCGCGTCCGGCCTTTGTTCATAGTTTTCTCTCGAAGTACGCGGTGAAGTCCTCGCACACATAGGTTCGGGCAATGAGTTATCCTTCTTCGGAGTTGTTAATCGATCCGGTGCTGCTCCGTAATTACGACGTAGGCGGCCCGCGCTACACGTCTTATCCGACCACGGATCGCTTTGTCGAGGCGTTTAGTGAGGCGGAGTGCCGGCAATGGATCGGCCGACGCAACATCGGCGGCATCAAACAGCCGCTTTCGGTGTACACGCACCTCCCATTCTGCGACACGATCTGCTATCACGACGCGTCCAACAAGCTGGCGACGCGGGATGATGGGCGCTCGGCGAAGTATATCAAGTACCTCGTCACGGAACTGGCGTTGCTGTCGCAATCGCTGGAAGCCGAACGCGCCATTTGCCAGATGCATTGGGGCGGTGGGACGCTGACGTTCCTTTCCCGCGACGAAATGCGCGAACTGATGCGTGCTTTCAACGCGCACTTCGAACGTGGCCCCGACTTCGAACGTACTATCGAGGTCGATCCGCGCAAGGTCGAACCCGGCACGATGGGATTTCTCGCCGACCTCGGCTTCAACCGCGTATCGGTCGGTGTGCAGGATTTCGATCCGGATGTGCAGGCTGAGGTGCAGCGTATTCAATGGGAAGATATCACCCGCCGCGTTATCGAGGAGGCGCGCGTGGCTGGCATGCGCTCCGTGAACCTTGACCTGGTCTACGGCTTGCCTAACCAAACGCTGGACAGCTTCGACGTCACCCTCGAAAAGGTACTCGCTCTCGACCCCGATCGCGTTGCGTTGTACGGCTACGCACATCGGCCGCGGATTTTCCAGCCGCAACGGCGCATTACGGAGTCTGATCTGCCATCGCCGGAGGCCAGGCTGCAGACCCTCACGCTCGCGATCGGCCGCCTGACCCGGAAGGGTTATCTCTACATCGGCATGGACCATTTTGCGAAACCCGATGACGAACTCGCCGTCGCGCAACGCCAGGGCCGCCTGCAACGCAATTTCCAGGGCTACTCGACGCACCCAGAGTGCGACACGCTTGCTTTGGGAATATCTGCAATCGGCCGCGTAGGTCCGACTTATTATCAGAACCTGAAGACTCTGGAGGATTACTACGCGGCGCTCGGCGCCGGGCGCCTACCGGTGTGGCGGGGCTTGGAGCTGACGAAGGACGATCTGGTCCGGCGCGCCGTCATTCAGGCCCTGGCCTGTCACTTCCGGCTTTCGATCGAGTCGATCGAATCCTCCTATCTGGTGGACTTCGCCAAGTATTTTTCAGGGGAGATCGAGGACCTGCGGCGCTTGGAGGAGGATGGGTTGGTCGAGTTGCAGCCCGACTGGATCGTGGTGACACCAAAGGGCAGGTTGCTGGGGCGCGTGATATGCATGGTGTTCGATCGCTATCTACGCGAACAACAGCAACGCCAAAGCTATTCCAGGATCATTTGAGATCAACATGATGCTCGAGGCCGACGATCCTCGGTGCCCTAACTTCCTGCCTGTTTGGTGGGTCGCTCCGGCAGGGATCGCGGCGGCGACGCTTGGACCTCTGGTTTGACTGAGCGCGTCCCAATTATCTGTCGGTTTGTAAGGGCGCGAGTTCGTAAGCAGCTTCAACAAGGCGACCCTTCCAAACCGTTTGGCGAATGCCCGAAATGTACCAAGCAACCTCACCGTAGGTCGGGACGCGCATCCCGTCTCTGAGTTCGTAATTTCGAAAGTGCCCCTCCCAAGGGGCCTGTCTGTATTCTCCGTCAAAGCGGCCGTAACGACCCGGCGTATAGATAGCCGTGACTTCACCGTCGTCGTTGAATCGAAATTGCAGAGAAATAGTGGTGCCTCGATCCGTCAACGTCGCGAGCGCCGTAGTATTGTCGACCGGCGTCCATTGAACACCCGACTCAGGCAACAGCGCGGTCGGATACCAGACCGCTTCCGCCAAGTACCTATGCAAGGCGCCGGAATTCAACTCCGGCCTTCCGGACTCTGCAGCTATTGTGAAAGTTGAAAGCAATCTCACATGGCCTGCACCGGTACCAGCCACATAGCTATCTACCACGAATACATGTGTCAGGACCGGCAGGGCAACCTTTGCCTTCCATACGAAGCCAGGTGCTCCCGGAACTGCGACTTGAGTGGCAGTAAATGATGACCAGTTATCGTTTTCCATGTCGACGCGCAGCTCACCAATCTGACGCATTCGTGCTGTTTTGATCAGACGCTGTCCGTCTTTTAGGACGTGTGCGAGGTAACGGGCAACGGGCGGTGGCAATCCTTCGAGAGACGAAAATGCCACAAGACTGACCCTTGTCCGTGTAGCAGATTGAAGGAGCGCCTCAACGAGCTGATCCGCCATGGTGCGCTGACGGCTCGATCCTACAATCACGATCACCGCAAAGACCAAGACGAGCAACCCCACTGCAAGAGCTGACCACTTGGCCAACATTTTCGACGTCGTTCGTTGAGGGAAAAATGCCATATGCCTTGTTTGTTCTGCATTGAGCGCTTGAGCAGACCATAGAGGCCAAGCCTTGGGTCCTGGGATGAGCTTCAATTCCGGACTCAACGGCTAAACAGACAGCTCCTACAGCCTTTGCAAGCGGTTGAAATGTATCGCCAGAAGCCAGGTTGCGGTCGGGAACGTAATGCCCCACAGGCTGCCGCCCCAGATCAGCGGTGGGTAGTACATTTGCAGTACCAGAAACGGTATGAGACAGCCGTTGGCGATAAGAGCCCAACGGATCCAGCGCTCAAGGCCTTGGTTACCGAATACCGCCGCAGCGAACAACGTCGAGAGGCTCATAAGGCTGTAGCCGAAGACGTCGACGGCGTATAGAAACGAATCGAACGGCTCGAATATCAATAGCTCGATGCCAGCAGCGTCGCCTCGCGCGACGCGAGGTAATACGAAAGCGAGTTGTACGTAGTAGACGATGCTAATTAGCGTGGCATACATTGAAGCAAAAGCCACTGCGAGATGACTCCAGATCCGGGCCTGGGATTCAGCGTAGTAATGGATGCTCACCGTCAGCACGACGAAGGCAATGCCAAGTAGCAACGACGGCGTGAGAAGCAGCACCAAACCAAGAGACGTGCTTCGACTATGAGGACCGCCGGCCGAGCCGAATAATCCCAGCCATTCGCCGATCTGCGCCAAAATGTATGCGAGACTGAAGATAGCACAGAAGACCGCGGACCAGACACCAAGTGCTCGGACCGACTTGTCGTGTATTGTCACCATGCTTTTTTCTCCCTGGCCTTGCAGGCTAACCCTGTAATTAGTCTGCATCTTGAGCGACCACGACATTCGCATATTTCGTTTAGATAGAACACGAAGTCTCCGCCCGTCGCTTGCGGCTTTCAAGTGGGGTCACGTATGTCGGCTTTTGGCCGATAGCGAAAGTTCAACCAGCATGCCTGATGCGCCCACTCGCAGAACAAGGATCCAATGCCGTCGTCTGTCACAGCCCTATCCGTGCACTAACCTGGGTAGTCCTTTGCGCGCAAAGGTCAGTATGTTTCTACGGTGGACTATTGATTTTGCAGGGGCATAGGGCCCAGAGAAGCGCCACTAACTACAAAGTTAGCTACATCGCGTACTAGACCCGCGCTAGTCCAATCGTCCTTAGAATTTCTTACCGTGCGAGTGCCCGCTTTCGACATTCGATTCTGACTGGCAAGACTGGGAATGTCGGACCACTTGGCCGGCTGGTGCCGCCGCAGCACACAGCACACGCTTTTCTCGGTCCTCGAACCTCGGCCCTGTCCTTTTGTTTCCGCGACTTCTAAGAGGGTGTCTGACTTTTCTGTACCGGACGGCTGAACTCAGTGGAGGTCATTTTCTGGAGGATCGGCAGGCGCTGTGCAAAATACTGAAACAGCCGCTTGTCGTTGGACCATCCCATGTTGAACCGCATCCATGAAGATTCGGGCGCGTTGACAAAGAACAGCGATCCGGGGATGAGCATGAATCCGTGCTCCGCGGCGTCCTGTACCAGCACCTCCGCCTGGATGCCTTCCGGAAGCGCGGCCCAGACGAAGACCGACGCATGATCCTGTGTCAGCGGCTTCAATCCAGCTTCCGTCAAACCCTTGACGACCGCCGGCTTCTGCTGCCCCAGGCGGTTCTTGAGTCTTTCCACGTGCTTCCTGTACCCGCCATCCGCGAGGATCGAATAAACGAGACGTTCGTCGAATTCGGATGTGGTGAATACCGAAAGCATCTTCTGCGCGAGGAACGACTCGACCAGTTGCGGGGCGGCGGTCAGGTAGCCCACTCTTATGTTTGGTGAGAGCAGCTTGGTGAAGCTGGATGCGAAGATCACGCGCTGAAGCCGGTTCAACTGCGCCAGGCGCACCGCGTTGCTGCCGGGATAAAGGTCACCATATATATCGTCCTCGACGACCAGCATGTCATGCCGCTCGGCAATGCTCAGGATCGCCGCCGCGTTGGATACGCTCGTAGACGTTCCAGTCGGATTGTTCATCAGCGTCTGCGTGAAATAGAGTTTTGGCCGGAAACGCGCGCACACCTCGGCGAGCACCTCCACATCCGGCCCGTCGATTTTCCGGGGAACCGGCAACAGGCGCGCACCGTGCGCACCCAACTGCGCATACAGGCCGTAGTATCCGGGCTCATCCACGACCACGGCGTCCCCGGGCGAGAGCAGCGCACGGCAGATCAATTCGCAAGCGTGAGTAACGCCGAAGGTCAGCAGGATCTGGTCCTCATGCGACGGCACGCCCATCATCGCCAGCTTTACAGCGAGTTGCTGGCGCAGCGGCGCGTAGCCTTCAGCGGTGCCGGGTGTCACGAAAGCCCGCTTTCCCTGACGCGCAACGCTTGCCAGCCGCCGGCTCGATAGCGTGTCTTCGAGCCAGGTCTCGGGCAGGAAACCGCCGCTGGCCGGAATCACGCCGTCCTGCTTTTTCATCACTTGCTTGAGCGTGGACACGGCGTCGTACTTGACCCGCTGGGGAATGAGCGGGCCGCGCACGGCGCCCGGCGTTTGCGGGGCGACGAAGAAGCCGGATGAAGCGCGCGATTCCACGAGTCCCCGGGCGATCAGGCGGTCATAAGCCGCCACGACTGTGGCGCTGCTGACCAGCAACTCGCCTGCCATCTTGCGGATCGACGGCAGGCGCGTGCCGGAAGGCATGTTGCCGTTCTGAATCAGCCCCGCAAGCTGCATCACGATCTGGTCGGCCAGAGGCGTTTCCGCGTCCTTGTCGAGATGGATCATGGTTCCTCCCGGATGTCATGTCCCGATTCTGAAGCTCTAGAACGCCATTGTCGCGCACGGCGGCCGCCTTGTCCGCTGGAACTGTATCGCGCTTCGACCGATACAGTCCTGCTCCGCGTGCCGGATAGTCCGTGGTTCAGATGGCCCGCCGTCCTTGGTTCGCAGAACCGGTGCATGCAACATGGCCGCCATCGAAAACGAGAACTGAGGAGACATCGCCATGAAAATTCAATCCGTAGACAACTCATATGTTCTGCAGGAAAACGGGCTGATGCGCGTCGAAAGCGCCGAGGGTTGGATCCTTTCCTGCGAAGCGGGAACGCTGCTGATTACCCAGCCTGGACTCAATCGCGACTACGTACTGCGTGAGGGAGACAACCTGCAGTTGGGAAGCAACGGGCGCGTTCTCGTGGGTGCTGGAAGCGAGGCGCGATTCAGGATGGCTCCCCCGTACACCGCGTCCCGGTATTCAAAACTGATTCGAGGAGACTTCCATGCAAGCATCGTCTGAATACCGCCTCGTAGAAGTCCGGTCTCATTGACGTGACGATCGTGGTGGCGTGACGAGGCAAGAGGCATCGCGAAATTTCGCTAGGCAGCAATCATTAACGTTGTATTTTTTCAATTGAAAGGAGTGGAACATGGATATCGATGTTTATTCGTCAAGAGAACTGGACACGGTTTTTCGCGTATTGCGCACGGCGCTCAGCCCGAGCGGCGCGCTGGAACCGCAGGAACGGCTTTTTCTCGTGACCTACGCCAGGATCACCGGATACGACGTTCCGTCCGAGGACCCGCAGCCCATCGATCCGTCGGCAGTGCACATCGAGGGCGCGCACCAACGCAAGCGGCTGATACAGTTAACAGCGATAGCCGCTCTGCTGAGCAATCCGGTGAAACCCGGCTCCGTTGTGTTCCTGAAAGAATTGTCGCGACAGCTTGCGACCAGGGATTCTGTAATCGACGTATTGGACGCTTTGATAACAGGCCGGCGCATCAAGGCGCGCATGCTTGCGGTGAGGCGCGCCTTCCGGGCCCTGATCAAGGAAGCGTATTGGTCCGAAGGCGTCATGGGCGTACTCCGCTTCTTCGGCGCGATGATGCTCAAAGCCGCGGTCAACAAGAACAAGCTTTGGGACTACAAGCGCATCGGCCTGCTTCCCGAAGGAACGCTAGGGCGCGAGTACTGGAAGCACATGACGGGGGTTGGATTCGGATTTCCGGGCGAACCCGGCGGGATTGCCGATTCTGTCGCCTACCACGACATCGGACACGTGCTCGCCGAACATGAAACAACGCCAATGGGCGAGATCCAGCAGGGCAGCTTCCAGGGGGGCAATCGCAGGGAGGACGGCTTCTTCTTCATCCAGTTCGTGATCCTGCAGTTCCATCACGGCATACGGATCACGCCGGTGACCCCACCCCAGGTCGGCAACTTTGACCCGGAGAAAGTACTCTGGGCAATTCACCGTGGCGCGAAGATGAACGTCGACATCACGCACCAGTGGAATTTCTGGCCGCTGATGTCGCTCGGTCTGCAGGAAGCCCGGGCCAAAGTCGGACTGTTGCCGAAACTGCCAGCGAGGGCGTGAGGGGGATGAGGCGGGTTCAACACCCGCCTCCCGGGCGACGGAAGGATCAATTCGCTGGCGGCGCCGCAGCGGGCCTGACCGGAATGAACCTGCGCGGGCCATCGTTCCTGATCCGTGACCAGATGACGTCGGGATCGGCGCTGAAGATGCCGCTGCGCTCGAAGACATAGACGTGCAGGCCTGCTGCGCCCGGCGGCTGGAACACTGAGGTCACTACCTGGTCGCTGCTGGGATCGCGATACAACAGCTTTTCAAAGGCGTCGACTTCGATATAGGCATCTTCCTGAGAATCGAAGCGCACAAGGTAGAGGACGTCGGGGTGGGGAAAGCGATCGGTAGGCAGCACGTCAACGATCTTGAACCGCTTCTTTTCTCGCACGGGGACGCGCTCCCGCAGCTCCACATCCCTGAAGAAGTCGACGCTCGTCTCGGACAACGGAGCGCGCGCCCAGAATATTCGCCCGACGCGATCTTCTGCCACTTCGGAATTGCTGGGAGTCGCGTAATAGTCACCGCTGTGGCCCGCATTGACCCAGATCAGCAACAGCGACACAAATACGAACATGCGGTGCATGAACAAACTATATCATTACCCCCACGCAGACGATCTTCCGACGGGATAAGGTCACGGGGAAAACCTATGGTCGTCGAAACTTGAGGTCTCTGTCCTCTGCGTCCTTCGCAATGAATGCATTTCATCTTTAACTTTCTCTTTGATGGGTATCAGATGCGCACCTTGCCCGCACTGGCAGGTGCAATTGCCGCTTTGGCGGCAATCACATCCGTTGCAGCCGATCCGTCACTGGCTCCCGGGTTGTACCAGGTCGAGGTCCGCATTGCCTTGCCCAATGTGCAGGATGTCGCGGCGCCGTTTGTCGTCGCTCGATGCTTAAGGCCAGCCGACCTGGAATCGGGCGAGGCATTCTCTATTCTGAGCAAGAATCCGCTCAGGAATTGCGACCTGCTCGACTACCAGGCAAGTGACGGCGCCGTTTCCTATCGCATCGCGTGCCCGGGACCGAACAGGGGCAGCGCAATTGCCGTGTTCCAGACCACGGCGACCACGTATCGCGGCAGCATCCAGATGAACATGGGCGGAAAGAACATGACCATGTCCGAGACGCAGACAGGCACAAGAATAGGCAACTGCCCGTAGCGCAACGATGGGCTCGAACCCACGATTAATTCACATACATCGTTACTCCGGCAGCGCGAACAAGTCGGCGTCGGGATCGGGCAAGCCCAGAATGGCCCTTTGAATCACTTGTGCCGCGATCACACTGAAAGTCATGCCGTTGCCGCCGTAGCCCATGACGGCGAGGCAGCGCGGTGCGCCAGGGATCGCGCCGATAGCGGGAAGCCCGGTGGCGCTGGCACCGAAACATCCTGCCCAGGTAAATTCGGGCTTCGTATCGAGCTCGGGCAGAAGCCTCCCGAGCTTGCGGCGGATCGCAGTGATTTTCTTGGGAATTAGTGCGTCGCGCTTCTCGTCGTTCGAGAACTCTTCGTCCTCGCCGCCGGCGATGGCCCTTCCATCCAGAGTCGTGCGTAAATAAAGATAAGGGTCGGCCGCCTCCCAGATCAGGCAGCGGCTGGGCCACAGCCGGCGCGGCTGCGGTACCGTCGCCATGGCCCAGGTCGAGATCACCTTATAGCCGCGCGGTCTGATCAGCTTCACCAGTTCGTATCCGGTGGCGAATACTGAATGTTTTGCGCGCACCGCAAGACCGTCGGCCGTAGTGAGCGTGACGTGTGCACGACCCGGGTCGATGTGGACGACCTCGGTGGGGGCATAAATGCGGGCGCCTCGCGACAGCGCGGATCGCCACAGGCCAGCGACCAGTGACGCCGGATCGACCTCACCAGCTCCGCTCGAAAGCACCGCCCCCGCTTTCTCGATCCCCGTCAGGACTCGCAGTTCGCCGGTACCGATGAACCGCGAACGCAATCCAACTCTTACCCGGGCAGCCGCTTCCTGTTTCAACTCCGACACGTTCAGGACATTGCCCGGCAGATAGACTGTCTGCCGTTCGCGAAAGCCGCAGCGCAAGCCGAGGTCCGCAATCCGGCCGCGCATGAAATCTACCGCCGTGGCGGACCGCCAATAGGCTCGAACTGCGCGCTCGTACCCAATTTTCCGTGCCAGGTGGATGAGCGGCTGATCGATCTCGAACTGCAGCAATGCGGTACTTGCCGGGGTCGAGCCTCTGACCGGGCCACGGCGGTCGAGCACGGCGACACTCTTGCCGGCGCGAAGAAGCGCGTCGACAACCATCGCCCCACTTACGCCAGCACCCACCACGGCAACATCGACCGCAAGGTTCGCGGAAAGCGGGGAACTGGCGACCCGAACATCGCCTCGCCGGAGCCAGAATGGAGTGCCGGTGCGGAGATCCCGCTGCGTCGTGGCCGTGCCCTGGCCAACGGTCATGTGCCTAGATTTTGGGCGGATCGCTATCCCGGACCGGATGACGATGGGCTGCGATAGCAGCGACAAACCGAGCCGCCGCATCCGCCGCCTTGCTCGGCTCTGCGGCAAGGAGTCCGGGGTCCTTCCCGCTGGCGGCCCGGATCCCCGCCATCTCCAGTAGCTTCGTTGAAGCACCGAGCGCAAGGATGGGTTTGCAGTGCCGGAACTGGTCCTTCACATATTCCATCGTGTGCCCGTCCCGCGCCAACGTTTCTATAGCCTTGGCGCCGTCAGGCAACACCAGCGCATCAAACAGCACGGAGGGCGAATTTTCCATGGATCTGTCGGCTTCGACCTCGGCGCCATTGTCCGTGATGAATTTACCGACGCGGGGCCCCACAAAATGCCCCACTGCCCCTTCCGCCACCAACGCACTCTGTATCGCGGCGATCGAAGCACCGTCAACGCCGTCGGCAACAACGATCGCGATCTGGCGCGTGCGAATACCGCATTCGCCCGGAAGGGCGAGTAGCGACAGGGCGGGAGATTTCCGCACCTCCGGCGCAGGCGGCTTCGCCAGTGCCCTGGGAAGGGCTTCCGGCACTTCCATGCCCAATCCTGCCGCGACTTCTCCAGCGAGATCGGGCGAGACATTCACCAGCGATGCGAGCATGCGTTCGCGAATCGCGGGAACACCCACTTTGCTGAGTTCAAACCGGAATGCGGCAATGATATGCGCCTTTTCCACATCGGACTGGCTGTTGAAAAACAACGTGGCCTGCGCATAGTGTTCCGCGAACTTCTCCGGCTTGCCGCGAACTTTGTCTTCGTGGAAAGGAGCCGGAAACGACTTGAATCCGGCGGGTCCGGCTTGGAACGGGCACCCGCCCGCAAGTGAATTCGGTTCGTAGGAAACGCGGCCACGGTGCAGCGCCTGGCGGTGCATGCCGTCGCGCTGATTGTTTTGCACCGTTGCAACCGGCGAATTGATGGGAATTTCATGGAAATTCGGCCCGCCGAGCCGGGTTATTTGCGTATCGACGTACGAATGAATGCGGCCGGCAAGAAGCGGGTCATTGCTGAAGTCGATTCCCGGGACTACGTGCGCTGCGCAGAATGCCACCTGCTCGGTCTCGGCGAAAAAATTATCCGGATTGCGATTGAGAACCATACGTCCCACCGGCCTGACCGGTACCAGTTCCTCCGGAATAAGTTTTGTGGGATCCAGAACATCGAAGCTGAATCCGTCGCTTTGCTTCTCGGTAAATATCTGCAGTCCGAGTTCCCATTCCGGGAAATCTCCCGACTCGATGGCTTCCCACAGATCGCGCCGGTGAAAATCGGGGTCGGCCCCGGAGATTTTCACCGCCTCATCCCAGACCAGCGAATGCGTGCCGAAGCGCGGCTTCCAGTGAAACTTGCAGAAGACGGATTCGCCTTTGTCATTAATGAGCCGGAAAGTATGAACGCCGAAACCTTGCATCATGCGCAGGCTGCGCGGAATGGCCCGGTCGGACATGACCCACATCAGCATATGCGTCGACTCCGGCATCAACGAAACGAAATCCCAGAAGGTGTCGTGGGCAGATGCCGCCTGGGGCATGCCATGATGCGGCTCCGGTTTGACGGCGTGCACCAGATCGGGAAACTTCATCGCGTCCTGGATGAAAAACACCGGAATGTTGTTGCCCACCAGATCCCAGTTGCCCTCGTCGGTATAGAACTTCACCGCAAAGCCGCGAACGTCGCGAGCCGTGTCTTTCGAACCCTTCTCCCCGGCGACCGTGGAAAACCGCACGAAAACCGGCGTGATCTTGCCCGCTGCGGCAAACGGCGCTGCGCGCGTGTATGGTGTCAAGGCCTCGTAGGCCTCGAAGAATCCATGCGCGCCCGAGCCGCGCGCATGCACGATACGCTCGGGTATGCGTTCGTGATCGAAATGGGTGATTTTTTCGCGCAGAATGAAATCTTCGAGCAGTGTCGGTCCCCGCAGTCCCGCCTTCAGGGAACTCTGGTTGTCGGCAATCGGCACGCCCTGATTGGTCGTCAACACCTCGCCGCCGCCATCCACCCGGACGCGGTCGAGCGACGCGACGGTCGCGTTCTCTCCGGCCGGCGCCGAGCCGCCAGTCTTGGCCGTTTGGTTTTCCTCAGACTGTGTGCTTGCCGTCAACGCCGCGTCGGCGGGTGCCACGACAGCACCCGAGGGCGGGGACAGTGCATTGTCGTGACCGTACTCGGATATCTTCGTCGCGTTGAACGGCATCGCGGCAACCAGAGAGTTGGCCGCACGCGCCTGCTCCACCACCACATCGTTGGTTCTCAGCGTTCCATCAGAGATGTTGCCGGCGCGGCGCGGCGCCGCAGTATTGCGCGGCCCCGATTTCACAGGAGGGCGCGCAGACTTGCCGCTTTTCTTCTTGGCAGGCATGACAGTTCCTTTTCAAATGATCGGGCTCGATTGGATCGTTGTTAGTCAGTCCAGCCTGCAATTAATTGCCGCATATCGCGTCTTGGCTCACGATATGGAGTGATCCGATCGGCGGATTGCGGAGGCCGATGGTTTGGGAGAATTGCCTAGGTATGTTGCAGGTACGGGTTCGCAGGATTCATCGAACTTTCGGGTAGGTCGAAAGTTTGACTCCAGCACACCAATTAGCTACAGACGGGTCTCCAGAACCACTTGGGGAAAGGTCAAAGCGAGTTGGTCGAGAACGTGTCGCAGTCCTTCGGGCGTCCCGAGTCCAGCCCACGTTTGAACCAGCGCACGCGCTGCTCCGATGAGCCATGCGTGAAAGACTCGGGTACGACGTGGCCCTGGGTCTGCTTCTGCAGGCGGTCGTCTCCGATGGCTGTCGCGGCGTTGAGCGCTTCGGCGACGTCGCCGGACTCTAACTGATTCATTGTGCCCGCGTGGTATCCCCACACGCCTGCGAAACAGTCCGCCTGTAGTTCCATGCGCACTGACATCCGGTTGAATTCGGTTTGCGAGACGCGCTCCCTCGCCGCTTCCAACTTCTTCATCGTGCCGGTGAGCTTCTGCACGTGGTGGCCCACCTCGTGGGCGATCACGTAGGCCTGGGCAAAGTCGCCCGGGGCGCGGAAGCGCGCCTGCAAGTCGCGAAAGAATGCCAAGTCGATGTAGAGCTTCTCGTCGCCCGGGCAGTAGAAGGGGCCCACGGCCGATTGGCCCATGCCGCAGGCCGACCGTACCTGCCCGTCATAGAGAACCAGCGTCGGGGGGCGGTATTCGCTGTTCGACTGCTGGAAGATCTTGCCCCAGACATCCTCGGTGCTACCCAGAATCCGGGAAACGAATTGTCCCATTTCATCCGCGGGTGCGCCTTTGGGCGCCTCGCGCGAGTCGCCTTGGGTGGTGACCTGCTCGGCCACGTTGAGCACCGCACTGGGATCAAAGCCGAGGAAGTAGGCGATGACGGCGATAACAATTCCGCCGACCCCCAACCCGCCTCCAACCATGCCCATCCCCCGCCGATCCTCGACGTTGCCGCTGGC
This sequence comes from Burkholderiales bacterium, assembly GCA_035275265.1. Lineage (GTDB taxonomy): Bacteria > Pseudomonadota > Gammaproteobacteria > Burkholderiales > JACQAP01 > JACQAP01. Next base: position 15,909 of record DATENC010000001.1, on the reverse strand, counting down.
CCGCTGGTTGCCTAGTCGCATGTTTGCTCCCGCCTTGTCCGGGCTATGAGGTTACAGACCGCAGGTGGCCTGCCGTAGTTGCATTTCACGATAACATCAACGATTCCTGCACGCTCCGCTGCACGGTCGGCCGCAACTTGGCCGCCGACCCGGGGGCAATTCACCGCGCATCAATTCTTCACCGTACCTCCCCGGCCCCGGACACTCCGTACGCCAGCCCACATTAAAGTCCGATAGTTTTGAGCCGAATAGATTTCTTTACACGGTCCTCACTCGGCATCATGAAAAATCACGCCCAGCGTGTGGCGGTGTCCGCTACGAACGCGGCTCACGCCATGGCGAAGATTGACACGGTATGTGCCGCGAGTGCCGTGAACAGGACGACGGTGCACTGCGAAGATCACGGCGTCACCCTGGCGCAGCGGGACAACCGCGGGCCGCGATTGCATGCGCGGACGCTGCTCCGTCAGCACGAACTCGCCGCCGGTGAAGTCTGTTCCGGGTTCCGACAGCAGAATCGCGACCTGCAGCGGAAACACATGTTCGCCATAAAGATCCTGGTGCAGGCAGTTGTAGTCGCCCGCGCCGTACTGGAGCAGCAGCGGTGTCGGCCTGACCTGCCCGGCTTCATGGCACCGGGCAAGGAACTCGGCGTGAGTGTGCGGATACTGAACATCAACGCGCATTTCCGCATTCCACCGATTTGCGATAGGCGCGAGATGAGGATAGATGGCCGATCGCAGGCCGGCGACCATTCCGGGCAGCGGGTAAGAGAAATACTTGTATTCGCCGCGCCCATAACCATGCCTTGCCATGACCACACAGCTGCGAAAGCGATATTCGTCGGAATAAAGGGCGGCCAAGGTGCGGCATTCGTCCGGCGCCAGCAGGCGCTCCAGAATTGCGCTACCTTGCGCGTCGAGCTCGGCCGAAACGCCTTGCCAGCCGCACGCCTCAATCCGATCCGCAACGCTTGCGCACGCGAGAGAAACCGGCACCGATCGAAGCTGCGCGCTCATCGTTGTGCTTCCCGCTCCAGCAGCGCGCGTTTGCGCTCGACCCCCCAACGGTAACCCGACAGGGCCCCGTCGTTTCTTATTACGCGATGGCAAGGAATCGCCACCGCCAGCGTGTTAGCCGCGCAGGCCTGTGCTACCGCACGCACTGATTTGGGTGAGCCGATCCGCTTCGCAATTGCCGCGTAACTCAAAGTCGATCCCGCGGGGATCTTTCCCAGGGCCCGCCACACACGCTGCTGGAACGCCGTGCCGCGGACATCCAGCGGCAGGTCCAAACCCAACCTGGGAGCTTCGACAAAACCCACCACCTTGGCGACCAGTTGCTCGAATTCCTTGTCTCCTCCGATCAGATCGGCACGCGGGAAACGGTCCTGCAACTCGCGCGCCAGCGCATCGGGATCATCGCCCAGCAGAATGGCACAGACTCCGCGCCCGCTGGTCGCGACCAGAATGGACCCCAGGGAGCATTCACCAATGGCGAAACGAATCTCCGTGTTGGCGCCACCCTTGCGATAGTTCGAGGGCGTCATTCCCAGTATTTCGCGCGATTCTTCATAGAATCGGCCGGTTGAATCATATCCGGCGTCGAAGATCGCTTCGGTGACCGTACCGTTGCCATCAAGCCCGCTGCGCACCCGCCTGGCGCGATGCGCGGCCGCATAGGCCTTGGGGGTCAGGCCTATGGCAGCCTTGAAGACGCGATGAAAGTGATATGTGCTCATTCCCGCGCGATTCGCCAGTTCCTCGAGCGCCGGCACCGTGTCACTCTCCTCAATGAGCCGGCAGATCTGGGCTACCTTCGCGGCATGGCGTGTGGCCAGCGACGCCTGATCGGGTTTGCACCGCTTGCAGGGACGGAAGCCCGCTCTTTCGGCGTCCGCGCAGGTAGCGTGGAATCGCACGTTTTCCGGCCTTGCCAAACGGCTTGCGCAGGACGGGCGGCAGTACACGCCGGTGGTCTTGACCGAGTAGAAGAATTTCCCGTCCGCCGCGAGGTCGCGTGCTCGCACGGTGGCCCAACGGGGATCTCCGAGGGTCGCAGCCGCAAGCTTTTTAGTGTTCGCTGAAGTGTTCATGGTCATTTCCTTAAACAGTATGGTGACGCTCGCACTGTAAGGACCATCGCCGGACCTTGCACTCCGGGTCTTGCTTTCGAATTCCGCCGATTGGATCGGGGCATTACAACTGATTTTGCCACGCCTCTCGGAACGTCCACATGGGGTGCATACCCCCAGACGAAATGAGTCTCTTCGAGATTCTTGAATCTAATGCTAACTGATTGATCGACCGACGTTGATCGGGGCGACGGGCGCAGAGCCCTGCTAAAGCAGCCGCGCGCCCCTGCGCGCCATCCATTCCTTGAAACGAAAAGAAAGGGGGCGGCGCTTCCAGCGTTCCAAGTCGATTGCCTTCGATGCATCCAGGTCCTTGGCGAACATGGCCTCCATTTTCTCACCGAACTCACGCCCGATAATCACCGCGTTGATTTCGTCGTTGTCGAGAAAGCTGCGCCAGTCCAGATTGGTCGAACCCACGGTGGACCAGACGCCGTCGACAACGGCCGTCTTGGAATGTAACAGCGAGCCTTGCCGCTCGTAGAGTTTTACCCCGCCTTCGAGCAGGCTGAGATAATGCGAACGCCCGGCGTGAAATACCGTCGCGGAATCGGAATGGCTTGGAAGTATCAACCTGACATCGACCCCTCGCCCGGCGGCGTCGATCAGTGAATCCACCAGCTGCGGGTCGGGAACAAAGTAGGCGTTGGTCAGGTGCACCTGCTTCTCCGCATTGCCGATTGCGGATATCAGCGTCAGGTAGATCTGACTGTAGGCATCGTCGGGGGTGCTACCGATGGCGCGCACAATATCTTTGCCTTGCACCTTCAGCGCGGGAAAATATTTCTTCTGGGCAAGTGGTTTGCCGCGTTGCTTTCCCCATGTGTCTATGAACAGTTTCTGCAATTCGCCGACCACAGGGCCATCGATTTGAATTTGGGTATCCCGCCACCCAACTGACGAAGCCCGTTTCGCAGTGGCACGGACGACCGACCCCGACGAATAAACGCTGCTGATATTGATCCCGCCCAGGAACGCGGTCCGTCCGTCGACCACCAGCAATTTCCGGTGATCGCGATTGTTGACCAGCCATTGCTTCTTCACCTTGAGGGGGTTGACGGGATTGAATTCGAGCACCGCGATGCCGCCTTCCGCCAACCGTTCGAAGTAGGCTTTCGGCGTATTGATGCCACCGACGCTGTCATAGATCAGGTTGACCTGTATGCCCTGCCGCTGCTTTTCCAGCAGCACATCCGCGAACTGCCGTCCGATCTCATCGTCTTCGATGATGTAGGACTCCAGGTTGATATGGTCCTGGGCCTTGCGGATTGCAGCAAACATTGCAGCGTATGTATCCGGGCCGTCCTGCAGCAAGGAAACTTTGTTTCCCACGACGAGCGGGCTGCCGGCGATCGCCTGCTCAAGGACAATTTGCTTTTCCAGAATATCGATGTCGCCCGATTTGCGCTTGAGCTCCGCGAGGATCGCGGCGCTTTTCTCCGCGGAAAGCGAACCGCGCGCATCCTCGAATCTGGCTGCTTGTCCGGTGTGCCGCTCTATAAGAGCATCGGTGTCGGGCAGCGTCGCGCAACCTGCCGCGGCCATCAGGGAGAACACCGTGACCGCTGCAAAGGAGCGGGAAATCACTGTCTGGACACGGCCGACGTCACGCGCCAGACAACGTTGCCAACATCGTCCGCGACGAGCAGTGCGCCTGAACGGTCCATCGCCACGCCTACGGGGCGGCCAAGAGCCTCGCCCTCCGCATTGACAAAGCCGGTAAGTACGTCCTCGGGTACCCCAACGGGGCGTCCATCGGCAAACGGTACGAATAGCACCTTGTAGCCACTCCGCGGTTTGCGATTCCACGAGCCATGCTGCCCAATGAACGCCCCCCCGGCATAGTGCTGCGGCAACAGGCTCCCGCGATAAAACGCCAGCCCGAGTGATGCGGTATGCGGTCCGAGCGCATAGTCAGGCGCGATGGCGCGCGCGACCAGATCCGGACGCGGGGGCTTCACTCGTGCATCGACGTTCTTCCCGTAATAGCTGTAAGGCCAGCCGTAGAAAGCTCCATCCTGCACCGACGTCATGTAGTCGGGAACCAGGTCGCCGCCAAGCTCGTCGCGTTCGTTGACTGCCGTCCAGAGCACGCCGCTTTGCGGCTGCCAATCCAACCCGTTCGGATTGCGCAGACCCGAGGCGAATAGCCGCGAGCGGCCGGTCGCGCGATCGACCTCCAATATGGCGGCGCGATCGACCTCGTTGTCCATGCCGTTTTCGCCCACATTACTGTTCGAACCTACGGTCACATAGAGGCGTGATCCATCGCGGCTGGCAATGATGTTCTTGGTCCAGTGATGGTTGATCGTGCCTGCGGGCAGATCCACGAGCTTTACCCCGGGCGTGGTGATCTGTGAATCGCCTGCTTTGTAGGGAAAGCGCACTATCGAATCCGTATTGGCTACATAGAAGTCGCTGCCGACAAGCGCCATGCCAAAGGGCGAATTCAGTCCGGCCAGGAAAATTGTTCGCGTTTCCGCGGTACCGTCCCCGTCCCTATCGCGCAGCAGCGTGATGCGGTTGGCGCTCGGAACTCCTCCGCCCGCACGTTTCCTCAGCATCTTCATCACCCGGCCTTTGATGCCGCGCACGTCATCCGGCCGGGGCGGGCCGTTGCTTTCGGCAACGAGTACGTCGCCGTTGGGCAGGACATAGAGCCAACGGGGATGGTCAAGGTCGGTTGAGTAGGCGTTCACCACCAGACCGGCTGCAGCCACTGGCGTCGCGCCGGCTGGCCAGCCCTTGGCCGGAGCGATGAGCACGGTCGGAATGAGCGATTTTTGTGGTGGTGGTAGCGTGGGCTGCGGTCCGATGCCGGCAGAAATCGGCAACCGGGCCACCTCAGCGCAGGCAGCAATTGCCAATACCATCGCGCCGACCAAAACTGCGCTCGAGAGTGGTCGCTGCGGCCTGTGCGCAGCGCAGGAACGACCCCTTACGGCCGTCCAATCGACAACTTCAGGACCATGACGATTCCACAACGACTCGGCCCGTTGCGCGATTTCTCGCTGCACGACCACATCGGAATGGCAGCGGTCAGCATGAGGGTCAGAACGATCAATAATCTGGGTCCCGGGATTCATGTCTGTTCTCCGAGTCACGAATCAAGTTTGGGAAATCATTCAGGAGTGGCAAAAACCAGCACCGATGCCGCCGAGATGTCCGCGAACAAACCGGCACGACCGCGCATCGGCACTTGGTTAGCCTAAGCGCCTCCCGTGCACAGTTCCGTACGCTAGCGTACATAGAACAGAAACCTTCGCTGCGCGGGCGGCCAATTCGCAACTCGTGCTCCTGCGAATACCCGCTTGAGCTTCCACAACCCAAGCAGTGTCGTACTCCCTCCGTCCCATATCGCACCAACGCGCAAAGTCGCTGTCGAAAGGCGGTCATGCCGTTCCGATTCCCAAAATTCCGTCGCACAACCGGCGTACTGCTTGGCCTTTTGGTCGTGTTTGCCGTCGTGGTGGCACTGTTCGACTGGAACTGGCTCCGCCATCCCCTTGAGCGCTATTTGGTGGATCGATCAGGCCGGGAAGTCCGAATAGGTGACCTGCATGTCGATCTCGGATTCGAACCGACCGTGCGGGTGCGCGATGTGTACATCGAGAATGCTCCGTGGGCAGACAAGCGGCCTACTGCCGTCGCCGGGGAGGCCACGTTCACCTTCTCCCTGAAGAGCGTGTGGGAAAGGCGGCCGGTGATTTCAAGGCTGGTTCTAATCGACGCAGATGTGGACATGGAAAGGCAGGCAGACGGGCTGCGGAACTGGCGCCTGCGGAATCCCGAGGATCGCGGGCCCGGCCGGATCAAGGTGCTGAGACTGGAACCCCATCGCACTACCATCCGCTTTGTTCGCCGCGACGTCGATCTGGAGGTCACGGCAACCGCGAGTTCATCGGAAGCCGGATCCGAGGGGCTCAAGCCCGACGCGGCGCATCCAACGCAGATCTCATTCAAGGGCGAATTCGGCGGGACTGCGTTCTCCGGCGAAGTGCTGACCAGCGAACTGCTGACGTTTCTGGAGACCGGGGAATCGTTTCCGTTGCGTGGCCACATTTCGGCCGGGAAAAACAAGCTCGATGCCGACGGCACCATCGCGGATCTCTTCGAGCCTTCCGCCATCGATGCGAAAGTACGTCTCGCCGGTTCTTCGCTGTCGAAACTGGGTGCTTTCTTCCGCACTTCGCTGCCAGCCTCGCGGCCGTATGATTTCCGATCGCACTTCCGGCTGGTGAAGGACGACGCCTCATTCACCGACGTAGAGGGAAAGCTCGGCGATACCGACATTGCCGGTGTCATCAGTGTCGACCGGAGCAAAGAGCGCCTGATGTTGCGGGCGGCGCTGCGCAGCGAATCGACCCATCTCTCCGACTTTGGTTCTCTAGTGAGCAGCGGCCAATCAAAGGAGAAAGCGGGAACACCGCATGACGAGAACCAAAATGCCGGGCCGGAGAATCCCGAGCCAGGCGCGGGAAAGCGCCTGTTTCCCAATCGGGCATTCAAATTCGAACGTTTGAGATCCTTCGATGCGCACGTAACTCTGGATCTCAAAAAGTTAAAAGCGGCTGAGCTGCAGGCACTGGACAGCGTGCGGGTTACTGCCGATCTCAATGACGGCGTTCTTGCACTGAAGCCGCTCGATATCGGCTTGGCCGGCGGTCATGTGTTGGGACTGGTCATGCTTGACGGACAGCAAAAGCCGCTGTCGGCACACGCGAAAATGGAGTTGAAGGATGTGCGGCTGGAAAAACTGCTCGAGAGGCTACGGAAAGGAGCGCGCAGCGCAGGGCCGCTGAAGGGGCATGTCGATCTCAAGGGGCGAGGCGATTCGATCGCGAAACTTCTGGCAAGCGCAACGGGCTCCATGGAAATCACCATGGAAGGAGGTGGCATCTCCAATCTGCTGGACGCCAAACTTGGCCTGAACGGCGGCAAAATCCTGCGTCTGCTGATGACCGGCGACCATGCCATCGGTATCAACACCGCCGAAGGCGCGTTCGATTTCGACAAGGGCCTTGGAACATCGACGGCCATCGTGCTCGACACGGATCAGACGCACACGGAAGGAACAGGCACCATCGACCTGCGTCACGAAACCGTCGACGTGGTGCTAACGCCTCATCCGAAAAAACCGCGCATCTTCTCCCTGGCCTCGTCCATCCGCGTGCACGGGCCTTTCCGGCAGCCGAGATATTCGCTTGTCAAAAAAACGCGGCAGAAGGATTGAACTTCGCTGTACACGACTGAGTCCTCGTGTGGGACCAAATCAGCACGCGCGTCCCCGTCAGCTATTTCCCCAAACCTCCTGGGCGGTCTCGACCACCAGGCGCAATTTCGCGGCCTGTGCCTCGCGAGCGATTTCATTACCGTGCACCGTGCTCGAGAAGCCGCACTGAGGCGACAGACAGAGCTGCTCCATCGGCACGTAGCGCGCCGCTTCGTCTATCCTGCGTTTCAGGTCGTCCTTTGATTCAAGCTCGCCGAGCTTTGTAGTCACCAGCCCGAGGACCACGATTTTTTCTTTCGGCACGAATCGAAGCGGAGAAAAATCTCCCGAACGTTCGTCGTCATACTCCAGGAAATAGCCGTCGACTTTCAAATCATTGAACAGCACTTCGGCAACCGGCTCGTAACTGCCCTCCGCGACCCAGGCGCTCTTGAAGTTGCCGCGGCACAGATGGGTGCACAACGTCATTTGCGCGGGACGATCCGCGATCGCGGCGTTGATCAGGCTGGCGTAACGGCGCGGCAGTTCGTTCGGATCGTCGCCACGGCTGCGCGCGCCCTCCCGCATCTTCGGATCGCAGAGATAGGCGAGATTGGTGTCGTCGAGCTGGACATAGGTGCAGCCCGCTGCCCCAAGCTGTTGGAGTTCTTCGCGATAACACCGGGCGACATCGTCGTAGAAGGTCTCCATGTCGGGGTAGGCCTCCTTGCTGATGGCGGCGCGCCCTCCGCGGAAATGCAGCATGGTCGGCGATGGAATGGTTACTTTCGGTACGCGCCCGGTAACGGACTTCAGAAACCTGAAATCTTCCGCCTGGATCGGCCGTCCATGGCGCAGCTTTCCGGTTACGTGCATTACCGGCGGCGCGAAATTCACTTCGCCGGTGGCGCTGTGAAAGCTCGCCGCGATGCCCCCGCGCGTCTCGACACCGTCGAGCTGCTCCAGAAAATCGATATGAAAATAAGTGCGGCGGAACTCCCCGTCGGTGATTCCCTGGAGCCCGAGATCCTCCTGAAAGCGCACGATGTCGCGAATCGTGCGGTCCTCGACCGCGCGCAATTCGGCCTTGGACAGGTTGCCTTGCTTGAATCGCTCGCGAGCCTCCAGCAGTTCCTTGGGGCGAAGAAAGCTGCCGACATGGTCGGCGCGAAACGGTGGAGTCTTACGGGGGGTCATGGACTGTTTCCGGATTGTTGTAGAGTGGCAAGTCAACCGCGGGCACTGGAGGATAGTTTAGACGGTTAGCGCGAGATTGTTTTTCTGAATAATTGGAGGAGAGCGATGTTCAAACGCGTTTTGACAGCTTCGGCGCTGGCCGTTGGCTGCGTGCTGACCTCAACGGTCCCGGCCCAGGAGCCGATCAAAGTCGGCATGGTGCTGGAAATGAGCGGCCCCTTCGCCGACATTGGCCGTCAGATCCTGGACGGCGCGCGAGCCTACATGAAGGCTAACGGCGACACGGTCGCCGGGCGCAGGATCGAACTGATCGTCAGGGACACAACCGGGGCCGCGCCAGATGTCGCCAAGCGCCAGGCCCAGCAACTGATTGCCAACGACAAGGTGGATTTTCTTGCGGGGTTCGGACTGACGCCGAACGCGCTCGCCGCCGCACCGCTGGCGACCGCAGGGAAGACGCCGATGATCGTCATGAATGCGGCGACCTCGATCATCACCACGAAGTCGCTCTACATTGCGCGCGTATCGTTCACATTGCCGCAGATCACCGCGCCGATCGCGACCTGGGCGACAAGGAACGGCGTCAAGGAGGTCTATACCCTTGTGTCGGATTACGGACCCGGCATCGATGCCGAGGTCACCTTCAAGAAGACATTCGAGGCCGCTGGAGGAAAAATCGTGGGGGACGTGCGCGTGCCGCTACGCAATCCGGATTTCTCGCCTTTCCTGCAGCGGATCAAGGATGCAAAGCCCGAGGCCGTGTTCATCTTCCTTCCGGCCGGCGAGCAGCCCGTGGCCTTCATGAAAGGCTTCAACGAACGCGGTCTGGACAAGGCGGGCATCCGGCTGATCGCGACCGGTGATCTCACCGAAGACGGGATGATCGAGGCAATGGGCGACACACCCTTAGGTGTGGTGACCTCGCATCACTATTCCGTAGCCCACGATAGCGCGCAGAACAAAGCCTTTCTCAAGGCCTTCACCGCCCTCGACAACGCACATCGGCCGAACTTCATGGCCGTAGGCGGGTGGGATGGAATGGCCGCCATCTACGAAGTGGTGCGCCGGCTGAACGGCAAAATCGACGGCGACAAGGCAATGGAAGTGCTCAAGGGCCTGAAGCTAGACAGCCCGCGCGGACCCGTCACCATAGACCCGGACACTCGCGACGCGATCCAGACCATCTACATCCGGCGGGTGCAGAAGGTAAACGGCAAACTCTACAACGTGGAGTTTGAGCAGGTGCCGAATTTCAGGGATCCGGGGAAAGAATAAGTGCGTCGACGCACCTAACCGCCGGCCAGCGGCATGGACGGACTTCGCACGAACACGTAGAATGCGCGGCCTTCTTCACTCTCCAGGTTTGGGCGCGAACGTTTCCAGACCGACCTGTGGTTCATGAGCGATTTAGCCCGAGAAGTTCTCTCCGAAAGAGTCGAGCAGCGGCGGACCTTCGCAATCATTTCGCATCCGGACGCGGGCAAGACCACTCTCACCGAGAAACTGCTGCTCTTCGCCGGCGCGATCCATATCGCCGGTAGCGTCAAGGCGCGCAAGGCCACGCGCTACGCCACATCGGACTGGATGGAAATCGAAAAGCAACGCGGCATTTCGGTCGCGAGTTCGGTGATGCAGATGGAGTACAGGGGCAAGGTAGTGAACCTGCTGGACACGCCCGGACACCGTGACTTTTCGGAAGATACCTACCGGGTGCTGACCGCGGTGGACGCGGCACTGATGGTGATCGACGCGGCCAACGGCGTGGAGGCACAGACGCTGCGTCTGTTGGAAGTGTGCCGCTCGCGCGGCACGCCCATCCTCACGTTCATCAACAAGATGGACCGCGAAGTACGCGAGCCGCTCGATTTGATCGACGAGATCGAGCGCGCGCTGGGTATGACCGCCGTGCCGTTCTCGTGGCCGATCGGCATGGGCAAATCGTTTCACGGCGTTTACGACCTGGCGGAGGACCACATCCGCGTTTTCCGCGCCGGCGACGACCGTCTGGGACAGGCCTACGAAGTCATCAGCGGACTCGACGATCCTTCTCTGCGCAAACGTTTCGGCGCCGAGTTCGAGCGGGCGCGCCATGACATCGACCTGATTCGCGAGGCCAGCCCGGCCTTCTCACGCGAGGAGTTTCTCGCGGGAAGGCAGACCCCGGTGTTCTTCGGTTCGGCAATCAACAATTTCGGTATTCGTGAAGTGCTGGACGCGCTGGTGGACATCGCGCCGCCGCCGCAACCGCGAGTTGCGGTGCAGGGCAAGGTCGATCCGCATGGCAAGATCTTTTCCGGGGTCGTTTTCAAGATCCAGGCCAACATGGATCCCGCGCATCGCGACCGCGTGGTGTTCGTGCGCATCTGCTCGGGACGATTCTTGCGCGGCATGCGCGTAAAAATTCAGCGCACCGGCAAGGAAATCCGCCCCAACAACGTGGTTTCCTTCCTGTCGCAGCGGCGCGAACTACTGGACGAAGCGTACGCAGGTGACATCATCGGCATTCCGACCCACGGCGGCATCCAGCTCGGCGACACGCTGACCGACGGGGCGGAACTGCAGTACACCGGGCTTCCGTACTTTGCGCCGGAAATCTTCCATACCATCGAAGTATTGAATCCGCTGCGTGCCAAGCAGCTTCGCACCGGACTGTTGCAGCTCGGCGAGGAAGGCGCGATCCAGGTGTTCCGGCCATTGCGCAGTACCATGACGCTGCTGGGCGCGGTGGGGAGCCTTCAGTTCGACGTTGCTGCGCACCGCCTGCAACACGAATACGGCGTGGAGGCGCGGATGACGCCGGCCTCGTATACGTGCGCGCGCTGGGTGTCGGCCGACGATCCGGTGGAACTCGAGAAGTTCGTAGATGCAAACGCCGGGCGGGTGGCGCGCGATGCCGCCGAGGCGTTTGCGGTACTCACCAATACCAAATACGAAATGAAAGTGATCCAGGACCGCTGGCCAAACATCAAATTCCACGTCCAGCGCGAGCACGCCGGGCTCTTGGACGATCGGATTGCCGATATTGCCTAAGACCTAGAGCTCTCCACCTAACACAGAGGTACAGAGGACACAGAGGGCACGGAGGACAACGAAAGATCGGGAGAGTAATAGTAGCCATTGTTAACGCGCAGCTACCGTAACTATCGCGACTGCTTTGCTCTTATCCCCGCGTGCATTTCTCTGTGGTCTCTGTGCCTCTGTGTTGGGTTTTGACGTTGCTAGGCCGTTGCCCCGGTCGCGGCAAGTTGTAAGCGACCGCGTGCAGCTTCGTATTCCTCGCGCAGGCGCTCGACCAGTTCACGCACCGGGAGCACGTCCTCGATGTTGCCTACTCCCTGTCCCGCACCCCAGATGTCTTTCCAGGCCTTCGTCGTGCCGGAGCCGAAATTCATTGTCGACTTGTCCACCGGAGCCAGATTGTCCGGGTCCAGGCCCTGCGCCTTGATACTCCCCTTCAGATAGTTGCCGTGCACGCCTGAGAAGAACGGCGAATAGACGATGTCCGCGGCACTGCTTTCCAAGATCATCTGCTTGTAGGCATCCACCGCGTTGGCCTCGCGAGAGGCGATGAAACGCGTGCCGACATAGGCGAAGTCCGCACCCACCGCCTGAGCGGCAAGCACTCCGGCCCCGTCGGTTATCGCGCCGGAAAGCGCGAGCGGACCTGCGAAGAAGCGCCTGACTTCGCGCACCAACGCGATTGGGCTGAGCATGCCCGCATGGCCACCGGCACCGGCACACACCAGCACCAAGCCATCCACGCCGGCCTCCAGCGCCTTTTCTGCATGGCGGATGCTGATCACGTCATGAAACACGACGCCGCCATACTGATGAACCTGTTTCACCACATCGTCCGGTGATCGAAGACTGGTGATGATGATCGGCACGCGATGGCGCACGCAGGCATCGAGATCGCGGTCGAGCCGATCGTTCGAGTGGTGGATGATCTGGTTCACTGCATAGGGTGCGACTTTCGCATCCGGATGCGCTTGGGCGTGCCGAGCGAGCGCGGCCTCGATGCGGTCGAGCCAGTCGTCCAGCATAGGTGCAGGACGGGCATTCAACGCCGGGAACGACCCGATGATCCCGCACTTGCATTGCTCAATGACCAAGTCGGGGTTGCCGACGATGAACATCGGCGCACCGATTACGGGCAGCACCATCTGGTTTCGCAGTTTTTCGACTATGGCCAAGCTGGAGCCTCCGCTTTGATGCAGCCGCGTAACTTGCCTGCCGGCAGCAAGCGCGTCAAGCGGGACGGGCGCTCGCCGCCGTCCAGTGAAGCGTAGATCCGCCGGCCCGAAACCGTGTTGCGCCGCTTTCACAGGATGCATCCAACTCGCCGACACGAGCGTAAATGCCTTTGGACGCGCCACACGGCGGCAGAAAACGCAGCCGGAAGTCAGCGTTCAGGCCGCGCGCCGGGTTTCGGCGGGCAGCGGTTTACGCGGGAAACGGCACATCCGGCCGGGCGCAAACACAAGTCCGGCCGGTAATCCCGACCCATTTTACGAACGTTTGCAAAGAAGGAGGCTGGGAATGGACGTTAATCGCAGATTGGTCAGCGCGGCAATTGCAACTGCGGCAGCGGCGGTGTTTGCAACCGGCGTGGTCGGCATCGCGACCGCCCAGGAAGTGCAGATCAAGTGTTACGGCGCCAACGCCTGCAAGGGCAAGAGTGAGTGCAAGACATCCATGAGCGGGTGCAAGGGCAAGAACGCCTGCAAGGGCAAGGGCTTCGAACAGATGACCGAGAAGGCCTGCGTCGACAAACTGGGCCGCGCCTGAACTGCAGTTTGCATGGAGAGGACGCCTTCGGGCGTCCTCATTTTTTTTGTCTCTGGTGGAAAACCGCCAATCTCATGGACCCTCGGATTAGGTTTTGCTTGCGCCGTTGGCGTCCCGCCAGTCAAAGGGGCTTTCGTTGGGGCTATACTTGGTTGATTCCGTTCCAATCGACGAACCGGGGGATGCAATGGGTGACATGCTGACGGAGCAGCGCGCGGGTTTCAAGTCCATGAAAGAGAGCACCAAGGCGGACTGGGACATCATCGTCGCGCGCTACCAGCCGTTCGCGAAGGAACTCGCAGACCGAGTCCTCGCGCACTTGCGCCTGCTGGGCGGTGACTCCGGCGGCTTTGCGGTGGACCGTCTGCAACACTCGCTGCTCACCGCCACGCTCGCGCACAAGGCCGGGGAGGACGAGGAGTACGTCGTATGCGCGCTGCTTCATGACATCGGCGACACGCTGGGCTCCTGGAATCACCCGGAGGTCTCCGCCGCCATTCTTAAGCCCTTTGTATCGGAAGCCAATCACTGGATGGTGGAGAAACACGGTATTTTCCAGGGCTACTTCTTTTTCCAGCACGTCGGCATGGACCCGAACATGCGCGAGCAGTTTCGCGGCCACCCCCACTTCGAGCGTACGGCGCGCTTCTGCGAGATCTACGACAATCCTGCGTTCGACCCCGGGCTGGAATGCAGGCCGCTGGAGTTCTTCGAACCGATGCTGCGGAAGGTATTTTCGACCCCGAAGAATACGATCTACAAGAATACCTGCGAGATGTAATGCAGGGGCCAGGTACGGTGACGGGCCACCCGCATCCATCCAACTTGATCCTTCACTGACAATGGCCGGGAAATGCAAGCACCTGACTGAAGTCCGCGATGTGGCACCGGGCGCGCAGGGTTGCGAAGACTGTCTGAAGACCGGCGACTCCTGGGTGCACCTGCGAATGTGCCTGATCTGCGGCCATGTCGGCTGTTGCGACAGTTCGAAAAACAAGCACGCTACGAAACACTTCAACACCACCTCCCATCCGGTCATGAAGTCCTTCCAGCCAGGCGAGCAATGGGGGTGGTGCTACGTGGATGAAATTTACCTTCAATTCTAAGGCCGGCCACCCCCGAAACGCGGATGGGCTAATACTGCGAATGGAATCCCGCTGCACTTTCCCTGCACGCGGCTGCCCGGATTCCCGGTAGAGCAGAACCCGTGAATGCCCCACCGCCCGGGCAGGGTTATCCACTCTGGCCGCTACCGTTGATCGCGGGATTGCTGATGGCGGTCGCGGTCGTCAGCGCGTGGTGGGTCTCGACAGCACAGGGTTACATCCCTTACTGCATTCCTTTAGTGGACGGTTGCGTATCGATCAGCCGCGCCGCGCGACACGGGCTTGGGAATCACATTTTCCGCGGGCTGATGTTGCCGTCTGCAACGATCCAGGGTATGACTTGGCTGCTGTGTACAGCGTGGCTGACACGTTCGGGCGCCACCGGCAGGTCTCTTCGATGGCTGCCCTGGCTGGGAGTTGTTGCCGCGATTTTTCTGGTTGTGTACGGAACATTCCTTGGCACGGAGGGCGGCACTTACCGGTGGCTGCGCCGATACGGCACTATCGTTTATTTCGGCTTTACCTACATATGCATCCTGATTGCGACTGGGCACATCCGGCGCCTGACGAGCCACGGAGCGCTTGCGGTGCCGGCGCGCATGGACATCATGCTGATGTGTCTGGCTGGCCTGACGATGCTGGTCGCAATCGCTCACGTTTTCATCGCACCAATGCTCGATGAGCAGCTCAAGGACAGGGTGGAGAACGTGGTCGAGTGGGCCATCGGGTTCTCGTTCACTCTATTCTTTCTCGGGCTCGCCCGACTATGGCGTCATGCACACCTGCAGCTGCGTCTGCAGGACTGAATCAGCGTTGGATCGGAAGCCGGCAGGACACAAAACGAGACACGTTCGACGGGAAAGAAAACGGGCACCGTAAGGTGCCCGTCTCGTCATCCGCCTTTTTTGGATGCCGGCAGTCGGCAACCTTACGCCACAGCACGTCGAGAACGGCCACGCCGTTCACTGAAGCGCCGATCCGGGAACCCGACAGTCTTTTGCGCGAGGCGTCGGTCACGCGCGCGTTTGTCGCTATCCGCCTGCTCTTCGCTGGTCTGCGTTGGGGAATAGGCCTGATAGGCGGTGACCAGGGCATTGTGCAGGAGCTGGATGCTGCGCTTTGCGGCAAGCATGACCCGTGTTTGCATCTTCTCCGTGGTGGCGTAGCGCTTGATGATCTCCAGCGCGATCTTCGGATGAAGATCATCGTAGTGCGCGTGCTCGCGGAACCACTTGTAAGTCTTCGGGCCCATCTCCACGCCCGGCTGGTTCCCATAGGCCTCAAAACCCGCCGTGACTTTGCGCGCAATGTCCCCCGCCACGCCCTCGATCGCGAAGCTGGTCGCCGCTACCGCCTCGGCCAGCGAGCCCTTGGTGTTGACGTACCACAGCCAGTCGGTGAGCGACTGCACGTCTCGCAGCACCGGCCGATTACCCTCGGCAAGCGAGAGCATCTCCTTCTTGGGCACCCCG